>NZ_WMBA01000089.1 GCF_009707865.1 Amycolatopsis pithecellobii
CGCGGGTTTCGGAACCTGCGCCCACAGGCCGGCTGTCCAGCCAGTGCACCGAAACCCTCCCGACCCGGCCCCGGCCGACCAGCCGGACGCCGCAACCTGCAACCCGCCGACCGCCACGACGTGCACACCGTCACCGCGACCACGACCACGAAAGCCAAACCGGTCACCCCCCGACCACGCCGAACAGGTTAAAACTCAAGCTAGGCGAGTGGCGCCGCACGCTGACGGGCGTAGTGCCGGGAGGCCTTGAACCGGTTCCCGCAGCCGGACATGGAGCACCACCTTCGGGTGCCGTTCTTGGAGACGTCGAAGAAGTACAGGACACAGTCGGGATGGGCGCACGAACGAATGCGGTCCGGGGCCTTTTCGAGCAGCCCCAAGTATTCCTCGGCGGCGCGCCATGCGGGATACCACGAGGGATCGTCCGTTTCCGCGACGCTGACCGGGCCGTCCGGGCCGAGTATCCGGCGCACCCGGCCGTGCCGGAGGATCTCGTTCAGGCTCTGCCGCGCACCGGGCTCGGCCAGAAGCAGCGAGCGCAGCGCGTCACGCGTGAGCAGCAACGCCTCGAGCGTGGCCGCGTCCGCATCGCCGGTGAGATCGTGGGATTCGAGCCAGGTCGCCAGCCCGTCGAGCGAGCCCAGCAGATCGCGCGTCGCCCCGCGGTGGGTCCAGCGGGTGTTCACGAGGTCCAACGGGAGCGGTTCGCCGAGTAGGGGACGAGGATCAGTCACATGGTCGAGTCTAACCGCTCATTGTGGCAACGTTGGTTGTTTCAGCAAGGTGCGCCCACGGCCGATGCGGGGCGCGCCGAACTCCAGGCCCAGCAGGACGAGCAGCAGCGCGCCCTGGGCCAGCTGGTTCACCGATTCCGGCGAGCCGTTCACGGCCAGCCCTGCCGAAATGGTGCCGAGCACGGCGACTCCCAGCAGGACGTGCACGACGCTGCCGCGACCGCCTCGCAGACTGATGCCGCCGATCAGGCAGGCCGCCACCGCGGGCAGCAAAAGCTCCGTGAAGGCGCCCGGCGCCGCGCTGCCGTTGCGGACACTCGCCAGAACACCGGCCAAGCCCGCGCAGCCGCCTGATACGGCGAACGTGAACGCCATGACGCGGCGAGTTCGAATGCCCGCCGCTTCGGCTTCCTGCCGGCCGCCGCCGATCGCGTAGACATGCCGGCCCAACCGCGTCAGCCCGTAGAACACGCCGACGACCGCGAACGCACCCAGCGCGATGATGCTGCTCAGCGAGAACGCACCGTGCTGCTCGAGAAACGGGTCGGACACCGCGAAGTCGGTCAGCAGCACCGGCTTGTTGTCCGCCACGACATAGGCGAGACCGCCGAGCAGGATCGACGTGCCGATGGTGAACATGATCGAGTTGATCCGCAGCCGGGCGATGAGGTAGCCCTGCACGCCGCCGGTCACGACGCCGGCCGCCACCGCGGAAATGATCATGACCGCCGCGCCTTCGCCGGAGAGCTCGGCGCCGACGATGGCCGCGACCACCGCCGTCGAGACGATGGACAGGTCGAGTTCTCCCGCCACCATGGTGACCGAGACGCCGAGCGCCAGAAGTCCCAGCATGGCAACCTGTTCCAGGACGGCGAACACGGCGGACTCACCGCTGAAGCTGTGCACCGCGACGCTCATCACCACGATCGTCGCGACGAGCAGGACCACCGGGCGCAGATAACCGGCAACCGAGCGCCGGACAGCGGGCAGCACGCTCATGCGAGGGACCTCCTCCGCTCAACGAACACCAGCAGTACGACGGCGGCCGTGATGATCGCGCCGGTGAACAACGCGACCTTGCCCGGCGGCAACCCGTGCAGCAGCAACACATTGGTCGTAGTCGCGATGAACACCGCGCCCACGGCCGACCGCCACGGTGTGCCCCTGCCGCCGGTGATGGCGACCCCGCCGACCAGCAGCGCCCCGATGACGTCGAAGGTGAGGGTGTTCAAGGTGTCCGGCGTGACGCTGCGGTAGCCGGCCGGATACAGCACGGCGACCACCGCGATGCCGAGGGAGAACACCGCGAACGCGGCCAGGGTGACCCGGCGGAACGACAGGCCGCTGATAGCCGCGGTACGCCGGTTCGATCCGGTCAGCACCGTTGCGCGACCGAGGGTGGTACGGGTGAAGCCGATGTTCACCACGACGGTGAACACCCCGAACACCAGCACTTCGATGGGTATCCCGATGACCGAGGAGTTGCCCCAGCCCAGCACCGGACCCGCCAGCGCGACAGGCTTGCTGCCGCTGAACGTGTTGGTGGCACCCAGAAAGATGGAGGCCGCGGCGAGTGTGGTGATGATCGGGTTGAGTCCGGCGGCGACGAGCAGCGCCTGGACCACACCGGTCGCCACCACGGCGGCCACCAGCACGATGACAGCGAGGATGACCGGGAACCCGGTGTTGAGCAGTAGCACCAGAAACATCCCGCCCGCCACCGCGGTTTGCTGCGTGGCCAGGGAAACGAAGTTGCCGGACACGGTCATCGGGGTCATCGCCACCGCGACGATTCCGGTGTAGGCGGCGCTGCGGAACACCGCCTTGATGTTATCGGCGGTGAGAAAGCCGCGCGTGGTCAGCGCGAGAACCACGATCACCGCGATGACCAGGATGGGCACGCCCCAGCTGAGCAGGCGCAGGCTCGCCTGGCGCGCATCGGCGCGCTCGGGCTTCGGCGTCGGCGCTGCCGGCAGAGTGTCCACTTCGGACGAAGTTTGGCTCATCGCAAGACCTCATCGGGGTTGTGCATGACTTCCAGTACCAGTTGGTCTTCGGTCCATTCCGCACTGGTGCGCAGCTGGGTCATCGCGCCGCGGTAGAACGTCGCGACCCGGTCGCACAGGCCGTGCAGTTCGGCGGTGTCCGAGGACACGACGACGACGGCCGTTCCCTGATCGCTGAGCTCCCGGAGCCGGGAGTAGATCTCCGAGCGTGCTCCGACGTCGACGCCTCGGGTCGGTTCCTCCACCAGCACGACTTTCGGGTTGATGCCGAGCCATTTTCCCAGCGCGACCTTCTGCTGGTTGCCGCCGCTGAGCACGCCCACCGCCGAGGTCATGCGCCGGGTGTCGACGGTGAACGCCGACGCGTGCCGTTCGGCCTGCACGCGTTCGTGGCGGCGCAGCAGCCAACCGGCCCGTGAGATCGAAGACAGCCACGGCGAAGACATGTTCTGGTAGACGGGTTTGTCCGCGAACATGCCGTCGAGCTTGCGGTCGCCGGAGCAGTAGGCGATTCCGTGCCGGATCCGGTGCGCGTGCGAGGTCCTCGTGATTTCGGTGCCGCACAAGGACATCCGGCCCGCCGTCGCAGGGATCATGCCGGCGAGTGCCCTCGTCACCGAACTGCACCCGCTGCCGAGCTGCCCCGCCAGGCCGAGGATCTCGCCGCGGCTGACGGACAGCGTGACCGGCCGGCGCAGACCTTCGGCCAGGACATCGGCCACCTCGAGGACGACTGGGAACCCGTTGCCGTCCGGGACCTCTCGCCGCGGCGGATAGATGTTGCTCAACTGCCGGCCCAGGATCATCGAAATCACGGCATCCGGGGTGACGTCCTCGACCCGGACCGCCTCCCGGGTCCGTCCATTTCGGACGACCGTCGCGCGGTCGGCGATGTGGAACACCTCCGGCAGCCGGTGGGTGACGTAGATGATGCTTCGCCCTTCCGCGGCAAGGGATTGAATGGTCTGCAGGACGCGCGCGATCTCACGGTCCGACAGAGCCGCCGTGGGTTCATCGAAGATGACCACCTTCGCGTCGCGAGCCAGTACCCGGGCGATCTCCAGGAGCTGCTGCTCAGCGACACTGAGCGTCTCGACCCGTTGCCGCGGGTCGAGGTGGTCCAGTCCCACCCGGTCGAGAAGTGGCCGGGCCTGCTTGGCGAGGGTGGGCGGCCACCACACCCGGCCGGTGCGATCCGCCGCCCCGAGCGCGAGGTTTTCGGCGACCGTCAGCGAGGGAACCGAGCTGAACTCCTGGTGCACCACCGCGACGCCGGCTGCCTGCGAAGCGGCGGCCGGAAAGAAAGTAGCGGAACTGCCGTCGACGAACAGTTCCCCGGCATCGGGTTCGACGAGACCGGCCAGCACCTTGACCAGCGTGCTTTTACCGGCACCGTTTTCGCCGAGGAGCGCCATGATTTCCCCGGCGCGCAGCTCGAACGACACTTCGTCGAGCGCCTGTACACCCCCGTACCGCTTCGAGACGCGGCGAACGGCAAGTCGCAGCGGCTGACCTTTTTCGTCGCGCCCCGCGTCGATGTTCTCGTTCATGTCCCGGAGCACGCTTCGTTGTAGGTCACGCCCCAATACCGGGTGTCCAAATTGGTCGCCGTGGCGGCCGGCACGTCCATGAAGGTCACCTGGCTCGGCGGAGTCGCGGTCAGCGGCGGCTCGGTCGCGGAGACCGGCAGCGTCACGGTGTCCGGAGTGGTCTTCCCGGTGGCGATGCGCTGCACGAGTGAGCGGGCGCTGACCAGACCTTCGACGTAGCCGGACTGCACGACGGTGCCGTAGATCAGGCCGCTCGCGACCTGGCTCATCTGCCCGGTCCCGCAGTCACCGGCCACCAGGAACGTCGACTGGCCGAGGGCGAGCCCGTTTTGCTGTGCCGCTCGCACGGCGCCGCTGGCGACCCCGAGGTTGAAGGCGACGATGAAATCGATGCCTTCACCCTTGAACTGCGGGATGGTCGTGTTGGCGGCCTTGTAACCGGCGTCGGAATCAAAACCGCCGGCGGCGCGGCTGATCATGGTGAACGGCGCGCTCTGGGTCGCCTTCATGATGCCCCGGTAGCGGTCGTCGAGTGCCGGCGAGCCCGGAGTTCCGTCCAGATAAAGGAGATTGCCGCCGCTGCTGTGCAGCTTCACCCCCATGCTCGTCGCCTTGGCTCTGGCTTCCAGCAGCAGTTTCCCCATTTGTTCGCCGACCGCCTCCTGATTCGTGGCGGCGTAACCGAATGCCGCATCCGAGCGCGGAAGCTGGGAGACCTGCAGAACGGGCGCGCGACGAGCGAGGAGGCGGCTGGAGTTGGCGCCGGCGGACGGATCGACGGGCTGCCACAGGAAACCGGCCGGCGTTTTCCCTGTCGCCAGGTATTGCTGGACGACCTGGTCGGATTTCGACTGATCGAAGTTGGCGTCGAGCGTCGTCAGCGTGTACCCGTATCTGCTCAGCTCCGCCTTGGCGGACTTCCGGTAGGCGACGTCGTACGCGTTGGACATGCCAATGGAGATATAGACGATTTCCTTGTTGTCCTTGGCTTCCAGCGAGCCGGTGCCGGCCTCGGTCCCGGAGGCTCTGCCCGGGTCGCCGGAGGACCCGCAGCCGGCCAGTGTCCATGCGACCGCGCCGGCGAGAAGCGCAGCAACCACTCTGTTTCCACGCATTTCGTCTTCCTCTGTGTGATCAGCCGTCGGAGGGGTGCTTCATCAAAGTGCCGCCACCGGCCGGCGGAACGCTGGTCTGGCCCGCGTCGACCACGACCTTCTGCCCGGTCACATACCTGCCCGTATCGCTGACCAGGAACAGGACCACCTTGCTCATTTCGACCGGTTCCATCGACGTCACGGGCAGTGCGCTCGCGAAGGAAGCGATCAGCGGCCCGTTTTCCTCGCCCCACTTGGCGAAGTGCTCGTTCGCCACCATCGGCGTGTTGATCGGGCCGGGGTGCAGGGTGTTGACGCGGATATTGTATTCGGCGAGCCGGCCGGCGTAGGCGGTCATCATGCCGACCTGTCCGTATTTGGCCGCGCTGTAGCCGTCGAATCCGCCGTCATAGTTCGTGGTGACCCACCGGACACCGACCGTCGAGCTGGTGATGACGATGGCGCCACCCTGGCCCTGTTCGACGAGGATCGGTGCGGTCAGTTGCAGTGTGTTCCAGGTGCCGGTCAGGATGATGTCGAGGCTGTCCTGCCACGCCTGCTCCGACTTGTCGTAGGGTTTGAGCCCGACCGCATAGATGCCGGCGTTGGCGAGCACGATGTCCAGGCGTCCGAATTCGGCGAGTCCGAGATCGAGAGCGCGCTGGATGTCGGCGCGGTTACGCACATCGCCTTTCACGCCGATCATGCGGCGACCTGTTTTCTCGACGAGAGCCACCGTTTCGTCGAGGTCCTTTTGCCGGGACATGGGGGAGGCGACGGTCGGTACCTGTTCGCAGATGTCGAGGCCGATGATGTCGGCGCCTTCTTGCGCCAGCAACACGGCATGGGAACGGCCTTGCCCACGCGCCGCGCCGGTGATGAAAGCGACCTTGCCGTCCAGTTGACCCATTTCTGTCGTCCTCTCTGTTCGTACCGCCGGAAAATGAACCGGTCGTCAACCGTTGGTCTGACCCGCGTCGGCGAAGACGTCCTGACCGGTGAGGTACCTTCCCGTTTCGCTCACCAGGAACAAGATCACCTGGCTTGCCTCGATCGGCTCCATCCACGCCACCGGAAGCGCGTTCGCGACCGTGTAGTCCGGGTTTTCCTCGGCCCACGTGCCGAAGTGCCCGTCCATGATCATCGGCGTGGCCACGCCGGACGGGTGGAAGGTGTTGACGCGGATGTTGTATTCGGCGAGCCGGCCGGCGTAGGCGGTCATCAGGCCGACCTGCGCGTACTTGGCCGCGTGGTAACCGTCGAACCCGCCGTCGAAGTTCGTGGTGATGCATTGCCTGGTCACGGACGAGCTGGTGACGACGATGGCGCCACCCTGGCCCTGTTCGACGAGGATCGGCGCGGTCAGTTGCAGTGTGTTCCAGGTGCCGGTCAGCATGACGTCGAGGCTGTCCTGCCAGGCCTGCTCCGACCGGGCATAGGGTTTGAGCCCGAACGCAAGGATCCCGGCGTTGGCGAGCACGATGTCCAGGCGCCCGAATTCGGCGAGCCCGAGATCGAGAGCGCGCTGGATGTCGGCGCGGTTACGCACATCGCCTTTCACGCCGATCATGCGGCGACCTGTTTTCTCGACCAGGGCCACCGTTTCGTCGAGGTCCTTTTGCCGCGACATCGGAGAGGCGACCGTCGCCACCTGTTCGCAGATGTCGAGGCCGATGATGTCGGCGCCTTCTTGCGCCAGCAACACGGCATGAGAACGGCCCTGCCCACGCGCCGCGCCGGTGATGAAAGCGACCTTGCCATCCAGTTGACCCATTTTGCCGTCCCATCCAACGCGTGATCGCGGCACCAGAACGCCGAGGTGTTGAGGAGATTCCGGAGGGAATACGACTGCACGTCGCGGCCACCGTATTGCCAGATCGTAGGGAGCGGGATGAGCTGCCGTCTATGGACGCGGGGAAATAGGACGGGCCCCGACTATGTTCCGAAATCTATGGCGTACGGGTATGTCGCCGAGTCAGACTGCCACCGAACACAGCCCCCAGCGCAGATCGCGAGGCGGAAATATGAGCAACGCTGACGAGGCCGCAGTCGCGCGCTTCTACGAGCATTACGCGCGGGTCGTCGACGACCAGGACTACGACGCGCTCGCGGCCCTGTGCTCCCCGGATGTACGCCTGATCTTGAACGGCGATGAGCACCACGGGGCCGGCGACTTCGTGGCCGTCTACCGGGAGGCGCTCGGATCGGCCGTGGGCAGCCGCCACCTCATCACCAATATTGGACTGGACCTGAGCGACGGTATCCGGGCCCGGACCTATCTGCTGGTCGAATGGTGGTCGGAGTCGTGGACGCGGCAAGGCGTCGGTCGTTACGAGGACGACCTTGCCTGGGTCGACGGACAGCTGGTGTTCGCCGTCAAACGCATTTACCTGGAGCGCGTCGTGGAGCTGACCGCTCCGGCGCACGAGGAGGTCGCATGAGTACGAAGGCCGTTGCCGGCTGGGGGAGTACCTATCTGGCTGCGATCGATCCGGGTGAGGTGGCACTCGATGCGGGGGAGCAGTTCGCCGTCCGGCAGGCGTTGGTTCGGTACGCGTTTGCGTTGGACCAGCACGATTTGGCGGCGCTGGAAGGTGTTCTGACCGAGGATGCCACGTGGACGTTCAAGATCGCGGGTGAGACTGACTTGGGGCCCGTCGCCGGGCGTGTGGCGATCCTGGAGTTCGTGCGGCAGGCGTGGGATGCGGAGACCGATCAGCGGCGGCACAACTTGGTCAACGTGGTCTTCCGCAGTGCGGATTCCGGCCGGGCGGTGGTGCACGCCTATCTGCTGCTGACGTCGAATGCGGGCGGGGGTTCGGGTGTGATCGCGACCGGCTTCTTCACCTTCCGGCTCGAACACGCGGGAGGCGAGTGGCGGATCGCGGACCTGTTCCTGGGCACGGACAACGCCTGGTAACGACGCTACATTTCCGGACCGACGGCGTCTTTCGCGATTTCCGACAGTTCGGCGACGACCCGATCGGGGTGCGTGATCATGGCGTCGTGGGCGGCGGGGATATCGCGGCATGTCCAACCCTGCGCCCGTGCGAATGCCGCGGAGGTGGCCACGCCGGGAAAAACCGGCTCGGTGCACCGCAAGTAGACCACCGGAAGGCCCGCATCGAGTGGTCCGTCGAAGGGTGGGAGGGGCTCGAGATACGACCGCAGCGGATGGGGTGTCAGCCGCCGGGTAACCCACTCGACGTCGTCCGGCTTGGTCACCCCGAAGAACTCCGCTGGGGGAGGGGGAATGGAGAGACCGTCATGCGCCGCCGCGGCCTTTTTGCGTTCCGCCACAGCGACTTCGTCGAGTCCGGAGAAGCCACTCGAACCGGCGGGCACCACGATGCCATCAAGAATCACGACGCGGGCGATGTGGTGGGCAATCCTCGGCAGCGCGCCCAAGGTGGGCAGCGCACCGAAGCTGTGCCCCACGATGATGGCCTGTTCCCATTGCCCGGCCTCGAAAACCCCCACCACGTCGTCGATCATCGTGTGTAAGCCGGCCTCGGCGGTCAGGAGATGCGCACGATCGCCGAGGCCGGTGAGCGTCGGGGTATGCACAGTGTGGCCCCGCTCCCGTAAGGGCCCGGCCACCCGCCGCCAGCACCAGCCACCGTGGTAGGCGCCATGGACGAGCACGAATACGGCCACTAGCCGAGCACCCGCAGGGGGATGACGTCTTGTCCCGCAACGACTTTCTGGCTCGTCTCACCGAGACCTTCACCGCGGAGGCTGACCACATCGCCCGGCTGTAGCCACCGTGTGAAGCCGGCCAGGTCGGGCGTGTCCACATGTTCGAGCAGACATCCTCCGGGAACGGTGCCGGATCCGACGACCGACCCGGGACGCAGGTCGGTGCCACGGGACAGGAATGCCAGCACCTCGCCGAACGTCCAGTCCATCTGGTCGAGACAGCCTCGCGTCAGCTCTTGGCCGTTGACCGATGCGGACAGTTCCAGGGCAAGGCGACCGTCGCGGCGGTAGGGCTCCAGTTCGTCAACCGTGACGAGAGCGGGTCCGAGTGTGATCGCGCTGTCTTTGCTCTTGCCCATTCCGATTCCCTGCGCCCGGTCGAGCTGCTGATGATCTCGCGCGGACCAATCATTGTAGAGCGTGAAACCGGCAATATGCTCTTCGGCGGTATCGGGGTGCAGGTCGCGTCCACCCCGGCCGATGACGGCGCCTACCTCCAGTTCGAGATCGAACATTCCCGACCCGGGAGCGATCGGGACGTCATCGTAGGGACCCACGATGGCATCGGCGTTGGCGAAGTAGAACGCGGGTCGCTGGAACCACGCGGGATGCAGCGTGGGGTCACGGTGCAGCGCGCGGTTGCAGTTGCGGAGGTGATCAAGGAAGCACAGCGCATCCCGGACCGAGGGCGGACGACGAAGCGGGGCAAGGAGTTTGACGTCTTCGAGCGGACGAACCTCGGTGGGCGAACGGCGGGCATCGGCGCCGGCTTCGTGGAGAGTTTCGACTCCCCGCGAGAGTAAGCCCTCAAGCGTTGTCCCGGGAGCGAGTCCTCGAACAGACTCGCCGTCGATGATGCCGGTCCGGATCCCTTCACCGGCGTCGTAAGTCACCCACTGCATTGCGAGCTCCTGAGTTCGTTGGTTCGGTTCTGCTGCCATCGCGCCGCCTGGAGGGTGTTGGCCAGCAGCATGGCGATCGTCATGGGCCCCACGCCGCCCGGAACCGGCGTCAGCAACCCCGCGACCCCTCGCGTCTCGGCGAAGCGAACGTCGCCGCGCAACCCGTTCTCGGTACGGTGAATCCCGACATCGATCACCGTCGCGCCGGGGCGGACCGACTCCCGTCCGATGAGCCCGGGCACCCCGGCGGCGACGACGAGCACCTCCGCCTCCCGGGCCTCCGCCGCCAGGTCCTTCGTCCGGGAATGGCACAGGGTCACCGTCGCATCCCGGGCCAGCAGCAGCTGCGCCATCGGCCGCCCGACCAGCACCGAGCGCCCCACCACGACAACTTTCGCGCCGGCGAGCGGAACCGCGTACTCGTCGAGCAGTCGCGCCACCCCGGACGGCGTGCAGGGGCGCAGACCGTCGCGCCCCTGGGCGAGAAGGCCCGCGTTGCCGGCGGTCAACCCGTCCACGTCCTTGCCGGCCGGGATCCGGTCGATGAGCGCGTCCGGGTCGAGGTGCCCCGGCAGCGGCAACTGGAGCAGAATGCCGCTGACCCCCGGATCTTCGGCGAGCCTGCCGATCTCCTCGTCGATCTGCTGCTGGGACGCGTCGCCGGGGAGCCGCCGGTGCAGGTCCACCATTCCGGCCGCGACACATGCCCGGCGCTTGTTGCGGACGTACACCTCCGAAGCGGGATCCTCGCCGACGAGAACCGTGGCCAGACCGGGCGCCTGGCCGTCCTGCGCGA
Source organism: Amycolatopsis pithecellobii (assembly GCF_009707865.1). Taxonomy (GTDB): domain Bacteria; phylum Actinomycetota; class Actinomycetes; order Mycobacteriales; family Pseudonocardiaceae; genus Amycolatopsis_E; species Amycolatopsis_E pithecellobii. The sequence continues at coordinate 10,782 of NZ_WMBA01000089.1, forward strand.
CCAGTTCGGCCACCCCGTCGGCCACTTCCTGCCGGACCCGGGCGGCGACGGCCTTCCCGTCGATCAGCTCAGCAGTCATCGTCAGGCCTTGTCATCGAGGTCGGCGCGCCGCATGCGCTGGACCGTCCCGGTGAAGGGTGCCGGCGCGACGACGACGCGGATCTCGGTCTGCTCGTGCTTCTCGACCTGTGGCTTGCGCGAGCCGCCGTCCGGCTCACCCCAGGTCAGGACGAGTTCCGTGCCGATTTCCGCGTTTCCGAGGTCCAGCATCGCCAGCGAGAGAAGCCGTCCGTCGTTGTATCCGGCGTGGCAGGAAACCCCGGCTTGCCTGCCCGACGCGTTACGCACGACATCGAACTGGTTCCAGCCGTAATGACTGACCGGAAGCTCGATCGCCTTGTACCGGGGGCCGTCGCCGAACTGCGAGGCGAAAACCCGCACGACGTCGTCACGGTTCCACACCAGGGTTCGCTTGGTACGGCGGTCTTCCGGCCGGATTTTCTCCAGCGCCTCTCGCCCGATGAAGTCATGGTCGAACTTCACCATGCGCTCGTAACCGAGGTCGTACGGCGTCGCGTAGTAGTCCTCGATATCCGGGGAGCGGAAGCTCCCCGCGAGCTGGATGCGGGCCTCCCATGACGTCGACGGCAACCACTCGCGGAAGCCACGCAACTCTTGTCCGGTAAAGATTCCCGGCACCGGATAGGGCATCCAGCCGCTCGACATCGGGGTGCTGTAGTACGCCTGCGTACCGGCCGGTACCAGCCCGTATCCGGCTCCCGCTGTGATCAGCGCGGCGCGCACCTCGTCGTGATCCTCGAACGCACCGGAGAGTTCCACACCCTTGTAGCCGGCCATGCCATGGCGCAGAACCAGGACCTGTTTGCCGGCGATCGACACGGTGGCGGTGCGGAAAAAGGGAATGGCGGGCGGCTCACCGTCCACCGCCGCGGCGAAGATCGCGCCGGCGTGGGGACCGTCGAGCTGAAACCGGAACCGCACCCGCCGGCCGGACGGGTTGTCCGTCGATTGGTTGTCCCGGACGACTTTCACGTCGTACCCACCGGTTTCGGCGTGGTAGTGCACCCAGTCGAGGCCCGGCATGCCGCTGACCAGTTCGAAGCTCTGCTCGCCGTGACGGTAGACGATGCTGTCGCCGATGATGTGCCCATTCGGCGTGCAGGTCACGAACTGCTTGGCACGATCGGTGGTGAAGTTGGCGAAGGTGTTGACCCCCAGCCGTTCCAGCAGCCTCAGCGCATCGGGGCCTTCGAGGAAGAGTTCGGGCATGTTGTGGGTCTGCTGGAACAGCACCGCGGTCTCGCTCCACGCGCGTTGCTCGTCTCGCCAGTTCGAATACGCCGGCGGGGTGAGCGCCGCCGCGGCGGCACCCGCGGACTTGAACGAGGGGGCACGTGTGTCGTGGGAGAAGTATTCGACCAGACTGGGCAGACCGTCGATGAGGTCCTGCAGCGACTGCTCTGTCGATGCTTCGGGCATGGAACTTCCTTCCGATGGCTTGTTCAGAAGACGATGGTGCGATTTTCCCATCGGATGACCCTGTCCTGGCTGTGCCAGAGTACGGCCCTGGCCAGGACTTCGCGTTCGACGATGGCACCACGGCGGATCATTTCCTCCAGGCTTTCCCGGTGCGAGACCCGGACGACGTCCTGCTCGATGATCGGTCCCTCGTCGAGATCCTCGGTGACGTAGTGTGCCGTCGAGCCGATCAGTTTGACGCCGCGTTCCTTGGCCCGTTTGTACGGCCCGGCCCCGATGAACGCGGGCAGGAACGAGTGGTGAATGTTGATCACCGGGACGTCGATCTCCTTGAGAAACGCCCCGGACAGAATCTGCATGTAACGGGCGAGCACCACCAGATCGACGTTACCGGCGAGCAGCTTGGCGATCTGGTTCTCCGGCTCCGACTTGTCCTTTCCCGCCGCGCTGGGCACATGGAAGAACGGGATGTCGAAAAACCGCACGTCCTCGGCGACGTCGGTGTGGTTGGAGATCACCATGCTCACCGAAATCGGCAGCTCTCCGCGGCGCTGCCGCCACAGCAGGTCGAGCAGGCAGTGATCCGATTTGGACGCGAGAATCGCCACCCGCAGCGGCACCGAGAGGTCCCGTAGCCGCCATTGCAGGCCGAGTTCGGCGCCCACGGTGGCGGCGAGGTCGTCCTCCAACGCCGGCAGCACCGCGGGAAGGTCGGGCACGTGGACGACGGTGCGCTGGAAGAAGGCCCCGCCTTCGGGATCGTCGCTGTGCTGGTCGAGCGCGATGATGTTCGCCCGATGCCGGGTCAGCACGGCCGCGACGGCGGCAACGATGCCCCGTTTGTCGTCACCGTGCACGACCAGGCTCGCCTGATCACGCAGTAGACCGATGTGTTTCATTCTTCCCCCGACAACGCGGTCCGGACCCATTCCGCGGTCGCGCGAACTCCGCCGAATGTGTAGAAATGCAGCAGAATTTCGCCATGCAGGGCCGGGTCGATCGCCGACTGGAGATCGGCGATGAACCGGGCCGGGCCGGCCGTTCCGAGCAGGCCGGTCAGGGAGAACCCGTATTTCTGCACCACGCTCGCCGAGGAACTCACGCCGAAGCGCTTGGCGTAGCGGAGAAGCCTTTGCACCCCGGCGGGGCCCGGTACGCCGATGCGGACCGGACCGTCGATTCCCCGGCCACGCAACTGCTCGATCCACCGCACCACGGTCGCCGCATCGAAGACGAATTGTGTCGCGACGGAATAGTCCAATCCCCGCGCCCGTAACGCATCCGTTTTTTCCTCGACCGCCCGCCACAAGACGTCCTCGTGAATCTTCGGGTGGCCCTCCGGATATCCGGCGATGTCGACCGACCGCACCCCGTACTCGGTGAGCGCTCCGCTGGCGATCACCGCCAGCGAGTCTGCGAACGGCCCGGCCGGATGTGCCGGGTCGCCGGCGATGACCACGACGTCCTCGGTGGCACCGATCTCGGCGAGCGCTGAGAGGTACCGGTCGAGCTCGTCGCGAGAAGTGAGGCGACGTGCCGAAATGTGTGGCACCGGCCGGAAACCCAGCCCCTTGATCACCTCCGCCGCGCGGACCCGGACCGAGGTTTGTTCATTGGCAAGGAAAGTCACGTTGACCCGGGTCCCCTGGGGGACTCCGGCCGCCGCCTTCTGTAGGTCACCGACGTCCTTACCGGTGATCTCCAGGGAAAAGTCGTGCAGGAGACCGGACACGCGGCTGGTGTCGCGATCGGTTGGGCTCACCATCTCACTCCCTCGTCAGCGGCGAACAAGCTCGGCTCTGGAAGCGGTTGCGGATCAATGCCGCGCCTATGCTGAGCAACATAGGCCATGCTGGAGGACACGGCAACTGTCAATGTGTAGAGTCACAGTGGGAACACAAAAGGGAGGCGCGATGTCCGGTCTGCGTGATGAGCGCACACGACAGAGCCGCGAGCTGATCTTGTCCGCCGCCGCGGAACTGTTCGCCGAGCAGGGCTACCAGCAGACCTCGCTGGTCGACGTCGCCGATCGTTCCGGGGTGAGCCGCGGCTCCATTCCCTGGCACTTCGGCGACAAGCAAGGGCTGCTGACCGCCGTGGTCGAGCGTGTCTATGAGGAGGCGTCCTCCTCACGGGACGCGGCCCCGTTGCGGCCCGGTCCGGAAGGCGCGTTCGACATCGTGCACATGGCCACCAGGGTCGTCCGCAACCAGACCGCGCGGCTGACGCTGGCCCTGCTCATCGAGGCGGGCAAACCGGACTCGCCCATCCACGACTCGTTCGTCAAGCTGCACGACAATTTCCGTGCGCATGTCAGTGAATGGGCCCGGCGGCCGGAAATAGCGTCGCGACTTCCCGAAGGAATCAGCCCCGACGCCGTCGCGGTGATGGTTTTCGGCACCGTGATCGGGGTCAACCAGCAATGGAACCTCAGCCCGGACCGGGTCGATCTGACCGAGGCCTACGAGGTGCTGACCCGGATGCTGCTCAGCCTGATCGGTGAGCGAGAGATGGCGCCTGTTCCGCGATGAGCGGGAGCCGGACGGCCGGCGGGAGCGGGGGCAGGCCGGGTCTGGTCTGAAAGGACTGAACCATCAGAGCGGCGAAGCGACGTGACGCCTTCGCTCTTAGTCCGGGTGTCGCCGCTTGGATGCCCTCGTTGCTCATCAGCGCGAGGATGAGATCCTCCAGCACGAAGTCCGGCCGGAGCTTGCCGGCTTCCTTGGCACGCCGGATGAGGTCGAGCAGCAGGCGCAGTGTCCGGTCGCGCCCTGCTGTGGCGGGAAGCCGGGAGGTGAAGGCGCGGGCGAAACCACGATCGCGCGCGTGCATCTCCATGAGCTTTTCGGTCACCAGCCCGAACCCGCGCCACGGGTCGTCCTGGGCCAGTCCCTCCTCGACGATGCTCGCGCACGACGCCAGCTGTTCGGCGAACGCGGCCCTCAGCAGTGCTTCCTTGGCCGGAAAGTGCCGGTAGACCGTCGCGACGCCGACTCCTGCGTGCCGGGCGATCTCCCGGATCGGGACCTCGAGGCCGTCGGCTGCGAACGCGGTGCGGGCGGCCGCAACGATGCGCTCGCGGTTGGCACGTGCGTCTGAGCGGGTTCTCGGTTGTGCCGTCACCGCTCTCACTTTAGCGAAACGGACGGGGTGTTCCGTTACGTTCGGATTCATGCGAGCAGTCCAGTTCAGTGAATACGGGCCACCCACGGTCATGCGGATCGCCACGGTCGAGGAACCCCATGCCGCGCCGGGTCAGCTCCGGATCGCGGTGCGGGCCTCGGGCCTCACGACCGGTGAGGTGCGGGTGCGCTCCGGCGCATTGCGGGAGCTGGTGCCCGTGTCGTTGCCCTACCGCACCGGGTTCGACGCGGCGGGTGTGGTGGACGAGATCGGGGCGGGTGCCGAGGGCGTGCGCATCGGTGACGAGGTGTTCGGGATGACCGCTTCGGCCACCCGCGGTGCCAACGCCGACTTCGCGGTGCTGGTGGCCTGGGCACCCCGGCCGACCGCGTGGACGTGGGAGGAGGCGGGCGGTGCCGCGGGCAGCGCCGAGACCGCGACCCGCGTCCTCGACCGGCTGGCTGTCGGAGCCGGCCAAACCGTGCTGGTCCAAGGCGCGGCCGGGGCGACCGGCTCGGTCCTCGTGCAGTTCGCCCTCGCCAGGGGCGCCACCGTCATCGGCACCGCGTCCGAGCACAACCATCAGTTCCTGCACTCCCTCGGCGTGGTGCCGACGACGTACGGACCCGGCCTGATCGAGCGGGTCCGCGCACTGGCGCCGCACGGGGTCGATGCGGTCATCGACTGCGCCGGTGGCGCCCTGCCCGATCTGGTCACCATCGCCGGTGACGCCGGCCGGGTCGTGACGATCGCCGACCTGAACGCCGCGGTATACGGCGTCCACCTCTCACACGGCGCGCCTACTGACGATTCGGGCGAAACCGTTGTGCCCCATGCCGATCCGCTGGCTCTGCATGGCCTCACGACGGCGGTCACGCTCGCCGAAAAGGGCTTGCTTCGGGTGCCGGTCGCCGCGGCATTCCCGCTCGATCAGGTCGCCAAGGCACATGCACTGAGTGAGGGCCCGCATGCGCCCGGCCGCATCATCCTGACGAACAACGCGTGACTCAGCCGGACACCCTCAGCACGACCTTTCCCAGCGTGTGGCCGGCTTCCACCAGCGCGAGGGCGGCCCGCGCATCGTCCAGTGGCCGGACCTCGGTCACCAGCGGGTCCAACTTCCCCGCCGCCACCAGACGGATGAGTTCGGTCAGCACGCGGGTGCTGCGATCCCGGGTGACATCCGTGCCACCCAGCTCCCGGACGAGGGGCTTGTCGGCGACCGAGCGCAGCCGTTTCTTGTCCGTCACGAGTTCGGCAACGGTTTGCAGCGCAACGCCTCCGACCAGATCGAACACCGCATCGACGCCATCCGGTGCGATCGCCCGGATGCGGTCGAGCACACCATCGCCGTAGGCGACCGGGATCCCGCCATACCGCCGGACGATCTCATGCTTCGCCGGGCCGGCCGTCCCGATCACCCGCAGGCCCTGCTCCCGGGCAAGCTGGAGAACGGGAATGCCGACTCCGCCACCCGCGCCGTTCACCAGCAGTGTCGCGCCGGCCGGCAAGGCCAGCCCCTCCAGCGCGTCCCATGCCGTACCGGCCGCCACCGGCAGGGCCGCGGCGACCTCCGGTGCCACCGAGGAGGGCCGGTGCGCGGCGAAGGAGGCGGTCACGATCGCCTCCTCGGCCCAGCCGCCGACCATGCCGGGGCAGCCGCCGAAAACCTCGTCTCCGATGGCGAACCCGGTCACACCTTCGCCGACCGCCGTGACCGTCCCCGCGACCTCGCGCCCCAGCACCGCCTGCCCGGCCGTACCGTAGCCGCCCTCCCGGAGCCGCCAGTCCCCGGGATTGACGCCCGCGGCCCGCACCCGGACCCGAAGTTCGTCCTGCCCGGGCTCGGGCACCGGAACATCGAGGAATGCCTCCTGGTCCGGCCCGCCGATCTGCGTGAATCCGTACGCCCGCATAGCTACCTTTCGATTGATCCCAGTGCCGCGTCGCCGGCCCGGGTTCCGGTGTCGTTCGTGGGCCGGGCGCCGACGCCCAGATACCGGGGAAGCCGCACCACCACGACCGCCGCGATGACCGAGATCAGCGCGCCGAGCAGTGCCACATACATCGGCGTGCCCACTCCCAGCAGCGAGACCAGGCCGACCATGATGAGGCCGAGGACGCCGCCGATCGTCGCGATCACGAGGTTGTAGGACACCGAGTAACCCGTCTGCCGGACTTCCGCCGGGAACAGCGACGAAACGAGGCCGGGCACCATCGCGATGGACGCCCCCGAACCGATCGCCCCGGGCAGCCCGATCCAGTAGATCACGCTCGAGTCGGCGGGCAGCGCGGGCAGCACCGTCAGCAGCAGCACAGACCCCACGGTCGAGATCGTAGCCGCACAGAGCAACGCGGTCCGCCAGCCACGGCGGTCGGCGACGCGTCCCCAGAATGGCATCAGGAGCAGCGCGCCCAGGATCGAGATGAAGCTCGTCATAAGAGCCTTCGTGGCCGGGATGTGCAGCGAGATCTGCAGATAAGTGGGCCAGAAGCTGATGTACGCCGTGTTGCCGATCACGAGCGTCGATACGATCAGTGCACCGAACAACGCCGCGCGGTAATGCTTCCGGAACACCTCGCGGACCGGCGTTTTCCGGATTGCGAGCGCATTCCCGTCCCGCTGCGTGAAGACCGGGGTCTCGTCCAGCTTGCGGCGCAGATACGTCGACACGATGCCCAGGACCCCGCCGACGAGGAAGGGCAGGCGCCACGCCAGGGAGGGCGTGTCCGGCGTCAGGTTCGTGACGATGAGTCCACTGAGGAATGCGACACCGGCCCCGCACAGTTGCCCGATGAAAGTGACCATCTGCTGGAATGATCCGGCCCGGGCCACGCCGTCACGGGGTGCGTGTTCGCTGACGAAGACGGCCGCCGCCGGGAGCTCGCCGCCCATGGCGCAGCCCTGAATCACCCGCATGAGGATCAGCAGCACCGGCGCCAGCCAGCCGATGGCCACGTAGGTCGGCAGGAGACCGGTGGCGACCGTTGCCACCGACATCGCCATGACGTTGAGCACGAACAGCCGCTTACGGCCGATCTGGTCCGCGATCCTGGCGATGAGGATGCCGGCCACCGGTCTGATCAGGAAGCCGATGGCGTAGATGGCGAAAGTCTGCGCCAGCCTGAGCGTGGCGGACGAGCCGGCCGGGAAGAAGTCGCGGCTGATGAGCGTCGCTACGTAGAGGTAGACGACGAAGTCATAGTTTTCGAGCCCGGCCCCGAGTGAGCCGAGGCGGATGTTCCGCCGCATCCGGCGGCGTTCGTCTGACTGTGGCGAGAGCACCATTGCAACACACCCTTGAGTCGGTGAATCAGTATGAGTCGTGCGCGACCACGGTTTCCATGATTTCGGCGTAGGGCACCGGCTCGCGAGCCGGGTCGAGTTCGTGGTACACCGCGTTGATCGCCTGGTAGACGCGCGAATTGTGCGCCCACAACCGGAACTGGCCGAGGTCGATGGTCTGGAGCGCCTCGAGCGGCGTATCACCGGCTGCGAACCGCTTCGCGGCGTGCTCGTGAACCAGGTTCAGGTAATCGCACAGGTCGCGGATACCGGACCGTCCGGCCGCGGAACCGTGGCCGGACACGACCACCGTGGGCTCGAGCGAGAGGATCATTTCGCAGGCGGCGACGACGTTGGACAACGGGCCGGTCCACACCATCGGCGTCGTGCGATGGAACACGATGTCGCCGGCGAAGACGACACCCCGCTCCGGTACGTGAACGATGACATCGCCGCTGGTATGGGCGGGTCCCACCGGAATCAGCTCAACCTGAATCCCGCCGACGGTGATGGATTCCTTGGCGGAGAAGGTGTCGGTCGGGAACACCGGCCGCCAGCCGGTGTAGTCGAACATGTCGGCCCGCCAATTCAGGAAATCGCGCATCGCCGGGCCGGCGGCATTCTCGGCGGACTGCCGGATCTTCCGCGGATCGCGCTTGAGTTCCCGCATCTGTGCGGCGGCCTCAGCGGAGGAAAGGATCCGCGCGTCTTCGAAAAACACGTTGCCGAACCAGTGATCGCCGTCGGCGTGCGTATTGACGACGGTCCGGATTTCCCGCGGTCCGGCCACCTCGCGTACCGCGTCGCGCAGTTTGCGTGCCCGTGGCATGTCGTTCTGGGTGTCGACAATCAGCACCTCGTCACCGGCGACAACGACTCCTGAATTGGCGAGCCCCCAACTGCCGGGCGGCTCGAACCAGGCGTAGCACCCTTCGGCGATCCGGTTGAGCCCTGTGGTGTACGGCGTCGCTGCCACGGTCTTCCCTCACCTTCTGCGGGTTCTGTGTCGACCAACATAGGACATGTCATGTGGCATAGCAATGGCACTCTTGTGTGCTCCGGGTGTGCACGAATGCACAGGGCGGCGCCTCTGGAACCGGCGGCCATTCCGGGCCACTCAACGTCCCGATCGTCTTGTGCGGCAAGGGAACCGGGGCCGGGCTGGGCAGAGTCGAGTCTGCGGCGATGTTGGCATGATCTGCCTATCGTCGGATACTCTGGCCCGATGGCTCGCACCGGAACCTCGGACACGCTCGCCAGTCATGTCTACGAACAGTTGCGCGCGGCGATCCTCGCCGGCGAGCACGCGCCGGGCGAGCGGCTCATGCCGGCCGAACTGCGCGGCCGGTTCGGCGTGAGCATCAGTGTCATCCGCGAGGCGTTGTCCCGGCTCGCGGAGCAGCGCATCGTCAAAAGTGTCTACAACCACGGGTTTCAGGTCACGCCGTTGTCCCGCAAGGACCTCGTCGACCTCACCGATCTCCGGGTGGAGGTCGAGGGCTATGCGCTGCGCAGGGCCATCGCGAAGGGCGATATCGCGTGGGAGTCGCAGGTCGTGGCCGCGCACCACACCCTCGCGGCCACCCCGCCGCGCTCGGCGGAACAGCCGGATCGCACGAGCGACGCCTGGGCCCAGGCTCATCGCGCCTTCCACCAGACCTTGATCGCGGCCTGCGACATGCCGATCCTGCTCGACTTCTGCGGCTCGCTCTTCGACGCCAGCGAGCTCTACCGTCGGCTGTCCGTGCCGGTGGCGGCCGGGCGTCGCGACGTGCCGCGCGAGCATCGGGAAATCATGGAAGCGACGCTGGCCCGCGACACCGACCTGGCGACCCGGCGGCTCGAGGCGCACTTCCGGAAGACCACGTCACTCGTGCTCAAGCTGCTCCCGGCCGAAGACGGCGCCGGGGACACCTGAGCGGGAGGGCGAAACCGCCCTCCCGCGGCTGGGCTCAGGCGACTCCGGCGCCGGTCTTCGCATAACGGCCGACGAACTCGCGGATCTCCGTCGCAACGAGCTCCGGAGCCTCGTACGGGGCGAGATGCCCGGCGTCTGACAGGAAGATCAGCCGCCCTCCCGGCATCGCGCGGACGTCGGCGATCAGCTTGTCCTGCGGGGCGATGGCGTCCCTGCCGCCGATGACGTAGCACGCCGGCACGGTCATCCCGGGCAGCTCCTCGAACATGCTCGTGTAAACGCCGCCGCCGTACCAGCTGCGCCAGAACTGTTCGGTGACGGCGGTCGACATGGTGCGCACGACGTCGGTCGTCTTGTCCGGATCCAGTGAGATGCCCCGGATGGCCTTGGTGATGGCGCCGAGGTCGCCGAAGGAGTCGTAGAACCCCTCCATGGCCGGATCGCCCGCCTCGGCCCCGCCGGCATTCCACGGCATGAGCGCCATGACCGCGAGCACCTGGCCGGGCCGGTCGAGCGCGATCCGGATGCTGACCGCGCCGCCGAACGAGAGACCGACGAGGGCGAAGCGCTCCAGGCCCAGCTCGTCACAAGCGTCGATCACCGGCTTGGCAATCGTGCCGAGGTTCGTGCCATCGGCGACCGCGTGGAGGGAGCCGGCGTGGCCGGGCAGGTCCATCAGGATGATGCGATAACCGTCGAGCAGGGGCGCCACCTGAGACCAGCACTCGATCGAGCAACCGAGCCCGGGCAGCATGACCATCGTGCCCGGCCCGCTGCCGTGCTCCTCGTAGTGAATACCGTTGCTTGTCGTCGGCATGAGTTTCCCTTCGTGGACAAAGAGACCGTGGCGAGTGATACATGGTTCTGCACGGCGGAACTGTGACGCCTCTTCGTGCTACAGTGCAGGCGCCACCCGGAATGGTTGTGGCTCCGTTCATTTCTCCTAGTGGAAGGCACCATGTCGGCGCCGGCAAGCTATCCGATCGAATCCGTCGAGAACGCGGCGCGCGTTCTGTTGATGCTGCGCAGTCAGCGTGTTCTGCGTGTCGCCGAGGTCGCCGCGGAGCTGGGCATAGCCCGGTCGAGCGCGCACCGGATGCTCACCACGCTCCAGTCCCAGGGTCTGCTGCGGCAGGAGCCCGCGACTCGCGGTTACGGTCCGGGGCCCCAGCTCATCCAGATCGGCGTGGCGGTCATCGGAGCCACCGACCTGCGAGCGGAGGCCCGGCCGACGCTGGAACGCCTGTGCCAGGACATCGGCGAAACCGTGCACCTCATCAGCCTGGACGGCGCCACGATCGTCTTCCTCGACGGCGTGGAGGGCCGTTTCGCCATTCGCGCCGCGCTGCGAGCCGGTGACCGGGCGCCCGCACACGCCTCCGCGGCGGGAAAGGTTCTGCTGGCGTCCCTGTCTCGCGACCAGCTCCGGGAGCGTTACCCGGGCAGCCGCATTCAAGGTGGCACGAACAAGGCGATCAGCACCCGGCGCATGCTGGAGAACGAGCTCGAGACGGTCCGCGAGCAGGGATACGCCCTGAATCTCGGCGAAAGCGAGGCGGGGCTGCACGCAATCGCCGCGCCGGTCCGCGACGCCACGGGAAACGTACGCGCTGCCATCAGTATCTCTGGTCCTTCCGAGCGGTTGACGGAAGAGAAGCTCACCGGGCACGTTCGCACGCTTCTCGATGCGGTGGACCAGCTCAGCACGGTGCTGAGCTAGCCGGCTCACCGCTACACCAGCGAAAGGCTCGCGCGCAGTGAGCCGAGTAGACCCGGGATGGCGGAAAGTCCTTGCGCAGTGCCGAAAACATAGAAGTCCGGGCGGACCAGTACGGCCACGACGCCGGCTTCCTTCAGCCAGTCGCTCAGCGCCGCGCCCTCTTCCGGCACCCCCGCTTCACCGACCACAATGGACCGCAGCCCGATCGCCTGCTCGAGGTCTGCGACGGCCGCGCGCGTCACCGGGTCCAGGTCCAGAAGGCTGAACAGGGTGAACCCCCGGCCGAGCACATCGTCGGATCGTTCCGTCTTCCCGTCGTTCGTCCGCAGCAACGGCTGGACGGCCAGGTGGCCGGCCAACGGGTCCCCGTCGTGGAATCCCGCGCCGATCGGCGGCTCGAACGGTGCGGGCAGTTCGGTCGCCGACCGCAAATCCTCGCGACGTTGCGCCGCGCGAACGGGATCGGTCTCACAGACGACGGTCCCGATCCGCACCGACTCTTCGATGTAGTCGAGGACGTGTGGCCTCCGCGAAGCCGTATACAGGTCAAGGAGTTCCGGGCCCGCGGCGCCGGCCAGCACGAGGTCGAACATCCAGCCGAGGGTGGCCGCGTCCCGGATACCGGAACTCATGCCCTGCCCGAGGAACGGCGGCATGACGTGTGCGGCGTCGCCGGCGAGCAGCACCGATCCGCGCCGGAACGTGTCGGCCACGATGGACCTGAACTCGTAGACCGTCTGGCGGATCAGCTCCGCATCCTGGGGGCCGACCCAGGGTTCGAGTAGCTCCCAGACCCGTTCCGGCCGCACCAGCTCGCGCGGATCATCGCCGTCGACGAGCATGAACTCCCAGCGGAAGTACCGCTGAGCCACCCGGCCCATATGGTTGGGGCGCGCGGGATTCAGCACCTGGCAGGTGTCCGGGATATCCAGTGCCGGGGTGCCGGGCCGGGGCCGCACGTCGACGACGAGCCAGTCACCCCGGAAGCCGAGATCCTCCGTCCCGATATCGCACAGCGCACGGACCGCGCTGTTGGCGCCGTCCGCCCCGACCGCATAGCGGGCGGTGACGACACTGCCGTCCGCCAAGGTCGCCACCACGTACCCGGCCTTCTGGCGCAGATCGACCACGGCCGCCCCGAATCGAACGTCCACAGTGGACATCTTGTGGACCGCCGAGTCCAGGACGTCCTCGAGTTCCGGCTGGTAGAAGTGATACGACGCGTCCCAGCCTGACGGAGCCGTCCATTCCCGTGGCAGACGGGAAACCACGGCTCCGTCGGGATCGAGAAACTCATACAGCCGGGCTGGTTCCGCGATACGCCGGACATCGTCCGCAATGCCCAGCGACTGGAAGATGCGCATGATCTCGTGATCGAAGTGCCCGGCGCGAGGCGTCTCGTAGCGCGTGAGCCGTCGCTCGCACACCGTCACGCGGTGCCCCGCCACGCCCAGCAGGGCGGCCAGGCTCTGCCCGACCGGGCCGTATCCGACGATGAGGACATCCGCGTCCAGGGCATCGGGCGCACTTGCCGGTGTGCGGGGTTCGGTAGGAAGACTCACGTATCTCGGCCCTTCGCTTTGTCGGAATCCGGCTCGTGAACGCAGCCGACGGGCCGCTACGGGGCGCACTGCGCGACAGATGTCCGGTGAGCGTCGATCATTCTAAGACGCGGACAGTGTTCTGTCAAGCAGACGACCGGAGCGTGGCCGCCACGAGCATGCCGTAACTCGCGGAGATCGCCTGGGCCAAGCCTTGCGCCCGGGCAACACGTATTCTACCTTACAGATCACGTTCTGGTAGATAGACATTGGAGTAGCAATGCGTGCACCGGGATCTACGGCCTGCAACTCATGGGCTACACCGGCTGGGTCCAGGACACCTTCTCCGGTGCCGGACTCGGCTTGAACCCAAAGGGAGAAGAGGAAGGAACAGCATGGGTAGCGCACTGGAGAAGGCGATGGATGAAGTTCTGTCGCGCGGCGAGGCAGGCCTGCAGATCGCGGCCTACCACCAGGGAAAGCTGGTGATCGATGCTCAGGCCGGAGATGCGCGCGCGGGCGGGAAACCAGTCGACGCCGGCACGGTTTTCTGGGTGGCGTCCGCGGGCAAGGTCTCGACGGCAACCGCGCTGCACCGGCAGGTCGAGCGAGGTCTGCTCCGGTACGACCAGACGATTTCCTCGATCTGGCCGGAGTTCGGTGCCTGGGGCAAGGAGTCGTTCACGGTTCGCGACGCCCTCACGCATCGAGTCGGGCTGGCCGGGCTGCCGGCCGATGTGACGCCGGAACGGCTCGGTGACTGGGAGTGGATGACGGATCGGCTTGCTCGTTCCGCGCCGAGCGCAGACCCGGCCGAGCACGACTCATACCATGCTCTGACCTGGGGCTACCTCGTGGGGGAGATCGTGCGGCGTGCCGATCCGGCGCACCGCTCGTTCGAAGAGTTCGTGCGTGACGAGGTTCTCGCGCCAGCAGGAATCACCGATCTGTGGCACCGGCTTCCGGCCTCCGTGCACGGGCGTGCCGCCGTGGTGAAGGGTGACATTTTCGCCGGGGATTTCGTCGTCACCGAAGACCACGAGATCAATACCGCCGAGTACCGCGTCCGGTTCGATCCGAGCGGCGCGTGGATGACCGCGCGGGCGGGTGCGCGGCTCTGGGCGTTGTATGCCCAAGGGGGACAGCTCGACGGGCCCCGGCTGTTGTCGGCCGAGCGTATCCGGACGTTCCTGGAGCCGCGGACGGGTGGTTACCCAGCCGGGCCTCTGGTGGGGCCGCACGGTGTCATCGGACAGGGTGCGCTGATGCTCGGCGGAGAGGTGCCTTCGCACGCCGACGTCCTCGGATTCGGCAGGTCCGTCCTGTGGCACCCCGGGGCCGGAGGCGCCCTCGGTTTCGCGGACCTGGATGCGGAACTGGCCGGAATGATCTGCCACAACCAGCTTTTCGACGCGCGAGGCCTTGCGCAGCATCCGTTTGCCCCGGTTGTGCGGGCGATCTATGCCGAAGTGGACGCTTGAGAGAGCTCACCGTGACGCAGCAGCGCGCCGTGGCGCGCTGCTGCCGGGAGTCACCTGGCGAGCAGCCGGCTCCGGAACCAGTCGCAGAGGAACTCCGTACGTTCGGCGGAATGGTTGTACATCGTGTGTTCGCCGTCTTCCCAGACCCGCAACGTGGATCGCGCCGACAGGTCGAGGAACACCTTCTGCTGGTCGAGGGTGACCAGTGGGTCGGCGCCGCCGTGCAGCACCAGCACTTCGGCCGTCGTCTGGTCGACCGCCGGGTCGAGCCACAGGGTGCGCAACACGGCTGCCGCTTCTTCGTCCGTGCCGACGCCGAGGAGTGCCTGCACCTGTTCGCTGGCCGTACGGAACGGCAATGGTTCCGGCTTGGTGGCGGCCCCGTTGACGCAACACGCACCGAAACGGCCGTCCTGAACCGCCGCGCGGGCGGCCAGCAGCCCGCCGAAACTGTTGCCCCAGACGCCAAACGGGCCGTCATAGCCGGTTCGCGCCCGCACCGTATCGAGGGTCGCACTGAAGGCCAGATCGACGTGCCCGTCGAGATGGAGGCCGCCGCTCAGGCGAGTCTCGCCCTGGCCGGGCGCTTCGAGCAGGACCGTGGACAGCCCCCGCCGGGCCAGTGCTTCGGCCTGCTTGTGATAGGCCGGACCCCAGCCGCTCTGCCCGCCGACGATGACGACAGCCGGTGCCGGGTGATCGCTGCGGGGACGGACGAGCCAGGCGGTGCAATGGCTTGCCCCGAAAGGGATCGACAGCCGTTCCACGCGCAACTCGGTGTCGAGATCGGCCGCGGCTTGGTATGCGCCGGCGAGCCGATCGTAGAGGGTGCGTTTGGCCGCGGTGTCGGTGTTGAAGGCCATCTGCGCGAAGATTAGCGCTGCCGTCGCCCGGCGATAACACGCGACCGCCGTCTCGACATCACCCCGGTCTGCCGCCGCCTTGGCGCGGGCAAGTTGCGCATCGGCCAACTGGGCGGCGGCTTCGTGCCACGGCTGGGAGGCGGGCGCATTGCTCAGGTGGGTGGCGTCCCAGTGGTCCATGCCGTAGTCGAGCATCCGGGTCACCGGCATGGCGCGCAGTAGCGCGGCCCGGCGCTTGGCCGCCTCCTCCGTCGGTTCCGGTGTGAGTCGATGATTTGCCACAGAATCGACAGTAGACCTAGATAGTCGATTCAGCAAGACAGATGGGAGCTGATGAAGGTGCCGGATTCACGGAGTACTGGTCGCACGAGGGGTCGCAGCCGCAAGCTGCCTCCCGCGGAATTTGATGCGGCGCAACGGGAACTGTATGACTCGATCGTCGGCGGCCCCCGGGCTCGTCAAAGGGTTCCCCTCGTCGACGGCGAGGGCTGCCTGGAGGGGCCGTTCAACGCGTTCCTCCTCCAGCCGTCGCTGGGGCAGGCGTTGCAGGCGCTCGGCGCAAGCCTGCGCTACGAGTCCAAGCTGGCGGACCGATCGCGGGAGATCGCGATTCTCGTTGTCGCCGCCCATAAGGACGCGGACTTCGAACGCCTTGTGCACGAACCCGTCGCTCAAGCCTTGGGCCTGACCGGCGAGCAGCTGGCCGGGATTCGCGCGGGGGACTACGGCGTCCTGGACACAGTTGACGCCGTCGTCGCGCGGGCGGCGCACGAGATGCTCGACGACGAGGACCTGTCCGACGCGACGTTCACAGAGCTCCGGGCGTTGATCGGGGATGCGCAGGTGTTCGAGCTCACCGCGGTGGTCGGCTACTACGCCCTGCTCGCGCTCCAGCTCCACGTCTTCCGGGTTCCCTTGCCCGGCTAGACCACACCGGATCAAAGTTCTACAGAAGATTGACGAGTATGTAGTTCTTCGTAGAAGATGTGGTTGTTCTGATCGCTCGGCGAGGAGGCGTTTCGAAATGGCGGTAGCCATGGAGCCCGGTTCCGTGGTGGACGACGCCCACGAGCGTCCGGTCCCGCGAACACAGGTCGATTTCGATCGGGAGCCGGCCTCGTACCGGCATTGGCACCTGCGTATCGAACCGCCGATCGCTTGGCTTGAGATGGATGTCGACGAGCAGGGTGGGCTCGTCGAGGGCTACGAGCTGAAGCTCAATTCCTATGACCTTGGTGTGGACATCGAGCTCTACGACGCGGTGCAGCGGCTGCGGTTCGAGCATCCGGAGGTCGCTGCTGTGGTCATCACTAGTGCCAAGGAGAAGGTGTTCTGCGCGGGTGCGAACATCCGGATGCTGGCCGGCTCGCCGCACGAGTGGAAGGTGAACTTTTGCAAGTTCACCAACGAGACTCGCAACGGTATCGAGGATGCGACGG
>NZ_WMBA01000008.1 GCF_009707865.1 Amycolatopsis pithecellobii
CAGTTGTGTATAAGAGACAGGCCCCGCAGTCCGCACTTGGGCGGAGACGGCCAGAACACGTTGCCACATATCGCCGTAGGTCAGGGAGACCTGATGTCCGGACGTGCCGTCGACCAGGTGCCGGTAAGCGACCCGGCCGGCCGAATCCTGGGCACGGTAACGCAGAATGTCGATCAACGTCGGCGAACGAAGCCCAACGCCGCCTGTGCGCTCCGGCTCACGGCCGTGTAGGCCCGCCATCAGCGGTGACTGATGTCTGAAGCCTGGGGGTTCCTCGGCTGTTCGATGATTCGAGCCAGATCCCCGAACTTGGTGATTTCCATCAACTCATCGTCCGACGTCTGTATCCGGAAGGCTTTTTCGACGTCACCGACGAGGTCGGGCGGAGGGTACCCGCGAAAAGTCGTACCAGCGGGCGTGGAATCCGTCGCCGCTTTCACCGGAACGACGTCCAACAACTGGTGGAGGCCGACACCGTCGGACGTCGTCATCGGAACCAAATCAGCCGATTCATCCGAACGACACGCCAGCGTTTCAAGAGAGCGGAACACTCGGATATCCCCCTTGCCAAGATTCGCTTGAGCGACATTAAATGATACCCGGACGAAAAGAATTCGTCGCGATTTATCCCACCGCAGCCGCCAAACGATCAACCGTTCGCCCTATTGCCAGCTCAGCCCATTGGAGCACGCGATTGATCAGCACATTCTCCGATACGACGCCGACCCAGTCCTCCTTTGTATACGCGACTACTATTAGCAATGAACATAGCACTGCCGGCAACACTCGAGAACCAGTCTTGACCAGAAAGGCAATCTATTTGCCTGTGGTGTCGTTCAGCATCACCGACAACGACGGACAATCCACCAAATGACGCCTCAACGATGGGCCGAAATGCGGAACACGGCCGCCGCCACCCACATAGCGAATGCGCGCCGATCAACGGCGACTTCCCTCAACCCTTGATGGGGATGAGGCAGGTCCCCGTTGATCACGAGTGCAGCGGTCATGAGCGGCGAGCGGACCGCATTGCCCGAGTTGACGCAGGCCTCGGGTGGACACGTCCGCTCAAACGCGGAGAGGAATTCGGACTCGCCGATCCGTCATAGCCGATGCGCAGACTATGACCCACCGCAACAGCTCAGCCCGGCCTGCGCATGGAACCGCCTGTATCCTGGCTTGGCTTACGGCGTCACATGGCAACATCACAAAGGCTCGCTGACATGGATCATCCTGACGGTACGACTAGGACATGATTGCGGGAAATCCTGAACGCGATCCCGTACGTGTGCCGAACCGGGATTACAGGGGAGTACCTGCCGCGCGAGGGGGCGGCGCCGGGCAGCACTCCAGGCCGTCGATGTTTGGCTGGATCAACGCCCGCGAGCATCGGACAGGTTACTGCGATACGGACGCCGAGAGCTCAGAGCAGCTCAGCCAGTTCCGGACAGACTGCCACCAGCCAAGATCAGATGTCCTGGCATCAAATAGCCCCACCACGGCTCGCCGTGTTGCGACTCGAGTCAGACTCCGGCCCGGCGATGTTCGTCGGGGACATCGTGCACACGCCGCTCCAGATGACCCAACCGGAACTCGGATCAGGAATCGCCTGGTGGTCATGGCGTAGGCCCGCTCAGCTCCACGCAGTTCTGGCGCAGTAACCCCCAGCGTCCTGGTGTGGGACCAGATCACCTGGTCGTCGTGGCTGCTGGACCTATCCGAACCCCCACTTCGGAGGGTGCCGCCGGGGCACAGACCCGAGCGAATATGGTGCACGTCCCCCATTTCGGTTCGCTCCACGTGTCGCGGGGCGTCCTGCGCTCAGCCTCCAGGGCATCCCGAGCGCGGCACGGGCCGCGACATCGCGTTCGAGATGTTTCGATTTACCGGCAGAAAGAAGTCACGTGTTCGTACCTCTCACCATCCGCGACTACATCGACCGCGCGGCGACGGTGTTTCCCGACCGCATCGCCGTGGTCGACGAGCCGGACGCCGTCGGCGCATGGGGCTCGATCACCTATCGCGAGCTCGACGCTCGCGCCCGGGGTATGGCAGTGGCCTTCGACGCCATGAATGTCGGTCCTGGAGAGCGGGTCGCAATCATCAGCCCGAATGCCGCGAAATTCCTGACGTCCTTCTTCGGGGTCAGCGGCTACGGGCGAGTTCTGGTCCCCGTCAACTACCGCCTCACCGCGGACGAGATCGGGTACATTCTCGAGCATTCCGGTGCCAGCGTTGTCCTCGTCGACCCGGAGATCGATGTCAACGTCGGGGCGGTAGCTGCGAAACACCGCATCGTCCTCGACGGCATCGCCGACCAGGACCTGTTCACGCCCGCCGCCCCGGACCAGCCGCCGCTCGAGTGGGATGTCGACGAGAACGCCATGGTCAGCATCAACTACACGAGCGGCACCACCGCCCGGCCGAAGGGCGTTCGACTCACCCACCGGGGGTCGTGGCTCAATGCCGCCGTCTTCGGTTGGAGTGCCGGGGTCACGGATCGCGATGTGCTGCTTCACACGCTGCCGATGTTTCACTGCAACGGCTGGGGGATGCCCTACGCGTTGACAGGCATGGGTGGCAAGCACATCGTGATCCGCAAGATTGACGGCGAAGACATCCTCGAGCGTGTCGACCGTGAGGGCGTCACGCTGATGTGCGCGGCGCCGGCGGTACTCGCGGCGATCCTTGATGCGGCTGCTGCCCGCCGTTCCCGAGGCGAACAGGTGCCCGGCTTCGGCTCGGTGCGCGTGGTCGGCGCGGGCGCTCCGCCGCCGTCGAAGACGATCGAACGTGTGCAGGGCGAGCTCGGTTGGGAGTTCATCCAGATCTACGGCCTGACCGAGACCTCGCCGCTGCTGACCATGAACCGGGCAATCGCCGAGTGGGACGGCCTCGAGTCCCACGAGAAGGCGTCACGGCTTTCCAAGGCCGGCACGCCCGCGCTGGGTGTCCGGATCAAGACCGACGACGAGGGTGAGGTGCTCGCGCGTAGCAATCACGTTTTCGACGGCTACTGGAACCAGCCGGAAGAGACCGCCAAGGCCCTGGTCGACGGCTGGTTCCACACGGGTGACGGCGGCAGTGTCGGCAGCGAGAACTACCTGACCATTACCGACCGTAAAAAGGATGTCATCATCACCGGTGGGGAGAACGTCTCCTCGATCGAGGTCGAGGACTGCATCTACCAGCACCCGGATGTCGCCGAAGCAGCCGTGATCGGTATCCCGGATCCCAAGTGGGGCGAGACGATTCTCGCTCTCGTCGTCCCCCGGCGCGGTGCCGAGCTCACCGAGGCCGACCTTATCGCGTTCTGCCGCGAGCGCATGTCGCACTTCAAGTGCCCCACCGCTGTCGAGTTCCGCGAAAATCTCGTACGTACTGCGACCGGCAAACTTCAGAAGTTCAAACTCCGCCAGCCGTACTGGAACGGCCACGAGAAAACCGTATCCGGAGGCTGAACGGTGCGCCTCGCGGCCCGCCCGGCTCCATGGACAACGTGTCTAGGGGATCAGATGTGCCCGGCGGGCCAGCACAACCGCTTCGAGGCGAGACTGGGCGTCGAGCTTGGCCATGGCCGATTTCATGTAGCTCTTCACGGTGTGGACGGTGAGGCCGAGGGCCTCGGCGATGCGGGCGTTGGAGTAGCCGAGCCCGGCGAGGCTGACCACATCCGACTCACGGGTGGTCAGCAAGGAACCCCTTGCGGGGTTGTCGGTGCCCGGAGCGTCGGTCAGGGTGCGGATGATCTGCTGTAGTGCAGCGCAGACTTCGTTGTTGTCCACTGAGGCCAGCAGTCGGCGCAGCTTGGCGTCTGCTGCCCGGATCTGCTCGCGCATGCTGGTAATTTCTCCGTCCGCGTCGGTCCAGCCCTCGCGAGCCTGGGCGAGCGTTGCGGCCACGACGGTCTCCTGCTCGAGAGAGCGAGCCTCTTCGGTGATCGTGTCCTGAACACGTCCGCCCACGATCTCGTGACTGCGGTAGGCACCGTAGATGACCGCGATGGGGCGCCTGTGCACGACTACCGGGCTCGCCACCAGAGCACGAAGCCTCTCGACACGGATCAGCTGGTCGTAGCGGTGCGTGATCGCGCGGGTCGCGAAGTAGTCGTTGACCACTGCCGTCTTGCCCATGGCGACGACGCGGCCGCCGAGGCCTTCCCCCAGGTAGACGCTAAGGCCTGACAGAACGCCGGCGGTCGGGCCGACGAAGCGCTCCAGCAACAAAGTGCCATTCGCCTCGACGGGGCCACCGAACGCGACCGAAACGCCCGTTTTCTGGCGGAGCCTCGTGAGCGCCGCGTCGAGGTGGCGATTCAGATCGCGCGTTTCCATCAGCTGCCTCCCGCGGAGGTGAGATCGCGAGGCTCTTCGATCGGCAGCAAGCGCGCGGCAGGCATTCCACTCCTCATCGAGAACCAATGCCAGTACTAAAGTCGTGATTACAGTACTTGTCACGATTGCGGAGTTACAAGCCGGAATCGCGATCAACCTGCGAACCGCGGCGGACGAACTCGCCCCTGCCAGGGCAACCTTCTACACGGATTTTGCCGTCTATACGCGGGGTCGCGACATCTACGCCCAGCGCCGTCACCTCGGGGACGACCACCATCCATCGTGGGCGCGGACCCGGGTGATTTTGTTGTCGCGATCAGACGGATGGCTCCACTCGCGGTGCCCGAACACGCGAAAGGACGACGGCGTCCTCCACGGCGAGTCCCGCGCCGTATCCGATCTGCGGTGTGGTGGTGTGCGCGGCGTCGCCGATGAGTATCACGCGTCCGTCGTGCCATGGTTTGGACATCACGTGGGAGTGCAGCGCGGCCACGCTGTCGCCATGAATGTGGCCGGATCGATGCGGTTCGGCTTGGGCTGAGCCACCAGGCACATGACATACGAGTGGTCCTCGTCCACGGTGATCACCGCGGCGTCCTTCCGGCACCCGCATAACCGCGGAGCGATCCCTTGCCGCGGCGCGGCACACGCCCACGCCACACGCATTGACCGGCGTACTGCGGCAACTCGGCGTTCGGGAAGCGCAGCCGGCGCACTGCCGATGCCCAGCCGTCGGCGCCGACGACCAGGTCGTAACGAGTGATCCGCCCATCGCTGAGTCTGGCCTCGACTCCAGTCTCGACGTCGGCGATCGCCTCGACCGTCTTCTCGTGAGAGATCTTCGCGCCGGCCGCGACCGCAGCGTCGTAAAGCGCGCTGTAGAAGGCGCGCCTGGTGACGCCGACTGCCGGCGGAAGGTCTTCGCGGGCCACCGCCGGCATCGGGACGCTGGCTACCTCGGCACCGTCGGCAGTGTGGAACTCGACGGAGCTGATCGGAACACCCGCGGCCACCACGGCATCGGCGACCCCCAAGCTGTCGAGCGCGCGCAGGTTGGGCGAGCTGAGCAGTAGTTCGGAACCGAAGATGCGGTCATCGAGTGCGAGTTCCGCGACTTCGACGCCGGTTCCGGCACGCAGCAGCGCGATTGCGGCGCACAGTCTGAACGTGCCGGGACATGATGCTCCTTCAAGAAAATGAGAGAAACGAATCGATTACGGCGCGAGGTGTCTGGTCAAATCGCGGAATTTTCTTTGTACCGTGCCGCTGCTCGAGCAGAAATGTCACCCGGAAGACCGCCGTGGATCCGGGTTGGCTTTACGCGGATGCGGCTGATCTTCCAGCGCCCCTCCTCTCGTATGAGGTCGATGTCGTAGACGCCGTATGCGAAGTAGTTGTCGACCTCGTCCGGGCCAACGCCGTGCGCGCCGAAGAAGTGGGACCGCACCCGCGCGGTGTCGCCGTCGACGTCCACGACATGATCCGCATTCAAGTGAAGCGTTGTCAGATACCCGCCGTTACGGGCGATCAGAGAGCTCATGTATTCCTCCCGGGACACTGCTCGCGGCGGTTCCGCGAGAGATCCCGCGTCGAGCACGATCGTCTTGGCGACGTGCTCACCGGCTGTGGCCCAGTCGAATTCGTCCATGGCCAGGAAGTAACGACGGACGGCGTCGGAGACTTCGAGCCGTTCGAGCCACATCTCGCTCAAGACCATACGGTTCCCTGTGCTCACGTGGCACTCCTTTCCGCGGGCTCTACTGGTCCCACTTGTCGACGCCTGGAACGTATCCAGCCGGTACCGGCGGAGACTGCTCGACGAGCCGGCTCAGGATGACCTGCGCGTCTTGCTGGACCGACCGCCACGCCGGATGGAGCAGCTTGCCCTCCCACTTGAGGATGCGACCGGCCACCATCACCGTGTCCACGTTGCCGGGGTGACCTCCCGCCACAATGGCTTTCGTCGGGTCAGTGACGGGGAACAGGTTGATGTCGTCCATCCGGATGAGAATCAGATCGGCGTCCTTGCCCGGGGTCACCGAACCGGTGCGATCCGACAGGCCGGCCGCGGCAGCGCCGCTGATGGTCGCCGCTTCGAGCACGTCACTCGACGTCAGCCAGGGGAGCTTCTCGAAGTCTGTCTGGCCGAGCTTGTGCATCAGCGAGTCGGCTGCGAGAGCAGCGCGCATGACGTTGAACATGTCCGATGCAGCGCCGGTCTCGGTGTCGATACCGAGGCCCGGCTTGAGCCCCGCATTGAGCATGCGCGCGGTGGACGGCGGCCGGACGCCCCCCATCACCGACTCGATCCACGGCGTTGCCTGTACGTGGCCGCCCGAGTCGCGCACCAACTCGAATTCATGGTCCGTGGTTGCCGGGCAGTGCAGGAAGAGCAGGTCCGGTCCGAGCGCTCCACGGTCGTCGAGCCATTCGATGCCGGGCTCCTTGAGGTGTCCGACGTGCATGCTGGATCGGATGTTCAGCTCGCGGGCGAACTCGATGTCGCGCACTGCGAGATCAGGACCGCCCCCCAGCTCGGGCCCGCGCAACATGGCGTTCATCGTCACGAGGGCCGAGTCGTCGCGCAGCAGCTCCTCGCGGGCGCGTCGCATGTCGCTCGGATGCGGTTTCGTGCTTTCGAACTGCCACGACAGGAGGTCGATCGAAGGCCAGCCGTACGCAAAGACCGCTCGCATACCCGAGTCGCGCAAGGCGCGGACGAGTTCAGCGGTGTGATCCGGCGAGTTCTGCACATGAGACTCGTCCCGGAGCGTGGTGACACCCGCATCGATCGCACTGAGGGCACCCAGCAGATTGGCGGTGTAGAGGTCCGAAGGAGTCAGCCGCGGGCTGTACTGGATCTGGACGATCTCGTAGTAGTCGTTGTAACCCCAGTCGATGGCCATGAAACGGAAGATGCTTGACCACAGGTGCCGATGGGTGTCGACGAAGCCGGGCATCAGGACCGTGCCGCGAGCGTCGATGACACGCGCGTTGGCATCGGGGAGGTTGGGGCCGACGGCGACGATCTTGCCGGCCTCGACCCGAACATCGACCATCCCGCCCGCGACGTGTGGGTCCTGGGTCAGTACGTGAGCCCCGCGGATGAGGAGGTTGCCTTCTGGTACGTCTGACATCTGAGCTCCTGGGTCTGCGTCGTCGCAGGTCGGATCGCCGGCAGGGGACTTCCGCCTTCGCATGTGGCGGTCGCCACAGCGCGGATCAACCTTAGGGCTCACCTGCGAAATTGCGGCGAAACCGTCCCGGTTCCGGCTCGCGACAGCGCCCCGATTTGGCCCGAATTTGCACACGAGTGGTGTGCTGACGCGGGCCACCACACCTAGCTTCGCCACCCGGAAGTTGAGGCGACGATGCCGAACCGTTCCATGCTGCTCAAGGCGAAAACACGGGTGCCGCCGGTGCGTTCGACTGCCGTGCCGCGAGCATGGATCTCTGAGGCGATACACGCGCACTTGGCCGCCGCCGAGATCCTGTGGGTGACGGCCACTGCCGGCTCGGGCAAGACGACCAGCGTGGTCCATGCCCTGGCCGAACACCACGACCCGGTGGCGTGGCTTCGTCTCGACGACAGCGACGCCACACCGGGACGGCTCCTCCTCTGCCTCGAGCAGACCCTCAGCAATGTGGTTTCGAGCCTCGAGCCGATGGTCGAGTCGGCTCCTGAGTCCAAGCTCCTCAAGACCGTGGAGCTGCTGAGCTATCTCGCGGTCGAAGGTCCGGTCGTCAACCGTCCCAGTCTGATGGCGGCGCTGTTCGACAGCAAGAACGACAAGTCGGCCAACGCCTACCTGCGGATGGCGGTCAACGGTGCACGCCGGCTCGTGAACGACCACGAGGTGATCCTGTCCGACGCCATGAACCGGGTCTCGGGACGCGCGGTTCTGCCCACCGCCCGCTCACCCTGGGTGACCGCATATCGACAGCGGTGGAACGAGCTGATCCTCGACATCCGACATATCGCGGCCGAGGCGGCCTACGACACCGCCCAGTACGACTTGGCCTACCAGCTGACCCAGCAGGTGTTGGCCGAGGCCCCTTACCGCGAACGTGCCTGGCGGCTGGCGATGCACATCTCCTCGGCCGTGGGTGATACCGACCGGATCATCGCGGCCTACCGTGCCTGCGAGACCGCTTTGCGCGAGGTGCCGACCCAACCGTCGGCAGCGACCCGGGAATTGCTGGATCGGTTACGTCGCTGACTCGTGTCCGAAGATCCTGAGCGGATCGCGGGTTCGGTCTTCTCCCGCACCTCGTCCGCGGTCACGCCGGGCACCAGTTCGATGAGCTCGAGCCCCTCGGGCGTCACGTCGAGCACGCACCGGTCGGTGATGATCCGCTGCACGACACCGCGGCCGGTTTAGCGTAACGAGCACTCCCAGACGATCTTGCACGAGCCGTCCCGGGCGGTGTGCTCTATCAGCGCGACGACCTTCTTGATGCCGTGCACCAGGTCCATGCGCCGAGGATCGCGGCGTCCGATCTGACTCCCCCGGATGATCCCCGAAGCTGGTTGCGGAGTCGAAGAACGCCGCACCGGGGCGCATGGTCCCCGTCTCAGTTGCCCGCGGTGACGACGGCGCCGACCGGTGCCGCCGGGACGGGGGCACGACACCGATCCCCCGTACCTGGCCGGCTCGCCGCCCAGGTACGGGAGCTCGCGTCTCTCGTCCCGTGCTGGTGTGCTCAGGAGGGTATGGATGGCCGCCGAAATCCGAGCGCAACACATACGGGTGGTGCTAGAAGCGCAGCTGCTCGAGCAGGCGGCGGGTGGACTCGGCGGGGCGGGTCGGGACCTCGGCCAGCGACCGCTCGCATTCCCGGTAGAGCGCGATGACCTGGTCCCCATCGCCCAGTGCCGCCGCGGCGCGCATCTTGAGCCGCCACGCGCTTTCGCGGAACGGGTCGCGGCGCAGGACATCGGTCGCCATCTGGTGGCAGGCCAGGTAATCCGAGCAGTCGTAGGCCGCCTCGGCGGCGGCATGGTGGACCGCCACGACGAGCTGGTCCCACGCCTCGCGGCGACGCACCGCCCATGGGGACCGAGCGCCGGGCAGGTATTCGCCGCGGGGCAACCCGTCGCGCAACTCAACCGCCTCGTCGTAGCGGACACGGTCGGCGCGCCGGCCCAGGCGGACGAGGGCCTCCTCGACGCGATCGAAGTCGGTGGTCAGTCGGCCACCGCGCCACGTCACCGATGCCGCGTCGGTGATGAGCGCGGAAGCGAGCCCGGGCACGGCCCGGACCCGTGCCAGGGCGGCACGCAGGTAGGCCTGGGCGGACTTCGAGGACTTGCTGTCGAACAAGTCGGAGATGATCTCGTCCTTGTCGGCCGTGCCACCCCGTGCTGCCAGGTACGACAGCAGTTCGACGCTCCTGACCAAAGTCAGTTCATGGTTGCATCCGTTGACCCGTACGCCGCAGGTCCCGAATTCCACGACCTGGACGAGCGTCGGGTGCGGCGAGTGCAGTTGCGAAACTCCGCTGCGGAGCATCGACCGGCCCATCTCGTGCCACGGGGAGTCTGGGTCACGGGCGGCGTCGATCTGGCGAGACAGCACGTCGGGGAACTCGCGCAGCGCCTGGACCAGGCCATAACGCGTGCCGCTGGTGGTCGCCGCACCCAGGGCCAGGTTGGCAGCCCGCTCGGCCGCTGACTCGTCGCCCGCTCGCCACTCGGCCTCGGCCAGGTAGACGGCGGCCCGCGGCAGCAACGGCCGGCGATCCCAGTAGGTCATGAGGCCCGTCGCCTCGCGCAGGTGGTGCAGTGCCGTGGTGGTGTTGTCGTCCAGCAGCCCGATCAGCCCGTGCCACAAGGCCAGTTGCTCGAGTACCTTGATCCGTCGCATGGCCGTCGGCTCCCGCTCGGCAGCTCGCAGCGCCGCTGTCGCCAACGCGGTGTCGCGACCGAAGCGCAGAGCGATCATGGCCTCCGCGAGCCACGCCACCATCCGGTAGAAGCCCGACCCCGAGGTCGCCAATCGCTCGCGATGGTCGATGAGGGCTGCCCACGCATCCTCGGGGCGGCCGCACTCGGCCATGAACTCGGCCCACAGCCGGATCCGCAGCCAGCCCTTGCCCGGTGTGCCCTCGAACGTCTCCCGGGCGCGGACGTGATCCCCGAGCTGGACCAGCGCACCGGCCCGGCTGAGCATGACAGCGCGGCTCTCCACGGTCCGCGGGACGAGCAACGACTCGAAACGGCCGTGTCCCAGGTCGATCTGGGCAAGGAGGCCGTCCATCGCCGTGCCCGACTCCGGGGGACGGTCACGGTAGTGCGTGGGGTCGTCGACCAGCTCTGCCCCGATGGCGAAGCGCACCACGTCGGTGGCCGGCGAACGGGGGTGGGTGTCAAGGATCTGTACGGCGTCGGCGAGGCGGCCGACGAGGAAGTAGCACCACGCCATCGGCCCGACCAGCTCGGGGCCGAGCGCCGAGCCGTTACGGGCAGCCAGGGCCTCCAGCCGGTCGGCGCAGGCAGCGCCCTGCGCGAACCGTTCCCGGTCCAGGGCGAGGACGAGCTCGGCAGCGGTCAGCTGCTCGGAGACCTTGATGCTGTCCGGGCGGAAGGCGGCGAGCCACGATTCGAGCACGTCGTAGTCGAGGCGCTGGACAACGGCCGGCACGACCGCAGACGCAGTCTCTTCGGCTTGATCGAGGTCCCCGGCGAGCAACGAGGCGTGCACCGCCTCTTCGAGATCACCACCCCGCCGCAGCAGCTCCGCGTGGGCCGAGTGGATCGCCCGCTGCCGCGACACCCGGGTGTCGCCAAGCCGTGCCAGGAGGTGATCACGGAAGCGAGGGTGGCAGCTGAACGTGTCACTCGCGACGAAGTCGATCGGAAGGTGGGCGCTGCGTAGTTCGAGGAGCACATCGGCGGTGCTGTCGAGACCGAGTCGGCGCGCCGCGTCCTCGGTGACTACATCCAGCAAGGACGTCTCGACCAAGAGCTCGCGGGCCGGCTCGCTGAGACCGTCAACGAGCTTCCGGAACAGCGGTCCTTCGGGCGATTCGGCGTCGTCGCGTTCGTCGGTGACTCCCCGTTCTGAACAGCTGGGCCCGTAGACGACGCCGGTCACCCAGCCGCCCGCGGCGCTGACCGCCTTCTCGACGTCCACGTCCTGCCGCCCGAACGACGCGAGCGCGGCCCTGGCCTCCTCCGGAGTGAAGGCGAGGTCGGTGTCGGTCAGGTAGGCCAGGCGCCCGTGGGCCACGACTCCGAGCTCCAGGGCCCGGCGCGAGAGCAGGACGAGTCGCCGACCGCCGCCTGCGCCGCCGACGAAGGCCTCGATGACCGCGAGCGCCGCAGGAGCGTCCGCGACCTGTTCGACCTCGTCGAGCACGAGAACGACCTCGCGGTCCACGCGTCGCGCCAGCAGTCGAGCCGCGTCGGCGTGGGAGCTCCCGCGCTTCAGCGCCGGAGCCACAACCGGAGCAGTCAGCACTCCCGCGTTCTGCAGCGCGCTCTCCAGGAAGGTCGACAGTCTGCCTGGCGAGACGTCGAATCGGTCCAGCGTCAGCCATGCCACCGGGTGTTCATGGTGCGCAAGGGCGTGGCGGATCGCGGTAGTCTTGCCGGCTCCGGCACTGGCGTTGACCACCAGGACGCTGCCCGTCGCGGCCAGCGCGGCGCGAACCTTGGCGGTGAGCCGGGGCCGCACGGGGACACCCTCGCCGATGCAAGGCACCGCCAGCTTGGCCCGCGAGTGTGGCGCGGCCTTCCCAGTGGGACGTAGCGCGCTCATCACCGCACTCAGGGGTCGACCCAGGCACGATCGGCGGCCCGAGTCGCCCGGAAGGCGGTCAATGTGTAGCTGACGTGCCCGTCTCGCACGAGTGGATCACCGTCGAGGAGGGCCCGGGCCGACTCCTCGTCCTCGGCGCGGACGACGAGGACGCCGCCGGTTCCCGCCCGCTGCGGTCCCGAGCACAGTAAGCGCCGCTCGGCGTACCGCGCGTCGAGGTAGCACCAGTGTTCCTCCACCGCCGGCTGCGGCGGCAGCTGCCCGTTGCGGTACGCGGTCACTGCGAGGTACACGGAGCCGTCCTAAGTGAGAAAATGGGTCTCAGCCGAGCCGTCGCGCCGCTCTCGCGCGGACGGCCACCACGTCCTGCCGGCCGGCGTCCCCAGGGTGTTGCGCATGACACCGAGGTGCTCGATCTCCAGCTCGATCTCGTCTCCTGGCTCGAGACGGCGGCCGATCTCTATCGTCGATCCGCCGTTGCAGGTGCCCGACCCGAGTAGTGCG
Organism: Amycolatopsis pithecellobii; assembly: GCF_009707865.1. Taxonomy (GTDB): domain Bacteria; phylum Actinomycetota; class Actinomycetes; order Mycobacteriales; family Pseudonocardiaceae; genus Amycolatopsis_E; species Amycolatopsis_E pithecellobii. Next base: position 12,602 of record NZ_WMBA01000008.1, read on the forward strand.
CCGGGACGCAGTACCTCGCCCTGGGAGGCCCACGCGACGATCTCGGCGACCGACCAGACCATCTCGGCGCTGGTCGTGGCGCACCACACCTCGCCGTTCACCCGGGCGGTCATGGCGAGGCCGCTGCCAGGCAGCTCGTCGAGACTGGTGACGAGCGGGCCGGTCACGCAGGCGAAGTGCTTGCCCTTGGACGGACCGAGCCCACCGGCCATCTCACGGCCCTGGATGTCGCGCGCGCTGACATCGTTGAAGATCGTCAGTGCCAGGACGTGGTCGAGAGCCTGCTCGGGTCGCAGGTTTGTGCCGGCCTTGCCGATGACGATGCCGAGCTCGAGCTCGTAGTCCAGTCGCTCGGAGTAGGAGGGCCACGGGATCGTCTCTCCCGGCCCGATGAACGACAGCGGGTCCCCTGCATAGGAGACCGGCAGCTCGTACATCACGTCCGGTACCGGCTTGTTCTGCCATTCGTAGCCGAAGGAGAAGTGCCGTTCGAAGACCATGAAGTCGCGATAGCTGGTCGGGTCGAGGGCGTTGGTCAGCTCGGGGTCGGTGACCACGGCGGCCTCGGGTGCGTCGGCCAGGACCGCCGCGACGGCGTCGTGGAAGTCCGCTCCGCCCTGCAGCGCCAGCGAGGTGCTGCAGGGCGCCAATGCGGCCGCCAGGACCGTGGCGCGCTCGGCGGCGGCTCCCCGGGCCACGCTGCCCAGTCGCAGCGCGGTCCGCAGGTCGAGCCACTGCGCCGACCGGTCACGGCGGACCAGGATCCGCTTCTCCCGGCCCTCCGGCCCGTGGACGATCCTTCGTGCGTACTGCACGTCAGCCACTCACCGCTTCGACCAGCACGCCGGGGACCTCGTCCCGGGGGACCCGCCACGTCGCCTGCAGCAGCTCGACGCGCACGCCGTCCGGGTCGCGCACGAAAGCGACCGGGTTCAGGTCGGCCCGTCCGGCCGGGTGGCTGGGCGGCCCCTCGGGCTCCACGCCGAGGGCCGCCAGCGCGGTCAGCACCTGGTCGAGGTCTTCCACCTCCAGCCCGACGTGGCCCGCGCCCGGGCTTCGGTCGTACTCCGGATCATCGGTGTCGTTGACGACGAGCTCGATCGTCGGCTCGTCGCCGGGCGCACCGGCCAGGTAGAGCAGGGTGTAGCCAGGGCCCAGGGCTGCGGTGCCGACGTGCTGCAGCCCAATCGCACGGTAGAAGGCGAGCGATCGCTTCGCGTTGAGTATGCGGATGTTGGTGTGGTGCAGCCGGGTCACGTCAGTCCTCGGCCTTCTTGAGGTTGGCGATGTCGTAGCCCTCCTCCGCCATGCCCCAGTAACCATGCACGCCCCAGCACTCGTGGGCCATGCCGGTGGGCAGCTCGCGGGTCAGTAGCTCACGCCACGGCTGGACCAGCAGGGCGCGGGTCATCGCGCGCGTCGAACGGGCCCGCGGCTTGAACACCGTGCGGGCGATCTCCCATGCCCGGTCCAGCAACTGGTCGTCGGGAACGACCTCGCCGATCAGCCCCATGTCGAGGAGCTCCTTGGCTTGCATGGTTTGGCCGGTCAGCAGGAAGTACTTGGCCCGGTTGGTGCCCATCAGCTCGCGGAAGACGGTCTGCACACCGTCGCCGGGCACGATTCCCATGCCCGTGTAGTGGCCGTCTGCCATGGTCGTGCTCTCCGAGGCAATGACGATGTCGTTGAGCAGTGCCAGCTCCTGGTGGATGAAGAACGGGCCGTTGATGGCGCCGATCACCGGGATCTCCAGGTTGAGGAGGCTGAACGGCTCATGGACCTGGTCGAAGTACCAGAAGTCGTAGCCCTTGTCGAAGGTCATCGGCTCGCGGAAGCCGTAACGTTCCCAGCCCTCGGGGTCCATCGAGTCCAGGAACTTCTCGCCGGTGCCCGAGAAGATGAGGATCTCGTTCTCGGGGTCGTGGCCCACATCGGCGAGCGCCGGAATGAACGCCCGGTGCAGCTCCAGGCTCCACTTGGCCGAATCGTGCTCGGTATGCATCCTCATCTCGAGGATGCCATCCTCACGCTTGAAGGTGAAGTACTCCGACCACCGCTCGGAATACTCCTCGAGATACGTCCGGTACATCTGCTTGCGTGACCACGGCTGGGGCATCGGGGCTTCCTTTCAGTGCTGCGCCGGAATGGAGGGCGCACGGCAGCGCCGCCGTGTGTACGGCGCCGGCGGTGTGGTTGATCAGGTCGGTCTTTCAGTCCTCGACGGCCGCGAGCGCCAGGTCGGCCAGCCGCCGCAACCGCAGGAAGTGGTTGAGCCCCTCGAGCAGGCCCGAGGAGAGGAAGACGAAGGTGAGGTCGTGTAGCGGGTCGACCATCCACATGGTCGACCCGCTGCCCACCGCGCCGAACGTCGAGGGCGAGGCGGTGAAGCCGAACGCGCTGAGGTGATCGCCCTCGCCACGAACGTAACCGCCGCCATAGCTGAAGTTGGCCGGGAACCTGGCGAGGTCGCGAGCCTCCAGGTTGAAGTCCCAGAACTCGTTGACCCGGTCGCCGGTGTGGTTGCGGAAGGCGTAGTCGACCATCGCGGGCGACAGGATGCGGGCGTCCCCGCGACGACCGCGCCCTCGCAGCATCTCGGTCCAGACGAAGACGTCGCGGATGCTGCCGAAGACCATGCCGGCCGGTAGCTCGAAGGACTCGTCGACCAGCTCGTTGAGCGACTCCATCACCGCGACCTCAGCGGCACCCGGAGTGCTCTCGGCCATCCGCACGGGAACCCGGCGCGGGTGGTCCAGCCGCAGGCCGAAGGAGCTGTCGACCATGCCGAGAGGCTCGAAGAGCCGCTCATGCGCGATCTGGCGGAACGGGCGTCCACTCGCGTCGAGGCGCCGGACGACCTCACCGAGGAGGCCGAAGCTGGCGAACGGGTTGTAAACGACACGCTGGCCGGGGCTGTACGCGATCTGCTGGGCGCTCACCAACCGGGTCATCTCGTCCATGTCACCCCAGCTCCGCCCCCACTGGCCGGGGGGCGGCGGCGTGAAACCGGCCCACGTGCCACCGGTGTGGGTCAGCAGGTGGGCGATGGTGACCCGCTGCTTGCCGCGGACCCCGAACTCGGGGATGATCTCGGCCACCTTGGTGTCGAAGGTCAGTTCCCCGCGGTCGATGAGCTGGAGGACCAGGCCGGCGGTGTAGGACTTGCCTGTCGACATCAGCAGGTAGATGTCGTCGACGGCGGTCGCCCGGCCGGCAGCCCGGTCGGAGTGCCCGAAGACCTCCAGATAACCGACCCGGCCCCCTCGAGCTACCAGCACCGTCGCACCGTGGTTGACGTCGTTCTCGATGTCGTGCTGCACCGCGGTGCCGAGCCGGGAAAGGGCGACGCTGTCGAGGCCGATGTCCTCGGGCGGGCAGACCTCTTGTTGGATGGAGCGGGCTACCGCAGCGTCGTCGCTGTGGTTGAGGACGTCAGTCATGACCGCCTTCGTTCTTCGTCGGTGCGCATCTGCGCAGGCGCAGCGTTTGTCAGTCGCCCTAAACCTTAGGAAGCCGATCGTAAATTCGTGCGAAATCGGCCGCCGCGGCTCGCCGCTCTTACTGCAGGCCGGTGTTCTTCTGGCCACCGCTGCCCTGATGGTGGAGGTAGTTCACCCACTCACGTAATTGATCGCACCCATCCGCTCCAGCTCCACCGCGGTATAGGGCTTGGCGAGCAGCAGATACTCCATCGCCTTCGCCGGAAACATGTGCAGCGGCACCAGCGCGGCGCCGCCGTCGCCGGGGACGGTGTCGAAGCCGAAGACCTCCTGCAGATCCATGTGGACGTCGGCGACCACTGCGTCCTCGCGAGCAACGATCAGGTCGCACCCGAACATGATGCTCCGGCTGAACCCGATGGCGTCGCCGTTGACCTTCGCGATGACCGGCTTCTCCAGCTCTGCTAGCGCCTGATGGGTCATCCGGACGCCCATGAACGCGCTCCAGAGCCAGTCGGGCAACGTTACCGGATCCGGCTCGACGATCGGACGCCGATTGTGCGGTGGCGCGGCCATGTGCCACGGCACGCCGTCGTCCGAGCCGGTGATCACCACGACCCGGACCGCGTGCTCCTCTCGCAACCGGTTGAGCGCACGTCCGAGGTCGAAGTGGATCTCGGGGTGGGCTCCGCCGTCACGCAGTCTGGCGATCCGCTCGTTGCTCAGGAGCTTCACCGTGGCGACGGCGTCGACGATCTCGACGTCCAGCGCCTCGAACAACTCGTAACCGGTGTGGGTCATGGGTACTCTCCTTCGGCTCCTGGGACCGCCGTGAACCGGTTCTTCCACGACGCGACATTGCCGCTCTGGTACTGCTGCCGGTCCGCGACGTAGAGGAAGTCGTTGTAGGTCACCCAGCGCATTCCCCGCTCCAGGACGGCCTGGACGTGGGCCTCGTTGAACCCGAAGGTGTCTGCGACCTTGCCGTGGCGCTCGGCCACCTCGACGAGCCGGTGCACGGCTTCGAGGGTGTGCGGCTGGTCGCCGGCCGTGTCGACCGGCCAGCCCATGCTCAACGCCAGGTCCACCGGACCGAGGATCAGCACATCGACGCCGGGGACGGCGGCGATGGCGTCCGCGTTCTTCCACCCCACGACGGTCTCGATCATGACGACGCAGACGACATCCTCGTCAGAGTCGCGATGAGAGGGGTAACTGCGGCGGACCTGTCCGTTGGACCGGAATCCGGCCGGCGGGTACCGCATCGCACCCGCCGCCTGAAAAACCGGGGTGTGAAGGACGTGTTCTTCTTGGTCTGCGACGGGTTGAAAGGGCTACCGGAGGTGATCGAGCAAGTGTGGCCGCAAACCATTGTGCAGACGTGCGTGATCCATTTGATCCGCAACTCCTTCCGCCTCACGTCCCGGAAACATGTTGACGCGCTCAAACGTGATTTGAAAGCGATGTATGAGGCGCCCAATCCGGACGCCGCAGCCGTCGCATTAGCGGAACTGGATGAGAAGTGGGGAGCCAAATACCCGGCCCTGGTGCGCCTGTGGCGCAACGCCTGGACAGAGTTTGTTCCGTTTCTCGATTACGATGTCGAGATCAGGAGGATGATTTGCTCGACCAATGCCATTGAGTCGTTGAACGCCCGATGCCGGCGCGCGGTACGGGCGCGTGGGCATTTCCCCACAGAGCAAGCAGCGATGAAATGATGCTCCTACTGTCAAGTGCGGCATGCGGTGCCGGTGAGCGTGTTGAAGACTTCGCGGGCGATGTAGCGCTTGAGGCAGCGGATGATCTCGGGTTTGTTCTTGCCCTCGGCGATACGGCGAGCGACGTAGTCGCGGGTGCGCTGGTCGGTGCCCATGCGGACGATTGCGACCCGCCAGAGCGCGGCGTTGGCCTGCCGGTCGCCGCCGCGGTTGAGGCAATGACGGGTGGTCTTGCCGCTGCTGGCTTGCAGCGGTGAGGTGCCGCAGAGGCTGGCGAAGCTCTTCTCGTGGTGCATCCGGTCAGGGTTGTCCCCGGCAGTGATCAGTAACGTCGAGGCCACATCGGGGCCGATTCCCTTGAGATCCAACAACTTCGGTGCCAGTTGAGCGGTGATCCTTGCGATTCGCTGGGCGCACCGGTCGAGTTGTTCGTCGAGGTGCCGCACTCGCAGGGCGAGTTCGCGCAACGCGAGCCGGGTCATCGCGGCGACGCTGTCGTCGTCGGAACGCACACGAAACGCCGCGCAAATCGCGATTGTCTCGACGCGTGATGCCCCGCGCAGCTTGGCCCGTAACCCGTCCTCGGCGGTGACCAGCAGACTGTGTAGCTGGTTAAGGGCGACAGTGCGTGCCTTCGTTGCGCTGCGTTGTACCAGCTTGACCGCTCGCAACGCTTCCACCGCTCCGTCTCGGGACTTCGGAGGCGCCGCAGCATCACCCGCCAGCACCGCCCTGGCCGCAGCGATCGCGTCCACGACATCACTCTTGCCGTGCCGGCGACGCGCCTGCCGGTTCGGGCATGACACCTCCACCACCGTGATCTGTTCCCAACGCAGATACCGTGCCAGCGCCGCTCCGTAGCTGCCGGTGCCTTCCACCCCGATCCGATCGATCGTGCCGTAGCGGCGCAGCCAGGACAGCAGATCGCGATAGCCAGCCGCTGTGGTAGGAAAGCTGGCCGCGCCGAGCGATCCACCGAGATGATCAACCGCTGCGGCGACGTGAACTTCCGCGTGCGTGTCCACGCCACCCGTGACAACGCGATCGGATACTGGCATCGTGACTATGTCCGTCCTTCGAATCGACAACCGAGGACCGCACGGTGCGACCGCAGGTCGGACAGGACAGGGACGGGCCTGATGGCGCAGGCTCCTACAAAGTCACTTCCCCGATCGGCCGTGCCGAAGGTTCTCCCGACCCGGCCGACGGATCACTTCCAGGACACCCATCGGGCCAGCCTGTACCAGGGTCAGACCGGGCGGGAGAACCACCACAGTAGACATCCCTGCCTGTACCTTGTGACCCACAGCCTCGATCCCACCGGGACCGGAGCAGCACGATGGCTGATGCGCTGGAAGCCGATTCTCAACGCGTTTGCCATCACATCCGGTGACCGCCGGCCCGTCACCGAGACCTACTGATCAACAACGCCGAAACACCGCTCGCGCTACGGACCCATTTCCTGCTGCGGATGAGCAACGGATGCGTGCCTGGTGACGCATCCGTTGCCACCTACCGTGGCGAGGTTCGCCAACGGCCTGTCCGCGCTCTGGCTCGGCGGGCCACCGCGCCGTCGGGGGTCTCCGGCAGGTTATCGCTGCTGGGCGCGGTGTATCGCGCGGGGAAACAGATGCGCCGCGCGGGTGGGAATCGCCGCGCGAGTAGCCGGGCTGATGGCGTGGGTGGTGTTCAGAGCGTGGATGTTGCGCCGGGCGGATGTGGCAGTGGTGCAGGCCACGCCCCAGTCGGAGCCGTAGACGACGTGGTCATCGCCGAAGGTCGCGACGGCGGCCGCGAGTTGTTGGTCGCTGGCAGACGCGGCGGTGTCGACCCAGAGTCGGGCAAGGGCGATGCGGATGTCCGCGGCAGTGAGGCCGTGCGGGTTGGGGACCCAGGCTTCCGTGCCGAGCAGGGACAGGCGTCCGGCCAGCAGGGGGATGGCGCCGCCGGCGTGGGCGACGAGGAAGGTGATGTGCGGGTAGCGGTTGAAGACGCCGGCGTAGAGCATGCCGGTGATGGTGCGGCCGGTGTCGAAGGCGACTTCGACCAGCGGGGTGGGCAGGCCGGCTGTGGAGGGCGCGTAAGCGTTGGGGTGGACGAAGACCACGGCATGCTGGTGGTTGAGCCGGTCCCACAACGGGTCGAGGTCGGACTCGGCCAGTGAATGTCCATTATAGACTGTCCTCACAGCCCAGCCGTCGGCGTCACCGACACGGCTGGCCTCATCGACGGCAGTGTGCGCGTCGTCGGTGGGCAGTGCGGCGAGGAGGCCGAATCGGGCGGGGTGCCGTGCGACGATGTCCCGGCCGTAGTCGTTGGACGCGCGCAGAGCCTCGTGCCGGGTGGGGACGTTGCTGAGCAACTGCATGGCCGTGCCGGTCTCGTTCATGAAGTCGAGTGTGGCGTCCAGACGCCACTCGTAGGGCTCGGGGACCAGGAAATTGTTGGCACGGCTGGCTTCGAAGACCGCCTGTCGGGTTTGGACAGTGGTCGGCGGGGAGAAGTGGGCGTGGACGTCGATGAATCCGGGTTGAGCGCGGGTCATGTCAAACCTCGCAGGTGGGTGGTCAGTGTCGGTGTGGCGTGGTCCGCGGCGATGCGTTCCAGGTCGAAGGCCAGGGCGATCAGGTCCCCGTCGCGGTGGGGAAGGCCAAGCAGTTCCAGGCCCACGGGCAGGCCGTCGGCGGTGGTGCCCACGGGGGTGGTGACGGCCGGGAACGCGGCCTGCGCGGCCAGGAGGGTGTTGGTGGGGAACGGCCGGGAACCTGGAGTGTGGGTGTCGAAGGCGCCGTTGTCGATGTCGGCGCGGACGGGAGCCGGGATCCGGGCGCTGGGGTAGCACAGCGCACTCAGCCTGTGCTGGACGAACAGCTGGGCGATCACACGCTGCAACTGGGCGCGCCGCTCCAGGCATCGGCCGTACGCCACATTGTGGTAGGGGTCTTCGGGGCTTGCGGCGACCGCACGCAGCAGGGCGTCGATGGCGCGTGGCGGCGTCGCGGCGACGATGTCGGCCAGATCCGTGACGCCAACCCCAGCGCGGGCCAGGGAGCGGTTCACGTCGCGGCGTGACTGGTGCAGGTAGGCGAAGGTGTCGCGCAGCAGATCGGCGAGGCGGGGCAGTTCGACGTCCAGGAGCGTGGCGCCTGCCTCCCGCATCGCGGCCAGGTTGTCGTCGACCACCCGTGCGACCTCGGGGTCGTCCCCGGGTCCGGTCGTGCACAGCTGCCGAAGGACACCGATCCTCGCTCCCCGGAGGGCGCCGGGCACCAGCCGGCCCTGCGGGAGGCCGGGGTGCGGTTGCAGGGCGGGCAGTGCGGTGAAGGGGTCGTCGGGATCCCAGCCGGTCATGGCGTCGAGCACGGCGGCCGCGTCGGCGACGGAACGCGCCAGCGGCCCGGGGGTGTCCTGTTCGTCCACGAGGGCGGTGACGCCGTGGCGGCTGACCAGGCCGACGGTGGGCCGAATGCCGACCAGGCCGCAGAAGGAGGCCGGGATACGGATCGAGCCGCCGGTGTCGGTGCCCACGCCGGCCATCGCGAGGCCGGCGGCGACGGCCGCGGCGGTGCCGCTGCTGGAGCCGCCGGGGTCGCGGGAGAGATCGTGTGGGTTGCGGGTGACGCCGGAGCGGGTGGAGTGGCCGTGCCAGGACATGGCGAAGTCCGGCATCGCCGTCTTGCCGAGGATCACCGCGCCCGCCTGCCGCAGGCGGGCCGCCAGGTGCGCGTCGGCGGCGGGCACGCGGTCGGCGAGCGCGGCCGAGCCGCTGGCGGTTGCGATGCGGGCGGTGTCGATGTTGTCCTTGAGCACGATCGGCACGCCGAACAGTGGGCCGGGCTCGGTGGTGGAGGCGTCGAGGCGGGCAGCGTCGTGCAGTGTGGTCGGGTTGAGGGTGACCATCGCGTTCAGGTGCGGATCCAGGACCCGGATGCGCTCCAGACAGGCGGCCACGACCTCGCCCACCCGTGCCTCACCCGCTCGGTAGAGGCGTTGCAGGCCGGCTATGTCATCAGGCAGTTCGAGCACGGTGCACCGTCCTTCCTTCGCGGACGAGTGGTCAGGTCCACAGCGCCTGGACCTCGGCCGCGATCGCGCGGCCCTGGCGGCGTCCCGCCTCGGCGGCGGCGTGGGCGCGGGCCGGGTCGTAGGGGTTGGGACCGAAGGCCTCCCGACTGGCCTCGTCGGGGACGACGAGCAGGGCGCGGGCGGTCTGGTTGAGCCGGGAGACGTCATCCTGGGCGCTGGGGATGCCCGCGTGTCCCTCGTACATGGGGGCGAGGACGACGATGCGGTCGTGTCCGGCCGCCAGGGTGGCGTTGGCGGCGGACACCATGCCGGCGTCGATCCACTCGCGGCCGTCGAAGTGCACGGTGGGCCAGATGCCGGGGACGGCGCCGCTGGCCGCGGTGGCTGTCTCGATGGACACCGCGCTGTCCGGGCTGAGCAGGTGCAGGCGCCCGGTGTCGGCCTCGGTGACGGCGACGCGCAGGTTGACCGGCCACTCCGTGGTGCGCAGCCGGGCCCGCACCACGGCGCGCCGGGTCTCGGCGTCCGTTTGCGCCCCATGGCTACGGGCGACGTGGCCGAAGCCCGCGCCCACCGCTTCGGGATTCCCCGCGCCGGAGCGGAACGCTTCGGCCCATCGCTGGTAGACGGCGGGATCGGTGCGCATCACCGGCTCGTGCTCGGCTGCCCGCGCCTGGTCGGCGAACAGGGCCTCCCAGTCGGCGCCGGAGGTGTAGTTGGCGCCGACGAACGAGCCGGCCGAGGTCCCGATCACCGTGTCAGCGTCGCGCAGGTCGACGCCCTTGTTGAGCAGACCGGCCAGCACGCCGACCTCCCAGCCGATGCCGGTGATGCCGCCGCCACCGAGGACGAGTGCGCGGGTCGTGTTCGTCGACGTCACATCAGACACCTTTCCGAGAACCACCGTTATCGATAATCGACGTTACCATAAACGCATGCAGCACGCACAACGCGGTCGCCCACGTCACTCCGAGATCGACCGGCTGGCCCTCGAACACGCCGTCACCCTGCTGGCGGAGCGCGGCTACGCCGGGGTGCGAATGAAGGACGTCGCCGAGTCCGCCGGCATCGGGCTGGGCGCGCTGTACCGGCGGTGGCCGGGCAAGAAGGAACTTCTCATGGCCGCCCTTCGGGCCGATGTGGCAGAGCACGAAGCACTGGACAGCGGGGATCCGCTCACCGACCTGGCTGCTGCTGTGCAGCGCATCGCCCAGGCTCTGCCGCGCGGCCTGGGCCGCCTGATCGCCGCCAGCCTGTCCGAGCCCGACTCGGAACTCGCCCAGGTGGCCAGGGAGGCCAAACTCACCCCCATGGCCGACGGCCTCACCGCTCGGCTGGAGAAGGTTGCCGGGCCCGGGCCCGACGTGCGGCTGCGCGCCGAGAGCGGCCTCGCCTACCTCATCTGGAAGACCGCCGTCGGCGACGCAACCCCGACGGACGCGCTGACGGACGAGACCTTCGCGATCATGGGCATTGCCGGGCGCCGGGCCTGACACCTCCAACCGTCCCGCGGGCGGCCGGGAATTCAACGCCGCAGTCAAGGCCGCCAAGCTCCAGATCGAGGGCCTGACTCCGCACAAGCTCCGGCACACCGCAGCGTCACTCGCGATCGCGGCCGGAGCCGACGTGAAGGTCATTCAGCACATGCTCGGACGCGCCGACGCGGCGGTGACACTGAACATCTACGGGCACCTGTTCCCGGACCGCCTCGACGAGGTGGCCGACACCCTCGACGCCCGGCGAATTGCCCTGCTGACGGCACGAGCGGCCTGACAACGAAGAACCGCCCCGGTGTCGGGGGCTGGACACGACATCCGCGGCCCCTGCTCCGGGGCGGAAATCGACTTCGGCTGCCGCCGCTGCCGTCACCAGGGCGATCTCTGTGCCAACGGTTGCTGCGCACGATGCGTGCTGCGAGAACGCGTCCATGACCTGCTCAGCCCGGACAACGGCGCCCTGGCTACGCAACTCCGGCCGCTCGCCGACGCACTTGTGTCCACCGAACGCCCCCGGTCCGTGCTGAGCTGGCTCCGCCACAGCACATCCGCGAAGCTCCTCGCCGCGCTCGTCGCCGACCACAACGAGATCACTCACGACCGGCTCGACCAGCAACCCCAGGCGCTTGCCCTAGAGGTCCGAATCGCCGGTGCATTGACCAGGCTCTACGGGTTTCCCATGCTCCGCATCTTCGCCCTCACCGCCGACAGGTTCCACCGCGACGACAACGGCGCCTACCTCACCTTCGAGCGCCACGCGGTGCTGCTCGGCCAGCCGGCTTACCCGGCCGCCCGCTTCCTCCTGCCCGGCAAGCTGCCCGACCGGCCCCGGCACACCCAAGGTGTCTACCGGCTCCTGCGGAAACACGGCCTGCCCACCAACAGCGCCCGCAATACCGCACTGATCGAATCCGCCGCCACGCTTCCGCCCATCGTGATCAGCGACCTGTTCGGAATCAGCCCCGACACGGCGCAACGCTGGGCGCGCTACGCCCAGGACAGCTGGGCCGACTATCTCGCGGCAGCCCAGCCACGCTGACAACGCGCGCTCGACCAGCCCCGCCCACCACTGGTCAGCTGCCGCACGCGCACCCGGCGGAGGCCCTGGCTTCGGCCGGAGTTCGTCCCGGGTCGACCGCTTGCTCGTTGGGGGTGCAGCACGCGGTGGTTCCGCAGCAGGCGCCCGGGGCTTCCTCGGCGCTCTGGCCGAGAGCGTCCGCGTTGCCTTTGACCACCGCAGCGCGGGGTCGTCCTGGTCGTGCCCGGTTCGGGCCTTTCGTCGTCCGGGCTCCGCGTCGGGCCACGCCGACCGGGTGCGGGCCGGGCGTGCGTCCTTCCTGCGGAGGGGATGCGGCCGCGATCAGGCCTCTCCGCAGGGAGGACGGCCCCGGGCTTAGCGCAGGAACCGTTCCGAGACCGCCAGCATGGTGACGGCGTGACCGGCCCGGGCGAGGAGCTCGTCGAAGGCGGCCGGATCGGCGTCCACGCCGTCCTGGAACGCCGTCAGGGTGGGCCACCACAGCTGGCGGGCGCCGAGGAACGGTGCACTGTCGCTGTGCACCTCCGCGCTCGGCCGGTTCACCGCGTGGCGCAGCGCGCCGATCCGCAGGCCCAGCTCGGCGTCGTCCGCGCCGGCCCAGCCTGGATTGCCGTCGAGGTGCACGAACTGCAGGAGATGGATGCTGGTCGGCCGCTCCAGCACGTCCCACTGCCGATCGGCCGCGGCGCCGGCGCCGATGGCGGGCCGCGAGACGATCACCTCCTCCTCGGTGATGAAGAAGACGACCCTCGGCAGGTCCTGGAACAACGGCTCGTCGGGGCGGATGTTGTCGACGAACAAGGGCTCGTCGACCAGTGCGGCGGCGTCCTTCGCGGAGTCGAACGAGGGCATGGCGACGCCGTCGAACTCGTCCTGGCCCGGGCCGAGGCGGTCGGTGTCGAACTGGTGCGCCTGGACGTAGGAGAGCATGCCCGGGATCTGGCGGCCCAGGGTGCCGTGCGGGTGGCGCCAGTGGTCGTGGAAGCGCTGGCGGTCGATGCCGGGGAGACGGGGGATGAGGGAAAAGAAGCGGATCACGGAAATCTCCTCGTTCGGTTGACTTGGTACGTCGGGAAACGGGTGGAGCGGGGGTCGAGACCCTCACTGCACGCCGAGCGCGATCGGCTATCGGGCGGCGCTGGCACCGGCGGCGCTCAGATCGAACTGGGCCGGCGGCCCCGCCAGACGAGCTTTCGCCTCGACAGCGGACTCATCGAGGATCTCGATCTCTCCGGCGGCGATCCCGTCCAGAGCTCGACGGGCGAGCTCCGCCGGATCGTTGAGCCGCTGCTCGGGCAGCACGATCCCGGACCCGCGCGCGTACTCGCGCAGCGTCTCGGTGTCGATGAGCCCCGGAACCAGCGCGCAAACCAACGTGTTCTGCCCGGCCAGCTCGACACGAACCCCGTTGGTCAGCCCCCACTGCGCGGATTTCGCCGCCGCGTAGGACGTATTGCCGTCGACGGTCATCCACGCCACCGTCGACAACACGTTGAGAATGGCGCCACCGCCGTTGCGCGCCAGGACCGGGGCGAATGCACGGATCATGGCCAGCGTGCCGTAGTAGCTGGAATCCATCACCGCTCGGATCGAGTCCAGATCTCCACCGATGAAGTTCCCGCCACCGGTGAACGCAGCATTGTTGATCAGCAGGTCGACATCGGGGGCAGCAGCCGCCGCGGCCGCGACCGATTCCTGATCGGTGATGTCCACCCGCAGCACCTCGGCACCTGGCAGGTCGACGAGCTCGGGTCGGCGGGCGGTCGCGTACACCTTCGCGCCCCGCTTGAGCAGCTCCACCGCGAAATGGTGGCCTAGGCCCCGGTTCGTCCCGGTGACCAGGGCTGTTGCGCCGTTCAGGTCCATCAGGTGTCCTCCTTCTTCGGGATGACGGCCGAACACCCTCAAGTTGATCGACCGGTCACGTTACTTCGCCGAAGCCTAGGGCGAAGATGACCGATCGATCAAGTTGCTAGACTGTGATCCGTGACCTCCTCGGCTCGCCCGCTCCGCGCTGACGCAGCCCGCAATCGTGAGCTCCTCCTCGCTGCGGCCGAGGAGGAGTTCGCCGCGCGCGGCATCGACGCCTCGATCGCAGATATCGCAGACCGGGCGGGTGTGGCGAAGGCGACTGTGTTCAGCCACTTCGCCTCGAAGGAGGAGCTGATCGCCGCGATCGTCGGTGGCCACTTCGCGACGCTCACCGCGGTGGCCCGACGGCTGCTCGCGACAGCCGACCCGGAGGCCGCACTGTCGGAGTTCCTGACTGTCGCCGCCGACGGGATCAAGCAGCAGGACCTCACCTTCCTGCGAGCCGACGACGACTCCCGAGTGACCGAACTGCGCAACGAACTGCACGTGGCCGTCAGCGCACTCACCGACAGGGCCCGTGCGGCGGGGGTCATCCGAGCCGACATCACTGGCACCGACGTCTTCCTGCTGATCTGCGCACCCGTTCACATCGCCGGCTGCCACCCCACCGCGCACCCGGACCTGTGGCGTCGTTACCAGGCCATCATCTTCGACGGATTGCGCCCCTCCGGAGCCAACTCACTGCCACAACCCCCACCAAGCTGGCCGTGATCGAGACGTCCAGAACAGGGTGTCGCCCGCGCGCAGCGGTCGGTAGCCGGTGGGTCCGAGCTGGGCGAGTTCGGCGTCGATGACGACCTCGATGGTGCCGAAGAAGTTCACGTTCTCGCTGTGGGCCGGAGAGATGTGCGCGAGCACGTCGTCGTCGACGTGGCGGGCCGCCGCCGGCGACGTCGTGGTTCCACCATTCCCGGCGTCACCCACCACTTGGCCGAGGTCAACGGCACCTGGCTGCACTACGTCGCGGCCGGCGCCTGCGGCCCGCCGATCCTGCTGGTGCACGGCTGGCCGGAGACCTGTGGGCCTTCCGCGCCCTGATCCCGCTGCTGGCCGCCGACCACCGGGTCTTCGTCGTCGACCTGCGCGGGTTCGGCGACTCGAGCCACGGCGGTGAGGACTTCTCGGCGGCCACACGAGGCCGACCCGAAGCCTGAGCCTGGGACGGTTGCTCGTCGGCCACGACCTGCCGCTGCGGTCCCGGGCCGCCGGCGTGATCGTCCTGCTCTACGCACAACCGCTCAGCCGGATCGTCCGGCTCACCGTCGACGACCTCGGCCGCGACGGCGACCAGGTCCTGCTGCGCCTCGGCGAACCACCCTCACCGGTCCCGGCACCGGTCGCGGAACTGCTACTCGCGTGGATCGGGCGCACCGCAGCCATCCAGCCCCACGTGCTCACCATTCCTGCACCCGTGGTCGCCGACGCCCTCGGCTACCACCCAGTCACCACAACCACGACGAACACGCGATAGTTGAATACGCGACCTCACCGGTCGACCCCTGAACGCACGCTCTGCCTCCGGGTTGCGGCGTGACAGCCCTTCGGGAGGTCGGCCGGATGGCACCGGTTACGAACGAACCGCAGCGCGTGGCCTTCCCCGGCCGTCCTGGAGACCTGCCCATCCGGCGAGGACGTCTCCCGTATTGCGGAGGTTCGGGGCTGGCGACCTGGTGCTCACGCGATCCGTCGCCGCCGCTCGCCGTACGCGCTGAACAACGAGGTCTTCGTAGCCTCCCCGGAAACCGGGCTGAAATCGCGTCGCTGCTCAGCGGCTTGCATGTTTGACCATCTCCGCGTGGCCGTCGATGTCGGCCAGGTGTGCGGCGACGTGTGCCGGATCGTCGAACGACGCCCGGAAACTGTTGCGCGCGAGGTCGGCAAGCGTGGCGCGGTCCAGTCCGAGGTGGGTGCGCACCGCCTCGTAGTTGTCGTTGACGTATCCACCGAAGTACGGCGGATCGTCGGAGTTGACGGTGACCAGCAGACCAGCTTCGGACATGATGCGCAGCGGGTGCGCCGCCATCGACTGCACCACGCGCAATGCGACGTTCGACAGTGGACAGACGGTCAGCGGGATCGCCTCGTCGCGCAGCCTCGCCACGAGGGCCGGGTCGTCGATCGCGGCGACACCGTGATCGATGCGGTCGGGTTTGCACACGTCCAGGGCCTCGCGCACATAGTCGGCGGGGCCGTCCTCGCCCGCATGGATCGTGGTGCGGTAGCCGCGGGCGCGAGCTGTCGCGAAGTAGTCGGCGAACTTGACCGGTGGATTGCCACGCTCGGCCGCGCCGAGCCCGATGCCGATGATCCGCTCACACCACGGCTGGATCAGATCCAGGACTTCCAACGCGGCGGCCTGCGATCGGTGCCGCTGACTGGTGACGATCAGCGCGCTGTCGATACCGAGGTCGGCTCGAGCGTCGGCGATCGCGGCCAGCACGTTGTCCAACTGGTACGCGATCGGCACGCCCGCGTCCAGAAAGGTCTGCACGCCCAGGAACATCTCGGCGCGCCGGACTCCGTCAGCCGCGGCGCGGGTCAGGTAGGCGTGCGCGAGGTCGTAGAAGTCCTGGCCAGTGCGCAGCACCGAGGCCGACCGGAACAACAGCGGCAGGAAGTGCTCCAGACCTGTGAACGTGTAGGCGGCGCGCGCCTGGTTGACGTCGGACCAGGGCAGGGGCACATCGTTGCGGGCAGCGAGCGCGAACAGCAGTTCGGGTTCGAGCGTCCCTTCCAGGTGGACGTGCAACTCGGCTTTGGGCAGCGTCGCAATGAACGCGTCTGTCATGGGCGCGGTTCCTCCAAAAGTGAACTGATCGATTCACTTCTTGTTGGACCCTACCCGAGCAACCTGCCGATGGCGAGGGCGTGCGCCGCGTCGGCCCGGGAGCGCGACTCACCGCAGACGAGCTGCATCTGCAACCCACGCCACAACGCGACCACCGCAACGGCGGTGGCCTCCGGGGCCGCGACCTCCGGTGATGTGCGCAGCGCGTCGGCGACCGTCGCGGTCCACCGGTCGCGGACCTGCTCCAGGAACCTGGCGTACTGGTCGGGCAGGTCGACAGCCATGCCGAAGCGCGCGAAGAACAATCGAAGGTGCGGCAGGCGTTCGGGATCGGCGACGTGCCGCCACGCGGCCACCAGCCGGTCCACAACGTTGCCGGGCGCGCTCAGCAGTTCGGCGAGCCGATCGAGCAGGACCGTGCCGCCGAGGATGTCGTCGATGGCCGCGCCGAGCAGTTCGTCCAGCGAGCCGAAATGGTAGAGCAGCATTCGATTATTGGAGCCGATACCCCTGGCCAGCTCGCTCAGGGACAGGCCGATCACGCCGCGCGTGAGGATCAGCTCACGCGTCAAGGCCAGCAGGCGCGCCCGCTCACCAGAACCACTCGCCACCGCCCGATCGTAACGGCGACCGGGTTGGCCCGTGGGCGCGTCGGGCAGCGGATTCGGGCATGATCGAACCCATAACCGTGCTCGACAACACCGCCAGACGATGGCCGCGTTCGATCAGACCGTGCACCTGATCAAGGCGGACCAGTGGGACAACCTGACCCCGTGCTCCGAGTGGACGGTGCGGGACCTGGTCAACCACCTGGTGCCGAGCAGCCTTGGGTGCCGCACCTGCTCCGCGGCGAGACAATGGCCGACGAGTGGACCGCCGAGGGGGCGCTCGAACGGATGGTGCACCTGAGCTTCGGCGAGGCCGAGTCGTCCCCCTACTGCTGGCAAATAACCACCGATCTCGCTGTACACACGTGGGATCTCGCGATGGGCATCGGGGCGCCACAACCGATCGAGAACGATATCGCCGAGGAACCCATCCGCTTCGCGCGCCCGATCATCGAGGCGTCGCCGAAACCCGACATCCTTTCGCACTTTTTGTTGTGGTGCATGGAAAGCAGGCTCACGCGGCGGCTCGCACTGCCCTCGCCCCGGCCAGGCAAGCCGCCCCGCAGGCCTTCGCCGCACTGCTGCTGGACGACGCAGCCCACCGCTCGAACGTGCGAACCGCGACCAACCCAGGTGCCATCTGGCTTTTCCCGGCCGCCGCGCGAACCAGCCGCCGGGTCCTGAATACCTGGCCGCGCTCGTCCACGAACTCGGAGTGCCCACCGCGGGGCCTGCTACCACGTCACCGCTACCAAGCTCGCCGCCACAGGCCGGTGCTACTTGGAGCCGCTATGCGTCCGGTGATCACACACAGCCACCTACACAGCGAACTCGCGACAGTGGAACAGACGATCTCACCAGTCGGCGCCCCCACTGGCTGTTCCCCGGCGGCTTGCCCGGACGCCCGGCCCGCGACGCCCTCTACCGCGCGCTGCGCAAACATCGGCCCGTCCACCTCCGCCGCGCCCGCAGCGCCGCCCTCGCCGCCGAACTCCCCGCCGCCGTCCTCGCGAAACTCCTCGGCCTCAACATCAACACAGGCAATACCTGGGCCACCTACGCCCAACACGACTGGACCGCCTACCTCGCGGCAAGGCGAACAAGCCCCAGGAACCCCCATGGAACACCCGAACATCCTCAACAACACCAGCAAAACCCTGATCGAAACCAACCTCACCAACACCATGAAAACCGCAACCCCAGGCGGCTACGCACGCCACCGAGCCTTCCGCCCCGACGGCACACCCCAGCACGTCATCCTGACCACCATCCCACCACTCGGACTGTCCACAACAGACCCCCGCGAAACCCTCCGCACCGCACTCGACAACGACATCCGCGCCAACTACACCCAATACGGCGCCGACGAAATCGTCGACCTCGACACCGCCATCGCCGACACCACCAACCACAACCAAATCAACCCCACCTACCTCACCGGCGGACAACCCGACAACACCTACTACACCCAACTCGCCCACACCCTCGCCGACGCCGTCGACACCTTCCCACCCACAGCCACCCTCTGACCCCACGGAGTTCGCGCGTCATGAGTCCGGGCGGCGAGTACGACCTTGAATGGCGACGTCGTCGAGTTCCGCCGCGACGAGTCGCGGCCGGTTGGTCTCGGATGCAGATGCGGGTCGCGTACAGACGCGAGTTCATCAAACCGACCTACTCACTCAAAGACCTCGGATGTCTATCTCCGGTGCTCGCAGCTCCCACACGGTCGGGGAGATCGCAGCCGTCGCCCACCGCAACGGTACGGTGCCTACTACGGGTCGGCGCTGCATCCCTTTTCCTGCAACGCTTCAACACCTACCTGAGGGCGCCCGCATCTGGTGCCGGCGTCTGGACGAGGCGGCGGTGTCCGGGGCGATGGTGGACGGGTGGGAGTGTCAGCAGCGAGCGAGTTCCTGTGGGCGGCGACGATCGCCCCGCGGCGTGCAGCTTCGTTGTGCCGTCGACAGGTGGCGTCTGCTGGTCTTGAAGAGCGACGGCGGGGCATTCGGTACCTGGGCGACGGTGTTCGAGTGCAGGGTCGATCGGCCGAGGGCATGCTTCGAGCCGCGGTTCCCGCACGTTCATCCCAGTCGGCCGGGAAACACCGGGGCGCACGAGAGCACTCCGTGGACTCCGTCACTTATCGGCCATTTGATCACGCAAGGCTCACCGCGACCGAGACGGCCTGTTCCGTACTGATCTTCGCGCCCGCCATCGTGTGGCGCTGCGCGCCTCCAATTCGGCTCCCTCCAGATCGCAATCCGAGACCACGACAGTCGACAGGTCCCCGAGCAACACCGCCTCCCGGAATGAGCACCCGTGGAAGACGACCGCATTCTTCACCCGCGCCAGCTCGATCGTGGCGTAATCGAACATTCTGCTGGAAATACTGGGGTCGCAGGATGGCGTGCGGGAGCCCGGATCGTCGCAGCGCCAGTTCGCCGTCCCAGCGCCGGCGGCCATCGTCCACGCCGAATCCGGTCCGGTGTTGCAGGCGGACAGTTTCACCACCCGCCCCACGCTCGCGCGTCGAACGGCCGCCACCTGGTTGCGCTGCCACGCGATCTGCTTCTGTCCGGGAGGTGTCATAAGGAAATACGCGTCGCTGCCGCGTGCCGACCTCGTCGTCGAAGTCGGCTGCCACGATTTCCAGCCCCTCGGCCCGCAGTCGCCGCACGATACGACTGCCCACGTTCCCGGTCGCGCCGGTCACGGTGATCATCTGGTCCACATTCTCGTGTCGATCACTGTTGTACTTGCGGCGCTGACGGCGTCAGAGGAAATGGATGCCACCGTTGACGTTGAGGATCTGGCCGGTGACGAATCCGGCATCGTCGGACGCGAGGTAGAACGCCGGACCGACGAGGTCCTCGGCGACCTGGTCCCGGTGCAGGGCCCGTCCCGCGCGTTGCACCTTCAGCAGGTCCTCGGGGAAGGTCTTGCGGACCGGTTCGGTGAGCGTCACGCCCGGCGCGACGATGTTGACGGTGATGCCGTAGTCGCCGAGCTCGCGGGCGAGCGACCGGGCAAGGCCCAGGATGCCGGCCTTGGCCGCGACGTAATGGGACTGGCCCGGAACTCCGACGAAGACGGAAGCCGAGCCGAAGTAGATGATCCGGCCCCAGCCGCGGTCCTTCATCAGCGGCAGAAGCGATTGTGTCACCAGGAACACACTCGTCAGGTTCACATCGATCACCCGCCGCCACTCGTCGAGGGTCATCTTCTCGAACGGCGTGAACGGGAACCAGCCTGCACAGTTGACGAGGACGTCGACCGCCCCTGCCCACTCGCGGGCGACATCAGCCAGCTGGGCACAGCCTTCCGGGGTGGAGAGGTCGGCCGCGGTGGTGACCAGTGCCGCGTCGGCGGGCCTGCTTTCACGCCACTTGCCGAGCGTGTCCTGATTCAGGTCGGTCGCCACGACCCGGTCGCCATTGGCGAGGAACCGGTCGACGATTTCCGTTCCGATCCCGCCTGCCGCACCCGTGATCACCACAACACGATCAGTGTCCATCGAACTCTCCTCAAAGCCGCCGGCGTGGCGACAAAAACTAGCAGGGATCCTGATAGTCAGGCAACCTGTTTCGATTTTCGAGACAGGTGCTATTCTGGATTACAGGGTCGCGCCGAGCCGATGGGCGGCCCCGGGATGCCGGTCCCCTTGGGGTGAGCAGGGAAAGGACAGGGGCGTCATGGCTGACGACGAAGGACCCCATGTCGAGCGGGATGTGAAAGTGATGGTCCGGGACGGAGCCACGATCTTCGCCGACGTGTTCCGCCCCCGGGGGGCCGGCCCCTGGCCGGTGCTCGCGACGATGAGCCCGTACGGCAAGGATGTCTTCTGGCCGGATCGCTACCCCATGTACGACACGGTCGAGCAGGGCCCGAACATGGTGTGGGAGACCCCGAATCCGGACTGGTGGGTCGCGCGCGGTTACGCCGTGGTGCGGGCCGACAGCCGCGGCACGGGCAAATCGCCCGGGCACTTCGACGCGTTCGGCCGCATCGAGCAGGAAGACTACTTCGATGTCATCGAATGGGCCGGAACCCAGGAGTGGTCGAACGGGAAGGTCGGCCTACTCGGCATTTCCTATTACGCGATCCTGCAATGGCTCGTCGCTGCTCTCCAGCCGCCGCATCTGGCCGCGATGGTGCCGTGGGAGGGCGCGAGCGACATCTATCGCGAATGGTCGCGACATGGGGGCATTCTCAGTGGTTTCACCCCCGACTGGTGGCAGCGTCAGATACTCACGAACCTCCACCGCGGTGACGACTCCGGAGCGCGATTCACCGACCTGTATCGCGAACTGCGGTCCCGTCCGCTCGCCGACGACTGGTACGCCGAGCGAACGGCCGATCTGAGCCGGGTCACCGTGCCTTTCCTGTCCGCCGGAAACTGGGGCGGGACCGCCTTGCACCTTCGCGGCAACATCGAGGGATTCACCCACGCCGCATCGGAGCACAAGTGGCTGCACATGCACGTCGGCACGCACATTGCCCCGTTCTACACCGATGAGGCGAAAGCGCGGCAGCTGAAGTTCCTCGACTACTGGCTCAAGGGCGAGGACAACGGCCTGCTCGACGAACCGCCGGTCCGGCTGGTCATCGGCCGGGGAACCGGGAAGAACGTCCGGTTCGAGAACGAGTGGCCTCTGGCGAGGACGCGGTGGACGGCGGCCGCCCTGGACGCCACCACGAAGAGCCTCGCACCCGACACGACCCCCGCTCCCGGGCAGGTAACACTCGGCTCGCCCGAGGGTGCCGTGACCTTCGAGCTGGCGGTACCCGAGGCTCTCGAGCTCACGGGGCCGATGACGCTCCGCCTGTGGCTCAGCACGACCGCGAGCGATGTGGACATCTTCGTGACCCTGCGCCAGTTCGGTCCCGACGGTCACGAACTCCACGGCATCGGCGGCTGGGGGCAGCCGCAGCCCATGTCCCAGGGGTGGCTCCGAGCCTCGCAGCGAAAGCTGTCCCCGGAGTTGTCGACGCCCGAGCGCCCCTTCCATCCCCACGACGAAGTCCTTCCCGTGCCCGCCGGCGAGGCGTTCGCGATGGACATCGAGGTCTGGCCCACAAGTATCTCGTTGCAAGCCGGGGACAAACTGACGCTCGAGGTCGCCTCCGACGATCGAAGTGGACTGGAAGCGTTCCGGCACAACGACCCCACGGACCGCCCCACCGAACGATTCTCGGGCGAACTCACCATCCACACCGGTGGCCCGCACGACTCTTACCTACTGCTACCCGTGATCCCCGAGGACCATACCGAGAACTGACCGATGTCGGTGTCCTCACAGGCCGAGCAGAATTTCGGTTTCGGCGGGCGATGCCAGGGGACGGTCGAGGTCGTCCGCGAGCCGGGCCGTGCGCTCGACCAGCGGGAGATTCCCTTGCGCCAGTTCACCTTTCCGGATGTGCAGGGTGTCCTCCAAGCCGGCTCGGGCGTTTCCGCCGATGGCGAGGCCGACAGCGGTGAGTTCCAGGTTCGCCCGGCCGATCGCGATGACCTGCCAGCTGGCGTTCGCCGGCAGCCGCCGCACCATGAGCAGCAGATTGTCGGCGTCAGCGGCCATCCCGCCCCGGACGCCGAGGACGATGCTGAACTGAAGGGGTTCCGCCAGCAGCCCCTCGTCACGCAGTCGCAGGCACGCCTCCAGGTGACCGGTGTCGTAGATCTCGAGTTCGGGTTTGATGCCGAGATCCCGCATCCGGGCGGCGAGCCGCCGCACCCCGGCCGGCGGGTTGCGGAACTCGCCGGCCCCGAAGCTCATCGAACACGGGTTCAGGGTGGCCATCCGGGGCCGCAGTTCGACGAGCCGCTCGCGCTCCTCGAACGGAACGTCGAGACCGACACCGGTCGACAGCTGGACGAGGATGTCGCAGCGCTCGCCGATCAGGTCCATGACGCGCCGGGCGATCCGCGGGTCGGCCGTCGGCCGTTGCCGCTCGTCCCGCAGGTGGATGTGCGCGACCGCGGCCCCGGCCCGGTGAGCCGCCACGACGGCGTCGGCGATCTCCTCCGGGCTGGTGGGGAGCGCCGGATTGTCGGTCTTGGTCGCGATCGGGCCGGTCGGGGCGACCGTGATGACCGCGGCGGTCACGGTGTCGCTTCCGGTGGCAGTGCGATCGCGACCAGCAGTGTCGCCTCCTGGCCGGACCGGTTCGCCACCCGCCGGACCGTGCCTTTCGGCAGGTGCGCCGAATCCAGCGCGCGCAAGGTCACGTCGCCCTCGTCCACGCTGACGACCAGCTCGCCGCTGAGTACAATGTAGACAGTTTCCTCGACGGTGGGTGCCATGTCCGCCATACCGTCCGGACCGTAGCGCGAGAGCCCCACCCAGAACCGGTTCGTCAGGCCGGCTTCCAGCCCCTGGAGGCGCAGCGCGGTCACACCGCGGTGCAGTGGCGGATCGTACGTGGGCGCGGAGTCGGCGCGGGTCACTCGCATCAGCCGGCCTCGCCGGTCTCGATCCGGTACGCGCCGGCCGGGTCGGTGATCGCGACCAGCCGGACGATGCATCCGTCACCGCCGACCCAGCGCCACGGGAAGGCCGCGAACGTGACCCGCTTGCCGGTGACGGAGTCGAGATCACCGCCGACGTTCTCGAATCCGATGATGCCTTTCGAGAGGATCGCGCGGTGGCACGGTTCCCATTCGGGGAAGTCGTCGAGCACCCGGCGACCGGTCTCGGCCTCGTATTCCGCGACGGCCCATGGCAGCAGCCCGCCCTGGCTCTCCGCCGGGCCGTGGGGGCCGATCGCCGTGGCCAGCGGGTGGTCGAGCGCCTGGGTGTCGGTGCCCACGGCCTTGACCCCGCGCTCGGCGAACCACTCGCCGGCCTCCTTGTAGAAACCCGGGGAGTACGCGTAGTACTCGGTGTTGTCGCCGTAGCAGTGGTGCCAGCCGGTGTTGACGATGACGATGTCGCCGGGCCGGATCCGCGGCCGGGCGGCTTCGAGATCTTCTGGCGTGACCACGCCCCATCGGCCCTTCGGGATGGACACCACGACACCGGTGCCGAAGAACGACGACAGCGGAACCTCGTGCAGGAACGGGGTTCCTTCGACGACGTGGGCCGGCGCGTCGATGTGCGTCCCGGAGTGCATCACCGTAGTGATCTTCTGGGTCAGGACGCGGCTTTTCGCCATGCCGTGCAGACGTTCGATCTTGACGTCCTCGAAGTACGGCCAGCACGGAGTGCCGTGACCCCACGGATGTGAGAGGTCGTGGAACCGCAGCCCCTGCTCGGCTTGTCCCAGCGGCCATTCGGCCGGCTCCGGCCGGACTCCGGTGGCCAGGTCGTACACACTGTCCATTGTGGTCACTAGTGCACCCTCTTTCGTGCAGGCCCCTGGATGGGGTTTGTGGTAGGAACTAGGCGGAAGCCGGGGTGACGGCCTTTTGTGGTCGCCCCGTGAGGGCTTGCATGACACTGCCGCCCCCGGCTTCCCCGGAACCGCGAAGCGATGACAAAGGGACGCGCCACCGAGCGCCGGTTAGTGACCACTCTGCTGTCGGTTCCCTCGCCTCCGCCTGGTTCCCGCCTCACATCGCGAGCAGGAAGGCGACACAGTTGTCGCAGCACGACGGGCCGCTGTTCTTCGTTGGAATCGACTGGGCGGCCACCGACCACGCCGTGTGTGTGCTCGACCGGGACGGCCGTAAGACCGCCGTGTTCACTATCGCCCACACCGCTGCCGGCTTCGACCAACTGGCCGCCCGGCTGAGCAAACTGGGTCCGACCCAACAGACCCCGGCCGCGATCGAGCGCCCGGACGGACGCCTGGTCGACGCACTGCTGGAGGCCGGGCATCCCGTGCTGCCGGTCAAACCGAACGCGATCAAGACTTGGCGCGAGGCCGAAGTCCTCTCTGGTGCGAAATCCGACCCTGGCGACGCGCACGTGATCGCCGACTACCTGCGGGTACGTTTTCACCGGCTGCGTCCTGCCGCACCGTTGTCCAGCCACACCAAGGCATTGCGCGCCGTCGTGCGCACCCGTAGTGATCTTGTCGAGTCCCGCGTGGCGGCCGGCAACCAGCTGGCCGCGCTGCTGGACACGCACTGGCCCGGCGCCAAAGCCATTTTCGCCAACATCGAATCCGCGATCGCCCTCGCGTTCCTGACCCGCTACCCGACCGCCGCCTCGGCGGCTTCGCTGACCGAGAAGCAGCTGGCCGCGTTCTGCGCCAAGCAGGGCTACTCGGGCAAGAGGCCCGCAGCCGTCCTGCTGGCCCGGCTGCGCTCGGCACCCACCGGCACGCTCGATCCCGTTGTGTGCGAAGGAATCCGGGACGCTGTGCTCGCCCAGGTCGGCATACTCTCCGGGCTCAACACCGCGATCAAGGCGCTCGACCGCTCCATCGCCGAGAAGATGGACACCCACCCCGACGGCAAGGTCTTCCGGTCCTTTCCCCGGGCAGGCACCATCAACGCCGCCCAGATCCTGGCCGAATGGGGCGACGCTCGCGAGGCATTCGACCACCCCGACGCGATCGCCGCGCTGGCCGGGATCACCCCCGTCACCAAGGCCTCCGGCAAGCAACGAAGCGTGTCCTTCCGCTGGGCCTGCAACAAACGCCTGCGCCTGGCCATCACCACCTTCGCCGCCAACAGCCGCTTCTCCAGCACCTGGGCAGCCAACATCTACAACCACGCGCGAGCCTCGGGCAAAGACCACCCCCACGCCACCCGCATCCTCGCCCGAGCCTGGGTCCGAGTCATATGGCGCTGCTGGCAGGACGGCACACCCTACGATCCGACCCTGCACGGCGGCGCCCGCCCAAACACCGACCAACAGGCCGCAGCCTGACTTTGATCTTGAGGTTGACACAAGGGGTGTCATGCTGTTTCCTCCTTGATCGAAACGATGGTGTCCCGTTGGCGGCGGACATGTGCGGCCAGGCGTGCGGCCGCCGATTCCCGCGTCCCCGGTGGCCAGCGAAGGAAGCCGTGGCCGCTGCGGGCGCCGACGCGTCCGGCTTTGACGTGCCGGCGCAGCAACGGCGCCGGTCCCGGGTCGCGACTGAGGCTGGGCAACACCGCCTCGTGGATGTCGAGGGTGAGGTCGAGGCCGACGTAGTCGGCGTTCTCCAGTGGTCCCATCGCCGCGAGGCGCAGGCCGATCGTGGTGCGGGCGACCAGATCGACCGTCTCGGCGTCGCAGATGCCGTCGGCGACGAGTGCGATCGCCTCCCGCCACAGCGCGTGCTGCAGCCGGTTTCCGACGAAGCCAGGAACGTCCCGCTCGACGCGCACCGGTGTCTTTCCCAGCGAGGACAGGAAATCGACGGCCGCCCGCATCGTTTCGTCCGTGGTTTGCTCACCGCGGACGACCTCGACGAGCGGCATCAGGTCCGGCGGGTTCCACCAGTGGGTACCCACGACGCGGCCGGGCACATCGACGTGCCGCGCTATGTCGCTGATCGGCAGGACGGAGGTGTTGGTGGCCAGCAGAGCCGTCCGATTCGATGCCGCGACTCGCGCGAACAGTTCCTGTTTGACCGGCAGCCGCTCGGCGACGGCCTCGATGACGACATCCGCGTCGGCGACGGTGCCTTCGAGGTCGCGGTGCGCGGTGGCCGCCAGCCGGCCCGCGGCCTCGGCCGCGGTGTGCGGGTCGGCGTCGTACAGCTGGACCCGGTGGCCGTGTGCGGCCAGCACACCGGCGATACCCGCTCCCATCCGGCCCGTGCCGAGGACGGCGACGGTCAGCATGCGGTGTAACCGCCGTCCAGATACAGCACCTGCCCGGTGAGGAAGGCGGAGGCGCCCGAGAGCAGGTAGATGAGCGCGCCGGTGAAGTCATCCGGCTCGGCCAACCGGCCTAGCGGGATTCGCGACAGCATTGCCTCCCGCGTGGCGCGCCCCCGGTCGTCGTCGGCGTACATCCAGGCGGTGAGTTCGGATCGGAAAACCGTAGGCGCCAGCGCATTGACCCTGATTCCGGCGTGCCCCCACTCGGCCGCCAGCGCCTTGGCGAGCAGATCGACGCCGGCCTTCGACGGACAGTACGCGCTGTAGCCGGCGGGATGCCCGAGTTTGCCGCGCGTCGAGGAGACGAGGACGACGCTGCCGCCCTCGTCCTGTGCCAGCAACCGGCGGCCGGCGGCCTGGCAAATCAGCCACGACGCGCGCACATTGGCGTCCATCACCCCGTCGAAGTCGCCGACACTCAGTTCGGTGATCGGCCCGACGTGGTTCATCCCGGAGGCCACGAGCACACCGTCGAGCCGGTCATGTGCCCCGACCGCGGCGTCGACCATCGCCTCGGCTTCGCCGGGGTCGTTCGCGCGCAACGGCACCGTGGTCACGGCGGTCAGCGGCCGCAGTCGCGCCGCGACCTCCACCAGCTTCGACGCGTTGCCGCCGGCCAGGGTCAGCCGGGCGCCGGCGCGGGCCAGTGCGTTTGCGGCCGTGCCGCCCAGCGCGCCGGTGGCTCCGGTGACGAGAACCGATTTGCCGGCAACGCTGAACTGGTCGAGCGGGTCAGTTTCGATGGCGGGAAGTGCTGGCATGTCAGGTCGCTTTCGGTCGTGGAGGTGATGGAGCCGCGCCGAGTGGTCACCACGGCACCGCCGGCGGGTTTTCGTCCCGGTGTTCGGCGATGAACAGCGATTTCAGGAACCGGGAGAGGAACGTGAACTCGTCGTAGGCGTGCTGCAGCAACGCCTGCCCGAATTCCTCGGTGACCTGCTGCACGATTTCGTCCCGGGGCAGCCCCAGATCGGGCAGGTCGTACCCGATGTAGAAGTGGCTGCGCAGGGCCAGGCCCCACTCGGTGTCACGGGCGATGTGCAGCAGGCGCCCGCCGAGGAGCCGGCCATCGGGCAGGCGCGGCGGGTTGTGGCCGGTGCCGAGGCGGCCGACGACGGCGCCGGTCACGGCACCGGAGTCGACGGCCTTGCGGTACGCATCCGGGTCGAAGAACTCCAGCGGATCACGGAACTGGATGACGAGATCCTGCGCGGGCAGCCCGGAGAAGAACTCCGAGATCACGTGTTCGCTCCCGATGTGGGTGTCGGCCGAGAGCTTGCCCTGCCAGGTGCTCGACCGGTGGTCGACGGGATGCCACCAGATGTACTTCTGGGTGTCGCATCGCCATCGGAACCACCATTCGAGCATCTCGCCGGTGCAGTCGTGCATGTCCGTGCGGACGGCGGCGTGCAGGGCTCCGTTCGGCAGCCGTTCGTAGCCGGTCTCCAACGGCAGCGGTCCGGGGGTCAGCAGCTGGTCGATTTCGGGCAGGTCCACGGCAGGGCTCCTCGGTGGTGAGGTGATCGTGGTGCCCGGCGACGATACGGCTGCGGCGCTGTCCCGCGGGACCGTGGCGTCCCGGTTTCCGGGACACCAAACGGTGCCTGGGTTTCTGCGTTCGGATTCCTACGGCGGCTCAGCGGCCGGCCGGGTACTGGCCCGGGAACCTCGAGCGGCCCAGCCTCCGCGCACAACGGTCCTGAGCGAGATCGATGTCCACCAAGGGATTCACCTGCCGCAGGCTTTCGACCGCCGTGTCGGCCTTGGTCGCGAACCGGGTGGTCGGGATGACGACCGCGACCGCTTGCGGCACTCCGGTCGGTCCGGTCATGCCGGTGGCGACGGCGCAGATACCGACGTCGTGTTCCTCGATGTCGATCGCGACCTGTGAGCGGCGGACCTCGTCCAGTTCGACGAGCACGGTATCCCGGTCGGTGACGGTGCCCGCGGTGAAACGCCGTAGCGGGGCCGACAGCAGTTCCGCCACCCTGGCGTCCGGCAGTTGCGCCAGCAGGGCGAGACCGATGCTGCTGGCGTGCAGCGAGAAGCTCTTGCCGACCTTGGTGACGCCCTTGAGCCGCGCCGGTGACGCGATCTGGTCGACCACGACGACCTCGCGGCCGCTGAAGATCGCCAGTTCCACGTTCTCGTTGACGGCCCGCGCGAGCGCCACGAGACGGGTGCGGTTGGCCGCCAGCAGCCGCAGGTGCACGTTCATGCCGAACTTGAGCACGGCGGGCCCGAGCACATAGCCGGGGTGTTCGTCCGACCGCACCAGGTACTGTTCACGTTCCAGCGCCTGGACCACGCGATGCACCGAGGACCGCGGCAATCCCGTTCGCACGGCCAGTTCCGTCAACGTCAACGGCACCTGGCTCTCGGCGATCGCGTCCAGAACCGCGGTAGCCCGGCCGATGTCCGTCACACGAATTTCCTCGAGCGACGGCCGGCAGGCGACTTCACCCGGGGCACCCAGGACGTTTCGCACGAATTACCCATAGTGCCAGCGTCTCACGCTCCACATCGGACAACACCCGCACCGGCGGGTGTCACGGAGACACGACCTCCTCCGGCCACGGGAAAGGTGAGGTGCTCACGCTGGTCGATACCACTGTGGCGGGGGCCGGACAGCGTGCTTTCCGACAGGGCAGCGGTCGGCAACCGGCCAGTTCGTGGTGGTGGATGGAGGGGACTGCCGGCCGTCGATTTCCTCCTGCGCGGCGAGGACCACATCGCACTCGAGCTCTGACCGAATTCCACGCCTTCCACGACCGCGAGCAGTTCACCTTCGGCCCCCTGCGCGCCGGGGATGTCGACCGCTGCACCAACATGGTCCACTACGACCTGCGCGACGGCCTGTTCGCGCGCATCAGGGTCGGTCGCTACCGGGCGTGGTCCGCGGACAAGCGGCTGGAGCGGCGTAGCGACCGCTAGACGAGGTCGGTCACCGTGCTCCGGATGCCCGCACGGTGACCACGACGATGCGACGCTGCATGTCTCGTCAGGCAAGGCAGTTCAGCGGTTCACCTCCGTTCAGCGTCACCATGTCGCCGAGTGCGGCGGCCAGGTCTGCCGTCCCACCGGTCAGGTCGGCGTAGGCGCGGTGGAGGTTGCCCGCGATCCGCTCGGTGTCGGTGAGCGCGGCGAACCGGCCCAGGTCGGCCTGCCGTGCCACGTCCAGCGGGGTCTCGCCGGCCGCGATGCCCTGTTCGGCCAGTCCGAGCACGAAATCCAGGTACGCCAGCACGTCGTCGATCAACTCCGGCCCGCAGACCTCACCGTGACCGGGGACGATCGTGGTGGCAGGGATGTCCTTCAGGCCTGCCACCACTTCCCGCGCGCCCACGACGGAACCCGCCAGCAGGAACGGCGTACCGCCGTTGAACAACAGGTCGCCCGCGAACAGCGTGGACCGCTCGGGCAGCCACACGATGCTGTCGTTGTTGGTGTGCGCCGGACGTCCCACGTGCCGGACCTCACATCGGACGTCGTCGACGTGGAGCGTGACCCCTTCGGTGAAGGTCAAGAACGGCGGGGCGAGTTCCAGCTCGCCCCAGTGCACATCGGTCCACGTCCCGCTGCGGATCAGCGGGCTGGTGCCCGGCCGTCCTTCGCCCAGCATCTCTTCCCGCGTGTTCTCGTGCGCGACGATCACGGCCTCGTCGAACAGGCTGTTGCCGTGCGTGTGGTCGCCGTGGTGATGCGTGTTGATCAGCGTCCGCACGGGATTCGGGCTCACGCCCGCGATCGTCTCGCGCAACGCCCTGGTGCGGGCCTCGGTGGCGCAACTGTCGATCGCTGCCACCCTGGTGCGGCCCACCACGAAACCCGTGTTGTTGATCCACCACGTCCCGTCCGGCTGGATGTACGCGTAGACGCCGTCGGCAACCTCCTTGGCCACGGCCGCGGACAGGTCGCGCGGATCGGTATGCGAAGAGCTCATGAAAATCCCTCCAGCTCGGCGATGCGACGAAATACTTCCCGCGTGTCCACTCGCTCCATCATGGGGTCGAGTTCGTAGTACACGGCAAGCACGTTCTGCGCGATCCGGCCGCTTTCGTCCAGTTCGGCGAACCGGCCCAGCGAGATGTCCCGCATCGCGTCTTCGGGCGTCATGCCCCGCTCGTGCCGCTGCGCGGCCTCGGCACGGACCCACTCGAGGTAGTCGCGGACCGCGCGGACACCGTCCTTGTCAGTCACCGGGCCGTGCCCTGGCACGATGAACCGGACGTCCATCGCCAGCATCCGGTCACAGGCCTCGATCCAGTGGGACACCGGTCCGGCCCACGTGATCGGCGTGCCACCGATGAACAGCAGGTCACCCGCGTACAGCACACCCTCGTCGGGGACCAGCACCACGCTGTCGCCCGCGGTGTGCGCGGGGCCGAGATTGCTGACCTCGACCCGGATCCCGCCGACGTCGATCGTCAGCTCGTCGGCGAACGTCCGGTTCGCGGGCGTCGCCGTGATCGAGTCGAAGTCGAACGCGGCGAAGATGTGCCGCGCGAACTTCCCGGTGGCGCCCGGCTGCCGCAGCAGGCCGCCGATCATGTCAGGCCCGTTGGTGCGCATCTCCTCGGCCGTCGGCTCGGACGCGATGATCTCCGCGTCGGCGACCAACTGGTTGCCGAACCAGTGATCGCCGTTGGCGTGCGTGTTGACCACCTTGGTGATCGGGCGGCCTGCCGTCGAGCCGGTGAGCCCGTCGAGCATCTCCTTGGTGGTGCGCAGATCGAAGAACGTGTCGACGAGCAACGACTCGCCGTCGCCGGTGATGAGGCCGGCGTTGCTCCAGCCCCAGGTGCCGTCGGGTACCAGCCATGCCGCGCAGTTCTCGGTGATCTGGTGGCGGCCCTTGACGTACGGAATGTCTTGCGGGGTAAGGGGAAGCGGTGTCCTCACGAGGTCTCCACAGTCTTGCGAGCGGCGGCGGGTTCGGCTGAGACGGCCGTCGTCGCGGGATTGCGGCCGAACATGCCGACCAGTCCGAGTACCAGCGAAACGAGGGCGAGCGTGAGCCAGCCGGCGGTGAAACCCGCGGCGGGCACGAGGTGTCCGAACAGGATCGGCACGAAGAACCCGCCGACGGCGGCCAGCGTGAGCATGAGACCGGTGGCGGTGCCGATGTACTCGTGCTGGATCCGCGACACGCGGGCAGGCACGGCCGACCACGCGGCGAAGCCGAAGATCAGCGCGCCGCCCATGCCGATGCCCAGAATCCACAGTGCCCACGTCGGCACGAACGGGATCAGGGCCAGCAGAGCCGCGCACACCACGAACGCGCCGACCATGATCGCCCGCAGGTTGCGGCTGCGGTCGGCGACCAGACCACCCAGAATGCTGCCGGGGATGCCGGCGAGCGCGATCAGCGCGGACAGCAGACCGCCCATCGCAGGCGGGAAACCACGTTCCTCGGTGGCGTATTCGGTGAACACCTGCGACGTCGTGAAGTACGCGCCGTAGGCGCCCATCAACGCGATGCCGTAGATCCACAAATCCTTGCCTGCCAGCGCGGCGCGCAGTGCCGCGCCCTCGAACCGGGCGCCGGCCAGCGCCGGCATGTCGGCGGGCGTACGGAAACACAGCTGCGTCACGACCGCGACGACGAGTTCGAACACGCCGGCGATGACCAGCGACCAGTGCCAGCCGATGGCGCCCTGCAGGTAGATCCAGACGTACAGCGCGAACGCCGCGCCACCGCTGAACGCGGCGCCACCGGAGATGCCGAGCGCGAGGGTGACGTGCCCGTGCCGGAACCAGACGATCACCGCCGCGAAGGCCACCGCGATGAAGATCGACCCGCCGACGCCACTGACGACACGGAAGACGGCCAACGCGGTGTACGAATAGGACAGTCCGGAAAGGACACCGGCGAGTCCTTGCATGGCAAGGCCGATGACCAGGGTTCGCTTCATTCCGATCGCCGTGGCGAGCAGGCCACCGGGGATGTGGGCGACGCCGTAGCCGATGATGAACAGCGAGATCAGCAGTGTCACCGGACCGAGTCCGATGTGGAACTCCGCGCCGATCAGCGAGAACGCCGCGGCGACGTCGAACCAGTTGAGGGTCAAGGCGACGAAGCCGAGGCTGATGATCGTCAGCATCAGCCATGGCGCGGCGGGTCTTGCTGTCGAAGGGTGGGACATCGTTGTCCTCCTGAGATTCAGTTGAGCAATGAGCGCAGGTCCGCTTTGCGGATCTTGCCGACGCTGGTGCGCGGCAGTGTGGACAGGAAGTGCACCCGTGCGGGCACTTTGAACGCGGCGAGCCGCTCGGCGCACCAGGCGATGATGTCCTCCGCGTCCGCCGTGGCACCGGGTACGACGACCGCGACGAGCAACACGGCCTCGTCGTAGACCGGATCGGGCACGCCGACCACGGCGCATTCGGCGATTGCCGGATGTTCGCCTGCGACGCGCTCGATCTCACCGGCGGACACGTTCTCGCCGGAGCGTTTGATCATGTCCTTGGCGCGATCGACGAAGTACAGGAAGCCGTCGGCGTCCCGCCTTGCGAGGTCGCCGGTGCGCAGGACGCCGTCGCCGAAGGTGTCGGCAGTGGCCACGGGGTTGTGCCAGTAGCCGTTCGCGATCGTGTCGCCGAGGCGGCCGTGCACTTGGATCTCGCCCGCCTCGCCGTCGGGGACGGGGTTACCGTCGTCGTCGGCGAGCGTGATCGTCACACCGGGCAGCGTGCGCCCGATGCTGTTCCAGCGTCGCTGTTCGGTGTCCGGGTTCATCGTGGGCGGCAGTACTGTCTCCGTCATGCCGTAGAGCTGCACGAGGCGAGTGGCGAAGCGGTGCTCGAACTCGGTGGCCTGCCGGTCGGACAGGTTCTGCGCGAACAGCACGGTGCGCAGTCGCGCTTCGCCGTCCGCGGGCGGGTTCGTGAGGATCATGCGGATCGGCGCGGCGAACAGGCTGCCGAGCGTCGCACCGAACCGTGCGGCCTGAATTCCCCACCGTGACGCGGAAAACCGGTCGGCAACGGCCACCGACGCGCTGCGGACCAGCGCGGACATCGTGCAGTAGTACTGGGCGTTGGCGTGGAACAGCGGCAATGCGATGAACCACCGGTCGGCAGCCGTGACGGCGAGCTGGCCGGCGACCGCGCGGCCCACTGCGGTGTAGTTGTCGTGCGTGATCACGACGCCTTTGGGTCTGCTCGTGGTCCCTGACGTGTAAAGGATGGCCGCGGGGTCTCCGCCGGTGACGGGCGCGGCGGGGACGTGCCCCTCCCCCGCCAGTTCGCCGGGGGTGAGCACCGGATGGCCGCGCAGCTTTTCGGCCGCCTCGCCGTCGGCGATCGACACGCGTGGCTGCGCGTCGGCCAGCACGTGCCCGAACTCGTCGCTCGTCGAGTTCGGGTTCGTCGGCACCAGTATCGCGCCGAGGTGCGCGGTCGCGAACCAGACATCGAGGAACTCCTGACCGTTGGGCAGGCTCACATGCACACGATCGCCCTGCCGGACACCTTGTGCGGCAAGGGAAGCAGCGGCCGCGTGTAGCCGGGCGTGCTGCCGGCCGTAGGTGACGACGCCGTGCCGGTCGGTCACCGCGAACACGGCGTCCGGCGGCGCGGCCGCGACGAGCCGGGCGGTGGTCTCAGTGCTCACGGTGGACGTGCACCTCTGGTGAGCCCTGGTAGCTGGCGACCCCCGACCCTTGGGGCGCCTCGCGCCGCTCGCCGACCGGGTTCCGCAGCACGCCGACACCGGACGCGGCCAGCTCGACCACGTCGCCGGGCTGGATCCAGCGGTCCAGTTCCAACCCGCAGCCACCCCCCACGGTGCCAAGCCCGAAGAACTCGCCCGGATACACGGTCTCGTCGAGTGACGCCCACGCGAGCACCTCGGCGAAGGAGAACTGCCGGTTCTTGGTGGTACCGGACGCCCACACCTCGCCGTTGACCGACGCGGACATCTGCACGTCCCACTCGTCGACCTCGTCCATGGTCAGCACGCACGGGCCCATCGCGGTGCAGAAGTCCTTGCCCTTGGATGGCCCGATGGTCAGGCTCATCTCGAACATCTGGATGTCCCGCGCGCTGACGTCGTTGAAGATCGTCACGCCCGCGATGCGCTTCTCGGCCTCGGCCGGAGTGAGGTCGCGGCCGCCGCCGGAGGTGAAGAACCCCAGTTCGAGTTCGAAGTCGAGTTGTGCCGTGTACGAGGGCCATAGCAGCGGTTCTTCGGGGCCGATGATCGTCTCGACGTTGCACTTGTAGCAGATCGGCATGGCCGCGAACGCGGGCGGCACGGCCAGTCCGGAACCGGCGGCGTGCTCGGTGTAGGTGAGGTAGTCGCGGACGCGGCGGGGTCGCGGCACCGGCGCGAGGAGTCGTACGCCGTCCGTCGCCAGTACGGCGGGCGAGGCGCCGTCCACGAGGGCGTCACCACGCCCGGCCGCGGCGTCGACGATGGCAAGCGCTTGCTCGGCAAGACCGTGTGCCCGCGTCCCGCCCTCGAAGAAGGCGACCATTTCGTCGGGGATTTCAGGCGCGTGGTCCGCGGCCGAGTCGCCGCGGCGCCACGCGCGATCGGCTCGCAGCACGCGAGCCGGGTCCACCACGGTGTCGCCGTGCAGAATGCCGAGCCGCGGTGACGGGGACGCGGACGAAACATACGTGACTAGGCGCATCTACCCTCCTTTGGATCGAGGTCTAAATTTGGACTAGGATCCAACTAGTGCACGCTAGCTCTGCCCGAAGTCGAAGTCAACGGGCAGCGAAGAGGCTGGTTGACTGCAGGTCATGACCCGAGAAGCAGCGCAAACGACCGCGGCGTCGTCCACGGACCGACGCACGCGCCATCGGCAGGAACGCCGCGACCGCCTGTACCGGGCGGCCGTGGAGTTGTTCGTCGAACGCGGCTTCGACAACACGACCATGGAGGACATCGCCGCCCGCGCGGACACCGCACGCGCGACCGTGTTCAACCACTTCCAGCGCAAAACCGTGTTCCTGGACGAGTGGAGCCGCCGGCGCCGCGAGCGCGCGATGGACGCCGTTCGCGCGGAACACCTGGAAGACCAGTCCCTGCAACACGTGATGAGCCGCTATCTCGCCGAACTGGCCCGGATCAGCGAGGACACCCGCGACGAGACCGTCGCCTGCATGGGCGCCGCCATCCACTCCACCAACGTGTTCGGCAACCCCGCGCTGGCTCAGCAGTTCAGCGATTTCGTGGCCAGAGCCAAGGACACGGGAGAGATCCGCCCCGAGATCGACGCCGCACAGGCCGGTTCGCTACTGGCGAGCTCCTACTTCGCGACGCTGTCGGCATGGATCGCCGATGAACCGGCGCCATTCGACCTGGAACGGAACCTGCGAGCCAGCCTGGACATGATCCTCCACGGCGTACTCGTCGGCTGACGATCAGGCTGGTGCGGTGGCAACCAACCTCGAGCCCTGTGACGAAACGGTTCGACGCGGCTATGCACCTCATGCGACGCCATGATCCGGGTTGCTGGTGACATCCCCGCCCTACGGAGCCAGCGTCCACGGCCAAGTGCACGCCCCCGGGCACCGTCCGGTGCGCAAGCACGACAACCGGTACAGCCGCAATCGCGCAAACCTCGCGCACCGCAGCCCGCCCATGTTGCTGCGCGGGTTCACCGACATCCTGCGCCGCGCGGTCCCGCTGCCGCGCCCCGGCGGAGTCGTCGCCATCACCACCCGACCGTTCCGCGTCGACGGCGAACTCATCGACTTCCCGTCACTCACCCTGGACGCCGCGATCAACGCCGGACTCGCCCCCGTCCAACGCTGCGTCGGCCGCTAAACACTTCGCCTGTGGCAGACCGGCCCGTCACGACGCGGGTAACAACCACCGGAACCGGTCGCCACGGCCGCCCAGTCCGACCAACGCCGCACGACGTATCGGAAACGACGGCAACCCAGTACTCCAGCGCCGGCACAAAAGAAATGTGCATAACCGGCCAGCTGGGTGACCCGCATGGAGCGGTTTCCGTAACCCCATTTGAAACGGGGTCAGGCGCGGCAACTAAAGCGCAGTCCCGCGGCGCGGTGGAACTGTGTCCAGCTTGTAACCAGCAGCCGGCTAACGGTCAGGTGACCGTTCTGGACAGGAGAGTCGATTGGTGTGAGACACGGAGGTCAAGGGTGGGGCGGTACGACAGCCTACTGGCGCTGTTGAGTGACAAGGAGATCGCGCAGCTCAGCGGAGATCGTTCCGGCCCTTCACAGTATTCGAAGCGATTTGAGCGGAATGAACGCCGATCAGATAGCGATGTTGCCGCCTGGTCGAATTAGCAACGTCGACCAGCAGGTGACAAATCAGCTGCCGGGGATTCTGCAGCAGATCAAAACTTCAAGCCCATGGCGGAGAACAACCCGCAGCAAGCCCGGCAGAGCCTGATTCAAAACGTTCTGACTTTCCAGCAAATCTTGGCCGAGAACATCAGGCCATACTTGTCGACCGACTACTGGGATATTGACACTAATAGGCGAGAATCGAAACTTCTGGCGGCCGCCAATAGCCACAAGACGACAGCTTTTAGGTACCTGATTGCCGCGGGCTGCCTCGCCATTGCGCTCGTCGCCGCGATCGTCATTGCCTTCTACGTATCACCGCCCAGTATAACGCCAAGTTCGACCTCCTCGAACCTCGCCAGCTTTATACGGGACGCTCTCGCTCGCGTTCTTGCACTCTTGGTTGTTACGGCAGCAGTGACGTTCTGCACTAAGAACTATCGAATTAACAAGCATCTGGAAGTCGTCAACAGAACCCGCTACAATGCGCTCGAAACTGCCAGCTTGTACGTGGTTGGAGTTACGGATGACGCTCGAAATATTGTCGTATCAGAGCTGGTTCGGTCGGTCTTTTCGCCTGGCGATACGGGATACATGAACAGTGATAAAGAACAGACAATAATAGAAAATCCTGGGTCGTTGGTCGGTATTCTAAGCGCCTCGGCGACCAGGGATAGCGCGACGACACGCCGAAGCCACCGCCCGCCCTGCCAAGGTGACCGTTCCTGCGCTCCCCTGGTCATCCTGGAGCCTGCCTGCCCGGCGAGGGCATCCTTTGTTCTTCTCCCTTGCGGCGGCTGCGGGGTCGCCCGGCTTGTGTCGAACCGCCACGCGGACCGGCGCCAGCCGCACGCCCGCGTCTGGCGGTTCGACACGATGAGGGCCAGATCAGCGGCACCGCAGGGGCCGCCCTCAACAAGTGGAGAAAGTTTGAACACGGGAGCGGCACCACAACATCGCGCCGGGGCAGTCAGCCAAGGTCGACCAACAGTGCCAGTCACCTAGCCGCTCGGTCCCCAAATGGTCCCCAAGCACCCAGACATCGCGACACCGAGCAGAAAACGAAAATGCCCCTGACCTGCGCCAACGCAAGCCAGAGGCATCTTCACGACCGTCGGGACGACAGGATTTGAACCTGCGACCCCTTGACCTTATTCGGGCCTGCGGTGACCAGCGGCGGAGGGATTACATGGCCGCTGACCTGCGGCTGGGATGCTCGTCGATCGTCGTCACTTGTCATGCCCTGCTGGTGTCATGTGGCATGAATGTGGCATACGGCGCCGCGGCCCTCCTGACCGTTCGTCCGCTCACCTGTTCGACCAAGGGTAGATCAAGTACGCCTTGGCTGGTCACTCTGTGGAGTTCATTCGCCGTTAATCGTCCGGGTTTTGCCGGTTGTCGCAACGCTCTGTAGTTGAACTTCCACCTGTGTAATTGTCGAAAGTGGAGGGGCTGTGAAACCGGTTCACAGCACTCGCGAACAGGGGAGAACCTGAAATGACGACGCAGGTCGGAACTACAGCCCGGACGGGAGAGCGCTGCCCCGTCAGCGGTGTCTGGAAGGTGCTGGGCACGCCCAGTACCACCGCGCCGATCGCAAAGGGGAACGTCATGCCGCCTTATGGCGACCAGGCGGTCACGTGGCAGCTCATCCGGCTGGCGTAGCACGCCGGATTGCACTCGGGCGGTGACGTGTCAGCGTGGGACGCGCCACCGCCCTCCTTTTCCCCCCTCATTGGCGATAAAGTCCGAAATCGTTTGATGAAAGGGCCGATAAGGTATGGCCGACTGGAGTCAAACCGTTGTTCAAATACTCGCTACGCCGCTTATTACGGCAGGGGTTTCGTACTCAGTCGCATCGGCGGTAGTTCGCAGACAGTCGCTGGGAGAAGCTCAAGTAAAGGCCCGTAATGAATTGCGGGAAGTCACCGCACAAACTATTTTCGAAGTCGACACGTATCTCCACAAGCGTCAATTCGCCAACTACGACGATATTGTAGATGTATATGTGCGGGGCTTCTTGGAGTGCTCAAGGATCCTTGAGGTTTCACGCTATCTGTCCAAAATCGATCGGATCAAGGCGCGTCGGTACTGTGCCCGCATGTACGGCAGGGGGACGGTGCGCGTTGCCGAGTACTATCCGCGCGAGTCGACCGATTTCGACTCGTGGGCCGACGATATGATTCAATATGAGATCGTTTCTGGAGAGAATCGAATTAAGACTACTTACCAGAAAGGCGAGTTGATACAGAGCATTTTCGGGGGTGACACAAGGCCGATGCATCCGCGTGAATCGGATCGCAACGTTCAAAAGGACCTACAAGGACGCGGGTTCATCAATGTTTTTCATCTGGCGGGTTCAAAGTGGGCAAAGTATGGCCTGCTGACACCCAAGAGCAAGTCGCGCGACACATATCCGCGTACGCCCGCGCGTTACATGACCTGAAGCTGTCTGCCGTCTGGCGCTGAGATCGAGACCAGCTCACACTTGCCGCTTGGTGGTCATCCCGTCGCCTGATGGCGTCTCGATCACGCCGTGCCGGGGCCGCAACCTTCGGACTCATCCGCCGGCCGAATTCGCCAGGCTTGCGGTCCCGGCACGGCGTGATAGCCATCAGATCAGGCGACGGGATGACCACCAAGCGCCCACCCTGCCAACGCAACCGTGCCTGCACTCCCCTGGCCATCCCGGAGCCTGCCCGCCCGGCGAGGGCATCATTGTTCTTTCTTTCGTTGCGGCGGCTGCGGGGTCGCCCGGCCTGTGTCGAACCGCCACGCGGGACCGGCCGCCAGGCCGCATGCCCGCGTCTGGCGGTTCGACAGAGAAAGGGCCGGGTCAGCGGCCCCGCAGGGGCCGCCTTGAACAAGTAGAGAAAGTTTGAACACACTGGGTTTGACCTCGTTCGCCGTGGTCGCGGTACGATCAAGGCAGTCTGAGTGAAAGGGAGGTGGGCCATGACCACGAGCAATGCGGAGCAGTCGTCGCACGACGGGTTGGATGGTCCTGCCCTGCGGGACGCCCTGTTCGCCGAGAAGGGTGTACAGCCGATTCGCTCAGTGGATGACTTGGCGTGCGAGGGCATCTTCGAGTCGGACGATGAGCTGCATGAGTTCCAGGCTTGGGTGGCCGCTGAGCGGAAGGCCAATCTGGCGTAGTGGCTTCGGAAGTTGTTCTTGATACTGATGTGGCATCGGGCATGTTCAAACGGGATCTCCCGGCGTGGCTTGCCGCGCGGCTCGTGGGCTATCGTCCGGCTATCACGTTTGTGACGCTGGGTGAGCTGAACAAGTGGATGCATCTCCGCTCCTGGGCTCTCCCCCGCCGCGAGCGCCTGGAGAAATGGATCCAACCGCTTCCCGTTTTTCCGGGCACCCTCAAGGTCGCGCGGCTGTGGGGTGAAATGTCGGCCTACGCCCAGCGGCGTGGCCGTCCACGTCCGCAGAACGACACCTGGATTGCCGCGTGCTGCCTCGCCTTCGAGGTGCCGCTCGCGACGCTGAACGTCAAGGACTACGAGGACTTCGCCGAGTACGAGGGCTTGGAGTTGCTTGTTCCGTAGGTGAACGCTAGGTGCAACTAGCTCCATGCTGACGACCTGTGGAAAGCAGGCTACTTGAAACTTTCCAGGCTGGACGGGAGTCCGCTGGGCTGGAACTGGTTCGCCTCATCTGCGGCCCAGCCTGACCGCGTCCATAAGAGCGGTGCCGAGTTGCTGGGCTTCGTCAAGGGTGCAGATCAGGGGTTTGGTCGTTGAGATACGCAGTAGTGGGCTGGTTTCGCGGTAGCCCTGTATGAGGGTCACGCGGGTGTAGTAGCGGCCCGGCGCGGCGTTGAGGCTCATGGTGGTTAGCAGGATCTCCGCGAGTGGTGCGCTGGCGTGTTGTCTGCGCTGGGGAGGGTCCGCGTCGGTGTGCGACTGGCCGCACCACGGTGGACATGCCTGGGGCAGCCAGAACGGAAGCTCGCCATGGGAAGGCATCAGGTGGACTTCCGATCTCCGACACCGTGGTTCTCGGTCGCGGCAACGTAGGTCCCTTTCGACCGGACCGTGACGCTCGTGATGCGCTGGGCAAGGTGATCAGCGAGCTGTTCGTACACGGATCCGATCGGATCGGGCTCGAGCGGTGGCGGAGTCATGGGGTCGCGCTTTTCCTTGTTGCCCAGCGTCGAAGCTCATACTGATGGCTGAGGGCGATCCGTTCGGCACCTCGGCTGGAAAACAGGGCGCTCTCTACGTACTGGACGAGGTCGGCGCTGTCGGTGGCTGAGAGCTCTCCCATCACGTCCAGGTCGGCGCGGGCAACCTCCCTCACGGTTTGGTGCACGCCGAGCAGTGCATTAATTGCGTCGTCGAGTTGCTCGCACAGCGTCGAGGCGCGCTGCGACATGCGTGCGTAGAGCTGTGCGCTCTCGCTGATCTCGATGGTCTCCATAGGGCCGAGTGTAACGCTGCAAACGATGCATATCGAGCTTATCGCTGCAAGCCAGTAGATCTGGCCGTGCATGAGCAGGAACGCTGCATCGGTGGCACGTGACAGGCTGCTCAGCACCGGTGAAGCCGCCCGGGAACTGGGAGTGGATCGAACGACGCTCTTGCGCTGGTGGCAGCACGGCGACGTGGAGCCGGAGTACGTCACACCCGGCAATCACGCCCGGTGGAATCTCGCGAAGCTCAAGGACCAGCTTCGGGCCAACCGGCGCACGGAACGCGAATAGGCGCGCTCTCCTGCGGCACGGTCCTCTATTGGGGCAAGAGTTCGGTCATGGTGTCGATGATGGCTTCCGGAGAGTGCGACTGGAAGCGTTCGCGCTTGCCGGGTTTGTTGGCGTAGGCGATGGCCGGCGTGGCTGCCGCGTGCGCAGCCTCGATGTCGCTGACGGAGTCACCAACCATGACGCACTCGTCGGCCGTGACCGAGAGCTGACGCATGGCCTGCAAGAGCAGATACGGTGCCGGTTTGAGGTGGTCCGGATCGGCGTCGCTGCGGGCGCTGATCGCGGCCACCGTCGAGGCGAGGCCATGCAGGTGCAGGAACCGGCGGACGGCTCCTTTCGAGTTGTTGCTGACGATGACGACCCAGTGGCCGATGGCGTCGAGTGCGCGTAGGACCTCGAACGCGCCTGTGGTCGGTGGTGCGTCGCTGACGGCCCGGTATTCCTCATGGTGGAACTCGGCTTCTACCTCGGCCGCGATGTCGACACCAAGGGTCGCCGCGTAGCGCAGGACGCGGAACGGATCGCGCGCGGTTGCCACGTCGGCGGGTATATCGCCGGGCAAGAGAGTACGGAGCTTGTCGGCCACGGCCTCGTCGGTGATCACGCCAAACACGGCGCAGACGGGGCCGTCGAAGTCGAGCAGAACGGTTCGGCGTTGAGCAAGCAGTTCCGCGGCCGGGCTCACGGCTTGATCTCGCGCGCCACGGTGTTCCAGATGCTGTCAAACCACATGCGCGACTGGGCGACGTACTGCGAGGCCATGGTCTCGGTGTCGCTGTCCGCGGCATGGTGGAACAAGATCGCGTCCTTGCCCATCAGGTCCCAAATCGGTGTGGGCTCGCCGTCGAGCGTGACCGTGTGCTCCTGGACCGGGTAGTAGCCGAAGAACACTTCGGCATTGTTAATGAGGTACAGCTTGAACAGCGGCACGGCAGGAGACACTCGGACCTCGGCCGAAGCACGCTCGACGAGCCCCAGCTCGCGCAGCTCGTTTACCGCGTCCACGATGGCGAGCGTGTGTCGCTCCATAATCTTGGTAGCGCGCTTCCGGAACGCCGGACTGTCCTGAAGACCTTCCACTGTGGACGGCAGAGACCACGGGATCGTGGGATCCGGCACTATCAGCCGCACCGAGACCGATTCCGGCCGAAGCCGTCCTGCCCGGATCTTGTCCAGCGGCTCCGAGATGACCCCGTGCAACGTTTCCCCGGAGAACCCGGCGAAATCGACCGACACTGCCGATTCCTCGAACGCGCGCTCGAGATGCGGCCGCAGCCCGACAGGACGCTCGGTGCGCTCGCGGACGAAGACCCCGCTCCCCTGACGGGAGACCACCAGACCCTCGTCCCGGAGAAGCCGGATGGCCTGCTGCACCGTCATCCGCGCCACGCCGTACCGCTCCGCGAGCTGCGGACCGGACGGCAGCTTGTCCCCCGGCGCCAGTCGACGAGTGAGGATCGCCGCGCGTAAGGCGTTCGCGACCTGCTGGTACGGCGGGCGAGGGTCGTCGGGGTCCAAGGCATCCATGCACCCAAGAGTAGAGGCATCTTGTTCAGCTTCGCTAGGCGGGTTAGACAACCCTTGACTTGTCTAGCCATGCTGGCTAACCTGAAATATGGCTAGGCAAGCTAGCTAGGACGTAGAGCGACGCGGAAGGACGACCGGCATGCAGGACATCTCGATCAACTTGGGGAACTACCGGCTGATGGTGACGGAGGCCCCGACGATGAAGACGCGGGAGAACGCGCAGACCGGTGAGCTGGAGACGGTGACGAACCGCGCTGGGGAGGTGCAGTTCGTGGTGGTGTTGTTCGCCAAGCCGGTGGCACAGCCGGGTCGGCGTCCGGGCAAGGGTGAGGAGATCCGGGTGAACCTTCCGGCTGATCCTGGTGAGGGGTTCGACGAGGGCTCGTACGTGGAGCTGATCAATCCGGTGCTCAACACCTACGAGATGCGGGACGACAACGGGCGGATCACCGCGTCGGGGTTGTGGTTCAAGGCCGATGGGCTCAAGCCTGCCGCGCCGCGCGGTCTGTCCTCGGCCGCGTAGCAGGTTGCTGACCGGCGGGTGACCGGTCGCGGGCTGCCCCGGCCCGCAGATCACCACCCTGGAGCGCTGCCCACATCGGGGTGGCTGCCCGTTCGAGTCGGGCCAGCGCGCTTTTCGTTGATTGTCAATTACAGAGTGAGCCGATCCATGCCGAAAAACGCGCCTGTTTGTGGTGGCGCGCCTTAATCCCCGGGCTATTTCACCGGGGGTTTTGGGGTTCTACCACAACTACGAATTGAGGTATGGGAATGCGGAACAGGGAATTGTGGATCGATATCGACCACGACGAGCGGCGCCCGGATGGGTTGTCCACGTTCGACCCGCACGGCCCGAAGCGGGGTGTGTGATGACCTGCCCGAACGGACATGGTGACTGGTTCCTGTCTGCCGCCCGGATCGCGACCTGCACGGTGTGCGGCTGCCAGTGGGGGGTGTGAGCTGGTGGCATTGCACGTCACCAACAACGAGATCACGAGCGATGTGACCGAACACTGTGCACATCGGACGAACGAAGGCTGGGAGGTGTCGTGGCTGCCAGATCGGGTGTTCGACCGCAACTGCGTGGTCACCGCGATGTTGTTGACCGAGCTGTACGTCACCGATCCGCCGCCGTGGGACCGATTGTGGTTGCTCGCTGCGCAATGGGAACGGGAAATCGGGATCGATCGTCGCCGGGATTGGCTGTGACCAGGCATCGCGCCACCGCTCGTCATCTGCGGCGGCTGATCGAACACCTGGAACGCGAACGACACGAAATCCTCACGAATACGCACGGCACGGATGAATGGCGGATCGGGTTCTGTGACGGCCTGGAGGCGGCGCAGAGGCTGATCCGGAAGGGAGCATGAATGGTCACCGAAATTCAGAACATCATCACCGCCGCGAACGCCGCTTATCAGCGGTTCGCTGCGACGAACCCGGATCGGGAAACCCGG
The DNA here is from genome assembly GCF_009707865.1 of Amycolatopsis pithecellobii. Classification (GTDB taxonomy): domain Bacteria; phylum Actinomycetota; class Actinomycetes; order Mycobacteriales; family Pseudonocardiaceae; genus Amycolatopsis_E; species Amycolatopsis_E pithecellobii. Next base: position 57,325 of record NZ_WMBA01000008.1, read on the forward strand.
GTGAGCGTGAGTAACGCGGTGCGGTTCCTCGTCGCCGATCTGACCTCGGTGGCCGAGTACGCGGCAGGAAGGTCCGAATAGATGCAGATCAACGCAGTCAACCGGCGAGCACGGGAGCGCTACAGCGCGTTCGTCACCTCGATGGACCTCGTACTGGAAGCTCTCGACGCCCTCAACCCGCTGATCGAAAAAGTGGACGACAACCACGACAGTCCCGGATGGACAGTCGCCACCCAGGACGAGCTGACCGGCTACCGGATGCAGGCCACCGACGAGCTGGAACGTCTACGCGCATCAGCCAAGAAGTGGGAGACCGAACTCGTCTCGCGGGAATGGAGAATCTGAGATGGCGCAACACCAGGTTGATCGAGCGTTGGACGCGGTGGATGACGCGATGCGGCAACTGAAAAACGCCATGCGCGGTATCCCCGCCCGGCGCGAAGGGTTCAAAGATCGCCACGACCGGATGGCCAAGTCCGTGGCCCGCCTCACGGTGACGCTCTCGGACTCCCGCGCCGCGATCACCGAGTAAGCAAAACCAGTTCTTCGTCGAAGGGATCGGCTTCACCGCACGCGGTGAGGTCGGTCCCCTCTTTTCATGTCCAGAAAGGACTCAAGTAATGGGTACGGAATCCTCGAAACGCAAGCGTGGCGCCGAGATGACGGCCGCCGGATGGGTTGTGCGGCACCCGGGCAGTGTGGCCGCTCCCGCCGCGTTGGTGGCCTCAGGGGTGGAACTCGGGTGGACCGCCACCGGTGGCATTCTCGGTGGTGCTGCGGCCGGGCTGGGGGCGTGGTACCGGGCGCACCCGGACACCTTCGACCGGTTCGCCGCCCCCCGCATCCGCTCGTGGCAGCGGCGCTGGCTGCGCTACATCGGCCCCCGGTGGCGTAACGCCCTGATCGCATGCGATCTGTACACCACGCACCGCAAAACCGGCGAAATGCGGGTGCCCCGCCTGGTGCGGGTCCACTCCTACTCCCCGAGTGTGGACACCCTGACCGTGCAACTGCACCCGGGCCAGCATCTGCGCCAGTTCGAGGCGAAACTGCCGGAGCTGACTGAGGCGTTGAAGGTCGAGCGGATCGCGATCGAGCGGGTCAAACCCCGCCACATCGCCCTGATCGTGGAACGCAGGGAGCCGTTCACTGAGGTGATCGACGCGCCGGAGATGGTGTATGACTCCGACGCGGTGGACCCCACGGATCTGTATGTCGGGGAGACCGAGTACGGCACCGATTGGCGAATCCCCCTGTTGGGCCAGCACATTTTCGCGGCCGGGGCCACGGGTGCGGGGAAGAACTCCATCGTGGCGTCGCTGTTGCGGGGTGTGGCGCCGTTGATTCGGGACGGGTCGGTGCGGTTGTGGCTGTGTGACCCCAAGCAGATGGAGTTCGCGAAACTCGCCGGGATCGCGCACCGCTACGCCGACACCGAAACCGCCGCCGCCGAACTGGTAGACGAATACGTGGAAGACATGCAGGCCACGCAACGACAACTCCAGCAACAGGGCAGGCGCAAGATCACCCCGTCCCCACTGACGCCGTTGAACCTGCTGGTCCTCGACGAAATGGGTGCCCTCCTCACCTACGGCGACCCCAACGTGGCCCGGGGCCTGCGTAAGCAACTCGGGCTCGTCGGTTCCCAAGGCCGCGCTACCGGGCACGCCATGACCGGGCTGGTGCAGGAACCCACCAAAGACACGGTGCCGGTACGGGACCTATTCACCACCCGCGTCTGCCTGCGTGTCACCTCCGCCGCACACGTAGACATGGTGCTCGGCGAGAACGCCCGCCTGCGTGGTGCCCTGGCCGATGAAATCCCGAACGACCCGGCCACGGCCGGGATCGGGTACGTGATCCGGCAACGCTCCCGGGTCCCGATGCGGGTGCGGGCCGCCTACGTCAACGACGGGGAACTGGACGAGCTGGTCGAGTTCGTTCGCGCGGGATGGCGCAGCGCGGATCTACGGGTGGCGGCGTGATGCTGACCCTTCGATTCCTGTGGTCCTGGACCAAAATCACCGGGCTCGCGGTGCTGGCCGTGGTGATTGAACACGCAGTGATCCCCGGGTTCTGGGTCCGGGTGCTGGCGATGGTCGGCACGGCCGGGCTGTGGCTGCTCATCACGACAGGCCTGTTTCGGGAATGGCGCGCCCACGGTGCGGGATACCGCCATGAGATCTCCGAATGGCCTACCCCACGACGGCACCGGGACAGGCCGTGATGGTCCACCACACCGACCCCGACCAGTTCAGCCTCATCGACTCTCAGCCGCCCCCGACAACGGAAGCGACGCGCACGACTCCCCGCAGACGGCGCAAGCCCCGGCACGCGGCCACTCCAGCAGCCGCTCAGGAGGTGCTTACCGAAGTGCAGGAAGGCCGTTACGGGGCCTTGGACGACACCGACCGAATCGTGTGGTTCACCGACCCCGAGCGCGTCCGGCATGCGCACGACGAGGAGATCGTGGCGGGTTTGATCCGGCAACGCTACGTCGAACGCTGCCCTGCCCGCGACACCATCACCGCCCACCACGGAGCAATTCGCCGCCCCGTCTCGCCGCTCCGGCTGACGAAAGAAGGCCGCGCATTACTGACCCGCTGGTCCGCACTCGCCGACTACTGACGAAAGGAGACGATCACGGTGTCCAAGATGGACAGCTCCGGGATGGCCGACGTGATCCGCATGCTCGTCACGGTGGTTCTCGGTGGGATCGGCGGGGCCGCGGGGTTCACCCACACCCACGACTGGGCTGTCCATCATGGACAAACCGGGTGGATCGCCTGGGCCGACGCGGTGGTCATCGAAGGCATCGCCATCGTGGCTGGGTTCGAGGTCCAACGCGACCACCGCCGCCGCACCGGCCGCACACTCACCTTCCCCATGCTGGTGTTGGTGGCCGGGTTCGGTATCCAGATGACTGCTCAGGTCGCGCTCGCCGAGCCGACCCCATCCGGGTGGCTGCTGGCCGCGATGCCGGCACTCGGATTCCTCGTTGTCGTCAAGCTTCTGCTCCGGCGAACCCCTAGCGAACACGAGCAGAAATCGACCGAAACACCCACTGCCGCCACGCCAGAACCGCGACCGGAACCGGCGCCACCCGACGCGGCGGCAGAGACCACACAAGTCCTTCCCCGGCTCAAACTGCCCGCCTCCATGGCCGAGCGCATCCACACCGCAACCGCCAAGGCCCGGCAGGAAGGCCGGGAGATCACCCCGGCCGACATCCAAGCCGTCGTCAAAGTCCCCGGCGACCTCGCCGCCCGCATCGTCGCGGACCTGACCACGGCCAACGGTCACACCGTCACCGCCTGACCCACCCGTTCACCGCCCCGGGGTGCGGGAGCACGGCACCCACCGCGCTCCCGCCCCTTTCTCATGCCGTCTCCCGGAAAGGAACCGTGTCCGTTGCTGACGCTCGAAGACCGCATTACCGATCACCTCCGCTCCGCCGACTACACCACCTGGCGCTCCAAAGTCCTCGGAGTCAACGGGTGCGCGAAACCCATCCGACTCGCCGGAGCCCACCAACTCCAAGACGCTGCCACTGGTCGCGTCCTGCACCACATTGGCGGAGAGATCTTCGTGCCCTGCGGCAACCGCCGCGCCACCGTCTGCCCCACTTGCTCCGACAGGTACGCGGCGGACGCGTTCCACCTCATCCGCGCCGGGCTGATCGGCGGCACCAAAGGGGTCCCGGAGACCGTCACTGCCCGGCCACGAGCTTTTCTGACCCTGACCGCCCCCTCGTTCGGGCCGGTGCACACCCGGCGCCTGACTGCGCGGGGCCGCATCGTGCCCTGTGGATGCGGGGAACACCACCGAGAAGCCGATCCGCGTATCGGGACCCCGATCGACCCCGACAGCTACGACTACACCGGATCCGTGCTGTGGCAGGCCCACGCTGGGGTGCTGTGGCAACGCTTCGTGATGCGGCTGCGCCGCGAACTCGCCAAACAAGCGGGCATCCCCAACCGCGTCTTCGCCGACGTCGCCCGCGTGTCCTACGGCAAAGTGGCCGAATACCAACGACGAGGGCTGATCCACTTCCACGCCGTTGTCCGCCTCGACGGCCCGGAAGGCGCCACCGCCCCCGCCCCACCCTGGGCCACCAGCGAACTGCTGGAACAGGCCCTCTACGCCGCTGCCGCCGCCGTGGAAGTCGAGACCTTCCGGCCGGATGGGGAAATTCTGACCCTCCGATGGGGCGCGCAAGTGGATGTCCGGCGAATCCAGCCGTGCACCGTCGAGGACTTCGAGGACGCGGACGGGCAGATCAGCGAACCTCGCCTGGCCGCGTACATCGCCAAGTACGCCACGAAAGGCACCGGCAAGACCGAGGCCGCCGACACCCCGATCCGGTCCGAATTGGACATTGCCCATTTGAAGGTGTCCGAGCACCACCGGCGGATCATCCAAACCTGCTGGGACCTCGGCGGGCTCGAACCATACGAAGAGCTGAACCTGCGGCGCTGGGCACACATGCTCGGCTTCCGGGGCCACTTCCTCACCAAATCCCGCCGCTACTCCACCACCTTCACAACCATCCGTGGCGACCGGCGTGCCTACCGGCTCGCCGAAACCCTCGACCGTCTCGGGCTCGAACCCGACTCGGTCCTCGTCGTCAACGACTGGCGCTTCCAGGGCGCCGGCTACCGCGACGATGCCGAACGCGAACTCGCCGCGGGCATCGCCCAACGCATCCGGGACGACCGTAAAGCCAAGTACGACAAGGAGAACCAGCAATGACCAAGAAGCTACTGTCCATTGAGGACTTGTCAGACTTCCTCGGCGTTCCGAAAGGCACGCTGTACCAGTGGCGCACCAAAGGCTACGGCCCGGCCGCGGTCCGCGTCGGCAAGTACGTCCGTTACCGCCCCGAAGACGTCGACACCTGGCTTGACGGGCAGGAGGCAGCCTGATGGCGCGCGCATGGGTGTACGACCGCAACAACAAGAAGGACTACCAGGCGGCCGTCAAGCGAGCCAAAGCCAAGGGGCGTAAGCCTCCCTCGCGGTGGTTGGTGCAGTACTACGATCGCGGCGGCAAGCTCCGGTCTGAGGTGGTACCGAACAAGGCGCGGGCTGAGATTCGCCGGACCGATCTGGAAGCCACGCTCAACGCGGGTACGTATGTAGATCCGGCCGCGAGCAAGGTGTCGGTCGGCGAGATGGCGGAAAAATGGCTGGACTCGCGGCACGATCTCAAGCCGTCGACGTGGTGGAAATACCGGGGCCTCCTCGACAACCACGTGATCCCGGAATGGGGTGATAAACCGCTCAATTCGGTGACCCGAGAGGATGTCGCGACGTGGGTGACATCGCTGCTCAAACCCAAGTCCGAGAAGGCAGCGGACTCGGGGCGTCACAGACTCGGCACGCGTATCGGGTGCTGGCGATGGTGCTGGAGTGGTGCGTCCCGACCCGCCTTCCACGCAACCCGGCCCGTGGGGTCAAGTTGCCGATCAGGCCGGAAGCTGAGCACGTCTACCTCAGCTACGAGCAGATTGAGGCCCTGGCGGACGCCGCAAGTGGCCTCAAGACCAAGTACGGCGTACCCACCGCGTCGGCATCGGTGAATCGAGCGATGATCCTTCTCCTGGCGTATACGGGGCTCAGGTGGGGCGAGGCGGCTGCCCTGCGCGTCGGCCGGGTAGACCTCGTCAAGCGGCGCCTTCGCATCGCGACGACCTTCTACGAGGTCAACGGCGTCCAGCACGAGGGCCTGCCCAAGACCGGAAAGCGCCGGACCGTCCCGATCCCGGCGTCACTGGTCCCCGAGCTTGCCCGGGTGATCGGTGGGCGTGGGGACAATGAGCTGGTCTTCCGCACCGCTCGCGGGCACTCGCTGAGGGCCAACAACTGGCGGGTGCGGGAGTTCAACGCCGCAGTCAAGGCCGCCAAGATCCAGGTAGAGGGCCTGACTCCGCACAAGCTCCGGCACACCGCAGCGTCACTCGCGATCGCGGCCGGAGCCGACGTAAAGGTCATTCAGCACATGCTCGGACACGCCGACGCGGCAATGACACTGAACATCTACGGGCACCTGTTCCCGGACCGCCTCGACGAGGTGGCCGACACCCTGGACATCCGGCGAACCGCCCTGCTGGCGGCCCGAGCGGCCTGACAACGAAGAACCGCCCCGGTGTTGCATGAATGTGGCATGCACCGGGGCGGTTCTCTCGTTCTTAAGCTGTTGCGGCCCGTCTACCTGCGTAAACGGACCGCCGACCGTCGGGACGACAGGATTTGAACCTGCGACCCCTTGACCCCCAGTCAAGTGCGCTACCAAGCTGCGCCACGTCCCGGTCGTTGTCACCTCGCGTGCGGGGCGACAACGAACAGCTTACGGGGTCCGGCCGATCGGGCCGCGACTGGGGGGTCACCCCGCCAGGGGCGCGAGTGCCTTGGCCAGCGGTTCGAGTACCTCGGGGGTGTGCGGCGGCGGCAGGTAGACGATCGCCAGGTCGAGACCTGCTTCCCCGAGTGCCGCGGCGTCCGCGGCCACCTTCGCGTAGTCACGATCCGGGCCGAGGCGGACGTGGCTTGACAGCATGATCTCCTTCGGGTCGCGTCCGACGTCCGCGCAGTGCCGGTGCAGCACATCCCGCTTGTGCGCGAACTCCTCCGGCGTCCCCCCGACGAAGTTCCAGTGCTGCGCGAACCTGGCGACCGTCCGGAGTGTCCGCTTCTCCCCACTGCCACCGATGCAGATCGGCGGGTGTGGCGTCTGCACCGGCTTCGGTTCGCAGCGGGCGTCCGTGAGCTGGTAGTACTCGCCCTCGAACGTCGTCGTTTCCTGGGTGAGCAGGCCGACGATCACCTCACACGCCTCCTCGAACCGGTCACTGCGCTCCTTCACCGGCCCCAGCCGCATGCCGTACGCCCCGGACTCCTCCTCGTTCCACCCCGCACCGATCCCGAGCTCCAGCCGCCCGTTCGACACGATGTCCAGCGTCGCCGCCATGTTCGCCAGCAGCGCCGGGTGCCGGTAGTGGATACCGGTGACGAGTGTGCCCATCCGCAACCGCCGGGTCGCCTGCGCCAGCGCGGTCAGCGTCACCCAGCCTTCGAGGCATGGCCCGGTCGGATCGGAAAAAATCGGATAAAAATGGTCGAAAGTCCAGCCCGACTCGAAAATTTCGATGTCATCGGCAGCCTCCCAGACCGCCAGCATATCGGCCCATTTCGTGTTCTGCGGAGAAGTCTTGAAAGCGAATCTCATACTGGAATCCTAAGGGCCTTCCGCCAGCAGGCCATTCGCCAACCGCAGCCGGCGATTCACCTTGATCTCGGCCAGGAACCGTTCGTCGTGGCTGACCACCACGAACGCGCCCTGGTACGCGGTCAACGCGCTCTCCAACTGACCGACACTCACCAGGTCCAGGTTGTTGGTCGGCTCGTCCAGCAGCAACAGTTGCGGCGCGGGTTCGGCGCACAGCACGCACGCCAGCGTCGCGCGAAGCCGTTCACCACCCGATAACGCGCCGACCGGCAGATGCATCCTGGCACCACGGAAGAGAAACTTCGCCAGCAGGTTCATTCGTTGCTGCTGCGGCATTCCCGGCGCGAACGCGGCCAGATTCTCAGCCACCGTCCGGTCTTCCGCGAGCAGATCCAGCCGCTGCGAAAGGTAAGCGACCCGTCCGCGGGCCCGCGTGACCTCCCCCGCATCCGGTGCCACAGCACCACTGATCAGCCGCAGCAACGTGGATTTCCCCGCACCGTTAGGGCCGGTCAATGCGATCCGTTCGGGCCCGCGGATCTCCAGGTCGACACCGTCCCCGGCGAACACCGGCCGCGAGCCGTAGCTGACTTGCATCCGCTCACCGAGAAATACCGTGCGCCCCGCAGGCACCTGGGTTTCCGGCAGTACGAGCACCAGTTTCTGCTCGTCACGCAAGGCCCGCTCGGCCTGATCGAGCCTGGCTTTCGCGTCGCCGACCCTCGCCGCATGCGTCTCGTCCGCCTTGCCGGCGCTCTCCTGCGCACGGCGTTTCCGCGCGCCGGCAAGGATTTTCGGCAGTCCGGCGTTCCCGGCATTGCGCGCGGCATTGCTCGCGCGCCGCGCCGCGCGTTCGCGGGCCTGCTGCATTTCCCGCTTTTCCCGTTTCACTTCCTGCTCGGCATTGCGGACGTTCTTTTCCGCCACTTCCTGTTCGGCGCGCACAGCTTGTTCGTACTCGGTGAAATTGCCGCCGTAAAAACTCAAATCGCCACGTTCCAGTTCGGCGATACGGTCCATCCGGTCGAGTAACGCGCGGTCATGGCTGACCAGCAGCAGGCACCCAGGCCAATCGTCGAGTACGTGGTAAAGATCGCGCCTGGCGTCGAGATCGAGATTGTTGGTCGGCTCGTCGAGCAGCAGGACATCGGGCCGTTTGAGCAACTGGGCGGCGAGCCCGAGTGACACGATCTGCCCGCCGCTCAGTGTCCACAACGGACGGTCGAACGGCAGCCCGCCGAGACCGAGACGATCCAGTTGCGCGCGCGTGCGTTCCTCGATATCCCAGTCGGTGCCGATGGTGGTGAAATGCTCCTCGCTCGCGTCACCCGATTCGAGTGCGGTGAGCGCATCGAGGGCCGGGGCGATGCCGAGCACCTCGGCAACACTGCGGTTCCCTGCCAGCGGCAGGGTTTGCGGGAGGTAGCCGAGGAGCCCGTCGACGGACACACTGCCGCCACCCGGCCGCAGCTCGCCGGCGATGAGCCGGAGCAACGTGCTCTTTCCCGCTCCGTTCGGCGCGACGAGCCCGGTGCGACCCGCACCGACGGTGAAGGACAGGTCCTGGAAGACGACGGTGTCATCCGGCCAGGAAAAGGACAGCTCGGAACAGACGATGAAAGCATCGGACATGCGGAAAAAACCTTTGTGTGCGAAGGAAAAGGGGATGCCGGCATGGCCACCCCGGGCAGGCACGCCCGGCGATGGCCGATCATCATCCGGGCTATCCGGAGATGTCGAGGTCACCCACCATGATCGTCTCCTCGTTCCGCTTCACACGCCGCTACCGATGCTAGCAGCGCCGCTCCCCTGCTTCTTGACATCGATCGTGGCGCCGAGGACAGTCTGCAACACTAGGAGCATATGTGGCAGTGGAGCGGCAGATGAGCGATACGGTGCAGGACTCCTTCGTGACGATCAAGAGCGGCAAGCTCGCCGGGCAGACCGCCGACGGCGTGACCGCCTTTCTCGGCATCCCTTACGCCGCACCGCCGTTCGGCAAAAACCGGATGCGGCCGCCGCGGCCCGTCGAACCGTGGCACGGCACGCGTGACGCGACCCAGTACGGCCCCACCGTGCCCAAGGACGAGTACCCGCCGGTATATCAGCCGTTGTTCCCCGAGGTCGTTTTCGACGGCGAGCACTGCCTGAACCTCAACGTCTGGACGCCGGACCCGAACGCGACCGGGCTGCCAGTGTTCGTCTGGATCCACGGCGGTTCCTTCATGAACGGCTCCGGCTCGATCGGCGAGTACGACGGCAGCGCGTTCGCCCGTGACCGGATCGTCTGCGTCACGATCAACTACCGGTTGTCCGCCGACGGGTTCCTCTACCTCGGTGACGGCCTGTCGAACCTCGGCCTGCTCGACCAGATCGCGGCGCTGCAATGGGTGCGGGACAACATCGTGGCCTTCGGCGGCGACCCGGCACAGGTGACCGTCGGGGGCGAATCCGCAGGCGCGATGAGTGTCACGACGCTGATGTCCATGCCGCTCGCGGACGGCCTGTTCCAGCGAGCGATCCTGCAGTCGGGCGCGGGTGCGTACTCGCTGACGCCCGATCAGGGCCGGCTCGTCGCCGGTCACCTCGCGGAAGCCCTTGGCGTGCCGGCAACCCGCGAAGCGATCGCGGATGTCCCGATCGGACAGCTGGCGAAGACGGCGGCGGATCTCGTAACCAAGGTACAGACCAATCCCGATCCGGGGAAATGGGGCTCGCTGGCGCTCACCATGCTGCCGTTCGCCCCGGCCATCGACGGCGACGTCCTGCCCGCCGCACCACTCGAGACGTTCGCAAAAGGACACAACCGCGACATTCCCGTGCTGGTCGGCTCCACCCGGGACGAGGCGCGCCTGTTCCTGATCGCCGCCGGCACCATCGATCTCGTCGACGAAGCGACCCTCACGGCGGGCGCGGGCGCATACGGGCTGAGCCCGGAAGCCGTTGCCCAGTACCGAAAGAACCGTCCCGTGGCCTCGCCCGGTGACATCCTCGCAGCCGTGGCCACCGACTGGCATTTCCGCATCCCGGCGCTGCGCGTGGCCGAGGCCCGCGGTGATGGCGCCCCGACCTGGGTCTACCGGTTCGACTACCCGGAGCCTGCGGACAACTACGGCCTCGGCGCCTGCCACGGTGCCGAAATCCCTTACGTCTTCGACACGACGGGGCTCCCGGAGATCCGTCCCCGGATCGGCGAGTCACCTTCGGCGGCGGTGGTCGGCGCGACACACGGCGCGTGGGTGGCGTTCATCTCCGGCGGCGACCCCGGCTGGTCCCGATACGACCTGACGCGGCGCGTGACGGGACTGATCACCGACGAGGTGACCGAAGCCGCCGACCCGGACGGTGACGAGCGCGTGCTGTGGGACGGCATCCGCTGAGCCGGTCAGGAGTCGAAGTCGACCGTCAGGGTGTCCGAGCTGGGCAGTGACTGGCAGGTGAGCACGAACCCGGCGTCCACTTCGGACTCCTCGAGCGCGAAGTTCCGCCGCATGTGGGCCTTTCCTTCGGTGATCCGCGCCCGGCAGGTGCCGCACACGCCGCCCTTGCAGGCGAACGGGAGATCCGGGCGGGCCAGCTGCGCGCCGTCCAGGATGGGGACGTCACGCGGCAGCGCCGCGGTGGTGGAGCGGCCGTCGAGCACGATGGTGACCTCGCTGGTCAGGCCATCGGTCTGCGCATCCTCATGCCGGACCGGGGCGGGCGGCACATCGTCCACATAGAACAGTTCTTGATGGACCCGTGACGCCGGAACCCCGCGTGCCAGCAGCAGATCGCGGGCGTCGGTGACCATGCCGAACGGCCCGCACAGCCACCAGTGCCCGATCGCCTGGACATCCGGGAACAACGCCAGCAACGCTTCGAGCTTTCCCTTGTCGAGCCGGCCGGTGAACAGTTCGGCTTCCCGTGGTTCCCGCGAAAGTACGTGCACCAGCTCGAAACGAGCGGGATAGCGATCCTTGAGGTCGGCGAGTTCGTCGGCAAACATCACCGTGGCGCTACGACGGTTTCCATAGAGGACGGTGACCGACGCGGCCGGGTCGCGCAGCACGGTCGCGGCGATCGACAACACCGGGGTGATCCCCGAACCGGCCGCGATCAGCACGTGATGCGCCGGCGTTTCCAGATCGGGGGTGAACCGGCCGGTGGGCGGGCCGACCTCGATTACGTCACCCGGCTGGACGTCATGCACGAGCCACGAGGAGAACAGCCCGTCCGGCACTTCGCGGACCCCGATCCGCGGTGCCTCGCCTTCGGCTGCACAGATCGAGTACGACCGCCGCTCCTCCCGCCCGTCGATCATCCTGCGCAGCGTGAGTGACTGCCCGGCGCGGAAGGAATACGCCCCGGCAAGGGAAGGCGGCACGTCGAAGGTGACGGCGACGGCGTCCTCGCAGAGCCGCTCGACCGCGGCGACCGTGAGCGGGTGAAACCCCGCATGCACGCTTGTCGTCACCTCAGATCTCCTTCACGTGTTCGAAAGGCTCCTGGCACGAGCGGCAGCGGCGCAATGCCCGGCACGCCGTGGGACCGAAGTCCGACAACAATTCCGTTGCGGGCGAACCACATCGCGGACACCGCACCTGGCGTGCGGGCGGCGTCAGGGTCAACCGGACCGGCCCGCGTGGCGCGGCGCCGGGTGGCGCGATCCCGGCCTCGGCGAGCTTCTTACGCCCCGCCTCGGTGATCCAGTCGCTCGACCAGGCCGGAGACAGCACCGTGCGCACTTCGACTTTCCCGTAACCGGCGTCCGACAGTGCGTGCACCAGGTCGTCGCGCATCGTGTCCATGGCCGGGCAGCCGGTGTAGGTCGGGGTGATCGACACCGTCACCCGTCCGTCCTTTTCGGACACTTCGCGCAGCACGCCGAGATCGGCGAGGGTCAGCATCGGCAGCTCCGGATCGGTCACCGCCGCGGCCACGTCGCGTGCGCTCATCACGTCACTTTCCGCGGTGTTCACCAGGTCGCCTCCGGCAAGGCACGCGCCACGCTCTGCAGTTCGGCCAGCAGGGGGCCCAGCGCCTCGGTGTGCACGCCGTCGCGCCCCATCCGGCCCGCCACGCCCGCGCGTGGCGGGACTTCGGGCGTGGTCAGCGTGGCCGCCGAGAGCACCTGCGCGAGCACGTCGTCGAACTCCTCCCGCGGCACCAGCACGCCGGCCTGGCGCTCGATTTCGTGTGGAGTGAACAGTTCTCCGACGTACGGCCACACCGATTCGAGCCCGGCCCGCATCCGCTCGTGCGAGTACTCGGTGCCATCGCCCAGCCGCACCGCCCACCGGGCCGCGTAGTCGCGGTGGTAGGCCAGCTCCTTGATCCCCTTGGCTGCGATCGCCCTGAGCACCGGGTCCGCGCTGCCGGTCAGCCGCTGGAACAACGCGAGCCGCCAGGTCGAAAACACCAGCAGCACGGCGATCAGCTGCCCGAAGTCGCCGCGTTCCAGTTCGGCGAGCCGGACGTTGCGGAACTCGTGCTCCGCACGGAAGAACGCGAGCTCGTCCTCGTCGCGACCGGAACCGTCCGCCTTTCCCGCGCGGGCCAGTAACAGCCGAGCCTGGCCGAGCAGGTCCAGTCCGATGTTCGCGATCGCCACCTCGTCCTCCAGCTCGGGCGCGTTCGTGCACCACTGCTGCAGGCGGTGGGAGAAGATCAGCGCGTCGTCCCCGAGCATGAGGCAGTATGCGCCCAGCGCGGCACCGTCCATTCCGGATGGAACGGAAGTGTCCACACCGGACAGCGGATCCTCGAACCCGGTGCCGAACGCCCAGCGCGAATCGTCCGACGCGTCGGCGAGAGCCTCGAAAGCGTTGTCGAAAGCCATCACACACTCACATGTGGGGAACGTTGTCGGGAATGTCGTAGAACGTCGGATGCCGGTACACCTTGTCCGCGCTCGGCGCGAAGAAAGGGTCCTTCTCGTCAGGACTCGACGCCGTGATGTCGGCGGCCTTGACCACCCAGATGCTCACACCCTCGTTGCGGCGGGTGTAGAGATCACGCGCGTTGTGCAGGGCCATCTCGTCGTCCGCGGCGCGCAGCGAACCGACGTGCACGTGGTTCAGACCACGCTTACCTCGAACGAATACCTCGTACAGCGGCCAGTCGCTCATCGGTGCCTCCTCGCGTGCGCGGCCGCCGCCTCCCGCACCCACTCGCCGTCCTCGTGTGCCTGGCGGCGATGCGCGACCCGCTCGGCGTTGCACGGCCCGTTGCCCGAGACGACCTGTTTGAACTCGGCCCACTCCAGCTCACCGAAGTCGTAGTGCCCGCGCTCTTCGTTCCAGCGCAGTTGCGGGTCGGGCAGCGTCACGCCGAGGGCTTCCGCCTGCGGTACCGACATGTCGACGAAGCGCTGGCGCAGCTCGTCGTTGGTGTGCCGCTTGATCTTCCACGCCATCGACTGCGCGGTGTTGGGCGAATCACCGTCGGGCGGGCCGAACATCATCAGCGACGGCCACCACCAGCGGTTCACCGCGTCCTGCACCATCTCCCGCTGCGCCCGGGTGCCCTTCATCATCGTCATCAGCAGCTCGAAACCCTGCCGCTGGTGGAAGGACTCCTCTTTGCAGATCCGGATCATCGCCCGCGCGTACGGCCCATAACTACTGCGGCACAACGGAACCTGGTTGCAGATCGCCGCGCCGTCCACGAGCCAGCCGATCACCCCGACGTCGGCGAAACTCAGCGTCGGGTAGTTGAAGATCGACGAGTACTTCTGCCTGCCGGTGATGAGTCGCTCGGTGAGGTCACCGCGGTCGGCGCCGAGGGTTTCCGCCGCGGAGTACAGGTACAGCCCGTGGCCGGCTTCGTCCTGCACCTTCGCCAGCAGGATCGCCTTGCGACGCAAGGAAGGCGCGCGGGTGATCCAGTTGCCCTCCGGCTGCATCCCGATGATCTCCGAATGCGCGTGCTGCGCGATCTGACGGATCATCGTCTTGCGGTAGCCGTCAGGCACCCAGTCACGTGGTTCGATACGCTGATCCCGTTCCAGCGTGTGCTCGAAATGCTGTTCCAAGTCCTTTTCGGACAGTGTCGCGGTCATGCGTTCTCCTTGGCCACCAGCGTCAGCACGTCGTACTTCGCGACCGAGTCACCGGCGCCGTTGGTGACGTCGGCATCCCACCGCACTTCACCGTAGTCCTGATCGTTGCGCGGCGTGATCTGCTTGGCGGTCAACGTGACCGTCAGCTCATCGCCCGGCTTGACCGGGGTCAGGAAGCGCAGGTTCTCCAGGCCGTAGTTGGCCAGCACGGGCCCCGGCTCGGGTGAGACGAACAGCCCCGCCGCGAACGACACCACGAGGTACCCGTGCGCCACGATCCCGCCGAACAACGGGTTCGCGGCAGCGGCCGCCGGGTCGGTGTGGGCGTAGAAGGTATCCCCGGTGAACTCGGCGAAATGGTCCACATCGGACTGTGTCACCACCCGGGGGCCGGCCACCACCGAGTCGCCGATCTTCAGCTCCGCCAACGACTTCCGGAACGGGTGCACACCCTCGGCGCGTGGCGTACCCGGCACCCAGCGGCCCGTCACCGCGGACAGCACCTTCGGGCTCGCCTGCACCGCCGTGCGCTGCATATGGTGCAGTACACCGCGAATACCGCCTATCTCCTCGCCGCCGCCCGCACGCCCGGGACCGCCGTGAACCAGTTGCGGCAGCGGCGATCCGTGACCGGTCGACTCCTTTGCGTCGTCGGCGTCGAGCACCAGCAGCCGTCCGTGCCATGGCGCCGCGCCGAGCACCACCTCGCGCGCGAACTCCGCGTCACCCGTCACCACCGAGCCCGCGAGGCTGCCCTGTCCGCGCGCGGCGTATTCGACGACCTGCGTGGTGGACGTGTAGGGCAGCAGCGTGGCGACCGGCCCGAACGCCTCGACCTCGTGCGGCTCGGCTCGCTCCGGGTCACCGGTGAGTAGCACTGGGGAGATGAACGCACCACGCTCGGCGTCGGCGCCGACGACCTCGACTTGCTCCGGGTCCCCGAACACCACCTTTCCCGCCGACAGCAACGCTTTCAGCGAGCGGCGGACCTCCTCGCGCTGCTCCAGGCTCGCGAGCGCACCCATCCGCACCCCCTCCGCGGCCGGGTTGCCGACCGTCACCTTCGCCAGCCGCGCGCTCGCCGCCCCGGCGACGTCGTCCAGCAGCGCGGCCGGCACGAACGCGCGCCGGATCGCGGTGCACTTCTGCCCCGCCTTCACCGTCATCTCGGTGACCAGCTGCTTGACGAACAGGTCGAACTCCGCCGTGCCCGGGGTGGCGTCCGGACCGAGGATCGAGCAGTTGAGGGAGTCGGCCTCGGCATTGAAACGAACGGAGTGTCGGACCACGTTTCGATGCGCCCGCAGTTTCTGCGCGGTGGACGCGGAACCGGTGAACGACACCAGGTCCTGCCCCGTCACGTGGTCGAGCAGATCGCCCGCGCTGCCACAGACGAACTGCAGTGCCCCTTCGGGCAGAATCCGTGATTCGATGATCAGCTCGACCAGCCGCGCGGTGAGGTACGCCGTCTGGCTCGCGGGCTTGACCAAGCTCGGCACCCCGGCGAGGAACGCTGGCGCGAACTTCTCCAGCGGCCCCCATACCGGGAAGTTGAAGGCGTTGATCTGCACGGCGACGCCGCGCAGCGGAGTGGCGATGTGCTGACCGACGAAGGTGCCGCCGCGACCGAGCGGCTCGACACCACCGTCCACATACACCGTGTCGTTCGGCAGCTCACGCTTGCCTTTGCTCGCATAACTGAACAAGACGCCGATGCCACCGTCCACATCGAACTTCGAGTCACCGAGCGTCGCGCCGGTTTTGGCGGAGAGTTCGTACAGCTCGTCACGATGCTCACGCAGTTCGGACGCGAGGGCCTTGAGCAGGGCCGCTCGCTGGTGGAAGGTCAACTCGCGCAGCGCGGGCCCGCCGACCCGCCGGCCGTAGTCCAGCGCCGCGGCCATGTCCACGCCCGTGGACGAGATACGGGCGACTTCCTCGCCGGTCACCGCGTCACGCAGCGGAACTCCCTGGTCAGGCGCGGTATGCCAACCGCCGCTGACGTAGCTGCGCAGGAGCGCCATCTGTCCTCCTCAGTCAACCTGCTCCGGCCGACTCGATAATAACCGACCGAACGTTCAGGAATTCATGATAGCGTCTTGACAACCCCCGGGCCAGGGGTCAGTTTGATTACCGTCCGTTCGGTTAGTGTCAAGGGGCGTCATGTGACCGTTTCTCCAGCCGCACAAGCGATGTTCGACGACGACGTCGCCTCGAAATCCCTCGGCATCGAACTTGCCGAGGCCGACGACGGGCGCGCCGTCGCCCGGATGACGGTGACCGCCGAGATGGTCAACGGGCACGGCATCGCACACGGCGGCTTCCTGTTCCTGCTGGCCGACACCGCCTTCGCATGCGCGTGCAACAGCCACGGTCCCGTCACGGTCGCCGCCGGTGCCGAGGTCTCCTTTGTCGCCAGCGCCCGTCTGGGCGACGAGCTGGTCGCGACAGCCGAGGAGCGCACCCGCTACGGCCGCAACGGGATCTACGACGTCACCGTCCGCCGCGGCGATGCGGTCATCGCCGAGTTCCGCGGCCGGAGCCGCACGATTTCCCAGAGCTGAGGAGCCACCACGATGCGCAGCGAAGTGCCACACGCGAGGCGTCTGGGGCCCGCACCCGCCGCCGATGATCTTTCCCCGGCCGAGCGGATGAACGTGGACGAGCTCCGATCCGTCCAATTGGAACGTCTACAGTGGACTCTCCGGCACGCGTACGAAAACGTCCCCTGGTACCGCAAGAAGTTCGACGAGGCCGGTGTACACCCCGATGACTGCCGATCACTCGAAGACCTCGCGAAGTTCCCCCTCACCAGCAAGGCCGACCTGCGCGAGAACTACCCGTTCGGCATGTTTGCCGTGCCCCAGCAGGAGATCCGCCGGATCCACGCGTCCAGCGGTACCACCGGAAAGCCCACCGTCGTCGGCTACACCGAGGCCGATCTGGACACCTGGGCGAGCGTGATGGCCCGCTCGATCTTCGCCGCCGGGGGGCGTGCGGGGCACAAGGTCCATGTCGCGTACGGCTATGGGCTGTTCACCGGCGGGCTGGGCGCACACTACGGCGCGGAAAAGCTTGGCGCCACGGTGATTCCGGCGTCCGGCGGGATGACCACGCGGCAGGTGCAGCTCATCACCGACTTCCGGCCCGAGATCATCATGGTCACCCCCTCGTACATGCTCACGCTGCTCGACGAGTTCGAGCGCCAGGGGATCGATCCGCGCACGAGTTCGTTGCGGATCGGCATTTTCGGCGCCGAACCGTGGACCGAGGCGATGCGGGCCGAGATCGAAGAGCGGCTGGACCTCGACGCGGTCGACATCTACGGCCTGTCGGAGGTGATGGGTCCCGGTGTCGCGCAGGAGTGCATCGAAACGAAAGACGGCCTGCAGGTCTGGGAGGACCACTTCTACCCCGAGGTCATCGACCCGGTCGAGGAAACCGTGCTGGCGGAAGGCGAAACCGGCGAACTGCTGTTCACGTCGCTGACCAAGCAGGCGCTGCCCATCATCCGCTACCGCACCCGTGACCTGACCGCGCTGCGACCGGGCACGGCGCGGCCGTCGTTCCGGCGGATGGACAAGGTCACCGGCCGCAGCGACGACCTGATCATCCTCCGTGGGGTCAACGTGTTTCCGACGCAGATCGAGGAAATCGTGCTCGCCACGCCGGGGCTGGCTCCGCATTTCCAGATCCGGCTGACGCGTGAGGGCCGGATGGACGAGGCGACTGTGCTCGTCGAGGCACGCACCGACACTCCGCCCGACCGCCGTGCCCCGGCCGCACACGAGATCGCGGTGCGGGTGAAGGAAGGGATCGGGGTCAGCATCGGCGTCGAGGTGCTCGATCCGGACACGCTGGAACGGTCGGTCGGCAAGTTGCGGCGTGTGCTGGACCAGCGGCCACGCGAGTGAATCACGGTTGGGATACTGACGGCATGACGACCACGCCGACCACGCGCCCGGCCAAACGCGGCAGACCGGGCTACGACCTGGAGTCGCTGCTGGCCGTCGCCGTCAAACTGTTCAACGAGCGCGGGTACGACGGCACCAGCATGGAGGATCTGTCACGCAAGCTCGGCATCACGAAATCCGCGATCTACCACCATGTGCCGAGCAAGGAGGAATTGCTGCGGCTGTCGGTGAACCGTGCGCTCGACGGATTGTTCGCGATCGTCACCGAGCTGGATACCGTCGACGGCCGCGCGCTTGAACGGCTGGAACACCTGGTGCGCGGTAGTGTCGCGGTGCTCGTGGAACGACTTCCGTTCGTGACATTGCTGTTGCGCGTGCGGGGAAACACCAAAGTGGAACGTGACGCGCTCGCTCGGCGGCGCGAATTCGACCATATCGTCACGTCGCTGGTGTCCGAAGCGATCGCCGACGGCGACCTGCGTTCCGATATCGACCCGGCGACCGCGGCCCGCCTGCTGTTCGGCATGGTCAACTCGCTGATCGAATGGTACAGACCACGTGGCGGCATCGGTGCCGAGGTGCTCGCCGACTCGGTCGCGGCGATGGCGTTCGATGGCCTCCGGGTGCGCGAATCCTGACGCAGGCCCCCGAAAAGGGGCCCGCGTCAGCTCGGATTAGCGTTCCTTGCCAAAGGCGTCCTTCGCGGCGTCCTTGACTTTCTCAGCGGCCTGCTTGAGCTCGCTCTTACCCTGCTCGGCGCGGCCTTCGGTCTTCCACTCATCGTTGTCGGTGGCCTCGCCGAGGCCCTCCTTGGCCCTGCCTTTGAGCTCTTCGGCCTTGTTCTCGAACTTGTCACTCATGGCGACTCCTTTCGACGCTCAACCACGGGTACCCGGGCTGAGCGACGCCGACACCTCACGAAGCTGCCGCCGCGAATTGGGCCGAGTACAGGCGGTAGTAGGCGCCCTTGGCCTCCAGCAGCTCGTCGTGCGTGCCCTGCTCGACGATCTGCCCCGACTCCATCACCAGGATCAGGTCCGCGTCACGGATCGTGGACAGCCGGTGTGCGATCACGAAACTCGTCCGTGAGGACCGCAGCGCCGCCATTGCCTTCTGCACCAACGCTTCCGTCCGCGTGTCGACCGAACTGGTTGCCTCGTCGAGGATCAGGAGCGACGGCGAAGCCAGGAACGCTCGCGCGATCGTCAGCAGCTGCTTCTCCCCCGCGCTGACGTTCGTGCCCTCCTCGTCGATCACCGTGTCGTACCCGTCGGGGAGCGTCCGCACGAACCGGTCCACGAACGTGGCCTTCGCCGCGGCGACGATCTGGTCCTCGGTCGCATCCGGCTTGCCGTAGGCGATGTTGTCCCGGATCGTCCCGCCGAACAGCCAGGTGTCCTGCAGCACCATGCCGATCTGACCGCGCAGGTCCTGCCGCCGCAGGTGCGTGATGTCGACCCCGTCGAGCGTGATCCGGCCCGCGTCCAGCTCGTAGAACCGCATGATCAAGTTCACCAGCGTGGTCTTTCCCGCCCCGGTCGGGCCTACGATCGCGACCGTCTGCCCCGGCTCCGCGACCAGCGACAGGTGCTCGATCAGCGGTTGCTCCGGCCGGTACGCGAAACTCACGTCGGTGAACTCCACCCGGCCACGCCGCTCGGCCGGCAGCGACGCGGCGTTGCTCCCCGTCGCGTCGGGCTCCTGCTCCTCGGCGTCCAGCAGCTCGAACACCCGCTCCGCGGACGCGACGCCGGACTGCATCAGGTTCGCCATCGACGCGATTTGCGTCAGTGGCTGGGTGAACTGCCGCGAGTACTGGATGAACGCCTGCACCTCGCCCAGCGTCATCGCGCCCGAGGTGATCCGCAGCCCGCCGACCACCGCGACCACGACGTAACTGAGGTTCGACAGGAACATCATCGCCGGCATGATCAGCCCGGACACGAACTGCGCCCCGCGGGCCGCCTCGAACAGCTCGTCGTTGCGGCGCCGGAACTCCTCCTCCGACTCGCGCTGCCGCCCGAACACCTTCACCAGCTGGTGCCCGGTGAACGACTCCTCGATATGCGCGTTCAGCGTGCCGGTGTGCTTCCACTGCGCGATGAACAGCTTCTGCGAACGCTTGCCGATCTGGCCGGTCACCAGCACCGAAATCGGGATGACCGCCAACGCGATCACGGCCAGCAGCGGCGAAATGGTAAGCATCATGACGATGACACCGAGCACGGTCAGCACCGATGTCATGAGCTGGCTCAGCGTCTGCTGCAACGTCGAGGAGATGTTGTCGATGTCGTTGGTGACGCGGGAAAGCAGCTCGCCGCGCGGCTGGCCGTCGAAGTAGCGCAACGGAAGCCGGTGCAGTTTCGCCTCGACCTCCTCGCGCAGCCCGAAAACCACCTTCTGCACGACGCGGTTGAGCAGCCGTCCCTGCGCCCAGCCGAACACCGAGGACGCGAGGTACAGACCCAGCACCCACGACAGTTTCTGGCCCAGCGCGGCGAAATCGATCCCGCCACCGGGGACATGCCGCAGATGTTGCAACACGCCCTGGAAGATCACGTCGGTGGCGTCTCCGAGCAGCTTCGGGCCGGCGACGTTGAAGGCGACGGACGTGACGCCGAGCGCGATCACGACGATGAACGCGAACCGTTCCGGCCGCAGCCGCCCGACGAGCCGCTTCGCCGACGGGCCGAAGCTCTTCGCCTTGGCGGGCGGCATACCCATACCGGGCATACCGCGCCCCATCGGGCCCATCGGCCGCGGCGCGGGTCTGCTCTGGGTGGTGGTCACGCCGCCGCTCCCCTCTGCTGGACATCGGGAGCTTC
Source organism: Amycolatopsis pithecellobii (assembly GCF_009707865.1). GTDB lineage: Bacteria > Actinomycetota > Actinomycetes > Mycobacteriales > Pseudonocardiaceae > Amycolatopsis_E > Amycolatopsis_E pithecellobii. The sequence goes on from NZ_WMBA01000008.1 coordinate 78,333, forward strand.
GCGATGGTCGATCATGCCGACCCGCCTTCTGGATGTGTTCCCGGTTGAATGGGCAGGGATCGCGAGTCGGCCGGCAGGACGATCGCCGCGGAATTTCGCGCCGAGGCGGCCGATGTCGCTCGTTGCGCCGGCGCCGACCGGCTCGGCTCCGCCGTTGGCCCGGCGCTCGGGTCGCAACAATCCGGCACGATGAAGTTCATCTTCTCCCGGTCCGCGTTCGCCTCGATCCACCGCGGTCCGGCCGGCAAAACGTTCTCCTCGCGGAAAAGCGCCGCGGGCCAACACCGGCAGACTGCCACCGCTGCTTGACAGAAACATCAGGCCGCCTCCGCGGGAGTCAACTGGGACTGGACGATCTCGACGTAAGTCGGGCAGGTGTCCAGAAGTTCGTGGTGGGTTCCGACGCCGACGATCGCGCCGTCGTCGAGGACGAGAATCTGGTCGGCGTCGAGGATCGTGGTGACCCGCTGCGCGACGACGAGCACCGCCGCGTCCCGGGTGTGCGGGCGTAGCGCGGCCCGCAGTGCCGCGTCGGTGGCCAGGTCGAGCGCGGAGAAAGAGTCGTCGAACAGGAAGACCTCCGGCCGCCGCACGAGCGCCCGCGCGATCGACAACCGCTGCCGCTGGCCGCCGGAGACGTTGGTGCCACCCTGCGCGATCGGCGCCTCCAGCCCGCCCGGCATCTCCCGCACGAAATCGGCGGCCTGCGCGATTTCCAGCGCCTGCCACAGTTCCTCGTCACTCGCCTCGGGATTGCCGTACCGCAGATTGCTCGCCACCGTGCCGGTGAACAGGTACGCACGCTGTGGCACCAACCCGATCCGGCTCCACAACACCACCGGCTCGAGTTCCCGCACATCCACCCCGTCGAGGCGCACCACGCCCTCCGTGACGTCGATCAGCCGGGGGATCAGCGAAAGCAGGGTCGACTTGCCGGCACCGGTGCTGCCGATGATCGCGGTCGTGGTGCCGGCGGTGGCCCGGAACGACACGTCCCGCAACACGGGCTCGGCCGCGCCGGGATAGCGGAACTCGACGCCCGCGAACTCCAGTTCGGCCCTGCTCCTCAGCTCGCGTACCGGCGCAATCGGCGGGCGCACCGAGGATTCGGCGTCCAGCACCTCGTTGATCCGCTCGGCACACACCGCCGCACGCGGGATCATGATCGAGATGAAGGTGGCCATCATGACCGACATCAGGATCTGCAGCAGGTAGTTGAGGAACGCGGTCAGCGCGCCGATCTGCATCTCGCCGGTATCGACGCGATGCGCGCCGAACCACAGCACCGCGACGCTGGAGGCGTTGAGGATCAGCATGACCGTCGGGAAGATCAGCGCCTGCAGCCTGCCGACGCGCAGCGCCGTGTCGGTCAGCGTCGCGTTCGCGTCGGCGAACCGGCGGGTCTCCGCGTTCTCACGGACGAACGCGCGCACCACCCGGATGCCCGACAGCTGTTCCCGCAGCACCCGGTTGACCTGGTCGATCCGTTCCTGCATGCGGCGGAACTGCGGCACCATCCGGACCACGATCGCACCGATGGCGATCACCAGCACCGGGACGCATACCAGCAGCAACCAGGACAGGCCGAGGTCCTCGTTGAGCGCGAGCACGATCCCGGCGAAGCACATGATCGGCGCGGTGACGAGCATCGTGCACACCAGCACGACGAGCAGCTGGACCTGCTGCACGTCGTTGGTCGTGCGGGTGATCAGCGACGGTGCGCCGAAACTGGAGACTTCGCGGGCGGAGAACTCCCCGACCCGGTGGAAGATCGCGGCGCGCACGTCACGGCCGAAGCCCATCGCGGCGCGGGCGCTGAAGAACACCGCGCCGACCGAGCAGATGATCTGCAGCAGCGTGACCGTCAGCATCCAGGCGCCGGTGGACACGATATAGCCGGTGTCACCCCGGATGACCCCGTTGTCGATGATGTCGGCGTTCAGGCTCGGCAGGTAGAGCGACGCGACCGTGCCGATGAGCTGCAGCACGAACACGACCGTCAGCTCCTGCCGATACGGCCGCAGGTATGTGCGTAACAGGCGAATGAGCAACAGGTCCCCCCGGGAGAAACCAACCGTACCTACTGAGTCGTTCGTTACCAATCCGACCACAGTCACGGCTATCCGGCTTCCGTGGCAACGGTTACGTGCTGCTCGGGGTCTGCCTACTTTTGGTCGGATTAGTAACGTGGACACCATAGCCCCGTAATATAAGAAACGCAAAGTTTCTAAGGAGCCAGGTGACCGAGTCCAGGCCGCGCCGCCGTGGCGAGCAGCTCGAAACGGCGATCCTCGACGCCGCCTGGGACGAGCTGCGGGAAACGGGCTACAGCGGTTTGACCATCGAAAGGGTCGCAAGCCGGGCCGGAACGAGCAAGCCAGTTATTTACCGCCGCTGGGGCAACCGGGCCGAACTCGTGCTCGCGGCCTGGAGCAGGCATGTCCCGGGCCGGCCGGACCCGATCGACACCGGCGCCCTGCGGTCGGATCTGGTGGTGCTGTTCAGCCGGATGGCACACCGGGCGAGCGACATCGTCGGCGGGATGATCGCGGGCGTGATGAGCGAGGCGTTCCGCGATCCCGAGGTGATCGCCCTGCTGCAGGAGCAGTTGCGGTTGTCCCCACTGCCGGAGGCGGTGGGCAGGATGGTCGCGAGGGCGGTCGAACGCGGTGAGCTGCCGCCGGTCACGGTGCCGGCGCGGGTGGCGCGGCTACCGCTCGACCTGATCCGTAACGAGGCGATAATCGCCGGCAAACCGCTGCCTGCGCGGACGATCCACGAACTCGTGGACGACGTTTATCTTCCGCTGCTGCACGGGCTCAGTGCCCGTGGTAGTGGTGCATGACGGCATGCCCCTTGCCGCGGCCGATCATCCACCGATTGACCGGAGTCGTGACCAGGAACGCCAGTAGCAGTGACCCGGCCAGCGCACCCCAGAACAACCCGGTGGCCAGCCCCGCGTCCATCGCGCCCGGGATGGCGACGATGACGAGGTTGTCCACGATCTCCATCACCGCGATCGACACGGTGTCTGCGGCGAGCGCGATCTTCACCGCGGTCCGCAGGTCCACGCCCGCGCGCAGCACGCCGCGCATCGTGAGGGCATAACCGAACACGAACGCGAGCGCGATCGACAGCACGACAGTGGCAGTGGTGGTCAACCCGGCCGCGGAGCCGATGACCATGCCGAGCACCTCGCCGATGGCGCAGCCGGTGAGGCAGTGCAGGGTCGCCTGCGACGCGGCGCCCCATGTGGCCGTTGCGTGGTTCATGCTCCCCACTATACCCCCTATGGGTATCAACCGGGAGCGCTCCACGGCACCGCGGAGTTCATCAGGCCGACCATGCCGGACACCAGCCGCAGCTGTTCGACAGTGCGGATGTCGGCCTCGACGAGCCGTGGCGAGCACACCAGCACAGCGAGCGCCTGCGCCCGCGACAGTGCCACGTTGAGCCGGTTGCGCGACAGCAGGAAGTCGAGCCCGCGCGGCAGATCGACGGCCGAGGACGAGGTCATCGTCGCGATCACCACCGGCGCCTCCTGCCCCTGGAACCGGTCCACCGTGCCCACCCGCACGCCGGCGAACCCGGCCCGCTCCAGTTCACGGCTGACCACCCTGGCCTGCAGGTTGTACGGCGCGACCACGAGAAAGTCCTTGTCCGACAACGAACGACGGCCGCGCTCGTCCGTCCACACGCGACCATGCACAGTGGATACCAGCTCGACCACCGCGGCGGCCTCCTCCACCGAACGCGTGGTGTTGCCCCGGTGCGCCACCTCCAGCAGGTGCAGCCCGGACCGCAGCCCCTCGATTCCGCGCGCCGCCGCCGAGGGGTGCGCGTGCAGCAGGCCCGCATACGAAAGGCGCGAAACCGGCGCGCACACATCGGGATGCATCCGCCGGCTCTGGTCGAGGAAATACCCCAGCTCCGGCGGGATGACGTCGGCGTCGCCGAGCAGATGCCCGAGCGCGGACGCCGCCGCCCCGGCCGGATGGGTGCCCTGCACGACCTGCGGCAGCTGCTGCGGATCTCCCAGCAGCACAAGGTTTTTCGCCGCCGTCGACACGGCGAGCGCGTCGGCGAGCGCGAACTGACCGGCCTCGTCGATGATCAGCACGTCGAACGGTTCGGCGCGGAGCGCGGTGTTGGCGAAGGTCCACGCGGTACCGCCGACCAGATGCCCTTCGTCGTGCTCGGTACGCCACCGGGCCAGCGCGTCGTTGGTCTTCGGCTGGTCCCACGGCTGCTGGGGGTCGGGCGCCTTGCGCGGGCGCTTGGCACACGGCAGCCCCGGCGCATTCGCCTTCGCCGCGGTGAGCACGTTCTCCACCGCCTTGTGGCTGTTCGACGTCACGGCCACGGTCTTGCCCGCCCGCACCAGGTGTGCGATGAGTTTGCCTGCCAGGTAAGTCTTTCCGGCGCCGGGCGGGCCCTGCACGGCGAGCGTGGACCCGTCAAGCGCGTCCACCGCTTCGATGACCGTCCGCACCAGATCCTCGCCAGGATCGGGCAACGCGCGGCCGCCACGGAGCCGGGGTGCGCTGCGGCGCAAGAGATCGAGGCCGGGGTGCGCGGGTAGCTCGGGCAGCCGGTCCACCACGTACTGGGCGAGCTCGGCCACCGCTTCGTCCTTCGGCGCGGGCCGGACAGGACTGCCCGGCAGCACCGCCTCGGGCAGCGTCGCCGCCGTTTCGCCGACGGGGCAACTTTCTTCCACCATCAGCTCCTCCGCCGACGCGGCGACCACCCGCGCATCGCGGGCTTCTCCGCCGTACCGGAGCCGGACCTGGTCCCCGGCGGTGAACGGGTGCGGCCGGTCCGGATCACAGGAGAAGGTCAGGGTCCGCTTCGCCAGCTTGGCCCGGCCTGACGGCGGCACCCACGCTCCCGGGTCGGCCGAGACCGGCACGGCGCACGTGGTGTCGGCCTCGAGATCGCTCAGCGGAGCGGCGAGCTGGCGGAAGAATTCCCACCACGCCGGGTTGGTCTCGCGCCGGTGGTAGCCGACCGATGCGGCAAGCAACGCGCCCGTCTCGTCACCGGAGTTCTGCAGCGCGTCCACCAGTTTCGCAAGCTGCTCGGCACGTTCCGCGCGGCGTTCGGCCGCGAGCCGGTCCGAGGTGTCACGCAGCAAAGCGTCCACTTCGGACTCTTCGACGACGGACTTCGGCGCTATACCGGCCTTTTTGCGAATCTCGTGCAGGAACTCGAACAGGCGGAGGGTCGAGACGCAGTCGTATTCGTTGTAGTCACTGATCCCACGCAGCACCTCGGCGGCCTGTGCACGTTCGCCGAGGTTCTCCAGCGTCAGGTACTCCTCGTACGCCTCGATGCTCGACGCCGCCGTCTTCACCTCACCGTCCCGAGTGGACGGCATGTGCAGCGGTTCGAGGTACTTGATCGAATACGACCGCTGCGAGACCCGCAAAGCCTTGCGCACCACGGCATACAGATCAACGAGCACACCGCGGCGCAGCAGGTCGTCCACCTCTTCCTCGCGCGTGCCGTGCAGCGCGGCGAGCCGCTTGAGCGCGGTGACCTCGTACGGTGCGTAGTGGTAGATATGCGCTTCGGGATCTTCGGCCAGACGGGCGCTCGCGAAGTCGACGAACTGCTCGAAGGCGCGCTTCTCGTCGTCGCGGGAATGCGCCCAGAACGGGGTGAACTCGGCGCGGGAGTCCACCGCGCCGAAGAGGTACTCCAGGCCCGCACCGCCCAGCGCGTACGGATCCCCTTCCATGTCAAAGAAAACGTCCCCCGGCCGGGCAGCGGGCAGCGCGGCGAGCGGGTCCGGATCGACGATCTCGTAGCTGATCTCACCGGTGGTGTCCTGGCGGACCTGGATCACGGCCTGCGCACGCAGCGCCGTGAAGGTGCGCTCGGACATGTCACGCGGCCGGTCCTGCGGTGCCGCGGTGGCCAGGCGGTCGATCGTCGGCAGACCGGCCTCGGCGAGCTTCCGGCGCTGGTCGCCCCGTATCCCGGCGACGAGAGACAGGTCACGGCCGGCTTCGCGGCCCGCCGCGCAGTGCTCGGCGAAGCCGCAGCCGGCGCACGCCGGGCGCTCGTCCGACCACAGCCGGTCGGGCAACCGCGGCGTGCGCGCGACGAGCTTGGCGCGTAACCGGTGCAGCAGCGGCAGGAAGTCGTCGGCCCGCAGGCTGGTCGTGCTGCCGTCGCCGAGCAGCAGATGCAGGTGCGGCCCGGCGGGCCAGCCGCCGCGACGCAACGCGTCGGCATATGCCGCGACCTGCAGCACCGCCGACGGCCTGGCGTGGCGGGCGAGTTTCGTGTCGTACACCTCGTACCGGCCCTCGTCGTCCCGCACCAGGAAATCGGCGCGGCCGGTGAACTCGCCGTCGTCGAAAACCGCCTGGTAGATCACGGCTGCGCCGGCGCGCAGCGCCCGTTCCGTTGCGGCCGCGGCGGTTTCGCGATCACGGAAGTCGATCTCCACGAGGCCGGGCCGCTCACGCCGGAACACCTCCAGCGTCGCCCGTTCATGCGCCTGCCCGTGCTTGACGGCGAGCGGATCACCGCCGGCCCGCGGGCGGGGCGCGCCGGGCAGGCCGGCGGCGTAGGCCTGGGTGAGCATGCTGCGGTGCTCGCATTCGAGCAGGTCGGCGAGGTCCGAGGGCGTGTGCATCGCCGGGAAGTCTGACACCCGGCACGCGGCGCGAGGCCCAGGACACGCTGGCGGTCCCGAAGAACCCGGCACCCGCCTGGAGTTTGCGGGCACAATCGAAGGGGAACGCCACACCCGACGAAAGGCATCCGATGACACGCACCGTCAAGATCCCCGACGAAACGCATCCGATCACGGTCGAACCGACCGAGGGGCGGGTCGTGGTCAGGGCCGGCGGAAAGGTGATCGCCGAGAGCACCTCGGCTCTGACCCTGCGCGAGGCGAACTACCCGCCGGTGCAGTACATCCCACTGTCCGATGTGGACCCGAGCGTGCTGCGCTCCAGTGACACCACGACGTACTGCCCGTACAAGGGCGACGCCGGCTACTACAGCGTCGTCGTCGCGGAGCAGGAGCTGACCGACGCGGTGTGGACCTACGAGCAGCCGTACGACGCCGTCGCGAACATCGCCTCGCATGTCGCGTTCTATCCCGACAAAGTGGAGATCACCGTCGAGAGCTGAACCGAAGCCGGCGCTGTGCGGCCTTCTCACAACGAGATGACCGTCGTGCCGAGGACCTGGCCCTGCGCGTCGTAGGCGGTGATGGTGCTGGTCGGCTCGGCGCCAGGTACTTTTTCGCCGAGGTCGACGTCGGGCAGCAGGAAGGTGCCGTTGTGCACCGGCGACTGGACCGGCGCGGACTCCCGGCGGGACAGGCTCACCGACACCACGTTCGGCGACTTGGTCATGCCCGCCACGGCGACAGTGTCGCTCACGCTCGCCCCGGAAGGCTTGCCGCGGAAGGCATAGAACACGCTAGTGGTGAAGAGCAGCGGACCGGGTGTCGCTTCGTGGTCGCGGAAACCGTTGCCCGCCGTCTCGTCGTCGATCTTGAGCCGCACACCGGAGCCGCGCGGCGAGTCGTCGATGATGCAGATCGCCAGCAGGCTTCCGTACTTGCCGAGTTGCGCGGTCTCGTGCTCATTCAGGGCCTGCGAATAGGTCGGCTGCCAGTCGGCTGCGTCGGCCACGGGAAAGGGCGAACGGGCGAAGCAGTCGTCGAGGCGGCGCCCGTCCGGGGTGGAGCGCTCGCCAGGTGTGCCGGGCCGGTCGGTGACTGCCGGGACAGCCGCCGGAATCGCGCCCGGCGGAACCGACCTGGCGCCGCCCTGGGCCTTCGGCGAACCTCCGACGTAAAAGGTGAGCCCACGCGAGCCGCGAGGCAGCCCGTTGGGCACGACGAACACGCCGTTCTCGACTCCCGCCAGGCTCCGCTCGGCGGACCCGGCGCCGGGCCCGACGGACAGCGTCGTGAACTGAGGGTTCATCACCCCGGCGACGGTGCCGAGGCTCGAGATGAACGTCGCCCGCACGTCGCCGCCCGTGTCGCCGCCCGCCGGTGCGGACACGGTCACGGTCGCCGGAGTCGTTTCACAAAACACAGGCCCCTCTGACGTGGCGAACGCGACCACGGTGACGCCGTGCAGCGACGCGGTCAGCAGCGGTTGCCAGCGAACCGCTTCCGCGGGCCGTTGCGCCGCACACCGGGCGGCGACGGCGGGCGGAGCGACACCGCGCTGCACTTCGTATTGCTCGTCCGGTGTGAGCCAGGTGTTTCCTGTGGGTGGAGGTCCGGACTCGCCCACCGGGCGGGAGTCTCCCTGCCTGATGGCGAAAGAACCGGCGCTCACCACGAGCGCGAGGATCACCACGGCGGCCGCCACCATGGCCCAGCGCCCGCGTCCGTGGTCCTGTCGTATCCCGTTCAAGACGCGCTGCCGGGCTCGGATGCGCACCGCGTCGGGGAGCGGGCGCTCGGACGGCAGGTCGAACAGGTCATTCATTGGTGTCCTCGGTGAGTTTGTGGAGGCGAGCGCGGGCGCGGGACAGGCGGGAGCGAATGCCGGTTTCGGAAACGCCGAGCAGCTCCGCCGCGTCCGCGGTGGTCATCTCGCCGAGCAGGCAGATCTTCACGGCTTCCTGCTCCGCTGGAGGCAGTTCGTCGATCGCGGCGAGCACCCGGTGCAACCGCTGCCGCACCGCGTTGTCGTCACTGATCTTTTCGGCGTGATCGGGCGTTGGTTCGCTGACCAGTTTCGGGGCTATGCGCAGGAACCTCCGTCGCCGGCGGTGTTCCTGGCGAGACAGGTTGGCGGTGACCGTGTAGAGCCACGGCAGCGCGCTGTCCCGGATGAGCCGGACCTCTCGCCTGCGCTGCCATGCAGTCATGAAGGTCGTCGCCAGCAGGTCCTCGGCGGCGGGCGACGAGCCCGCCAAGCGGCACGCGTAGTTCCAGATCGCCTGCGCGTGGCGGTCGTAGAGTGCGGCGAAGGCGTCGTGGTCGCCGTAGGAGATCAGGTACCACAGTTCGCCGTCGGTCCACGCCGAGTGGTCGTGCGCGGACCCGGCCGGAGGCACCCATCCTCCTCTCCCTGGCAATGTGGTCGTCACGTGCGTCTTGTGGTCGCCCGTCGGCCGCCGTTGCAGAATTCGCCAGTTATGTGATCCACTTCACGTACTGCCGGTCGCGAGGGTCAGCCTTCTGTGCGCGCCTCGATCGCCCGGACCACCGCCGCCATGTCCTGCTCGCCATGGCCCATCGCAAGGGTTTCGCCGTAGAGCGCATGGCAGATGTCCAGCAACGGCGCCGCGACACCGGAATTGTGCGCGGCTTCGGCGATGAGCCGGTTGTTCTCCAGGACGTTGGTGATCGAGGCCTGCACGGTGAAATCGTTCGTGACGAGCTTGTGCACCTTGACCTTCGACACCGGGCTGGCCATCGGCCCGGCGTCGAGCACCGAACGGAACCGCTCGAGGTCGAGGCCGTGCCGCTGGGCGAAATGGGTCGCCTCGGCGAGCCCGGTGACCATCGTGATGAGGTAGAGGTTCACGGCGAGCTTCATCGTCAGCGCGTCCGGAACCTGGCCGCACACCACGGTTTCCGCGCAGATCGGCGCCAGCAGCGGACGCACCCGCGCGACGGCGGCCTCGTCCCCGGCGAGCATTCCGACGAGTTCGCCCGCCTCGGCCGGTTTACGCGAGCCGGACACCGGCGCTTCGACGTAGTCCCCGCCCGCGGTACCGACGTCGGCCGCGAGCCGGCGTGAATACCCGGGCGAGGTCGTTCCCATGTGGACGATCGTGTGCCCGCCCGCGAGGCGCGCGAACTCCGGTGTACCCCGCCCGAGCGCGGCGTCCGTCGCGCCTTCGTCAGCGAGCATCATCAGCACGATTTCGGCCTGGCCAAACACTTCCGCCGGTGTGGTGGCGACCTGCGCCCCGGCCGCGCGCAACGGCCTGGCCTTGGCCGCGGTGCGGTTCCACGCCACAAGCTCAGTACCGGCCCGCACCAGGTTGAGCGCCATCGGCGCACCCATCACCCCGAGCCCGAGAAACCCGACCTTCATACCCCTCAGTCTATATGACAACTGTCATAGACCGGTCAGGCGCGAGGACCAACTGTTGCCATGGCGCGATCGACCGCGTCGGCGAAGGAGGCCTCGGCGCCGGAGGCGAGCCACGCGTGGTGCGCGGCCATGAGGCAGCCGAACGCCGCGGCGGTCACCGCGCGCGGGGTCGGATCGTCCATGGCGTAAGGCTTTCCGGCCTGTTCGGCACGGCTCAGCAGTTCGGTGACGACGGCGTCCTGCAGGTACTGGAGCTTCTGCAGATAGGCGGCGAACAACGCGGGGGTCTGGAAAACCATCCGGTGGACTTCCTCCGCCACCTGCTCGCGCCCCGGCGCCTGCGTACCGCCGACGAGTACGCCGAACATGCGGTGCAGGGACGTCCAGACGGGCTCACGGGCCGGGCGCTCATGCAGGACGGCGAGCCTTTCCTCCATGATGCCGTCGAACTTGCCGAGGACGATCTCCTCCTTGACGGCGAAGTAACGGAAGACGCTGCGCGGTGACATGCCGGCGGCCGATGCGATGTCCTCGATGGTGGTGGCCTCGAAACCGCGCTCGATGAACATCACCTCGGCGGCCTTGGCGATCTCCGTCCGCACGGCCCGGCGCGCCCGCTCCCGGAGATCTGGCTGCCTACGCTGGCGCCATGGCTCCAGCAAAGACCATCGTCATCACCGGCGCCAGCGACGGCATCGGCGCCGCCGCGGCTCGCCGGCTCCATCGAGACGGCCATCGGGTCGTCGTCATCGGCCGCTCGCCGCAGAAGACAGCGGCCGTCGCCGCCGAACTCGGCGCGGACCATTACGTCGCCGACTACAGCCGTCTCGACGACGTCCGCAAGCTCGCGGCGGACCTGACCGCCGCCTACCCCCGCATTGAGGTGCTCGCCAACAACGCCGGTGGCCTCTTCGGCGACCGCACCAAGACCGTCGACGGATTCGAGAAGACCTTCCAGATCAACCATCTCGCGCCGTTCCTGCTCACCCGGCAGCTGATGGACACGCTCGTTGCCAGCAAGGCGACGGTGATCCAGACCTCGAGTGCCGTCGCACGCTTGAGCGGTAAGCTCGTCCTCGACGATCTCGACCACGACCGGGATTTCAGCGCGATGCGGGCATACGGCACGGCGAAACTCGAGAACATCCTGTTCACCAAGGAACTGCACCGCCGCTACCACGAGCAGGGCGTCTCCGCGGCCGCCTTCCACCCGGGAGGTGTCGCGTCCAACTTCGGCCGGGAGTCCGAGAGTTTCCTGAAATACTTCGCCGGCACTCGCCTCGCCCGGATGTTCCTGGCCTCCCCGGACCAAGGTGCCGGACAGCTGGTGTGGCTCGCCACCGGCACGCCCGGCACCGACTGGGTTTCCGGCGCCTACTACGAAAAAGGCAAACCCGCCAAGCGGAACAACCCGCAGGCCCTCGATGCGGAACTGGCCCGCCGGCTCTGGGAGCGTTCCGAGGAACTACTCGCCTGACCCGGCTCAGATCCCGGCCTGTGCCAGCCGCTCCTTGAACGTCCTGGCGCGCTCGGCAGCCGGTTCGTCGAGAATGCCGTCGTCGAACCAGTTCGCCAGCGCCGCCCACAGCCGGGCGCGCGAAGACGGCTGGAACCACTTGCCCAACTGCCGTTCCTCCCTCGGTGGCCGCGTGATGTTCGGCGCGCGCAGCGGCCGGTTCGGGCAGGCGTCGGCCGCTGGTGCGGGATCGCGGAAAAGCTCGGCGAGTTCGTCCATCCGGTTCTCGCAGCCTCGGATATGCGCACCGGCGACCTCGTTGATCAACGCGATGCCTTCCGCGCCTTCCCGGACGCCACGCAGCGCATCCCCGCCGGCAAAACCTTCATACGTCCGGAACAGCATTTCGTCGCTGTAGAGCGGATAACGCACGACACGCTCGCCGAATCCGTACTTGCGCGCAAGCTTCCGCAGTTTGACGATGGTGCCGGTCCTGGTCAGCCAGTCGCGCCGGTTGACGGCCAGGTCCTGGATCTGTTTCCACGCCTCGTCTTCCGTCGCATACAGCTCGCGAGCCAAGCGCACATCGTGATGCTGTTCCGGGGTGACGCCCTCCCAGATCTGGGCCAGGCACTGTGCGGCCGCGTGCACCAGCGAGCCCATGTACACCAGCTGTTCCCACACATGCAGCCGCGTCGGGCGCAGCGACGCGGGCCGCGGCAGCGCGAAGGTGACCATCTCGAAATTGCGGAAAGCCGGCTGGCCACGCAACGCCGCAAGGTCCGGGTCTTCGGAAAGCGCGAAGTCACGCACCTTCGCGATGAAGCCGGTGTGACTGCCCGCCGCCGCCCGGTACAGCTCCCGCACCGCCAACTTGGCGATGTTCTCCCGTTCGCCGCGATCGAGATCGGGTCCCTGGTCGGTTTCGTCGAACCGGTCCGTCGGCAGCAGGGCGACCGCATAGGCGCAGGCGGCGTTGTAGTGCTCGTGCCACGTCGAACCGTTGAGGCGCTTGGACAACGTCGCCTCCACCGCGCTTTTCAACGCCGTGGACGGCGGTGGCCACTGCCCGGCGTCGTAGAGCGCCAGGATTTCCGGAATCGGCTCCACCTTGGTGAACAACTGGCCCAGCGCCACACCCGGCTTGCCCGCGCCGGCGAACGCCATTCCCCGCCGCAACGCGATCCAGGCCAACGCCACCTTCACCGAATTCTGCGAAAGGACGTCGGCCACATGCCGGGTCGGGCGCCGCTTGAAAAAGGAACTCGGATAATAGTCGTACCGGAGCCGTTCCAATTCGTATTGCGAAAGCGCGCACAGATATGAACGCAGCTCGATGGCGTGGGACTTGCTGTCGTCCTGTCTGGCCCCCGGTGCCGGAATCGCCAGCACGCTGTCACGATCCGTGAGCTCGTCGATATCGTGGTACCGGTGGTCGAACCGGCGGCTGATCACCCGGCGCAGGTGGGCGCGCTGAGTTTCGCGCCGGCTCCAGTGCGCCGGATGCGCGCAGCCCTCCTCGCGCCGCCACCACTGCTCGGCCACCCAGTCACCCTGGCCCAGCACGGTCGCGTGCCGGAACCGGGCGAGCAGTTTGGCGGTTTCGAAATCACCGGCGCGCGGCGAGTTCTCGATCGCGAAATCGTCGGTGTTCCACCAGTCCGCGAGCACCGGATCGCTCCGGCTGCAAATGATGATGATGTCGTCGTAGGTGACCAGCGCGTCGAGAAACAGATCGAGTTGTTCCTGTAGATAACCGATCTCGAGTCTGATGTAGACATTCGTCGGGTCGTATTCCAGCGCACGGTGGTACTCCGCGAGTGCCTCGTCGTAGCGGCGCTCGGTGCGGAAATGGTGTGCGCGCTGGTAGGCGTCGAACAGTTCCGGGGGAATGGCGGCGCCACGCCACGCCGACCAGTGCGCGCTGTTGCAGAACTCGCTGCGGGGCATCACGAGCGCGGCGACGGAACTCGCCGCGCGCTCGAGCACCCGCTCCCAGCTGGTGTCCTCGATGACCAGCGGGCTGGCGGCGAAATTGGGCAGGCGCACCAGTTCGATCAGTAGCCGGTGGGTGGTCACCGGCCCCTGTCCCGGTGGCAGGACGGTGCCCTTGACCGAATAGGCGCACGGCGGGCTGCCCAGCCGCACCAGCCGGGCCAGTACCTTCCACAGCCCGTTGCTCGCGCCGTCGCCCGCGGTTTCGACGATCGTGATGAAGTCGTATGAGGACACCGAACCCGGCACCGCGGTCGGCCGGTACAGCCGCGAATTACCGAGCTCGCGTTTGAAGCCCGCGGTGAGTTCCAGTGCGGGCACCCCGCAATCGCCGTCGGAGTTGCCGAAGACTTCGACCGATATCCGCAGCGCGTGATAGGCGTCGTGCTCCAGCCTGCCGCGTCCGACGCTGTAGAGGGCGAGTACGAGCAGCGCGGTGATACAGGTCGCCTGCACCAACGTCCAGGTCACGGTGGTGGAAACCGTCGCGCCCGAACCCGGGCGGCCGGGCCAGGAAAGAAAGTACGGAACGGTGAACAGCGCCACGGCCGCCGCCAGGAACGCCGCCAGCGCCAGCCACCAGCGCACCCTGTGCGGCTCCGGCAACTCCGCCGGCTCGGTGACAGGCCTCGATTTCCTCGGCATCGCCGGGCACACCCCATTTCCGCGTCCTCTCTGACAACGGAATGCGGGCGCTGCCCGTTACAGGATGCTATTGAGAAAACGCGGACAGGAATCGGTCACGGAAAGCATCCATCGGCCAGACGGGCGCCTTCGGGTCGGGCCGCAGTCCCGGAGTCCAGCCCCAGCTCGAAATCCGGTCCAGCACCTTGGGATCCTTCGCCACGATCGTGATCGGCACGTCGCGGCTTGCACCTTCGCTGCCGGTGACGGCGGTGTTCGGCTGGTGGTCGCCGAGGAACACCAGCACCGTGTTCTCGTCGCCGTAGGTCTGCAGGTACGAGATCAGCGTGCTCAGTGAGTACTGGATGGAATCCCCATACGCGGCACGGGTGTTCGCCGGTGACGACCACGCCTCCGGCAGCTGCCTGCCCTGAGCGGGCATCGGCTGGTAGACCGATCCGTCACCGACCTGGTCCCAGCCGACCATCCGCGGCAGCGGAGCCCACGGCCAGTGACTGGACACCAGCACGATCTCCGACATCACCGGCGGATGCCCCGGCTTCGCGAGTTCGTTGTCGTGGAACATTTTCATCGTGAACTGGTCGGGCATCGTCGCGTAGGAGAAGCTCGGCCCGTGGTAGCCGACGTTGCGGGCGTCGTAGACCTGCCGGTAGCCGTAGAACGCGCCTTCCGGCCAGTCGGCCATGTTCGCCGGTTCGTCCGCGACCGTGCGCCAGCCGGCGTTGCCGAACGCCTTCGCCAACGTCAGCCGGTCACTGCCGACAAGAGTGTTGTAGCGCTGCTGGTTGTTGACCCAGGTTCCCGACTCCAATGTGGAGTGTGCGAGCCAGCTGCCGCCGCCGGTTGTCGACGACGTGAGGAACCCGCTGCGCGCATCGAATCCGGCCGCCCGCAAGGAATTCGTGCCGTTGTCGAGCAGCGCGTCGACACCGGGCGCGATGTCCGAGTCCTGCACCGCGACCCGCCCGTAGCTCTCGACGAACGTCAGCAGCAC
This sequence comes from Amycolatopsis pithecellobii, assembly GCF_009707865.1. Lineage (GTDB taxonomy): Bacteria > Actinomycetota > Actinomycetes > Mycobacteriales > Pseudonocardiaceae > Amycolatopsis_E > Amycolatopsis_E pithecellobii. Next base: position 93,460 of record NZ_WMBA01000008.1, read on the forward strand.
GTTCTTGCCGCGCAACCCGGTCAGCAACCCCTGCGGCGGGGTGTTCCGGTAGGCGTCGGTCGCCAGCTCCTGCTCGAACGCCGTGTGGTCGTGAAGATCGGCAAGCACCTGGCGCCCGTCGTGGTACACCAGCGAAGCCGCGGTGCGCGCGGCGACCGGTTCACCCGCCTCGAACTGGAGTGCCGTCACCGCGCACACGATCCACACCACGCCGAGCACGGCCGCGGTGCCGCCGGCCGTTTTCCGGTGCCCGGCGGTGATCCGCGCGAGCCGCATCGCCGCGAGCGCCGTCAGGACCAGCAGTGCGACGACGAGCAGGCACACCCCCACCGCCGCGGCGATCGCGGCCACTTTGCCCGCCGAGTCCTCGACCAGCCCGACCGCCGGTGGCAGGAAACTCCAGTCGAACACGAGGTTGAACGGCCGGTCGAAGGCGATGAAGAAGCCGATGTCGGCGAGCTTCACGATCAGCACGAGTCCCAGCCCCGCGCCGAAAACCGCGGCCACGATCCGCCTCGGCCGCGGCGGCAACAGCAGCGCCAGCCCCACCCCGGCAATGGCTTCCACCGGGAGCCGCAGGAACGCCAGCACGGAGAACCGGCTCAGCTGATCCGGGACGAGCAGTGCGCCCAGCACGAGCACCACCGCCAGCGCGGTGAGCACGCGCCCCACGATGCGCCTGCCCCGCCCGGGCTCTTCGAGCGCGACCGGTTCCATGGGCACACGCGTCAGCAACGACACCGGAGGTCCTTCCGTCGGGACGGTCACTTGCTACACGAGGCCGCTGCCGTGATGGTTCAGCTAGGCGAAGGCCTTGACGACGGGGGCAGCGCACTCGGCGAACGTGCCGTCGTCCCGGCCGAGTACGACGCCGGTGACCGCGACCGGCGGGTCGAGCGGGATCGAGCGCAGCCGCTTGGATTCCGTGATCTCGTCCGTGGGCAGCACAGCCAACGTGTCCGGAGCCGACCCGATCTCGACGAGCAGGTTCTGCGTCGTGTCCGCCGGGCGCCCGAGCCGCGGCCGGACACCGGCGTCGCGGAACGCGGCCGTGACGGCGTCGTGCAGCGGCGGATCGACCTCCCGCGTGGGCAGGCGGAGGACGAAACCCGCCAGCTCGCGCAAGGTGACGGACTCCCGCCCGGCCAGCGGATGCCGGGCCGACAGCACCGCGCGCAGTGGTTCAGACCATGACTGCAGCACTCGGAGCCCGGCCGCGCTGCGCATACCCCGAGCCAGCGTGAGGTCGATTTCCCCGTCCCGCAAGGCTTTCAGCCGCTCGGCAATGGGGAGCTCGACGAGCACCGGGGTGAAATCGGGCGCAAGTGCCTGCAATGTCTCGATACCGCGTTCGAGCCGGGAGGCGAGCCCGGGCGCGGTGCCGATCCGGACCATGGGCACCGGTGTCTCCGCGACGACCCGGACCTGGTCGGCCGCCCGTAGCGCCTCGCGCGCCGCGCCCAGCACCCGCCGCCCGGCGTCGGTGAGCCGGACGGTCCGCGGCGACCGGTCGAGCAGCCGCACCCCCAGTTCCCGTTCCAGCCGCGCCACCTGCTGGCTCACGGCGGGCTGCACGATGCCGAGACGTTCGGCCGCGCGCCCGAAGTGCAACTCCTCGGCGACGGTGACGAAATAATGCAGCGCCCGCAGCTCCATCCACCCTCCACCTGCGATGATCACTCGATCTTATCGCTGCGCGGGCGAAGTGAGTCTGGGTCGGTTCCGGGTGGGCGCGAAGACTTGGTGCATGCGAATCGGAATTCAGCTGCCCACCGCTACCCCCGAACAGTTCCAGGCGGATGTGGCCGCCGCCAAAGGCGCGGACAGCTTGTGGACGAACCAGTTACCCGGCGGCTGGGATGCGCTGCTCGCCCTCGGTACGGTGGGCGGCACGCAGGAACTGGGGACGTCGGTCATCCCGACCTACCCTCGGCACCCGGCCGTGCTGGCCGACCAGGCACTGACCTTGCAGGCGCTCAGCGGTGGGCGGTTCACCCTCGGCATCGGCCCCAGTCACCCGCAGGTCATCACCGGCCAGTACGGCCTTCCGTACACCGCACCGGCCCGGCACACCCGCGAGTACCTGGAGGTGCTGCGCCCGTTGCTGCGCGGCGAGCACGTCAAGCACTCCGGCGAGTTCTTCACCGTCGACACCGCGCTGACGATCCAGGCCGACCCGCCGCCGGTGCTGATCGCCGCGCTGGGGCCGCGAATGCTGGAAGTCGCCCGTGATCTGGCCGACGGCACGATCGCGGTGTGGATTCGCCCGGACACCGTTTCCGATTACCTCGTGCCGCGCCTGCATGAGGGCGCCAGGGTGGCCGCGGGTGTGATGGTGGCGGTCACCAACGACCCCGACGGCGTCCGGGAACAGTTCGCCCGCGAAACCGAACCCATCGGCACCCTCTCCGCATATCGGGCGATTCTCGATCGCGGCGGAATCTCCAGCCCGGCGGACACGCTCATCGCCGGTTCGGAAGAGGTGGTGCTGCGGGAGATCCAGCGATTCGCCGACGCCGGCCTGACCGACCTGGTGGTGGCTCCGCTCGGGGACCGGCCGCGAGTCGTGGACCTCGTCACTTCGACCGCCCGGATGCTGGAACCCTGATTTCGTATCCTGGGAAGGAAACTTTAGGCTGGCGGCATGAAACTCGGTGTGATTCCTGGCGACGGCATTGGTATCGACGTGACCGCGGAGGCACTGCGCGTGCTCGACGCGGTGCTGCCCGGCGTCGAGAAGATCGACTACGACCTCGGCGCGGCGCGATACCTGCGCACCGGCGAGATCCTGCCCGACTCGGTGCTGCACGAGGTCCGCGGGCACGACGCGATCCTGCTCGGTGCCATCGGTGATCCGTCGGTGCCGCCGGGCGTGCTCGAACGGGATCTGCTGCTGCGGCTGCGGTTCGAGCTCGACCATTACGTCAACCTCCGGCCCGCGAAGCTGTATCCGGGTGTGGCGACCCCGCTGGGCGGCGCGCCCGAGATCGACTTCGTGGTCTACCGCGAGGGCACCGAGGGGCCGTACACCGGGAACGGCGGGGTGTTGCGGCGCGCCACGCCGAACGAGGTCGCCACCGAGGTCAGCGTCAACACCGCGTTCGGCGTGGAGCGGGTCGTGCGTGCCGCCTTCCGGAAGGCACAGTCACGGGAGAAGAAGCGGCTCACGCTGGTGCACAAGACGAACGTGCTCAAGTTCGCCGGTGGGTTGTGGCAGCGCACGGTGGACGCCGTGGGCGCCGAATTCCCCGAGGTCACGGTCGACTACAACCACGTCGACGCGGTGATGATCCACCTGGTGACGCATCCGGAGCGGTACGACGTGATCGTGACGGACAACCTGTTCGGCGACATCGTCACCGACCTGGCCGCGGCAGTGTGCGGTGGCATCGGGCTGGCGGCGAGCGCGAACCTCAACCCGGACCGCCAGTCGCCGTCGATGTTCGAGCCGGTGCACGGGTCCGCGCCCGACATCGCCGGGCAGGACAAGGCCGACCCCACCGCCGCGGTGTTGTCGGTCGCGCTGATGCTGGACCACCTCGGCGAGGCCGAAGCGGCCGCGAAGATCGAGTCGGTCGTCCGTGACGATCTGGCCAAGCGCGACCCGGAAAACCCTGGCGGTACAAGGGAAATCGGCGAGCGTCTCGCCGCGGCTGCGGCAGCCTGAGTCCCGGGGGCGGTGCGGCGGCGGCCGCACCGCCCCGTTTTTGTCGTACCCCTCGGCTACCGTCCGGCGTATGAAACTCACCGTGAGTACCCGCGCTCTGGCGAGCGCGATGTCCAAGCTGATCCGCCTGCTGCGTCGCCGAGGTGGAACTGACCTGTCTGGTCGTCCCCACGCGGGTGCGGGCAGCATGAACCGCCCGGGTCGATACGCTGAGTCCGACGAGGTGAGGAGCGGGGAATGGGTGTCGAGGCCGCCGCGGTGGACGCGGCGTACGAGCGGCTCAGCAGGGTGGTGGCGCGGACGCCGCTACAGCCACACCAGCGAGCCACCGCCCGCACCGGTGCAGACGTCTGGCTCAAGCGCGAGGACCTGCAGGTCGTGCGCTCCTACAAGCTCCGTGGCGCCTACAACCTGCTCGCCCAGCTCGACCGCGAGCAGCGAGACCGCACGGTGGTGTGCGCCAGCGCGGGCAACCACGCGCAGGGCGTCGCATTCGCCTGCCGCGCGCTGGACCTGCGCGCGCGGATCTTCATCCCGCGCACCACACCCCGCCAGAAGCGGGACCGCATCGCGTTGCTCGGTGGGGACCGGGTCGAAGTCATCGTCGGCGGTGACACCTACGACGTCGCCTCGGCCGCGGCCCGGGAGGAGGCCGCGCGGTCCGGCGCCGTGATGGTGCCGGCGTTCGACCACCCCGACGTCATCGCCGGGCAGGGCACCGTCGCACGGGAGATCGTGGAACAGCTCGGCCGCGCGCCCGACGCGGTCGTCGTGCCGGTCGGCGGTGGCGGGCTGGTCGCGGGCATCACCACGTGGTTCGCCAAACACCACCCGGCGACCAGGATCATCGGGGTGGAACCGGCCGGCGCGGCGTGCATGGCGGCGGCGGTGGCCGCAGGTGGCCCGGTCGAACTCGCGGAGCTGGACGGTTTCGTCGACGGCGCGGCGGTGCGCAAGGCCGGTCTGCACACCTATGGCGTGCTCGAAGACCATCCGGTCGAGCTGCGGCAGGTCGACCCAGGTGTGCTGTGCGAGGAGATGCTCGATCTGTTCGATGTGGACGGTGTGATCGCGGAGCCGGCCGGTGCGCTGGCCACCGCCGCACTCCGGGCGGAAGGCGTTGTACGGCAAGGCGAAACGGTGGTCGCGGTGGTGTCCGGCGGCAACCATGACGTGAGCCGGTACGCCGAGGTGATCGAACGCGCGCTCATCTCGCGCGGGGTGAAGCACTACTTCCTCGTCGAGTTCCCGCAGGAGCCGGGCGCGCTGCGCCGGTTCCTCGACCAGATCCTCGGCCCCGACGACGACATCACCTTGTTCGAGTACGTCAAGCGCACCAACCGCGAGTACGGCCCCGCGCTCGTCGGCGTCGAACTCGGCGCCCCCGACGATCTCGGCCCGCTCCTCGCCCGCCTCGAGGCGTCGCCGCTGAGCGCCCAGAAGCTGTCACCCGACGACCCGGTGTTCCGTTTCCTGGTCTGAGACCCGGCGGCGTTCAGCGCCGCAAACCGTCCCAGGACCACTGCGGCATCGGCATTTCGCCGGGAACCGTTTCGCGGTCCGGGTAGGAGAGCACCTGTCCGACGGCCCATTCCATGTAGGCCCGCAGCGCCGCACGGAATTCCGGGTCGCCGGGCAGCTGCGCGTCGTCCGCCGCGTGCACGAAGCAGTCAACGAACCGGGCACCGAGGTCACTCATATCTCCGTTGCCCGCGTGCATCACCAGCATCCCGGTGTGGTCGCCGCACGACTCGGAGTAGCGCGGCGGCCCGCCCATGACTTCGGCCCAGTACGCGGCGAGCCGCTCGACATGGAGCGGATGCTGATCGGGATGGGAGAACGGGTGGTTCAACTCCGGGTCCGCGAGGCAGCGAGCATGATGCGCCCGCGCCAACGCGAGGAACGCGGGCTCTCCCCCGGCGAACTCGAACAACGAAGGGCGCATGCACCGAGCATCGCACATCGGCCGCCGTGATCGCCGGGTGAACTGGTCCGTCGCATGTGGACGGACCCGTTCCGTGGCTCACTCGATGTCGATGAGGACCTTGCCGACGGCGCCGGCCTCGACGGCCGCATGCGCGTCGGCCGTACGTGCCAGCGGGAAACGATGCAACGGCAAGCCCGCCTCCTCGCCGACGCGGAGCGCGCCGGCCGCCACGGCTGCGGTCACGTCTTCGATCGCGTGCGCCTTCACGGTGTCCGACATCGTGTACAGCAACAGGAACTGGTACCGGGCATTCAAGGTCATCAGCGGCCGGATGGTCTGCGTCAGGGACTCCCCGCCGTTGTTGGCGTACACGGCGATCGTGCCACCCTGGGCGAGCACGGCCTCGTTCAACTCGGCGTTCACCGCGGGCGCGACCTCCACGACGAGATCGGCGCCGCCGGGAAAGATCTTGCGGATCGCTTCGGCGGCGTTTTCCGTGCGGTAGTTGACGATGTGGTGCGCGCCCGCCGCGCGTGCCAGCGTGGCCTTCTCGTCACTGCTGATCGTGGTGACCACTTCGGCGCCGGCCCAGCGCGCCAGCTCGATCGCGGCGTGGCCGACCGCGCCGGCGCCGCCGGCCACCAGCACGGCCCGGCCGTCCAGCGCGCCCGGCGCGAGCCGCGCGGGGCCGCCCTCGGTGACGGTCAGTGCCCGGTGCGCGGTCAGGGCCGGGACCCCGAGTGTCGCGCCGAGATCGAAGGAAGCGTTGTCCGGCAAGGGAACCACGTTGCGGACGGGGAGCACGGTGTACTCCTGTGCGGTGCCGGTCGGGCGCTGCCAGGCCGACTCCCACAGCCAGACCCGTTGCCCCGCCTCGAATCCGGTCACGCCGGGCCCGATGGCGTCGACGATCCCGGCGCCGTCCTGGTTCGGCACGATCTCCGGGAACGCCATTTTTCCGCCGGTCGTGACACCCTGCCGGGATTTCCAGTCGGTCGGGTTGACACCGGACACCCGCACTCGCACCCGGATTTCACCGGGGCCCGGGTCGGGGATGGGCCGCTCGGTCAGCCGGAGCACCTCGGGCCCGCCGGTCTGCGCATAACTGATCGCCTTCATGGTGATGACGTTAACCCACTTTGCCCGGAGCGCATGGGCGGCTATCATGCATGAGTCATGCATGATGAAAGAACCGCAAATCTGCTCGGCGCCACGGCGCTGGCGGTGAGTGATCTGATGTTTTCCACTGCGCGGCAACGGACCGCACTGAGCGAAAGCAGCGCGGCGGCACTGGTCGTGCTGTCGGTGACGCCTGGGCTGAGCGTGACGGAGCTCGGCAGACGGATCGGCCTGACCCAGTCGGCGGCTGCGCGGATGGTGGACGCGCTGGAAGCGTCCGCCCTCGCGCGGCGGTTCCCGGGTCAAGGCCGGGAGGTCGCCGTGCACCTGACGGGCGGTGGCCGTACGTCGGCGCGCAGACTCCTGACAGCACGGGGCGCCGGGCTGGCGGATGTACTGGCCCCGCTGGATGCGGACGAGCGCAGGGCCCTCGCCGACCTGCTCGGCAAGCTACTCACGGGCCTCTACACACAGACCGGGAACGCACACCTGCTGTGCCGGCTGTGCGACCGCCCGAGCTGCACGAAGGACGCGGTCTGCCCAGTCGGCCAAGCCGAACGAGACGCCACCACCTGATCCGGCGCCGGAGACACCCGTTAGCCGCAACCAGCACCACAACGGACCGAACCGACGGGTCGCCACACAGCAACACCACGCGCCCAACCGGCCGAACCGACACCGACCAATGCACACCGGCCCGCCTGGCCACCGCCAAATCCCATCCCCAAGAGCTCACCCCATACCTGCCACCCGGCCGAACAGCCCGCCAACGCCGCCGGTCACCACCTACCAACACCACCAACGAGCGCCACCACCCACCACCGCGACCGCCTACCCACCGCCAAGCGAACGCCGCCAACACCCGTCGGCCCGACCAAACCCCATCGACCTGATCGACCTCCCACCACCGAGCCAACGCCACCAACCAACGTCCCGACCGGCCACCACCAGCGAGCGCCCACCCGACCACCGACCAACAGCCCCACGGACCGACGACCAACGCCGGCGAACGCAACCGACCTGACCGGCCACCGCCCCGACACCCGACCGAACAACCGAAGCCACGCAAGTACGGAGTTGATCATGGGCACCCTCCTCGCGCTGGCCTCCGCTATCAGCTACGGGGTCTCCGATTTCGCCGGCGGTCTGTTGTCCCGGCGTGCGTCGTTCGCCGCGGTTGCATTCGCCGGGCAGGTTGGGGGGCTTGGGCTCGCCGCGCTGTTGGCGGCGTTCGTGGCGGCCCCGGATGTCGCCGTCGGTGACCTCGGGTGGGGGGCGTTGTCCGGCATGGGCACCGGGATCGGCATGCTCTTCCTCTTCCGCGGACTGGCTTCCGGGTCGATGAGCGTCGTCGTGCCGATGAGCGCCGTCGGCGGCGTCGCGTTGCCCGTCGTGGCCGGGGTGACCTTCCTCGGGGAACGGCCGTCGCTGGTCGCGTGGCTCGGGGTCATCCTCGCGCTCCCCGCACTGTGGCTCGTCGGCCGCGGCACGAGCACCACCAGCCCCACGAGCGGCGCCGCCGACGGGCTTGTTGCCAGTGTCGGCATCGCGATCCAGTACCTCGCCCTCGCGCAGGCCTCACCCGGCGCCGGGCTCTGGCCGGTCGTGACGGGGCGGGTCGCCGCGATTCTCGTCATCCTTCCCCTGCTGCTGGCGACCCGCCCCCGGATGCGGCGAAGGCTCGCCCTGCCCGCCGCCGCGACCGGGGCCGCCGCAGCGCTCGCCCTCGTGTGCTACCTGCTCGCCACCCGCCTTCAGCTCGTCGTCATCGCGGTCGTGCTGTCCTCGCTGTATCCCGCGATTCCCGTGCTCCTGGGCATAACCGTGCTCCACGAACGCCTTTCCCGGCGTCAGGTCACCGGCCTCGCGGCCGCGACCGTCGCTGTCCTGCTGCTCGCCCTCGGCTAGTAGAGACTGTTTCGAAAGTGGTTTGCGTAGCGGTGCGGGTAGCGGAACCTCAGTCCCGCCCGCCAGCCCGACCACCAGCCCCTGGCGGACGCGCTTCGCGCGGCATCGCTTCTGCACCACGTCGGCGCTGTCCTCGCGAGGAACCACCTGAGAATTCGGCAGCAGCGTGTCAGTTGACGGCCCACCGCAAGCGGCTCCGCCGCTTATGAAACTCAAGCTAGGCGGACACCCGGTTCGTCAGCGCGTGTGCCTCCTTCAACAGCAGCGCACCCAGCTCCGGCCTCCGGTCGGCGCGGAATCGGGACTCGACACCGGTCAACGTCAGCGCCCACTCCGGCTCACCGGACCGGCCGAACACCGCGGCCGCCATCCCCCAGCTGCCTTCGACCACCAGCCCGGGATTGACCGCGTACCCCAGCTCGCGGGTCTTCGCGATCCGCTCGCGCAACGCTGCCGGCGAGTGCGCGGGCCCCCAGCGCGCGGTGAGATCGACGCGGTCGAGGTACTCGTCCACCTCGCGATCAGGCAGCATCGACAGCACGACGAGCCCCGCCGAGACAACCCCCAGGGGGAACCGCGCCCCCTCGTACAACACGAACGTGCGAATCGGAAAGTCGCCGTCCTCGCGTACCAGGCACACCGTCTCCGCACCGCGGCGCGCGGAGAAATACGCGCTTTCCCCGGTGGCCACCGCCAACCGGTGCACGCCCGCCCGCGCGTGCTGCGTGACGTCGTAGCGACGGGCCGCCGCTTCGCCGAGCAGGTACAGCTCCGGCCCGAGATACCAGCGCCCGGTCCGCCGGTCCCGGTCCACATACCCCTCGTCGGCGAGCGCGACGAGCAGCCGGTGCACCGTGGGCCGGGCCAGTTCCGTGGCGCGCGCGAGGTCCGACGTCGACGCGCCGTCGTCGTTCACCGCGGACAGCGCACGCAGCACCGCACCCGCTCGGCCGATCAAGCTCATGCCCTCATCCTACGTTCACTCAGTGAACGCCGATGCCGCGAACGTTCACCAAGCGAAAGAGTTTTTGACTCTCCACCGCAGATGAGCTGGACTCGCGTGTGTTCAATGACCGAACGCAAGGAGGTCCCGTGCCGCAGTTGTACGCCAGCGCCGCCGAAGCGCTTTCCGACGTGCTCGAGGACGGGATCACCATCGCCGTCGGCGGGTTCGGGCTCAGCGGTAATCCGAACGACCTGATCGAAGCCGTCCGTGACTCGGGCGTCCGCGAGCTGACCATCGTGTCGAACAACATGGGCGTCGACGGTAAGGGGCTTGGCCTGCTGCTGGAGAACCGCCAGGTGCGCAAGGTCATCGCCTCGTACGTGGGCGAGAACAAGCTGTTCGCGCAGCAGTATCTGGACCACGAGATCGAGGTCGAGTTCGCGCCGCAGGGCACGCTCGCGGAGCGGATGCGCGCTGGTGGCGCCGGAATCCCGGCGTTCTACACCGCGACCGGGGTCGGCACGCCCGTCGCGGAAGGCAAACCGCACGCCGAGTTCGACGGCCGGACCTACGTGCAGGAACGCGGGATCGTCGCGGACGTGTCGCTGGTGCACGCGTACACCGCCGACCGCGCCGGAAACCTCGTCTACCGCCGGACTTCCCGCAATTTCAACCCGCTCGTCGCGACCTGCGGACGGGTGAGCGTCGCGGAAACCGAGGTGCTACTGGAGGACCACGTCGACCCGGATCTGGTCATCACCCCAGGTGTGTTCGTCAACCGGCTCGTCGTGGCGACCGAACGAGTCAAGGAGATCGAGAAATTGACGGTGCGTGCACGATGACGGGCTGGACGCGGGACGAGATGGCGGCGCGGGCCGCGCGTGAACTGTCCAATGGGGACTATGTGAACCTCGGGATCGGCATCCCGACACTGGTCGCCAACCACATCCCCGACGGCGTCGAAGTGACGCTGCAGAGCGAAAACGGCATCCTCGGCATGGGTCCGTTCCCGTTCGCGGGTGACGAGGATCCTGACCTGATCAACGCCGGCAAGCAGACGGTCACGGTGGTGCCGGGCGCGAGTTTCTTCGACTCGGCGACGTCGTTCGCGATGATCCGCGGCGGTCACGTCGATCTGGCTGTGCTCGGCGCGCTGCAGGTCGCGGCGAACGGCGACCTGGCGAACTGGACCGTGCCGGGCGCGCTCGTCAAGGGGATGGGCGGTGCCATGGACCTCGTCGCGGGCACGAAGCGGATCGTGGTGCTGACCGATCATGTGGCGAAGGACGGGAACCCGAAGATCGTCGAGAAGTGCACGCTGCCGCTGACCGGTGCGGGCGTGGTGGACCGGATCATCACCGACCTGGCGGTCATCGACGTGACCCCGCGCGGGCTGGAACTCATCGAGACCGCGCCCGGGATTTCGGCGGACGAGATCCGGGAGAAGACCGGCGCGAAGATCACAGTGCCGGTGGCGGGCTGAAGGGTTTTCCTCGGCAACTCTGCCACCTGCACAAACGTCACGTGCAGTTACACAACGTGAGATTGGGTGATGTTCTTTCCAGGTTCATCACCCATAGGGGTATGTAGCAACAGAAATATCTACTAGTAGTGTCATCGCTGCCCGGGACGGGTGACCTTCCACTTCATTCCTGCCCGGGCCCGGGCCCCGCCGTCTCCCCTGCCGTCGGGGCCCGGTCTCATCCGCGCCGCCCGTAGAATTCGCGGCCGTGGCCCAAGACCCACGTTGCCCGTGCGGCACCGGCGAGACCTACTCGAACTGTTGCGGCCCGCTGCACAGCGGCCGGCGCCCGGCGGCGACCGCGGAGCAGTTGATGCGTTCCCGGTTCAGCGCGTTCGCGGTCGGCGACACGGCGTACCTGCTCGAGACGTGGCATCCGCGGACGCGGCCGGATGCCGTGTCCCTCGACGAGGCCCAGCGCTGGACCCGGCTGGACGTGCTCGCGACCACCGGTGGCAGCCCGTTCCACGACACCGGCACGGTGGAGTTCCGGGCGCACTACCGGCAGCACGGCAAACCCGGCTCGATGCACGAGAACAGCTCGTTCGTCCGCGAAAACGGGCGATGGCGCTATCTCCGGGCAGAGCCGCCCTGACGCGCAACTGGGCGAATGCCTTGCCACGCAAAGGTTTCCGGCACAGTCGCCGCCGTTGGGCCAGTGTTCAACTGCTCCCGCTACATTGCCCGCCATGATCCCTCGCCTCCCCGCCGCGCTCGCCGCCGGTGCGCTGGCCATCGGCGTGCTGACCGCGCCGCAGGCCGCCGCCGCACCAGCGCGATCCTGCTCCCCCAAGGTCAGCATCGACTCCTTCTCCGACGCGCTCGACAAGACGAGCTTCGACGGCACCTTCGTCGGCAACCTGTCCGCCCTCGCTGTCCAGCCGGATGGTGACCTCGCCGCGTTGTCCGACCGTTCCGCGCTGTTCACCCTGGACGGCCGCACCCAGCGGCCCAAGCGCGTGGTGCCGCTGGCGGATGAGAACGGGCAGCCGCTGGACTCGGAAGGGCTCGTGATCGACCGCGACGGTACGCGGCTGGTCACGTCCGAAGTGGAGCCCTCGATCCGCCGCTACACCAGTGATGGCACCGAAATCGGCCGGCTCCCGGTGCCGGACGCGTTGCGGGTGGCCCCCGCCGGGCGCGGCGTGTCGAACGCGACTTTCGAAGGCCTCACGCTTCAGCAGGGCGAGCTGATCGCCTCGATGGAGCAGCCACTCGCCGGTGACCAGGCTGATCTCGTCCGGTTCCAGACCTGGCAACGCGCCCGGGGCGAGTTCACCCTCGGCGAGCAGCACGCGTACCGCGTCGATGTCGGGCTCGGCGTCGCCGAGATCACCGCGACCGGCGATGGGCGGCTGCTCGTGCTCGAACGCGGGTTCACCGCCGGCGTCGGCAACACCATCCGCCTCTACCTCGCCGACCCGCGTGGCGCGACCGACGTCAGCGGCGTCGGCACGCTGTCCGCGCAGCGCCTCCGGCTGGTCCGCAAAACGCCGCTGGCAGATCTCGCGGACTGCCCGTCGCTCGGCGCCACCGCGAAGCAACCACAGCCGAATCCGTTGCTGGACAACATCGAAGGCATGACGGTGCTCGGCTGCGCCCCCGGCGGGCGGCTGCGCGTGCTGCTGGTCAGCGATGACAACCAGAACGCCGCGCAGACCACCCGCCTCTACTCATTGACCGTCCGCGCCTGACCGGCGGGCCCGCGCCGCCGCGCGTTCCTGTGCGGGGCTGAACTCCGCGGTCATGGCCTGGCGCACGTCGTCGCTCACCAGGTCGGCGTTGATCGCCGCCGCCGCGGTGACACCGCTCGCGGCCGCCGTGATGACCTGCGCCATGAGGTTCGTGACGTTCCCCGCCACCCACACGCCCGGCACTGCGGTCGCGCCGGACGGGTCGGCGGGGATGTAGGTCCCAGCGACCTGCCCGCCGATCTCCAGGTCGGCGGTCGCCAAACCCAGTGAGATCAGCAATTCCGCACGCGCAACGATCTTTGAGCCCACCACCATCGCCGCGCGCGGCACGAACCGGCCCGAGTCGAGGCGCAGCCCGCTCAGCCGCCCGTCCTGAGTTTCGACCGCGGTGACCTCGCCGTCGACGACCTGGATCTGGCGCGCGGCCAGCTGTGCTCGCTCGTCCGGGGAAAGCTCCGGCCCGGTGTGGCGGAACACGATCACGTCCTCGGTCCATTGCCGCCACAGCAAAGCCTGGTGCAGCAGCATCGGTCCGCCACCCAGGATCCCGACCGGTTGATCGCGGACCTCCCAGCCGTGGCAGTACGGGCAGTGCAGCACGTCCTGACCCCACAACTGCGCCAGACCGGGGATCTCGGGTAGTTCGTCGACAAGCCCCGTGGTGACCAGCAACCGCCGCGCCCGCACTTCCCGTCCGTCCGTGAGGGTGACCCGGAATCCGCCGCCCTCAACGGGTTTCGCCGTGAGCACGGTCGCGGGCACGACCTCGCCTCCGTAGCTCACGACCTCCATGCGGCCGTCCGCGAGCAGCTCTCGCGGCGGCGTACCCTCACGGCCGAGGTAGTTGTGCACGTGCCCGGCAGGGGCGTTCCGCGGCTCACCCGCGTCGGCCACCAGCACCGACCGGCGCGCCCGCGCCAGCGTCGTCGCCCCCGCGAGCCCGGCCGCCCCGCCACCGACGACTACGACATCGTATTTCTGGTTCATCTGCCCGATGCTCCGGAGATCCGGCAAATCTGGCAAACGTTATTGCCGGATCAGCAAACGGGTATCCTGCGTCCGCTCATCGAAGATCACGTGCTGAGGGGATCATGAAAACCGAACAATCGACCGAGCGGCTGGTCTTCTTCTCCGACGCCGTGGTCGCGATCGCGCTCACGGTGCTCGTCCTGCCACTGACCGAACTCGTGCCGGAGCTGCTGCGGGAGCACGGGCACTCGACCGAAGTGATCACCGAAAACCTTTGGCAGATCTACAGTTTCCTGCTCAGCTTCGTCGTGATCGGCAGGCTGTGGCTGTCGCATCACCGGCTGTTCGCTCAGGTCCGGGCGCACAACCCGGCGTTGCTGTGGCTGAACCTGGGCTGGTTGCTGTCGATCGTGGTGCTGCCATTCCCGACGGAGATGGTCGGTGCCTTCGGCACGGACGAGTTCACGGTGCTGTTCTACATCGGCGCAACGCTGGTCAGCAGCGCGTTCCTGAGCGCGATCCTGTTGCTCGTCCGGAGCAACCCGGAACTGGCGAAAGAGCCCGGCAGGATCAGCGACGCCTGGCGGCTGGACGCGGTCGGCAGCACGATCGCCTTGGCGGCCGCGTTCCTCCTGGCTCTGCTGGTGCCCGCGGTCAACTACTTCGCGTTGCTGCTGCTGATAATCCCGCCGCAGATCGTCCGTATCCGTTACGGCCGCCGCGCCGGGTAGTGCTCCGGCGCCGGAGCGCCACCGCCTAGAGTGGCCCGCGATGCGTAAACACCTGTGGGTCGCCGTCCCCCTGCTGTGCGCCGTATGGCTGTACTTCGCGTTCCGCGGGATGTTCACCGCGATGCCCACCCGGCCGCAGATCGACCTGGAGGTCTACCGGTACGGGGTCAAGGCCTGGTGGGACGGCAACGATCTGTACGGCACGCTGCCGCCGGTCGCGAACGGCGCCCGGCTGCCGTTCGTGTACCCGCCGTTCGCGGTGCTCGTGCTGAGCCCGCTGGTGTTGCTGCCGTGGGACGCGGCGGTCGTGACGCTGTACGTGCTGAGCACGCTCTGCCTCGCCGTCACGCTGTATCTGGTGTCGCGGGTCGCGTGGCGGCCCCTGGGCCGCGTCGGCGGTGTCGTCGTGGCATCGGTCGCGCTGCCGCTGACCGTGTTCCTCGAGCCGGTCAGCCAGACCTACCAGTTCGGGCAGGTCAGCCTCGTGATGATGGCGCTGGTGGCGATCGACTGCCTCGCCGGGAAGACGGTGTGGCCGCGCGGGTTCGGGATCGGCCTGGCTGCCGCCTTGAAGCTGACGCCCGCCGCGTTCGTGCTGTTCTTCTTGATCCGCAAGGATTATCGGTCGGCCGCGCGGGCGGGCATCACGTTCGCCGTCGCCGCCGGAATCGGGTTCGTCACCGACTTCCGCGCGTCGGTGGAGTACTGGTTCAAGGGCGGGCTTTCCGGTGGCGGGGTCAGCGGCACCGCGTTCAAGACGAACCAGACCATCGAGGCCGCGCTGGTCCGCACGGGCCTGACGGGTGCGGCCGAGAAAGCGGCGTGGCTCGTGGTGATCGCCGCCCTCGTCGGGCTGGTCGCGCTGGCGATGCGACGGGCCGAGCCGTCGCTGGCGCTGATGGCGAACGCGGGGCTGGCGCTGCTCGTGTCGCCGACGTCGTGGTCGCACTATTACGTGTGGGTCGCGCCGGCGCTGCTGGTGCTGCTCGCCTACGGCGCACGGCGCGTGTGGGAGCGCTCGTGGCTCGCGGTGACGTGGTTCGCCTGGGCCGCGCTGACCGCGACGTTCTTCTACCTGGCGCCGTTCCACGACCTGCCGGACACGGATTTCCCCATCGTGCACGTCCATTGGGACTGGCCGCAGCAACTGTCCGCGGCGACGTACCCGCTGATCGGGGTGGCGCTGCTGATCGCGTTCGCGATCTCGCGGCTGCGCCGCCCGAGGCCCGAGCCGATGCTGCTGCCGCCGCTGCCGCACCCGG
Source organism: Amycolatopsis pithecellobii (assembly GCF_009707865.1). Classification (GTDB taxonomy): domain Bacteria; phylum Actinomycetota; class Actinomycetes; order Mycobacteriales; family Pseudonocardiaceae; genus Amycolatopsis_E; species Amycolatopsis_E pithecellobii. The sequence goes on from NZ_WMBA01000008.1 coordinate 109,205, forward strand.
CCCGTGCCGGGTCACGCTCGTAACGCGCCTCGGCGTCGCTGCCAGTCGGTGACGGCGTCACAGCCCGCGTCGATTTCGGCCCGCAGCAACGCCGTCTGTTGTTCGAGCAGCTCCGCGCCGAGCACTTTGCACTCCTCCAGCGCGGCAAGGGCTTCCCATGGCGTGATGCACAGGGTGGCGACCTCCTCGCCTTCCGGCGGCAGGGTGAGCCCGTCCTCGATCCCCGCGCGCCCGGCCGCAAGCAGCGCCGCGACGACCAGATGCGGCTGCGCGTCCGCGCCCGCGAACCGAAACTCGGCCCGCCGCCCGGCGCGAGTCGCGCGTTCCCTGCGCGCGAGTTGCGCGTTCCCGTCGCACGAGTTGCGCGTTCCCGTCGCGCCATGACCCACGAGCCGCACTGCGGCGGTGCGATCGTCGGTACCCCAGCGGACCGAGCGTGGTGAGAACGGAGCGGTCCGCAGGCGCACGTAGCTGTTCCACGTCGGGGCCCAGATCGCGGTGAGCGCCCGTGCCTCGCGCAGCACCCCGGCCAGAAACGCCTCGGGCGCGGGCGGCGACAACGACAGATGCACGTGGCACGAATTGCCCTGGCCGGCCTCCGGGGCGGCGAGATAGCTCGCGGTCACCCCGTGTTCGGCCGCGGTGTCGCGAATGATGAGCTGCTGCAGCATCGCGTCGTCGCAGGCGGCGAGGGCGTCGCGATGCCGCAGCACGATTTCGTACTGCCCGGGATGGCATTCGGCGCGTGCGGACTCGACGGCGAGCGGGGCCAGTTTCGTCCGCAGGTCCGCCAGTAACGGCCGCAACCGCTCGGTGCCGCCCACCGCGTAGTCGACTCCGTGTCCCGTCAGTGGTTCCTCTCCGTCGAGGAACGTGACCTCGTGCTCGATCCCCACCGATGGCACGAAACCCAGTTCCTCCAACGCATGCAGCTCATCGGTCAGCACCTGCCGTGGCGCGGCCCGCACCGGCTCGCCGTCCGGCCATTCGACGTCACAGACGATCGCGTACACACCGTCCTCGATCGGCGTGACCGTCGTGAGATCGGGCCGCATGCGCAGATCTCCATACGCGCCAAGGTATCGCGACAACGACCGGATGGGCTCCCGCTCCGGGTCCCAGGCGAAAACGTAAGTGCACAAACCATAACCGCCGTCGAGCACCTCTTCCTCGACGAAGTCCCGCGAGAGCTCGACCGCCGCGAACCGCGCGTGCTGTTCGGGCACCACCAGGAGAAATCGCGTCGCGTCATCGGGCAGCGGAACGGGTTCCCGCGCGGCAAGCGGGCGCGGGCCCAGCGGCCGTCTCACCACGCACCGCCGGGATCGGGCGCGTGCAAGGGATTCGGCACCCTGCCCCAGCGGACGTCGAACTCGTCGTCACGCTCGACCTTGTCGAACCCGCCGCCTGCAAGGTGTTCCCGGTTCAGCGTGACTCGCTCCACATCGGACGCGAACAAACGGCACGCGTCGAACCGCGCCGCCACCTCGGCGTTTTCCGTGCGGTAGCGGGCAACGACGTCCCGGACCAGCGACCAGAACCGGGCTCGCGGGAAACCGAGATCGTCGAACAGGATTTCCGCCCAGAACCTCAGCTGCCCGGAGAACACCGAACTGAACAGCGATTGCGCGAGCAGCTGTGCCGGCCAGCGCAGCATTTCCGCTTCCGGGTCGAGCAGGCGGTAGCAGTCGAGCTCCTCGTCGAGCAGGTCCACGCCCTGGGCGAAATCCTTGATCGCCACGCGCAGTGGGCGGCCCGCGTCGTCCACGATGAGGACGAGGTTCTGGCCGTGCGGGCAGAACCCGACGCCGTAGCGGAGCAGCCAGTGCAGCAGCGGGGTGAGCAGCAGGTCGAAGATCCGGGCACACCAGTCCTCGGTGGTGAGACCGCTGCGCTCGATCAGCCCGGTGATCACTGCATCACCGGCACGATCGCGGTACGGCAAGGCCGCGAAGGAAAGCGCTTGCTCACCTTCGGAGAGTGTCAGTGTGAGGGGTTCGCGCCACAGCGCGCCCAGCGTTTCGTGGAACCGGTATGGCAGCTCCTCCAGCGCACCGAACAGCGGGTGGCGCACGGACACGCTGGCCACCTCGCCGAGCAGTTCGAAGCGATATTTCTGCGACAGCAACGGATCCTGCGCGTCGAGCTGTTTGAGCCAGGTGGTGACCGCGGGGGCGGCAAGCGTCGCCGCCGAGGCCAGGCCCCGGTAGACGAGGGTGTTGCGCACCGACACGGCGGTCTTCACATCACGCCGCGCCGGCCTGCTCACGTTGGCCAGCGTCCGGACCGTCTGATGTGGACGGTACTCGTCCTGACTCTTCCCGAGGTCGATCAGCGTGCCCGCGGCCAGCTCACCGGCGTAGAGGGTGCCGACGATCTCGTCGGCCTGCCAGGGATGCACCGGCATGAAGACGTACTCCGCCGGGTCGGCCTTCTCGCGGAACTCGGCGAGCTGACCGGCGTCCAGTTCCTGGCGCAGCAACGTTTCCTCGTCCAGCTCGGCGACGCACCGGAACTGCGCGTAGCTGCGGTGCACGGCGAACCAGCGCAGCCGGATCGGGTTGCCGGATTCGGGTGCGTATTTCTGCCTGTCCCGCAACGAGAAACCGACCCGGCCCTTGTTGACGACGATCCGTGGGTGACCGGTCAGCTTCCCGTCCGCCAGGTTGTAGTCCATCGTGGACAGTTCGGCGACGCTCGGCGCATGCCGGAGACGGGTGGCCTCGTTCGCCACCGTGGCGGTCAGTTCCGCGAGCACGTCCGCCAGCCGTAGCCCGGACAAGCCAAGCACAGTACGGGCGTCCACGAGAAGGGTGCGGGGATCATCGGCCGGAACTCCTTGCCGGGTGGCCGTTCCCGGTGTCACCGTCCAGGAGTCGAACGCGCCGCGACGAGCCTGGAACTCGTACGTCACGTCGTCCGGCAGGCGCAACCGCCAGCCGCCCGACGCCGGTTCGGGCTCGAAAAACCCTTCGTAGGACAGTTCGCCGAGCATCTTGTGTACGATCAGAGAGCCGGCCTCGCGCCAGGCTGTGTCGTTCATTTCTCCTCCGTCAGCCCGAACCTGGTGAATGCCGTGCGCGACGGGCGACGGTAGATCTCGCGGCCGCATACGGAATTGACGATCGACGCAGCACGCCACGCGGCGAGCCCCAGATCCGGCGTGCCCACCCCGTGCGTGTGCCGTTCCGCGTTCTGCACGAAGACCGAGCCCGTGACACCGTCGAGGCGCAGCCGGTAATCCGCGTCGACAACCGGGCGTCCGCTGGCGTCCGTGCGCAACCGGTCGGCCAGCGGGCCGAGCAGCCGTTCGACCGAGGTTTCCGTGTAGCCCGTCGCGGCCACGACCGCGTCGGCCTGCCAGACAGCGCTCGTGCCCTGGTGCCGGTGGCGCAGGCCGAGCACGATGCGTCCGTCCACAATAGACGCCGATACCACTTCCGCACCGGGGGTCATGGTGACCTGTGGCCAGCCGCCACCGATGCTCAGCCGGTACAACTCGCCGTGGATCTCGGCCATCGTAGCGCTGTCGATTCCCTTGTACAGCTGCCATTGCGCGGGAAGCAGAGTATCGCGTGTGGACTCGGCCAGGCCGTGGAAGAACCTCGTGTAGTCCGGGGTGAACTGCTCCAGGCCGAGTTTCGAGTACTCCATCGGCGCGAAGGCCTCCGTGCGCGCGATCCAGCGCAGACCGTCCGGACGACCACGGCGGCGCAGCAGATCCAGGAACACTTCGGCGCCCGACTGTCCGGAGCCCACGACGACGACGGTCGGTGCGGCCAGCAACCGCTCCCGCTCGGTGAGGTAGTCCGCGGAGTGCACGACCGGTGCCGTGGGGTCGGAAACCAAGGGATGCAAGGGTTCCGGCACGTATGGCGAGCTGCCGACCCCGAGCACGACATTGCGGGCGGCGACCGGCTCGCTATCACCGGTCGAGAGGCGGAAAGCGCCGTCACGCCAGTCGATCCCGGTGACCTCGATCCCGAACCGGCAGCTGCCGAGCCGGTCAGCGGCCCAGCGGCAGTAGTCGTCGTACTCGGTGCGCGCGATGTGGAACTTCTCCGCGAAGTAGAACGGGAACAGCCGGTCACGGTCCCGTAGGTAGTTCAAAAAGGACAGTGGATGGGTCGGGTCCGCGAGCGTGACCAGATCGGCGAGGAACGGCACCTGGATCGTCGCACCCTCGATGAGCAGACCCGGGTGCCAGCGAAACTCCTTGCGGCGCTCGAACATCGCGACGCTCAGGTCCGGCACGGGGTCGGCAAGGGCGGCGAGCGACAAATTGACCGGGCCGATTCCGACCCCGGCGAGGTCCAGCGTCACGACGCGACCGCGCCTTCCGGGGCGTGCACGGCCGCGACCGTCGCGTCGAGAAGCCCGAGGTAGTCCGCGGCCGTTGCGTGCGGGTGCAGCAAGGTGAGCTTGAGCCACACCTCGCCAGGCGGCATCGTGGCCCGTCCGATAATGGCCGTGCCCGCCTCGAGTAGGCGGCGCCGCACGTGCGCGGCGTCGCCGAACCGCGGCCGGAAGAGCACAGTGGACAGTGCGGGTTCCCCCCACAGTTCCAGCGTGGGGTACCCCCGGATGGCGTCCGCGACCTCGCGCGCGGTGGCACAGCAGCGTTCCACCAGTTCGCCCATGCCCTCGATACCCAGCGCCCGCATCGTGACCGCCATCCGGAACGCGTCGGGGCGGCGCGACGTACGGATCGAGCGGCCGAGCAGATCGGGAAGACCGGCTTCGGTGTCGTCCTCGGCGTTGAGATACTCGGCGCTGACGGTAAGCGCTTTCAAATCCACGGCCTTCTTGGTGGCGAACAACCCGGCGGCCACGGACTGCCAGCCGAACTTGTGCAGATCGAGTGCGATCGAGTCGGCGCCGTCGATGCCGTCGAGCAGCGGCCGTAATTTGGTGCTGCACAAGGCCAACCCGCCGTATGAAGCGTCCACATGCAACCGCGCGGCATGGCGGTGGCAGATCCGCGCGAGGTCGCGGAGCGGGTCGATGTCCCCGGTGTCGGTGGTGCCCGCGGTCGCAACCACCACCGCTGGACCGGTTTCGGCCAGAACGGTGTCCAGCGCATACGGGTCCATGCGCTCGCCCTCGACGACGAGGGGAACGGGCAGGCCGAGCAGCCACGCGGCGCGGGCGACGCTGTGGTGCGCGTTGCGGCCGCACACCGGCCGGACGGCCGGATTCTGTTCCCGCGCAAGGAGAAGCCCGAGCAGGTTGGACTCGGTACCGCCGGTGGTGACCACGGCATCCGGTCCGGCCTCGTCCGGATAGCACAGGCGCGCGATCGTGGCGAGGAACGCACGCTCCAGCTCGCTGGCGACCGGGGCCTGGTCCCACGAGTCCATCGACGGGTTGAGCGCACCGGCGGCGACGTCCGCGGCGACACCGACCGCGAGCGGCGGGGTGTGCAGATGCGCGGCGCACCAAGGATCAGCGGGATCGACCGAGCCCGCGGCCAGCAATGTGCTCAGTTCGGAAAGCGCTTGCTCGGCACCGACCCCCCGCGCGGGGACCAGGGGTTCGAGCGCGGCCACACTCGCCGCGACAGGGGCGGGCCCGCCGGCCGGACCGGGTGCCGCCCGCTCGGCCGCACCGGTCGCGATTCCCTGCAGCACCAACGGAATCAGCTCCGCGAGCCGCTCGTGTCCCTGCGGCCCGCCGGCCAGCGCGGTCGAGTCTCCCACTGATCACTCCCTTAGGTAAGCCTACACTAAGCCACCTTACGGTCACCGGGTTCTCCCGACACCACCCGCATCGCACTTTCCCACAAAAGTGCTGCGCCGGAACCGCTCCATCCGGGTGGACGAGCAGGCGCGGCAGCGACGGGTGCGGGCGCGGATCAGCGTGGAGCCAGGGCAGCGACCTGGGAAACGGGGTCTTCACCGTGACCGATCAGGGCGATCACCGGGGTGGTCAGCCCGTTGTCCACATAGGACTGCAGACGCTCGCGGCAGGCCTCGGCGCTGCCGTGCACCAGGAGCTCGTCCACGACCTCGTCCGGGATCGCGGCGTTCGCGCCCTTGCGGTCCCCCGCCGCCCACAGCTCGTGCATCTTCGCCAGCGCCTCACCCCGGCCGAGCCACTCGTGGAACGCCGCGTACACCGGCACGGTCAGGTAACTGCTGATCAGCATCCGGCCGATCGCCCGCGCCGCTTCCACATCTTCGGTGGGGCACACGAAGATCCGGGCCACCAGCTCCACTTCCGGCCCGATCTCGGCACGCACCCGTGGCACATCCGAAGGCGCGAGCCAGTTCGTGATCGCACCGTCGGCCTCCTTCGCCGCCAGCCGCAGCATTCCCGGCCGCAGCGCGGCGAGCATGATCCGCGGTGGCCGGGGCGGCACGCGCTCGAGCTGGAACCGCCGGACCGAGAACGTCGGGTACTCCTCGGTGATCTTCTCCCCCGCCAGCGCCGAGCGCAGAAACCGCAGCGTGTCACGGGTCCGGCCGTACGGCTCGGTGAACTCGGCCGCGTTCCAGTTCGACACGATCACCGGTGACGAGGTGCCGATCCCGAGCACGAACCGGTCCGGCGCGGCCTCCGCGAGCGTCGCCGCGCTCATCGCGAGCAGGCCGGGGCCGCGGGTGTACACCGGCACGATCGCCGTGCCCAGCCGCAACCGCGGCGCCCACTGCGAAGCGAGCAGCAACGGCGAAAACGCGTCGGTCCCGGCGGTTTCCGCGGTCCACAGGTCGGTGTAGCCGAGATCCGGCAGCCGCTCGATCAGCTCGCGGTGCGCCGTCAGCGGCACTCCCGTCAACGGGATCGTCAGCCCCCACCGGTTCACGCCAGCTCCTTCTTCAACCAGTGCACCTGGACGTGCATCAGATTCTCCGCGACGGCCTCGTCCTGTGGCGTCATGTGCGTCGTGCCGGCCAGCGGCAGGAAGGTGTGCGCGCGCCCGGCCGCGAGCAGCGCCGACGACAACCGCAGCGAATGCGCGACGAAGACGTTGTCATCCACGAGCCCGTGCACGATCAGCAGCGCACGCCGCAGGTTCTCCGCGTCGGCGAGCAGCGAATTCCGTTCGTACGCCGCGGGATCGTCCTGCGGGGTGCCCAGATACCGCTCCGTGTAATGCGTGTCGTACAGGGACCAGTCGGTGACCGGCGCGCCCGCGACCGCCGCGTGGAAGACGTCCGGGCGCCGCAGCACGGCGAGCGCGGACAGATACCCGCCGTAGGACCAGCCGCGGATCGCGACCCGCGAAAGGTCTAGTTCCGGATGCTCCGCCGCGACCGCGTGCAGCGCGTCCACCTGATCGGTCAGTGTCACGCCCGCCAGCTCGCCCGCGACTTCCCGTTCCCACGTGGGTCCTCGCCCCGGCGTGCCGCGGCCGTCGGCGACGAGCACCGCGAAACCCTGATCGGCGAACCATTGTGAGGTCAGGAACGCGTTGCGGCTGTGCAGTACCCGCTGCGCGTGCGGCCCGCCGTACGGGTCGAGCAGCACGGGCAGTTTCGCCCCCGGCTGATGCCCGGCGGGCAGCAACAAGGCCGCCCGCAGCCCGCGTTCGCCCACGGTGAGCCACCGCGGCCGCGGCTCGATGCCGGGATCCTCCGGGTACGAACGGATCTTCGCGACCGGCGCGCCGCCGCGCAGCACGGACACCTGCGGCCCAGTGTGTTCGAGGCTCCACGACGACAGGACGGTGACCTCCGCCGAACCCGCACCGACGTGCACACCGTCCGAAGTGGACAGGCGGGTCGCCCCATCCGGGCCGGTGCGGTAAACGTGGATCTGCGTCGGATCGGAATCCGAGGCGCTGAACAGGATTTCGGCCCCGACGTCGAGCACCGAGCGCACCTGCAGATCCGGGCCCGTCACCGGTACCCCGTCGACCATCAGCCGGTACGCATCGTCCACTGTGGACACATGGACGAGCCGCCCATCGGCCGTCCACGCAGGCACACCCGCCACGAGCTCGACCCAGCGCGGATCGGTTTCGGCGTGCAGCAACTTCGTCGCGCCCGTCGCCGGATCCACCGAGTGGATCTCGAACGTGCGCTGATCCCGGCTCTGCACCGCCAGCAGCGGCGGCCCACCGGCGGACCAGTGCACCGCCGCGAGGTACTCCCAGTCACCGCGTTGAACGTCCACGCGCGTGCCGTCCAGCCCGACAATGGCCAGCGATACGTCGACATTCCGCTCACCCGCGGCGGGGTAGGCGACGGTCGTGCCGGGGACGTCCGGGTTCGCCGGGTCCGCGATCGTCCAGCGTGGGACTTCGGTGCGGTCGCTGCGCTCCACGAGCAGGCTCGTCCCGTCGGGCGACCACCAGTACCCGCGCGTGCGCCCCATCTCCTCACCCGCGATGAACTCCGCGAGCCCCCACGCAACCTGGTCGCCGTCCTCACTCCCGTCACCGATCAGCAGCCGGCCCTGGCCGGTCGCGAGGTCGATCACCCGCAGCCGGCGGTCACGGACGTAGGCGACCTGCGTGCCCGCCGGGTTCGGTCGCGGGTCGACAACGGCGCCACCGACCAGCTCGGCGACCTTCCTGGTCCGCAGATCGACCGTGTAAAGCTTGCCGGACAAGGAAAAAGCGGCGATCCGCAACTCGGCGTCGGTGGCGTAGCCGACCACTCCGCCCGCCCGCTCCCGGCTGCGTTCGCGGCGCGCCCGCTCCTCGGGCGGCAGGCTCTCCTCGCCGGGAAGCAGCTCGACCGCGTCGACGATCTTCGTCTCCGCCCCCGAGGCGAGCTCCAGCTCCCACAGGCTGTTGCGCCGATCCGTGCCCGACTCCGACCGCAGGAAAAGCAGTCTCGACCCGTCGGGCGCGACCCGGAACTCCCGGGGCGTGCCGAGCGTGAAGCGCTGCGTGCGGGCCTGTTTGCGGAGGAAGGACAGCTCGTCGGTCACCTTCGCACTCTCTCAGAACGGCCGGTATGTTGGCGAGTGTGCCCAGTAGCACAACGATTGACCGCTGTCCGGGGAAAGTACGCAACAAAGCGGCCCTGATCAGCACAGTTTCCGGCTCTAATCTGTTGAGCATGACGACCACCGCAGAGTTCATCGCGCTCGACGAACGCTGGAGCACGCACAACTACCACCCGCTGCCGGTGGTCATCACCGAAGGCGAAGGCGCCTGGGTCACCGACACCGAGGGCAAGCGCTACCTGGACTTCCTGTCCGCGTACTCGGCGCTCAATTTCGGTCACCGGCACCCGGATCTCGTCGCGGCGGCCATCGAACAGCTGGGCCGGGTCACGTTGACCTCGCGGGCGTTTCACCACGACCAGCTGGGCCTGTTCTGCGCGGAGCTGGCCGAACTGACCGGCACCGAGATGGTGCTGCCGATGAACTCGGGCGCCGAGGCGGTCGAATCGGCGTTGAAGGTCGCGCGAAAATGGGCGTACGAGGTGAAGGGAATCCCGGACGGCACAGCCGAAATCGTGGTCGCCGGGTCGAACTTCCACGGCCGCACCACGACAATCGTGTCGTTCTCGACCGACGAGACCGCGCGGGCGCACTTCGGTCCGTTCACCCCCGGGTTCGTGGTGGTCAAATACGGGGACGCGGCCGCGCTGCGGGACGCGATCACCGACCGGACGGCGGCGGTGTTGCTGGAACCGGTGCAGGGCGAGGCGGGTGTGATCGTGCCGCCGGACGGTTATCTCGCGGGGGCGCGGCGGCTGTGTGACGAACACGGTGTGCTGCTGATCGCCGACGAGATCCAGTCCGGTCTCGCCCGCACCGGCACCCTGCTGGCGCTCGACCACGAACATGTCCGGGCGGACCTGTACACGCTGGGCAAGGCACTGGGCGGGGGGATCATGCCGCTGTCGGCGGTAGTCGGGCGGCGCGAGGTGCTGGGCGTGCTGAAACCCGGCGAGCACGGCTCGACGTTCGGCGGCAACCCGCTGGCGTGCGCCGTCGGCCGCACGGTGATCAAGCTATTGGCGACCGGCGAGTTCCAGCAGCGTTCGACGGCGCTCGGCGCGCACCTGCACGCGCGGCTGGGCGAGCTGATCGGCGACGGCCTCGCGGAGGTCCGGGGCCGCGGCCTGTGGGCGGGTGTCGACATCACGCCGGGCGGCCTGTCGGGCCGGGAGGCGTCGGCGGCGCTGGCCGGGAAAGGCGTGCTGTGCAAGGAAACGCACGGGAACACGCTGCGCATCGCACCGCCACTGGTGATCAGCGAGGACGACCTGGACCGCGGCATCGACGCGATCGCCGAGGTGGTCAGGCGCTGAGCGGGTACTCCAGCCAGACGTTCGGTTCGACGTAGATGCCGAGATCCTGCTCAACCGAGGCGAGCACGGGCACGAGCGCGCCGTCGACGACGTTCGGGCCGCCGGCGAGCGGCCTTGACGAACCGGGCGCCGAGGCGTTCGTGGACACGCAGCCACGGATCGGCCGGTCACCGGCGCGAAATTCCTGGCCCCGCGGTCGCCGCAGTCCTCCGGCCCATGCGATGCATGAACTTCGCCCCGATGTCACCGAGGGCCAGTGCGGCGTCCAGCAGATCCGGCCGGGTCGCCAGCGTCTCGACGCGCATATCGTCTCCCAGTGTGAGGGTTGGTATCGCGGTGCTCGCCGCGCTCGGGATGGTGGCGCTGGGTTTGTGGCCGCCCGCGTTCCTGCAGCGCGGGCTCGGCGACGGGACGCACAGCACGCTGTTGGACATCCTCGTGCTGCCCACCGAGCCGTATGTGCTGATCCCGGTCATCGCGCTGATCGCCGGATTCCAGGTGCTCCGGCGCCGGTGGCGGGAAACCGCCTTCTGTGTGGCCGCGACGGCACTCCCCCTCGCGCTCAACACGTGGGTGCTGAAACCGCTGTTCGGCCACGAGCTGCGCGGCGACCTCGCCTACCCCAGCGGGCACACCGTCGGCCTCGCCACCACCCTCATTGTGCTGGTTTTCCTTACCCGCCAATGGCTTCTGGCGATCATCGCGGCCGCGGTGACGGCGGCAGCGGGGATCGGACTCGTCGGCCTCGGCTACCACTACCCCGTCGACGTCCTCGGCGGGGCCTGCCTGGCGGTCGCCGCCGTGTTCACGTTGTCGCTGGTGCTGCGTCCCGGGCGAGCGCGGTCAGCCGGCTCACCGCACGCAGATACTTCTTCCGGTAACCCCCCTGCAGCATCTCCGGAGTGAACAGCGCCGACAGCGGCTCGCCCGACGCGAGCACCGGGATCGCCCGGTCGTACAGCCGGTCCGCGAACGCCACCAGCCGCAGCGCGACGTTCTGGTCCGGCGCCGCGTGTACCCCGCGCAGATGCACCAATGGCACCCCGTCCACGAGCCGGCCGTACTTCGACGGGTGCAGGCTCGCGAGGTGATCACACAGCGCATCGAAGTCGTCGAGGGAAGAACCTTCCTGGGAAGATGCTGACGCTGAAAGTGTCGCGTCGTCGACCGGCGGGGGCGGCTCGGGCAGGCCGCGGTGCCGGTAGTCAGGACCGTCGACCCGCGTCACCGCGAACCGCGAGGAGAGCGACTGGATTTCCCGCAGGAAGTCATCCGCGGCGAACCGGCCCTCTCCGAGCTTGTCCGGCAAGGTGTTCGACGTCGCCGCCACGTACACGCCCGCGTCGGTCAGCTCCCGCAGTAGCCGGTTGACCAGCATGGTGTCCCCGGGATCATCCAGCTCGAACTCGTCGATCGCGAGCAGCCGGTGCGCCGACAACCGCCGCACCGCCTCGGCGAAACCGAGCGCGCCGACCAGATGCGTGAGCTCGACGAAGGTTCCGTACGCCTTCGGCGACGGGGCCGCGTGCCAGGTCGAGGCGAGCAGGTGCGTCTTGCCGACGCCGAAGCCGCCGTCGAGATACAGGCCGGGCTTGCCCACGGGCTCGCCGCCGCCGAACAGGCGGAACCGGGATTTCTTCCGTGCCACCGAAATCCGCCCCGCGAACGCCGAGCACGACTCGACTGCGGCGGCCTGGCTCGGCTCGTCGGGGTTGGGCACGTAGGTCTCGAACCGGACGGCGTCGAACCGGGGCGGTGGCACGAGCGAGGAAATCAGCTCGTCCGCGCCTATCTCCGGACGACGGTCGGTCAGGTGCATGACCCGAGGTTAAGCGGGCCAGGCTCGTTACGATCCCCAGCATGCGCATGCTGTGGCCGACCCCACTCGACGATGTCAGCGATGACGACCTGGAGCGGATCTACGGCTTCCCCGCCGGGCTCGACCGCCCGTGGGTGCAGGTCAACTTCGTGTCCTCCGCGGACGGTGCGGCCACCATCGGCGACGTGTCCGAGGGCCTGTCCCATCCGGCGGACAAGCGCATCTTCCTGCTCAGCCGGGATCTCGCCGACGTTGTGCTGGTGGGCGCCGGCACCGCGCGAAGCGAAAACTACCGCGGCGCGCGCACCAACCCCGAGCGGCAGGCCCGGCGCAAGAAGCTGGGCCTGTCCCAGCTGCCGCCGATCGCCGTCGTCAGCGGGCGCGCGCAGCTCGACCCGGCCTCGCCGCTGTTCACCGACACGCGAGTGCCTCCGATCGTCATCACCACCGAATCGGCACCACAAGACCGGCGCGCGGCGCTCGCCGACGCGGGCGCCGACATCCTCATCGCAGGCGAGCAGATGATCGACCTGACCGCCGCCCTCAAGGAGCTCGCCGCCCGCGGCCTGCACCGGATCGACTGCGAAGGCGGCCCGCACCTGTTCGGCGAGCTCATCGCCGAGGACCTGGTGGACCAGCTGTGCCTCACCGTCGCGCCGCTGCTCGCCGGGCCCGGCGCCGCGCGGATCGCCGAAGGCCGGATGGCCGAGACGCGGCGGCTGGAGCTGGGCTCGATCCTCATCGAGGACGGCTACACCATGTTCCGCTACCGCAAGCGCACCTAGGCTGGTGAGATGGCGACGATCCGGTCCGCACGCCTGGATCTGGTGGAACTGACCGGAAACCTCCTGCGGCTGATCCTGGACAGGGACCTCGGCGCGCTCGCGGCAGCGCTCGGCGCCGACGTGAGCCCGGAGTGGGCGGACCTCGTCCCGGCGCAGGACAACCTCAGAACCCTCCGCGCCGAACCCGACGCCCAGCCGTGGCTGTCGCGCGGGATCTTGTTGCGTGAAGCCGGGGTCATGGTCGGCGAGGTCGGTTTCCACGATCTGCCCGACGAACTGGCCGTGGTCGAGGTCGGCTACGAGGTGCTGCCCCGGTTCCGGCGCCGTGGTATCGCCGCCGAGGCCGTCCGCGCGCTCACCGGCTGGGCCTTCGCCACCGGGGAGGCCTCGACGGTCTACGCGACGATAGCCCGCACGAATATGGCGTCGATCGGCCTGGTCCGCTCGCTCGGGTTCGCCTTCCAGGACGATTGTCAAGACCCGGTCGACGGCCAGGTCGTGTTCTACGAAAGCGCACTTCCGCTGTCCGGGTGAGGCACAATCGGGCACATGGTGCCGCTCAGCCCGCCGATCCAGCCGATGCTGGCGCGTGCGGTGAAGACCATCCCGGACACCGGCGGGATGCTGTTCGAACCCAAGTGGGACGGGTTCCGCTGCCTGGTCTTCCGCGACGGAGACCAGCTCACTTTGCAGTCCCGCGCGGGTAAACCGCTCAACCGCTACTTCCCTGAGGTGCTCGCCGAGCTGAGCGCGGTGCTGCCCGAGCAGGTCGTGCTGGACGGCGAACTCGTCGTCGCCCACGACGGGCATCTGGACTTCGACGCGCTCACCGAGCGGATCCACCCGGCCAAGAGCCGCGTCACCATGCTCGCCGAGAACGTACCGGCCACGTTCGTCGCGTTCGATCTGCTCGCGCTCGGCGAAGAGTCCTTTGTGGACGAACCGACGAGCGCCCGCCGGGACAGGCTGGAGAAGCTGACCGGCATCAAGATCACCCCTGCGACCTCGGATCCGGCCATTGCGCGCGAGTGGTTCACCCTGTTCGAGGGCGCCGGGCTCGACGGGGTCATCGGCAAACCGCTGGACGCGCCGTACCAGCCGGGCAAGCGGATCATGGCCAAGTACAAGCACGCGCGCACCGCGGACTGTGTCGTCGCGGGCCTGCGCTGGCACGCCGATTCCGCGCCGGGGGAGGCGGTGGGCTCGCTGCTCCTCGGCCTCTATGACGACCGCGAGATCCTGCACCACGTCGGCGTCGTCGGCGCGTTCGCGGCGGCGCGTCGGCGGGAACTGGCCACGGAACTGGCCGGCCTGATCACCGACGGCGAGCACCCGTGGCTCGGTGACGCCGTCGTCGAAGGCCAGCGCCTGCCCGGCGGCATCACGCGCTGGCGCAGCACCGAGCAGCCATGGGTGCCGCTGCGACTGGAGCGGGTCGTCGAAGTCGGCTACGAGCACACCGAAGGCGGCCATCCCGCCCGTTTCCGGCACACCGCGCAGTTCGTGCGCTGGCGCCCGGACCGCGAACCGGCCTCGTGCGGCTACGCACAGCTCGACGAGCCCGCGCGCTACGACCTCGAGGCCCTGCTTGCCAAGCCGACCGAAAGTAGGCCGGCCCGGCCAACCGGCGGCCCGCCTACGTTTCGCTGATCGCCGTGACTGCCGGTCGGCTTGGCAACAACCAGCACAGTCAACGGAGAAGTGCAGCTACGTTGACCCGCTTACCGGCCGCTCACCCGGTACGTGCGAAGGTCGGAAGCGTACGTGGATGGAAGTGAGGGGACCCGTCTTGCTCCGCCGGCATTCCTTGCTGTTGGTCGCCGTGCTGGTGCCGTGCCTGGTCGCCGGCTGCACGGCGGGGCCGTCGAAACGCCCGGCCGTGGTGGAGAACGACGAACACTCGGCGACGAGCACGACGAGCGCGCCGCAGGTGGTCCCGCTGCCGGCACTGACCGAGCCGCAGTCGCCGTCGGTCGACTGGTCCGACTGCGACGAGCAGACCCGCGGCCGGATCGAACCGCCCGCACCGCCCGGCACGCTGAAATTCAGTTGCGCCACCGTGGGTTCCGTCCTCGACTCCCCCGATCTGCCCGGCCGGATCCAGACCCATATCGCACTGCTCAAGGCGGGCAGCGGGCCGATCCCGCTGGTGGTGCTCAACGACATCGAGGGCGAGAGCGGCACCCTGTATGCCGCGCACCTGGCCGCATTGTTGCCGTCCGCGCTGCTGCAGCGGTTCTCGCTCATCGGCATGGACCGGCGCGGCACGGGTGACTCCGACCCGGTCGGCTGCGTGCCGGGCGACGTGCGCGGCACGCTGCTGAGCCAGGACCCGGCCGGTGGCGACCAGGAGGCCGTGCTCGACGCCGCGCGCCGGGCCGGTCAGCAGTGCGCGATCGAACTCGGCTCCACCCAGCAGGCGCTGGACAGCTGGCGCACCGCGGGCGACCTCGATCAGGTCCGTGACGAGCTGGGGGTGCCGAAGCTCAACGCGATCGCCCGCGGCGAGGCCTCCGACGTGCTGGCCGCATACGCCAACCGCTACCCGGGCCGCATCGGGCGGGTCGTGCTCGACGGCATCCCTGATCCCTCATCGGACGAGGCCACCGTGCTCGGCGATCTCGCGGCCGCTCAGCAGGCCACGCTCGACGCGTTCGCCGCCGACTGCGCGGCCCGCGGCTGCCCGCTCGGCAGGGACGCGGCGGGCGCCGTCACCGGCCTGCTCGACCAGCTGCGCGTCGCGCCTCCGTCGCTCGGCGGCGGCGTCCCCTTCACGCCGGGCGTCGCGCTCAACGCCATCCTCGCCGGGCTCGAGAACCCGGCACGTTGGTCCGAGCTCGCCGCCGCGATCCAGGCCGCCCGCACCGGCAATCCGACGCAGCTGGCCGCGTTCGTCGCGCCGCTGATCAACACCTCGCAGCTCACCCCGTCCCGGCTCGACGGGGCGCTCGCGACCGAGTGCAACGACACCGCGACCCGGCTGCCCGCGAACCAGCTCAGCGCACTGACCGACACCCTGCGCAAACGCTTCCCCCTGTTCGGCGGCCTTGCCACGCAACGACTTCTGTGGTGCCTGCCGTGGCCGGGACGCACCAGCGGGACATCGTCACTGGGCGTGGCCGGCCTCCCGCCGGTGTTCGTCGCGAGCACGAAAACGGACCCGGTGACCCCGGAGGCGGGCACCGTACGGGCGGCCGAACAAATGAGCAGCGCGGCACGGATCTCGTGGCAGGGCATCGGACACGGCGCGATGTCCTCACCGTGTGTCGGGGAAGCGGTGCGGGGGTTTCTCGTCGACGGGAAGGTTCCGGTGGACGGCACCCTCTGCCCCGCTTAGGGAAGTACGCCGCGGGCCGTTACGCTTGGCAATCGCCATTGGTCACGTCCCAAACTGGGGGTCATCGTGTCGTCATCCGCCGTCGAGGCCCCGGCAGCCGTGCCGCCGCCCTCGGCTCCGGAGAGACGCGCCATCCCCGCGCCCGCGTTCTGGGTCGTGCTGGCGCTCGGCGCCCTCGCCGGCGGCTGGTATCTGAAAGAACTGCTCGCCGACGTCGGCTCGATGATGCATCTGCTGGACCTCGGCGTGTACAAGATCGCCGGCCAACGGGTGCTCGACGGTGTCTCGGTCTACGACACCCCGCTGCTCGGCCAGACGCGTGGCGTGTGGGAGTTCGTCTACACCCCGTTCTCCGCGCTGCTGTTCGCGCCGCTGGCCAAACTCGACGGGGACGTGTTCCGGTATGTCGGCGGGATCGGCGACTTCGTGGTCCTCGCGGTCGGGGTGTGGGCCGCGCTGGCGCTGCTGAACTACCGGCGTGACGTGAAGCTGGCGGTGTTCAGCCTGCCGGTCGCCGCGCTGCTGCTGTGGTGCGAGCCGATCCGCGAAACGATGGCGTTCGGGCAGGTCAACATCCTGTTGATGACCCTCGTGCTGGTCGACATGGCGCTGCCGGATTCCTTCCGCGGTAAGGGAATACTGACCGGGATCGCCGCCGGCATCAAGCTCACCCCGGCGTTCTTCATCGCCTATTTCCTGTTCACCAAGCGGTACCGGGCGGCGGCGGTGTCGGCGGGTTCACTCGTCGCGACGGCCGTCATCGGGTTCCTCGTGCTGCCGCACGATTCGAGGACGTACTGGGCCGGCGCATTCTTCGACCCGACTCGCGTCGGCGTGCCGGAGAACCCGTCGAACGAGTCGCTGCGCGGGATGTTCGCGCGCAGCATCGGCCTGGACGGCGGCTGGAAGATCCTGTGGTTCCTCGTCGCCGCCGTGCTCGCGATGGCGTGCCTGTATCTCGCGCGGCGGTTGTCGTTCGGCCGGCAGGAGTTGTTGGCGGTGACGTTGTGCGGGCTGGCCACGACCCTGGTTTCGCCGTACAGCTGGGTGCATCACTGGGTGTGGTGGGGTGCGCTGGTGATCTGGCTGCTCGACGCATCACTGCGGCGATGGGCCGTCGGCACGTGGATCGCGCTGCTGGTGACGTTCTTCGTGGTGTCGGGCGGGGTGCTGTCGCTGCTGGGGTCGAGCGAGAGCTCGGTACTGACGTTCCCGTCGTGGGAGCGGCTCGGCGTGGTGTACCACAACGCCTACATCTGGCTGACCGTCGTGGCGTTCGCCGTGGTGGCGCTGAGGTTGAAGAAGCTGACCGCGAGCCGCTCATAGGAGTCGAGCAGCGCGGCCCGGTCGTACGTGCTGGTGGCCAGCAGGACCTCGTCCGCGCCTGCCCGCTCGGCCAAGTCCTGCAGCTGGTGTGCGGCTTCGTCGCCGGTGCCGCGGATCTGGTCGCGCATCCCGTCGATGAACAGTCTGCGCTCACGGTCGGTCATGTCGAGCGCGAGCACTTCGTCGGGCGGCAGCAGCGGCGGGAACACGCCGTGGGTACGCGAGTAGGCCCCCGACCACGCCTCGGAGATGAGCAGGCGCTCGGCCTTCTCGGTAGTGTCGGCGGCCGCGACCGTCGCCGAGAGCATCACGTACGGGTACGGCGACCAGTGTGAGGGCACGAAGTTCTCGCGGTAACGGCCGATGGCGTCGAGCATCCGCTGCTCCCCGCGGGCGGCGGCGATCACCAGCGGCAGCCCGAGTTCCGCGGCGACGTCGGCGCCGGACCCGGTGGCGAGGATGAAAGGCGGGACGTGCAGCCCTTCCGCGGGGAAGGCGTGCACGCCGGGGTAGGTGCGCTGGGTGCCGTCAAGGAACCCGAGCAGCTCACGGACCTGCGGGCCGAAGTCGCCGGCGTCCTCCTTGTCGCGGCCGAGCGCGTGCCGGATGCCATCGGTGAAGCCGACCGATCGGCCGAGACCCATGTCGATACGGCCGGGGAACAGCGATTCGAGCACCCCGAACTGCTCGGCGACGATCATCGGCCGATGGTTGGGCACCATCACGCCGCCGGTGCCGACGCGGATCCGCGTTGTCGCGGCGGCGACCGCGGCGGCCAGCACGGTCGGGGCGGACCCGGCGACGCCGGGCACGCTGTGGTGTTCGGACACCCAGAACCGGTGATAGCCGAGTGCCTCGATGTGTTTCGCGAACTCGACCGTGTCCCGTAGCGCGTCCGCGTGCGTCGCACCCTCCCGCGTCCGCGACCGATCGAGCACCGAAAGTCTCACACCCCCGGTAACACCCCGGACGTGCCAAAGGATTCCCGCGAGCCTAGGTTCGAGGTCATGCGCTTCGCGATCTCCATTCCACAGTTCACCGCCGACGGCGAGTTCGACCCCGTGGCGTTTCGTGGCTACGTCCAGCGCGCGGAGGCCCTCGGTTTTCACAGCGGGTGGACCCAGGAGCAGATCCTCACCCTGGGCCATTTCCCGCACCTCAGCGCGCTCGAGACGATGGCCTACGCGGCCGCGTGCACCGAACGGCTGCGCCTGGGGTGCGCGGTTTTCGTGACGCCGCAACACAATCCGGTGCAGCTGGCGAAGAGCCTGGCCAGTCTGGACCAACTCAGCCGCGGCCGGGTGGAGACCGGTGTCGGCACCGGCGGGAAGCGAGGTTCATACCCGGCTTTCGGGCACAACGGCGAGGCGCTGGTCGCGCGGTTCACCGAGGGACTCGAGGTGATGCGTTCGTTGTGGACGGAGCCGGAGACGACGATCGACGGGCGGTTCTGGCAGCTGGAGGGGGCGGCGATCGTGCCGAAGCCGTTCCAGAAACCGGGCCCGCCGGTGTGGATCGGCGGCAGCCACCCGAACGCGTTGAAACGGGCGGTCCGGCTCGGTGACGGGTTCTTCGGTGCGGGCTCGACGACCACCGGGAAGTTCGCCGAACAGGTACAGGTGGTTCGGGCCGAGCGAGCGGATTTCCCCATCGCGAAGCGGATCTACATCGCGGTGGACGACAACGCCGAGCACGCCCGCGCCCAGATGGCCGACGGCTTGGAAAATATCTACGGCCGCCGTGGCCTGGAAGCGGTCGCGGTAGCCGGCACCCCAGCCGACTGCGTGCGAGGAGTCCAGGAGGTCGCCGACGCGGGCGCCGAACTGATCCTCTTCACCACGGTCGCGAACCAGGCGGAACAAATGGAACGCCTCGCCGCCGAGGTGATACCGCAGCTGTCCTGACCTACGGCGTGGGGTTTCCCGCTGCGCCGGCGGACTCAGGTGTCCGTGCGTGCCTTGCTCGGCTGCACCCGCTTCGGCTCGCCGGGCATTTTCGGGTAATCCGGGGGATACGGCATCTCCCCCAGTCCGCGGTCGCGTTCGTCGCGTGCGTACCAGTCCAGCGCCGTCTCCAGCCCGAACGCCTCCGACTCCAGGCCGGCATGGGGGTCGCCGTGCGAGGCATACCAGCCCGGCACCGTGAGCACGTCGAAGTCATCAGGATGGACCTCGGCAAGCTGCTCCCACGTCACCGGCGTCGAAACCGTCGCCCGCGGGGTGCCGCGCACCGACCACGCCGACGCAATGGTCCGGTCACGTGCCGCTTGGTTGTAGTCGAGGAACACCCGCCCGCCGCGTTCTTCCTTCCACCACGCGATGGTCGCGAGCTCCGGGATCCGCCGTTCGACCTCCCGGCCCAGCGCGATCACCGCATGCCGCACCGCGATGAAGTCCCACTCCGGCCGGATCCGCGCCCGCACATGCACCCCGCGCCCACCGGACGTCTTGGGGTAACCCGTCAGGCCGGCATCGGCGAGCACCTCCCGCACGGTCTGCGCGACCCGCACCGCGTCATCGAAACCCGTTTCGTCCGACGGGTCGACGTCGATGCGCAGTTCGTCGGGATGGTCCACATCCGGGCGCCGGACGGGCCACGGGTGGAAATCGAACGTGCCGAGGTTCGCCGCCCAGAGGATCACCGCCGCCTCGGTCGGGCAGACCTCCTCGGCCGTGCGGCCGGACGGGAACGTGATCCGCACCGGCTCGACGTACGACGGCGCCCCCTTGGGCACGCGCTTGGCATAGAAGTACTCGCCGGTCACGCCATCCGGGTACCGCTTCAACGTCGTCGGCCGCTCCCCGATGGCCGCCAGCAACGGCTCGGCGACGGCGAGGTAGTACTCGGCCACCTGCCGCTTGGTGATCCCACGCTCGGGAAAGTAGACCTTGTCCGGACTGGACAACCGGACCGTCTGCGCACCGACCCGGTACTCCACCGGTTCACCGTTCTTGGGCACGGCATCACGGTAGCCGCGCCAGGCCGGGATTTCGCGTTCTATACCGTGGACCGCATGCCCCGGCAGATCACCAATCCGACCGAAAGCAGGCCGGCACCAATCACCCGGAAGCCGGCCTACGCCAAGCGGATCATCGTGACTGGCGGCCGGATTGCCCGTGATCGGCGCAGCAAGCTGGTCATCGCGCTCGCCGTGCTCGCGGTGCTCGTCACCGCCGCGTTCGTGGTGCCGTTGCCCACGCCGGCGCAGCTGCGCGACTGGGCCAACGGTGCCGGCCCGGCCACCGCGTTGCTGTTCCTCGCCGCGTACGCGCTGCTCACCGTCGTGCCGATTCCGCGCACCGTGTTCAACCTCGCCGCCGGGCTGTTGCTCGGCACAGTCGCCGGGATCGCGGTCTCGATCACCGCCACCGCGATCTCCGGCATGCTCGGCTTCGGTCTCGCCCGGCTGCTCGGCCGTGACCTGGTTTCCCGTCACTTGCAGCGGAAATCCGTGCGGGCGGTGGACGAACGCCTTGCCGACGGGGGAATTCTCGCGATCACCTCGCTGCGCCTGATCCCGGTGGTGCCGTTCGCGCCGTTCGGCTACTGCTGCGGGATCCTTTCCGTGCGGCCGGTTCCGTATCTGATCGGCACGGTGCTGGGCAGTCTGCCCGGCACGATCGCGGTCGTCGTGCTCGGCGACGCGCTCACCGGCGGCACGCCACCGGCACTGCTGGGCTGCTACCTCGCATTCGCGCTGGCCGGAGCGCTCGGATTGATCAAGGTCGCGCGCGGGGCGTCATCCGGAGGCGGCACAAGGCAGCCCGCTACACTCGACGCGGTGCGCGAGGAGGGTGTGCGCGCTCGATCAGGCCAAGAAATGCAGGTAGTTTCCGAGGAGTAGTCCCATCGACACCGGTCAACTGATCGCAGGGCACTATCGCCTCGTTGAGCACATCGGCAGCGGTGCCATGGGCGTTGTGTGGCGTGCGGTCGACGAGCGCCTCGAGCGGGCCGTGGCGGTGAAGCAGATCCTCGCCCAGCCAGGAATGTCCGAGGCCGAGCGCAGCAGCATGCGGCTGCGAGCCATGCGGGAAGCCAAGAACGCCGCGCGTTTCCAGCATCCCAACGCGATCGTGGTCTTCGACGTGGCGGAGCAGGACGGCGACCCATGCCTGGTCATGGAGTATCTGCCGTCGAAGAGTCTGTCGGCGGTGATCTCCGAGCAGAGCACGCTCCCGCTGGGTCAGGTCGCGAAGATCGGCGAGCAGGTCGCGTCGGCGCTGGTCGCCGCGCACCGGGCCGGCATCGTGCACCGCGATATCAAGCCCGCCAACATCCTCATCGACGAGCACGGCACCGCGAAGATCACCGACTTCGGCATTTCCCGCGCCGCCGGTGACCTGACGCTGACCCAGACGGGCCTCATCGGTGGCACCCCGGCGTATCTCGCGCCGGAACTGGCCCGTGGTTCGGACCCCGCGCCCGCGTCGGACGTCTTTTCCCTCGGCGCCACGCTGTACCACGCGCTGGAAGGCCAACCGCCGTACGGCAACAGCACCAACCAGCTCGCGCTGCTGTACACGGCGGCGAACGGCCAGGTCATCCCGCCACGCCAGTCCGGTAAGGCGACCGCGCTGCTGATGAACCTGCTCCGGGTCGAGCCGGAGGAACGCCCGACAATGGTCGAAGCCCGGGAACGGCTGGCCGCGCTCGCGTCGGGGGAACCAGAGACGACCGCAGGCACTCGCGTGTCGCCACCGTTGTACGGCGCGGGGCCGAAACCGGTCGCGGCCAGCGTGGCGACCGAGCAGCCGCCCGGCGAGCGCCCGCCGTGGGCCCGCACCGTCGCGCCGCTGCAGCCGCAGTCGCCCCGGACCCCGACCGCGGCGTTCATCCCGCAGTCAAGACCGGCGGGCCAGGCGGGATCGGCCCCGGCCACGGCCCGACGCAGGACCATCCTCATCGGCTCGATCGCCGCCGCGGTCGTCGTGGTGGGGGTCGTGCTCTTTCTTGTGCTCAACCAGGGCGGTTCGCCCGCCACGAACAACACGCAGTCACCACCAAGGAACAACCCCGGGACGTCCGCACCCCCGTCGAGCTCCGCCCGCCCGGTCAACGCGGCCCCGCTCGGGCAGACGGAGAACACCGGCGGCACCCCGAACTACGGGCAGGCGGGCAACACGGTCAAGGCGTATCTCGACGCGGTCGGCACCTCGAGCGCGTGGAGCCTGCTGACCCCGGCCGCGCAGGATGTCTACGGGTCGATGGAGAACTTCCAGTCCTACTGGGCCGAGCACAAGATCGACTCGTACCAGCGGATCCTCGCCGATGCCGGGCCGAATCCCGACGGTTCGGTCGACATGTACGTGACCGTCAACGGTAACCGGGTGCATTGGCGGATGGTGAATACCGCCCAGGGCCTGCGGATCGACGCCAACACGCAGATCGGTTGATGGCCTACCGTGAAAGGTATGGCCGAAAGCAACCGGTTCGACGAGGACCTGATCGGCCTCGATCCCGACGACCCCGAGGTCAAGGCGTTCGCCGCGCATCTGGACCGGATGCAACGCTGCGAGCCGGGCTTCACGATCGAGGCGTCGCTGGACCGCGTCGCCGATTTCGCGGAGTCCTCGAGCCGGGCGGGCGGACTGCGCTGGTGGGTCGCGGCGACGGTCGCCGTGCTCATCGTGTTCGGGGTGGTGGTGGCCGCCTGGGACATCATCGTGCGGGCGATCGCGTGGCTGGGCGCCGGGTAATCTGGGAACCATGGAACCTGTCACCGGAACCGCCCCGCGCGTGGTCAAGTCGGAGCAGGAATGGCGCGAGCAGCTGAATCCGCAGGAGTACGCGGTACTGCGTGAGGCCGCCACCGAGCGCCCGTTCACCGGCGAGTACACCGACACCAAGACCGAGGGCGTGTACGAGTGCCGCGCCTGCGGTGCCGAACTTTTCCGCAGCGACACCAAGTTCGAAAGCCACTGCGGCTGGCCGTCGTTCTTCGACCCGGCCGACACCGATGCCGTGGTGATCCGCGAGGACCGGTCCCTGGGCATGGTGCGCAAGGAAGTTCTGTGCGCGAACTGCCACAGCCACCTTGGCCACGTCTTCGAGGGCGAGGGTTACGCCACGCCGACCGACCTGCGCTACTGCATCAACTCGATCTCGCTGCGCCTCAAGCCGCAGGAGTAGCTCACACGACCTCGACCGCACATGGCAGGTCCGGTGCCTTGCTGAGCCGCACGTCCACCGTGAGCAGGGGAAGCTCCAGCCGGGCCGCCAGCGCGACGTAAAGCGCGTCGTAGAAGCGCACGCGATCTCGCAATTCCCACGCGTCCCGGGCGAGTGCACCGACATGCGCATACCGTGCGTCGACGATGCTGTCGAGCGAGCGTAAGGCCGTTGCCGCGGTCTCCGCCCGCAGCTGACCGTGGAGCACCTTCCGCCGCAGCACGTCACCGACCTCGGCGTCCACCAGGTGCGGGGCATTCACCCCTACCGTGGCAAGCCTGCTCGCCAGCTCGGCACCCTCGCCGGTGCGCTCGCTGACGGCTTTGATGATGGCGGACGCATCGACGACGAACTCGATCACCGCGGCGAGTCCTCCTCATCGGGCCACGGTCCTCGTACCGCACGCAGATCCTCGAGGATGCTCTCACGCGTCACACCGGTCCCGGTGTCCTTGGACAACATCTCTCGCACGGTATCGAGCGCGGCCTTCTTGCGCGCCCGCTGGGCGATTACGGTCGTCTGCTCCCGCATGTAGGCCTGCAGCGACTTCCCTTCTGCCTTTGCGGCATCACGAATAGCCTCGTATGCCTCAATCGGAACGTCACGGATCTGAATCGTCGCCATGACTCCAGCATAACAGCAGTAGCGCTAAAACAGCGCTACTGGACGCGGCTGGTCGCGCTACGGCAGAGCGGCGATCAGCTCGGCGGGCGGCACCCGGGTACCGGTGTAGAACGGGACCTCCTCGCGCACGTGCCGCCGCGTGTCGCTGCCGCGCAGGTGCCGCATCAGGTCCACGATCCGGTGCAGCTCGTCCGCCTCGAAGGCGAGGATCCACTCGTAATCCCCGAGCGCGAACGAAGCCACGGTGTTGGCCCGCACGTCGGGGTAGTCACGGGCCATCTTGCCGTGCTCGGCCAGCATCCGGCGCCGCTCTTCGTCGGGCAGCAGGTACCACTCGTACGACCGCACGAACGGGTACACGCAGACGTACTTGTGCGCGTCTTCCCCGGCGAGGAACGCCGGCACGTGGCTCTTGTTGAACTCCGCGGGCCGATGCAGCGCGAACTGGCTCCACACCGGGGTCGACACCCGGCCCAGCGGGGTCCGGCGGAACCCGGTGTAGGCGGCCTGCACCTGCTCGGCTTCCTGGGCGTGCCACCAGATCATGAAGTCCGCGTCCGCCCGCAGCGCCGACACGTCGTACACCCCGCGCACCACGATTCCCTTGTCCGGCAAGGCATCCAGGTACTCGGTGGTCTCGCGCGCCGCTTCGCCGCGGTCCTCGGGAAGCCGGCCCGGCTCGACGCGGAACACCGACCACGCGGTGTAGCGAATGGTGTCGTTCAGCTCGTTGTAGTTCAGGCGCGCCATGACTTCATTTTGGCACTCCCGCGCCCCGGGCGACCGTGGAGGTGACCCGTTTCGCGGCCGCGCCCGCGGTCGCGATGCAAGCCGGGATGCCGACACCGTGCAGCGCCGCTCCGGCGACGGCCAGCCCCGGGACGTCGGCCACCGCCCGTTCGACGCGTGCCACGACGGCGAGATGCCCGACGCCGTACTGCGGCAGCCCTCCGCCCCAGCGCATCACGTGCGTGTCGAGCGGCTCCGCGGTCACCCCGGTGAGCTCGGCGAGATCGGCACGTACCAGCTTGACCAGTTCTTCGTCGTCCGCGCGGAGAGCGCCGGGTTCGCCGAACCGGCCGACCGAACCACGCACGAGCAGCGGGCCATCGCCCAGGTGCGCCCATTTGCGGCTGGAGAACGTGAACGCCTTCGCCGCCAAGCCTTCGTGGACCCCGATGAGCACGCCGGACGTGTCGGGCACCGCGGCGTCCGGAGGCAGCGCGAACGCGACGACAGCCATCGACGCGACCTCAACCTCACTGAGCGCCGCCGACGCGGTGGGCGCGACGTCGGTGAGCAGCCGCCGCGCCGCCGGAGCCGGGACGGCAAGCAGCACCGCGTCCACATCCACGGCCTCGCCGGGCAGTTCCAGCCGGAGTCCGGACGGCAACCGGGTCAGCCCGCGCACCAGCGTGTTCAGCCGCACCTGCGGCTTCGCCAGCTCGACGAGTCGCTCGACGAGTGTGCCCAGCCCCCCGACGAGCGTGCCGAACACGGGCGCCCCGCTGCCCGAGGCGGTAACGAGCGAGGCGGCGGCCTCCGTCAGCGACCGGGCGCCCTTGTCGAGCGCGGCGGCCAGCGCGGGCATCGTCGCACGCAAACCCAACCCGTCGGCACCACCGGCGTACACGCCGCCGAGCAGCGGATCGACCAGCCGGTCCACCAGCTCGTCCCCGAACCGGCCACGCAGCAGCTCGCCGAGCGCCACATCGTCGTCGAGCCGGACCGGCGGCAGTTCCGGCTCGGCCGCGACCCGCCGGCGCCCGTCCGCGGACAGCACCCCGGCGACGGCTTCGACCGAACCCGGCACGCCCATCACGGTGCTGGCGGGCATGGCGACCTGACTCCCGCCGGCGCGGATCGCGGAGCGGGCCTTCGTCGGGTGCGTGATCCTGTCCCCGAGCCCGGCTTCCTCAGCCAGGGCAAGCGCTTCCGGCCTGCGGGCGAGGAACGCCTCGGCGCCCACGTCGTAGCGCTGCCCGGCCAGCTCGATCGTGCGCAGCTTGCCGCCGAGGCGATCCGCGGACTCGAAGACGGTGATCGTCGCGTCGTCACCGAGCGAGGTGCGCAGCCGGTACGCGGCGGTCACCCCGGAGATGCCGCCACCGACCACCGCGACGTGCATCACGGCTCCAGCTCGTGCACCAGCTCGACGACCCTGGTGAGGACTTCGGGATCCGTGCCGGGCAGCACGCCGTGCCCCAGGTTGAAGATGTGACCCGCTGCGGCACGGCCCTCCGCGACGACCCGGCGGACCTC
The DNA here is from genome assembly GCF_009707865.1 of Amycolatopsis pithecellobii. Taxonomy (GTDB): domain Bacteria; phylum Actinomycetota; class Actinomycetes; order Mycobacteriales; family Pseudonocardiaceae; genus Amycolatopsis_E; species Amycolatopsis_E pithecellobii. The sequence continues at coordinate 135,743 of NZ_WMBA01000008.1, forward strand.
CGCCTCGATCACCGGCCACGACGCGCCGAGCAGCGCCGGGTCGAGGTTGCCCTGGACGGCGGGCGCGGGCGAGCCGTCGGCGGTCAGCCGCCGCACTGCCTCGTCCAGCGGGATCCGCCAGTCCACCCCGACGACGTCCGCGCCGGCCTCGCGCATCGCGGTGAGCAGCTCACCGGTCCCGACACCGAAGTGGATCCGCGGTACGTCGTAGTCCGCCAGCCCGCCCAAAACCTTGGCCGAATGCGGCAGCACGAACTCGCGGTACTCGCGCAACGACAGCGCGCCCGCCCACGAGTCGAACAGCTGCACCGCGTCCGCACCGGCGTCCAGTTGCGCGCGCAGGAACGTCAGCGCCACGTCGGCCAGCCGTCCGGCGAGGGTGTGCCACAGCCGCGGGTCCGAGCGCATCAGCGCCTTGGTGTGCTCGTACGTGCGGCTCGGGCCACCTTCGATGAGGTAGGACGCGAGCGTGAACGGCGCGCCGGCGAACCCGATCAGAGGGGTGGTCCCCAGCCGCTCCACCAGCAATCCGACGCCCTCGGCCACCGCGGTGACCTGCCGCGGTTCGAGCACGGGCAGGGCCGCGACCGCGTCCGCGGTGCGAATGGGCGCCGCGACGACCGGCCCGGTGCCCGGCACGATGTCGATGTCGACACCGGCGGCGAACAGCGGCACCACGATGTCGCTGTACAGGATCGCCGCGTCCACCCCGTGCCGCCGGACGGGCTGCAGGGTGATCTCCGCCAGCATCTCCGGGTCGAAGCAGGACTTGAGCATGGGCACGCCCTCGCGCAGCGCGCGATATTCGGGCAGGGACCGGCCCGCCTGGCGCATGAACCACACCGGGACCCGCGGCGGCTGCCCGCCGCGGGCGGCGACCAGCAGGGGTGCGGCGGACAGGTCACGCTGCGCCGGGCGCGAGGGGGCAGAAGTAGACATCGGTTTCATCGTGCCACGCGCCCCGGCGGCGCTTTCTCTCGGCGCGTCTACGCCTTCGGCCCCGCGATCCGTCCTAAAGTCGGCCAGTGACCGCGATGACGCAAGCGCCCGAGGAGTTCCGTGTAGCCGTCGCGGCGTTGCAGGCCCTCCGGCCCCGGCCGGAGATGACCCTGGAAACCGTGCGGGCCCCCCAGCGGCTGGCTCCGTGGGCGCACGCGCTCAGCTGTGAGACCACCGGCCCCGCCGACGTGCTCGCCACCGGCAGACTCGTGCTGCTGCACGATCCGGAGGGGCAGCCGGCCTGGCATGGCACGCTGCGACTGGTGGTCTACGTCCGGGCCGAGCTGGACCGTGAGCTGGCCACCGACCCCTTCCTGCCCACCGTCGGCTGGTCATGGCTGACCGACGCGCTGGAACATTCGGGCGCGGCGTTCACGGCGCTCGGCGGGACCGTCACCGAGACTTCCTCGGCTCGCTTCGGCGAGATCTCCGGACCCGCGCGGACCGACGATCTCGAACTGCGGGCATCGTGGACGCCGCTCGACGGCGGGCTCGGCGGTCACGGTGAGGCGTTCCTGCAACTCATGTCCAGCGTGGCCGGGCTCCCCCCGGTCGGCGTGACGTTCTTCGGGCACCGCCAGAGCTCTTAGCCCATTCGGGTGGCCACTCTTTCGGGGCAATCTTCCCAGATTGTCCGGTCTTCCTCTTGCGTTAGTGCGAACTGATGAATGCCCTCCCATGGCTGGACTGGCGGCAGTTAGATTGACGCTCAGGCAGATGCACAGCCCGTATGCACGAGCATCCGATGGACCACGATCTGTGCTTCATCGTGTTCGCTCCGCGAATCGTTAGCCGCATGCGGCACATTAACCCGTTCGTGTTACAAAAACACCGGTTAGTAACTACTCGATCGGGATAGATACCCGTTCGATCCCCCCGCGAACGCCCGGAGGCGGCTAGAGTGCCTCTTCGACGACACCACTTTCGGTCTAGCTGGCGCGGCTAATTGGCCGAAAGTCCCGGTGCCGGTCGGGGGGCACGACCGACTCCAGGGAGGTAGTGACGTGGCTGCCGTCGGCTTATCTCAGGCCGTCAGATCCACGCCAGCCGGTGCATTGCCGGCGAGCATGGTTCCGCACCCGCGGGAAGAGCTGTTTTCCGTGCTGGTGGTCGATGACCACCCGTTACTGAGGGAGGCTATTGCCGCACGACTCGCTCAAATGGGAGCGGGCACCGTACACGAGGCTGCCACGGTAGCCGAGGCGAGAGCGCGGGCCACCGCGACAGGTCCCTGTGACCTGGCGATCCTCGACCTCGGCTTGCCCGACGGTTCGGGCATCGAACTCGTCACGGAGCTTCGCAACCACGGCTGGCCCCGCATTGTGGTGCTGGCGTCTTCGGACGACCCGTACGCCGTCCGCTCGGCTTTCCAGGCCGGCGCGCAGGCGTACCTGCTCAAGTCGGCGTCGCCCATGGTGGTGACCGACGGGGTGCGGCGGGTCCTCGAAGGCGGCGTGTACGCCGATCCCAGCGTGGCTCCGGTCCTGGCGACCGGCACGCGGGTCCCGGGCACGGACAACACCCCGCGGGAGCTGTCCGCACGTGAGGTGGAGGTTCTCCAGCTCGTGGCGGACGGTCAGTCCAACAAGGAGATCGGCGAGGAGCTCAGCCTCTCCGCACTCACCGTCAAATCGCACCTGTCCCGGATCGGGCGCAAGCTCGGCACCGGCGACAGGGCGCAGATGGTGGCGCTGGCGATGCGCGCGGGCGTCATCCGCTGACCGACGCGGAAAGCTCTGCGGGACGGGCGCACCAGGCACGGTCCGCTCGTCCCGTAGGGTTGAAAATCGTGGAAACCGCAGATCACGGCCCAGAGGTTCCTGAACCGATCCTGTTGCAGGAGCCGGCCGAGGGAACCCCTCCCGTGATCTCCGACCCCGCTGAGCTCATCCTGGCGTGCGAGAAGCTCGCTGAGGGGACGGGGGCGATCGCGGTCGACACGGAACGTGCCTCCGGCTACCGGTACTGGCCGAGGGCGTACCTGGTCCAGCTGCGGCGTGAAGGTGCCGGCACCCTGCTCGTCGATCCGATCGCACTGGACGGCGAACTCGGCCCGCTCCGGGAAGCGATCAACGGCGAAGAGTGGGTATTGCACGCCGCCTCGCAGGATCTGCCTTGTCTGGCTGAACTCGAGCTGCACCCGGTAAGCCTGTTCGACACCGAATTGGCGGGCCGGCTGGCCGGGTACGAGCGAGTCGCATTGGGCACGCTCGTCGAGCGGCTGCTGGGCTATCGCCTCGAAAAGGGGCACAGTGCCGCCGATTGGTCGAAGCGGCCGTTGCCGGTCGACTGGCTGAACTACGCGGCGCTGGACGTCGAACTACTTGTGCCGCTGCGCGAGAAACTCGAAGCCGACCTGGCTGCACAGGGCAAGCTCGAATGGGCGCGCCAGGAGTTCGAAGCCGTGCGGATGGCGCCTTTGCCCGCGCCGCGCACTGAACCGTGGCGGCGGACATCGGGCATCCACAAGGTGCGCAGCGCACGGGGGCTCGCCGCCGTGCGGGCGCTGTGGGAGGCGCGCGACGAGCTGGCCCGCAAGCGCGACCGGGCACCGAGCCGGGTGCTGCCGGACAGCGCGATCATCAACGCCGTACTCGCCGAGCCGAACAACGTGGCGGAACTGCAGGCGCTACCGGTATTCGGCGGCCGGGTGCAGCGGCGGTACACGGCGAGCTGGTTCCGGCATCTGGAGGCGGCGCGGGCGCTGCCCCGCGAGGAACTGCCGAACCCGGCGCAGGCGAACGACGGCCCCCCGGCGGCGAACCGCTGGGCCGACAAGGATCCGGACGCCGCCGCCCGGCTGGCCGCGGCGCGGACGGCGCTGAACCGGATCGCCGAGCATCACCAGTTGCCGGTGGAAAACCTGCTGTTGCCGGACCTGTTGCGCCGCACGTGCTGGCGCCCACCCACGGACACTTCGCGCGAGGGCGTCGAGGAAGTGCTGCGTGCCGGCGGGGCGCGGCCATGGCAGATCCAGCTCACCGCGGGAGACCTTTCGACCGCACTGCAGGCGACCGCGCGCAAGTAGCGCTGTCACATCCGGCGGTGTCGCGGGGTCGACGATGCATGACCGACAACGAAGCTGTACTGATCCGCGGGACCAAGGCCGAACGCCTTGGCGCGGCGCCCAATGAGACCTGGCTGCTCGCCGATGCGGAGCACACCGGCGATGTGATGACCGTGGTCCGGACCACCCTGGGGCCGGGCGTGGATGGCCCGCCGCCGCACTACCACCGGAAATCCCCGGAAATGTTCTACCTCCTCGACGGCGCGCTGCGGGTGCTCACCGGCGACGATGTCGTGACCGTCGAGAAGGGTGACTACCTGTTGATCCCGCCGCTGATGCCCCATGCGTGGGCAGCGTTGCGGGACACCGGCGCGGACGTGCTGATCGTGAAGGCGCCGGGTACCAACCGGTTCGACTATTTCCGGCTCGGCGATCGCATCCGGCGCGGGGTTGCCGAACCGCGCGAGATCGCCGAGACCGCCGGGCGGTTCGACAACACGTTCGTCGACAACGCGGCGTGGCGGCACGAGCTGGCTACCAGGGAAGGCGAGCGAGGGCAGTACGTCCCGTTCGACCGATGATCTGCCCTTGCGGCGGTGTGACCCACTCGACTGGGCCATGACCCTGGTTACCCACGGGTAACAAGGGCTATGGTGCGGGGGTACAGCCGCTACTTCCTCAAGGAGCACACCGTGGCCGCAACACCCTTGGCGGCATCCCAGCCCCGTGCGGTACGCACCGTCGCGTTCGTCGACGGGGTGCGCACCCCCTTCGGCAAGGCGGGCGAGAAGGGCATCTACGCCAATACTCGCGCCGACGACCTCGTGGTCAAGGTGATCCGGGAGCTGCTGCGCCGGCATCCTGAGCTGCCGCCGGAGCGTGTGGACGACGTCGCGATCGCCGCCACCACCCAGATCGGCGACCAGGGCCTGACCATCGGCCGGACCGCCGCGCTGCTGGCCGGGCTGCCCAAGTCCGTGCCCGGTTTCGCGATCGACCGGATGTGCGCGGGCGCGATGACCGCGGTGACCTCCGTCGCCGGCGGGATCGGCTTCGGCGCGTACGACATCGCCATCGCGGGCGGGGTCGAGCACATGGGCCGCCATCCGATGGGCGAGGGCGTGGACCCGAACCCGCGCATCATCGCGGACAAACTGGTCGACCCGACCGCGCTGGTGATGGGCCAGACCGCGGAGAACGTGCACGACCGGTTCCCCGAGATCACCAAAGCCCGCGCCGACGCCTACGCCGCGCAGAGCCAGGAGCGCTATGCCGACGCGGTCAAGGCCGGGAAGATCGGTCCCGAGCTGGTGCCGGTCGCGATCCGGAATCCGGAGCTGGGCTGGGGACTGGCCACCGAGGACGAGCCGCCGCGCCCGGGTACGACCATCGAGCAGCTGGCGAACCTCAAGACGCCGTTCCGCCCGCACGGCCGGGTCACCGCCGGCAACGCCGCGGGCTTGAATGACGGCGCGACCGGCGCCCTTCTTGCGGACGAGGACACCGCACGTGAGCTCGGCCTGCCGGTCGGCATGCGGCTCGTGGGCTATTCGTTCGCCGGGGTCGAGCCGGAGGTGATGGGAATCGGCCCGGTGCCGGCCACGGAGAAACTGCTCGCCCGCACCGGACTGTCCATTTCGGACATCGGCCTGTTCGAGATCAACGAGGCGTTCGCCGTGCAGGTGCTGGCGTTCCTCGATCACTTCGGTCTCGAGCCGGACAGCGAGCGCGTCAATCCGTGGGGCGGCGCGATCGCCTGCGGGCACCCGCTGGCCTCCTCCGGCGTGCGGCTGATGACCCAGCTTTCGCGCCAGTTCTCCGAACATCCCGAGGTCCGCTACGGCCTCACCACGATGTGCATCGGGATCGGCATGGGCGGTTCGGTGCTCTGGGAAAACCCTGCCTACAACGGGAGTGACAAGTGACTTTCACGCCCTCGCAAGCGAAAGCGGCGTTCCCTGACGAAGTGGTGACCACCGCGGTCACCCGGCTTGTGCACGTGCCGGGGCCGGCCAAGCCGGTCGCGCTGGTCACCCTCGACAATGGACACGACCACACCCGGCCCTCGACATTCGGGCCGCAGGGTCTGGCGAGCCTCGACGCGGCGCTGGACGAGGCGTTCGCGGCTGAGCCCGCCGCGATCGCGGTCACCGGCAAGCCGTTCATCTTCGCCGTCGGCGCGGACCTGTCCGGTGTCGAGGCGGTCTCGGATCCGGCGCTGGCACGGGAAATCGCCGCGACCGGGCACGAGGTGTTCCGCCGGCTGACGGACTCGAAAATCCCGACCTTCGCCTTCGTCAACGGTGCGGTCATGGGCGGTGGGCTGGAACTCGCGCTGTCGTGCCATTACCGGACGTTGTCGGAGAACACCGCGGCCATCGCGTTCCCCGAAGTGTTCCTCGGTCTTTTCCCCGGCTGGGGTGGGACCCAGTTGCTGCCGAACCTCATCGGGCCCGACGCCGCGGTCACGGTGATCATCGAGAACGCGTTGAACCAGAACAAGATGCTCAGCGTCGCGAAGGCGGCCGAGCTGGGTCTGGTGGACGAGGTACTGGGCTCGGCGGACTATCTCGAGCAGTCCCTGCTGTGGCTGGCGAAGGTCGTCAACGGCGAGATCACCGTGCCGCGCCAGGAAATCGACCGCGGCGCCGGCTGGGACGCGGCGATTGCCCGAGCCAAGTCTATTGTGGACGGAAGGACTCACGGCGCTTCACCTGGCGCGACGAAGGCCGTGGAGCTGCTGGAACTGGCTCGTGCCAACGATCTCGACGCGGGGTACGCGGCCGAGACCGACGCGCTGGCCGAGCTGCTGATGTCCGATACGCTGCGCGCCGGGTTGTACTCGTTCAACCTGGTCAACAAGCGGGCGAAGCGGCCCGCCGGTGCGCCGGACAAATCGCTCGCGCGCACGGTGAACAAGGTCGGCGTCGTCGGCGCGGGACTGATGGCCTCGCAGCTGGCGCTGCTTTTCGTGCGACGGCTCAAGGTTCCGGTCGTGCTGACCGATGTGGACCAGGCGCGCATCGACAAGGGCGTGTCCTATGTGCACGGTGAGATCGACAAACTCCTTGGCAAGAAGCGGATTTCCCCCGACGAGGCGAACCGGCTGAAGGCACTCGTGTCCGGCTCACTGGACAAGGCGGCGTTCGCGGACGCGGACTTCGTGATCGAGGCCGTGTTCGAGGAAATGGGCGTCAAGCAGAACGTGTTCGGGGAGCTGGAGTCCTATGTGTCCCCCGACGCGATCCTCGCGACGAACACGTCTTCGTTGTCGGTCAGCGAGATGGCTTCGAAACTGAACCATCCCGAGCGGGTGGTCGGGTTCCACTTCTTCAACCCGGTCGCCGTGCTGCCGTTGCTGGAGATCGTGCGCGGTGAGCAGACCGACGACGCGGCACTGGCGACGGCGTTCGCGGTGGGCAAGCAACTCAAGAAGTCGAGTGTGCTGGTGAAGGACGCGCCGGCGTTCGTGGTGAACCGGCTGCTGCTGCGCTTCCTCGGCGAGGTACTCACCTCGATCGACGAGGGCACCCCGTTCGAGGTGGCCGACCACGCGCTCGATCCGCTCGGGCTGCCGATGTCGCCGCTGGTGCTGACGCAGCTGGTGGGCCCGGCGATCGCACTGCACGTCGGCGAGACGCTGCACGCGGCGTTCCCCGGCCGCTTCAGGGTGAGCGAGAACCTCAAGCGCTTCGTGGATTCGGGCAAAACCGCGGTGTGGCAATGGGATTCGGCGGGCAACCAGCAGGTCGACCCGGAGGTCGTCGCGCTGTGGCAGCAGGGTGACAAGGTCTCCACGGCCGAAGAGGTTCGCGAGCGCGCGCTCGCCGCGATCGCCGAGGAAATCAAGATCATGCTCGACGAGGGTGTGGTCGCGCAGGCGCAGGACATCGACCTGTGCCTGATTCTCGGCGCCGGCTGGCCGTTCTGGCTCGGCGGGATCACGCCGTACCTCGACCGCACCGGCATTTCGGCGAAGGTCAACGGGAAACCGTTCCTCGCACCGGGTGTGGCGTCGGTCCCGGCGTAAGTCGCGTATGGACCCCGCACGGCTACAGGCGTGCGGGGTCTTTCACACTGCGATGACCTCGACCGCGCGTTCGAGACCGGCAAAATCCTTACTGTTGCGAGTGACGACGGGAAGCGAATGGACCGCCGCGGTGGCCGCGATCTGCAGATCCATCCGCCGGGGCCGCGGATCTCGACCGGCCTGACGCAGGAGTGCAGCCAGAGCTCCGTACAACTTCGCGGCCGCCGTATCGAACGGCAGAACCTCTGTCCGCGCAAGCAGATCATCGAGCCGCTCGGTTCGCCGGAGCCGCTCGACCGGATCCCGGGTGTCAAGCCCGAACGCCAGTTCGGCGATGGTCACCGCAGTGACAACCGGCGTGGCGCCAGCGAGAACGCCGAGGTCGACTCCCTGGGGATCGATGATCGCTGACGTGTCGAAGACGATTCGCTTCGTCACCGCCGACGCTCCCACGGATTCTCCGGATAGTCCGGGCCGAAGATTTTGTCATCTTCCTCGCGGTCACGCCGCCACTGCGCCGCATCGATCGGCGGACGTTTTTTCAGGAACTCGATGAGCTCGCCTGCTGTTGGTCGCGGGTCTCCGTCCGCCTGGTGTGGGACCAAGTCGGCGATGGGTTTGCCGTTGCGGGTCACGACAAAGCTCTCGCCCTGCTCGACGCGCCGCATGATTTCGGCGTTGTCATTGCGCAGCTCTCGCTGCCCGATCGTTTGGGTCATGCGGCGAGGGTAGCGCAATATCCGGACAAAGTGCTACGGACGTGCTACACCGCGGTAGAACGCGGTCGGCTCGAATCACCCGGTGGCAGTAACACCGTCACCGATAGGCCGCCGCCGACTACGGGTTCCGCCGAGACCTGGCCGCCGTGGGCTTCGACGGCCGCTCTGACGATCGACAGGCCCAGCCCCGCGCCGGAGCGGGCGGTGCGGGCGACGCCGGCTCGGCGGAAGGGTTCGAACAACTCCGCCACCGTCGCGGAGTCCACCAAGCCGCCGGACGATCGCACGCGCAGCGTCGCCCACCGCTCACCCGGCTGCGTGAGCACTTCGATCCAGCCGCGTTCCACGTTGTGCCGCACGGCGTTCTCCAGCAGGTTGCCCGCGATCCGTTCCAGCAGCGCGGGATCACCGCACACGCGCGCGGACTCCGTGGCGAACCGCGCCTGGATACCGTGCTGGTCCGCCTCGCCACGCACGGCGCGCCACGCGCTCGACACCACCGTCACCAGATCCACCGGTTCGTTCACGGCCAGGCCGGAACCGTCGGTGCGAGCCAGCAACAGCAACGAGTTCACCAGCTGCCCGGCACGTTCGGTCGCGTCCCGCACGACGTTGCCCATACGGCGCAGCTCCGCCGCGTCGGCATTGGGATCGGACAGGGTCACGTCCAGTTCGGTCCGGATCACCGAAAGCGGGGTTCGCAGCTCGTGACTGGCGTTGGCGACGAAATGCCGTTGCGCCTCGAATGCCGCCTGCAACCGGTCGAGCATCGCGTCGAACGTGTGCGCCAGCTCCGCCAGTTCACCCCGCGAATCGACGTGACCGATCCGTTCGCCGAGCGACTCGACCGAAAGCCGCTGCGCGGTGCCGGTGATCTCGCGCAACGGCCGCAGCACACCCGAGGTGAATGTCCAGGCCAGAATCGCCGTCGCGGCGACCACACAGAAGAACGCGATCGAGCCGAACAGCAGCACCTTGTCCCGCGCGTACTCGCGCATGTGCGCAGCCAGCGTGGACGCATCCACATCTACGCCGTTCACCCGGACCGTCGTGCCCGGCGGCAACTGGGGCACGGCGTCGACCGCGTCGCCGACGAGCGTCCACGCGAGCCACAGCAGCACAAGGCTCACCCCGGCGGCCAGCCCGGTCGCCAGCAACGTGATCCGTGCGCGCAGGCTGTTCACCGACCGCAGCCCGGCCCGCGGGTTCACCCCTTCATGGCACCGGCGTCCGGCACCCGGTATCCCGATCCCACCACGGTCTCGATGATGCCAGGCTCGCCCAGCTTCTTGCGCAGGGTCATCACCGTCACGCGCACGGTCGTGGTGAACGGGTCGGCGTTCTCGTCCCAGACCCGTTCCAGCAGCTCCTCGCTGCTGACCACGGCGCCCTTCGCCGACATCAGCACTTCGAGCACGCCGAACTCCTTGCGGGTCAGCTCGACCGGCCCGGCGGCGCGGCGCACTGTGCGGCGTGCCGGATCGAGCTCGACGTCACCCGCGGTCAGCAGCGGCGGCGCCGCCGGGGTGGCCCGGCGGCCGAGCGCCCGCACGCGGGCGACCAGCTCGGGGAAGGCGAACGGCTTGGCCAGGTAGTCGTCGGCGCCCAGCGACAGACCTTCGACCCGGTCGGACACCGTGCCGCTGGCGGTGAGCATCAGGACCCTGGTCAGCTCGCCGGAGGCGACGATCTCCTTGCACAGCTCATCACCGGGCATACCGGGCAGGTCGCGGTCGAGCAGCACCACGTCGTAGCGCGTGATACTCGCCTTCTCGTGCCCGTCGTCTCCGTTGAGCGCGACGTCGACGGCCATGCCCTCACGACGCAGCCCGCGGGCGATCGCGTCCGCGAGCGCCGCTTCGTCCTCGACTACCAGAATCCGCACGTGGACCACAGTCCCACAAGTTCCTGAGAAGAGCCTATAAGGACATCAGAGCCGTACCGACACATACTTCTTCCCGTCGAAGTTCTCCACCTCGACACCCGCCACGTCCGCGGGCGGGACCAGCGCGGCGGCGTCGAGTTCGGTGCCATTCCCTTCACCGGCGACCAGCCAGCTGCCCGCCTCTTCCCGCGTCCCGTCCCGGGACACGACGTACAGGCGGCACTTCTGGCCCTTCGGGATGCCGCTGACGGACGCGTTCACCCGCACCCAGCCGGCGGCCGGCTGCACCGCGACCGTCATCTTCGCGCCGGTCGCCGCGTCCGTGCCCGAGGCCGTCCTGGTGCCGGCCGCCTGCGTCACCTCGGGTGGCGCGACCGCGCGGCCGACCATGACACCACCTCCGGCGAACGCGGCGGCCACCACCACGGCTGCGGTCGCGGCGATGGTCCGGCCGCGGCGGACCTCTCGCCCGCTTTCCTGCCGTACCTGCCGCAAGGTGCGCTGCAACAGCAGATCCGCCCCATCGGGCGGGCCGTCGAGCAGCGCTTCGGGCGGCAACCCGTCCAACGCGGCCCGCGCCATCCGCAGCTCGGTCACCTCCGCCTGGCACCGCCCGCACGAAGCCAGGTGCCGCTCCATCGCACGCATCTCCCGCAAGTCCAGAGCTCCCAGCACGTACGCGCCCACCGAATCCGTCTCGTGTCCGATCACCCGGCCACCTCCGGGATCGCGACCTGCCGGCTTCCGCCGAAGGTCTGCCGCATCGCCCGGAGCGCGTAGTACGACCGCGACTTGACCGTGCCGGGCGGCACCCCGAGGCGTTCGGCCGCCTCCGCGACACTGCGGCCACGGAAGTAGATCTCGGTCAGCACGTCCCGGTGCTCCGGGGACAGCCGTTCCAGTGCGTCGAGCACGACCATCGAATTCACCACCGAATCGGCGTGGTCGTCCTGCACCGGCCCGGTGACCGTCGTTTCGGCCACCTCCGCCGGCCGGGCGGCCTTGGCCCGGTAGCGGTCGGTGACGATGTTGCGGGCCACCGTCAGCAGCCAGCCGCGTACCGAGCCCTTGCCGTTGGTCAGTGAATCCGGATGCCGCCAGGCACGGACCAGGGTTTCCTGGACGACGTCCTCGGCCGCGGCCTGATCGTTCGTCAGCCGGGTCGCGTAGGCGAGGAGCGCCCGTCCGTGTTCTTGATAGAGCGCTCGGATCAGTGCCTCATCGGCAACCGCCGCTCGTTTGCGGGCCCACAGAGCCGGCATCCGGCCACTCCTTGATCTCTTCAGTAAGTCGAGTTTGTGGTGGTGGGTTTCTTGCCGTCGGCGACCTTGCAGCCGGCGGGTTCGACCTCGAACCAGGTGCCGCCGACGGCGTGCCCGTTCGCCTGCCCCGGCGCGGTGTCCTTGGCGAAGCGGTACATCGGCCAGCCGCCGACGGTGACCTGCTCGGTGCCATCGGCGCGGCGCACCTTGCCGACGAGCTTCGGGTCCACCCCGTTGATCTTGACGTCCCCCTGCGCCAGCAGGGGCGGCCACTTCGCGGCACAGTCACCGTCGCAAGTGGACTTCGACGGTTTCTTGCTGTCCTTGGTGAACAGGTAGAGCGTCATCCCGTTCTGGTCGGTCAGCACCGTGTCGAGACCGGGGATGTCGGTCGTGTTGATCGCGGTCTGTTCCGCCGGTGCGGCCGCGCCGGCCTTCGCACCGGCCGGGGTGACCGCGCTCCAGGCACCGCCGACACCCTGTCCCTTGGCCTGTCCCGGTGCGGTGTCCTTGGCGTAGCGGTAAACCGCCCAGCCGTTGACCGTGATCTGCTGGGTGCCATCGGTGCGCATCAAGGTGCCGACGAGTTTCGAGTCCACGCCCTGCACATCGACCGATCCGGTGGCCAGCACCGGCGGCCACGCCGTCGCGCAGTCACCGTCGCAATTGGACTGTGGCGGATTCGCGGTGTCTTTGTCGAAGCGGTAGAGCGTCATGCCGTTCGCATCGGTCAGCACCTGACCGAGGCCCTGGACGTTCGCCGCCGTCAGCTTCACGGTGGCGGCGGGCTGGGCCACGGCCTGGCGCTGCACCGCGACCGGCGGGTTGGTGGCACCGCTGTCCGCGGTGCCGGCGGTGCTACTGCAGGCGCCGAGCAGGCCGAGGCTGAGCACGGCGGTGGCCGTGACGAAGTGACGCGCTGACATGGGGGCTCCTTCGCTGGCTGATGGTCCCGCGGCTGCCGCGAAGACCGGCACCAGGCACACGGGTGCCGGCGCGGCCCGGTTCAGCCCGTTTCCGGGTTTTCCGGGCCGCGCCGGCGCCGGTTCACTCGTTACAGGTCCGGCCCGAATTCACGCAGTTGACCAGGCGCCACATGATGCGCTGCGACATCACGTTGGCGAAGTCGTCGTGATCGGACAGTGGATTGTGGTGTTCCTCGGGGAACGAGTCCACTTTGTACTGTCCGGCGGTCTGGACGGCACGCGGGATGTCGTAGGTCAGGGTGACCCGGAGTTGGGGCACCGCAACGAATCCCTGCTTGCACCGGCCGTTCGCGTCGGGGAACACGATATGCGTGCGATGGTTGGCGCTGTCGATGTTCTTGCCGTCCCAGCAGCTCGGGAAGTCGTGGATCCGCTCGACTTTGCTGCCTTCGGGGCAGATCGGGTACTTCTCGGTGAGCCGGTCCTCGAACCCGGTGCAGGTCCAGCTGGCCCGCGCGTTCGCCGGGCCGTTGGCGCCTTCCTTCGCGTCACCGTAAAGCACCCGCAGGAACTGCGGCATCGCACGAACCCGGGTCACCGGGTTGCCGCGGAAGGTCAGCGCCACGGTGGCCGGGCGCTGGATCTCGCCGTCGTTGCCGGCCACTTCGTTGTTCTCGTCCGGGCCCGGCAGCTCGCTCGCCGACGTGGTGGTCGACGGTGCGGGCGCACTGGTCGTCGTCTCCGGCGGCCGGTTTCCCTTGCCACCACGGCCACGCCGCTGCGACTGGGCCGCCTTCACATCCGGCCCGTCGCTGTTCTGGTCACCGTTGTCGATACCGTCGCTGTTCTGGTCCTTCACCGCGCAAGTGGCCAGGTCCTGGCTCTGGTCCAGCTGTCCTCCGGCGGCCTGGGCGATCTTGTCGATGCTTGCCTTTCGCTTGTCCTTCAACGGGTTCAGTACGGTCGCCGGGTCACCGCCACCGGCCTGCACGTCGGCCATCTGCGCGTTCGCCGCATCGGCTTCCTGATCGAGGGTATCCAGTTCGGTGTCCACTGTGGACTGCGCCTGATCCGGTACCTCGTTCAGCTGGCTGGCCACGTCCGGGCAGTCCACCCGCGGAGTTACCGCATCCTGGATGGCGGCGGCACGCTCGGCGTCGACGTCGGCCTCCGCGGGCTGCTCGGGTGCGTTGCTCTTCTCTTCGTCTCCGGTGTCGATGCGCACCACCGGCCAGAAATAGGCGGACTTGTCACCGTTCTTGCAGGTGGTGCCACCCGCCAGCAGACTCTTGTTGTTCGAGTCGGCGTTGGTGGTCAGGTTGCCGACGTAGTCGTGCAGATGCTGGGCGCCGTTGCGGATGCCGGGCTGTGCGATGAAGTTGTCGGGGTTGAAGTGGCCGTTCTCGTTCTTGCCACAGTCCACCGTGAACGTGCCCTTCGACGCGAACCTGTTCGCGGGCGGGGTTTTCACGTTGGGCGCGACGGTGGTGATGTCGACGAAGAAGGACTTGTCGACGGCGTCGGCGCTGGCGTGTCCGACGTCGCCGACGGTGGTCGCGACGACGACGCCACTCACCGCCAGTACCAGTCCGATACCGCCGGTCAGGATCTTGGTCCGGCGGGTGACGCGATGTCGGCCGTCTGTGCGGGCCATGCAGTACTCACCTCGTTCGGTTTCCGCCGAGGGGCGCCCGCGACGGGGGCAGCCACCAAGGCAACAGCAGGGATTGAGAGTGGTGACGGAGAAGGCCCCCGAGGCCCGTCACTGAGTCATACGGACGCGAGGCTTAGGTAGTTCAAAATGCGACCTGGCCGTTATCTTGCCGTTATAACGCCTGGTCAGCGAGGGATGGTTTCGAGCAGCTCGCCGTCCATCGTGCGGACCTCGAACCGGGCGATCTCGGCCGGGGACAACGCGGTGCCGCCGGAAATACGCAGCGGATCCAGCACCGCGCCGCCGGGCGCGGGCACCGACCAGTTGCTGACGGTCTGTTCCGGCCCGGCCCACGGCACGGCGACCAGCCGGCAGGAGCGGGGGCCGCTGAGCCCGCTCAGCACGAGATCGACATTCGAGCCCCAGGCGGTCGGTTGCACGATCACCTGAGCCTGCAACGATTTGCCGGCCTCGCTTCCGGCGAACATGCTCGCCGTGCCGGGGTCGGGCGGCGAGGAACTCGGCGTGCTCGCCACGACCGGGGCGGGCGCTTCGGCGACCGGAGCCGAACCGGACGGCAGCACCGCGAGTGTGATGAGCGGTCCGGCGATGATCAGCAGGACCGCGACCGCGCAGGCCACCCGGGTGAGGATCTTGCGGCGGCGCCGGATCCTGGCCAGCTCGTCGAACATCCCGCCGAGCGGCCGCGGCTGCGGGATCGGCGGGTCCGGCCAGTACTTGCCGACCTCGGCCAGTATCTCCGGCAGCTCGTAGAACTCGAGGAGATCGAACTGGCAATGCGGACAGTCGAGCAGGTGTGCCTCGAAACGAGTCCGCTCGGCCTCGTCGAGGACACCGAGGACGTAAGCGGCGATGTCGGTGTGCGCGACCCCTCCCAACGTCGCGTCACCCCCGATCTCGTAAGGCCCGCCGTAGCGCGCGTACCGCGTGGTAGATCCGGGACTTGACCGTACCGGGCGGAATCCCGAGTGAGATCGCCACCTCGTTCACGGTCCGGTCACGGATGTAGGTCTGCAGCACGGCTTCCCGCTGTTCCGGCGAGAGGTTGCCGAGCGCCTCGTACACCACCATCGCGGCAAGGGTGCGGTCGGATTCGTCGGGCACGCCGACCGAATCCGGCTCGGCCTCCTCGACCTCCTGCGGGCGCGCCTGCCTGCTGCGCCAGCCGTCGATGACGATGCGGCGCGCCACGGTGTAGAGCCAGGCGCGCAGCATCTCCGGTTCGCGGTCGAGCTTGTCGGCGTTGCGCCACGCGCGGATCAGCGTCTCCTGCACGACGTCCTCGGCCCACTGCCGGTCGCCGGCGGTCAGGGTCAGCACGAACGCGAGTAACGGCCTGCCGAACTCCTGGTACAGCGCGGCGGCAAGTTCCTCGTGACCGGTGCCGGACTCTGGCTCGACAACGGTTCTCAATGATCGACTGTGGCGTCCCACGGCGGACATCTTTACGGTGAACTCGGCAGTAGTCCAGTACCAAAAAATTCTGTTCACATTCTTTGAACCGCATCAGCCCGGCCCGCGTATCCCCCGGCGAAGGCCCCGAAGAACGCTGACCCCCGACAGCGTTTCCCTCCACTTTGGACAGAATTGTCCACAGTGGATTCACTGTGCTCGCATGCAGGTCTTTTCATGCGCGAGCACCTACCCTGGCCCCCGACAGGGAAGGACGTTTCTTTGATGCACGGCAAATCAAGGCCGGTGCTTCCGCTGGTGGCAGCGGGTGTGGCGCTGATCGCCGCCACCACCGGCTGTGACGTGGCGAAACCGTATTCCTCCGCCGCGAGCGGCGGCATGATGGCCGACATGAGCCCGGCGAGTGACAAGCCGGCGTTGGCCGAGGTCCGCGCGTTCGACCTCGGTCAGATTGTCGTCGACGGCGGCGGATTCACCGTCTACCGCTACGACAAGGACAGCGCCAACCCGCCGGAGTCCACCTGCAACGACGCCTGCGCGCAGCAGTGGAAACCCGTCCCGGCCGCCGCGACCGAGAATCTGCGTGGTCTCGACAAATCCGCTGTCGGCACGATGACCAGGCAGGACGGCACCGATCAGGCCACTTTGCACGGCTGGCCGCTGTACCGGTACGCCAAGGACGCCATGCCCGGCGAGACGGCAGGGCAGGGCACCGGCGGCGCGTGGTTTCCCATTACTCCGCAAGGCACGAAGGTGACCGCCGTCGCGAATCCCGGGCAGTCCGATGTATTCGGGCTGTGAACGGGGAATCGCGCGCGCATTGGTCCTGCTGGTCCTGGTGGTAATAGGCCAATTGGCCGTACCTGTATTCGCCTCGGCACAAATCGCGACGGTGAGCGATTCCGATCGCGATTTGCTCAACCGGGTCCGCCAGGCCGGGTTGTGGGAAATGCCGTCGGGCGACATGGCCCGCGTGCGCGCGCAGACCCCGCAGGTGCGCGACGTCGGCCAGACCCTCATGGTCGACCACGGCAGGCTCGACGTGCAGGTACGGCAACTGGCCGCGAAATACGGCGTCGTACTGCCCGACCAGGCCACCGCGGACCAGCAGAGCTGGCTCGCCGAGGAACGCGCCGCGACGACGACGTCGGACTTCGAGCGCGTCTTCGTCAACCGGCTGCGCGCGGCGCACGGCGTCATCTTCGCCGTGATCGCCCAGGTGCGGGCCGGCACGCGCAACGACGACATCCGCGCGTTCGCGGCGACGGCGAACCAGGTGGTGCTGCGCCACATCTCGTTGCTGGAGAGCACCGGGCTGGTGGACTACAACGCACTCCCGCAGCCAACAGTGAGCTCCACAGCGGCGACTTCAGCGGCCTCCGCGCTCAACCTCGGCTCCATGGACATCGCCACCAGCGTGGCGCTCGGTCTGCTGGTGTGCGGCGCGACGCTGCTGGTGCTGTGGCTCATCCGCAATTCGGCGAGAAGAAGACATCGATCAGGAGAAAACCATGCACGTGACCGCGACCCCGAACCGGCGAAAGAGCCGGTCCGCTAGCTCCGGGAGGCGGCGATGACCGCCGTCGCGGACGGCTGGGCGTGGGCACTCATGCCCATGGCTCAGCAATCGACGGATGCCGGGTTGCGCGGCGTGGCGCAGATGTCCGCCCGTATCGCCTATGTGTTCATGTGCCTCACCCTGTGCTGGGGTGTGCTGACCGCGACCGGCTGGGTCCGTAACCTCACCGGCCGGAAAGCGTTGCGCGGTGGGCACATGGTGCTGGCGACGCTGACCCTCGCGTTCGGCGTCGTGCACGCGGCGGCGTTCTACTTCCTTTCCGTCGGCGCGTTCTCCATCGCCAGGCTGACGGTGCCGTTCCTGCCCAGCGGGCTGGCCCGGCACGCGTTCGGCATCATCGGCCTCGAGCTGATGATCGCGATCGCGATCACCGCGGGCATGCACCGGTTCATCGCCTACCGGCGCTGGCTGTGGCTGCACCGCCTGGCGTACCTGGCGATCCCGTTGCTGGCGGTGCATTCGTTCTTCGGCGCGATCGCCAACGGGCATCTCGCGGTGCTGTGGCTGGCCGGGATCACCCTGCTGGTGCCGGTGGTGACGCTGTCGGTGCTGCGGTTCCTGCCGTCGCGCGCCCTGGAACGGATCGGCCTCGTGGAGGAGCTCGTATGAAGACGCTCGACCGTTTCCGCGGCCCGCGCATCAGTGTGGACAACGACCGTTGCGAGGTCTACGGCATCTGCGTGTGGGAGGCGCCGGCGCTGTTCCAGCTCGACCGGGACGGCCGGTTGCGCTACCGCAGGCAGCTCGAGGACGCCGATTTCGCCCAGGCGGCCGCGGCGGCGCGCTGCTGCCCGATGCAGGCCATCGTGTTGAGAGGGATGAGCGATGAGTGATGGAGACCGGATCGTCATCGTCGGCGCCGGGGTGGCGGGCCTGCGCTCGGCCGAACGCCTGCGGGAACTCGGTTTCGACGGCGAGATCGTGATCGTCGGTGACGAACGCCGCAAGCCGTATCACCGGCCGATGGTGTCGAAACAGCTGGTGACCGGCCAGGTGCGGCCGATCGACGTGGACCTCAAGTCCTATGTGGACTTGGACGCGCACTGGCGGCTGGGCACCCGCGCCACGCACCTGGACACGAAACAGCGGGTCGTGCACCTGCCCGGCAAGGAAGATCTCTGGTACGACGGGCTGATCATCGCTACCGGCGTGGTGCCACGGCATCTGGCCGGCGCGCCGCGGCACGACCCGCGGGTGCGGGTGCTGCGCACGGTCGAGGACGCGATGTCGTTGCGGCGGGCGCTGACCGCGAGCAGCAAACCGGCGGTGGTGATCGGCAGCGGACTGATCGGCTGCGAGTTCGCGGCGAGCATGCGCACGCTGGGCCGGGACGTGACGCTGGTGGGTCACGCCAAGGCGCCGCTGTACCGGTTCGGCCCCCGGGTCGCGGAGGCGGTGACGGAGACGCACGAGAAGCACCGGGCGGGCCTGGCGATGAACTCGGAGGTGCGGCACTGGATCAGCACGAAGGACGCGTTCGGGCTGCACTTGACGAACAACAAGCTGGTGGTGGCGAGCTGTGTGGTGCTGGCGATCGGCAGCGTGCCCGCGGTGGACTGGCTGCGCGGTTCCGGCCTGGACATCTCCGACGGCGTGCTGTGCGAGGCGACGCTGTTCGCCGAGGGCGCCGACGACGTGGTGGTCGCCGGTGACGCGGCGCGCTGGCCCAACCTGCGCTTCGACGAGACACCACGGCGGGTCGAGCACTGGATCAACGCGGTCGAGTCGGCCCGCGCGGCGGCGGAGAACCTGATGGCGGGACGGCACCTGGCGAAGCCGTTCACGCCGCTGCCGCGGGCGTGGTCGAGCATCTACGAGCACCGGCTGCAGATGGCCGGCATGCCCGCACTGGGCGAGGACACGGTGCGGCTGGACGACGGCGTGACCGGGTTCCTGCGCAGCGGCCAACTGGTCGGCGCGGCGAGCTGGGACAAGCCGCGCGCGATGCTGCGATGGACCGCCGAACTGGAACGTCGCCTGCCGGTGCCCGAGTACACCCCCCAACCGGCGCCGTCACTGGAGACCGAGGCGTTGCCGGCGCTGTCGGAGGACATGGTGTTCTCCGACGAAGAATGGCTCCGCGTGGAACAAGGCGTCTGAGCGGCGCCTGTGCTCCGGACTCGCGGGCGCCGGCCCCTCGGCCCGCGAGTCCGACCGGCAGCCCGGGCCCGTCAGTCGGCGGGTTCGGGCTGCGGGTCGGGGACCAGGTTCGCGGCCCATTCGGTCACCCGGCGTGCGACGTCCTGGGCGGTCAGGCCCACGCGCGCCAGTACCTCCTCGCGCGAGCCGTGCACGTGGAACTCCTGCGGTACCCCCAGATCCCGCAGCGGCACGTCGCATTCGGCGTCCCGGAGCAGGGCCGCCAGTGCCGAGCCGAACCCGCCGTGCCTGCCGCTGTCTTCGACCGTCACCACGAGCCGGTGCGCCTTCGCCAGCGCCACCAGCTCCCCCGGCGCCGGCACCACCCAGCGCGGGTCCACGACCGTCACGCCGATCCCCTGGTCCGCCAGCCGTTCCGCCGCCGCCAAGCCCAGCCGGGCGAACGCGCCGACCGCGACCAGCAGCACATCCGCCTCATCGGCCGGCTTGTGCAGGATGTCCACCACGCCACGTCGCTCGATCGCCGGGACCGACTCGACGACGCTGCCCTTCGAGAACCGCAGCGCGGTCGGCCCGTCGGACACCGCCACCGCTTCGCGGAGTTCTTCGCGCAGCGTCTCGGCGTCCCGCGGGGCGGCGACCCGGATACCCGGCACCATGCCCAGCAGCGACAGATCCCACATCCCGTGATGGCTCGGCCCGTCCGGCCCGGTGATACCGGCGCGGTCCAGCACCAGCGTCACCGGCTGCCGGTGCAGTGCCACGTCCATCAGCAGCTGGTCGAACGCACGGTTGAGGAACGTCGAGTACACCGCGACCACCGGGTGCAGCCCGCCCATGGCCAGGCCCGCCGCCGACGTCACCGCGTGCTGCTCGGCGATCCCCACGTCGTACCAGCGGTCCGGAAAGCGCTCGGCGAACTTTTCCAGACCTGTGGAGCGCAGCATCGCCGCGGTGATCGCGACGATGTCCTCCCGCTCGGCGCCGATGGTGGCCAGCTCGTCCGCGAACACCGACGTCCAGCTGCGCCCCTTCGGCTTGGGCAGGCCGGTCTCCGGGTCGATCGGGTCGGTCTGGTGCATCTGGTCGGCCTCGTGGTTGACCGCCGGCGGGTACCCGTGGCCCTTCTCCGTGACCGCGTGCACCACGACCGGCCCGCCGAACGCCTTCGCCGCGACGAACGCCCGCTCCAGCGCCTGCAGATCGTGCCCGTCCACCGGCCCGAGGTACTTCAGCCCCAGGTCGGAGAACATCATCTGCGGGCTGAGCGCGTCCTTGATCCCGGCCTTCGCCGCATGCAGCGCCGCATAGATGGTGCGGCCCACGACCGGCGTGTGCAGCAACAGTTCCCGGCCGCCGTCGAGCATCCGCTCGTAGCCCGGCTGCAACCGCAATGCCGCGAGATGTTCGGCGAACCCGCCGATCGTCGGCGAGTACGAACGCCCGTTGTCGTTGACCACGATCACCACCGGCCTGCCCGGCTCGGCGGCGATGTTGTTGAGCGCCTCCCAGCACATCCCGCCGGTCAGCGCGCCGTCACCGACGACGGCGACCGTGTGCCTGCGGCCGCCCGCGAGTTCGAACGCCTTCGACAGACCGTCCACATAGGACAAAGCGGTGGAGGCGTGGCTGTTCTCGACGAAGTCGTGCTCGCTCTCGGCACGAATCGGATAACCGGCCACCCCGCCCTGCTGGCGCAACAGGTCGAACCCTTCGCGACGGCCGGTGACGATCTTGTGCACGTAACTCTGGTGCCCGACGTCGAACACGATCGCGTCACGGGGGGAGTCGAACACGCGGTGCAGGGCGATCGTCAGCTCGACGACGCCGAGGTTCGGCCCGAGGTGCCCGCCCGCGCGCCGCACCCGGTCGACCAGGAACTCACGGATCTCCCCCGCCAGCTGCTCCAACTGGCCCTGCCCCATGCGCTTGAGGTCGGCCGGTCCGTGCACAGACTCAAGCAACGTCACATTCCACCTCACGTGTTCGATCCTGCGATCGTCCGCCCAGTGTACGAAGGAACGCCACCGCGCACTGGCGGTCGGGTCACCCTACTCTCCGCCGGCACTCACGGACGGTGAGAACGTGGCCGGGATAACTGCTGCGGAGGAGTACCGGGAACTACCCGCTGTGGCCGATCGCGTGGCACCGGTGGCCGCCGGGAGAGTGAAAAGAGGGTCCGTCCGGCTGGTTCAGCGGCTGAGCAGCGCGATGCATTCGACGTGGTGCGTCATCGGGAACGCGTCGAACGCCCGCAGCCGCTCGAGCCGGTACCCGCCGCCGGTGAATGTGGCCACGTCACGCGCCAGCGCCGCCGGATCGCAAGCCACATATACGATCCGCGCCGGTGCACGCTCCACAATGGACTCGACGACGGCGCGGCCGGCGCCGGACCGCGGCGGGTCGAGCACCACCACCTCGGGCCGTCCCGGGAGATCCCGCAGCACATGCTCGACCCGTCCGCACCGCCAGCTCAGCTGCGGCAGGTCGGCCAGCGCGACCTCGCCATCGGCGACCGCGCGCCGCCCCGACTCGATCGCCACCACCTCGCCACCCGGCCCGACCTGCCCGGCCAGCACCGACGCGAACAGGCCGACCCCCGCGTAGAGATCCCACACCAGCGCGTCACTCGACGCGCCCGCCCACTCCCCCACGACCTGCGCGAACATGCCGGCCGCGGCCGGATGCACCTGCCAGAACCCGTGCGCGTCGAACTTCCAGTCACGCCCGGCGGCATTCTGTACCGCGGTCCCGCCGGCGAGCTGCCTGGCGCGCCGCTTGCCCCGCACGACGCTCAGCTCACGCACGTGCGTCCGCCCGTCACCGTCGGCGGTCACCTCGACCTCGGTGTCCGGCCGCCATCGCCGCGACAGCACCGCATCGAGCGCGCCGGGCACAGCGATCGGGCACCCGTCGAGCGGCACCACCCGGTGGCTGTGGTGCGCCCGCAGCCCCGCCCGGCCGTCCTTCCCTGCGATCAGCCGGACCCGGCTGCGCCAGCCGAGCGGACCACCCGGCAAGGCTTCCACCGTGACCGGCCACTCGATGCCGGCCAGGCGCGAGAGCTGCTCGGCGACCACCCGCGACTTGAGCTCGCGCTGGAAGTCATGCGTCGCGTGCTGCCAGTCACAACCGCCACACTCCGCGGCGACCGGGCACGGCGGCTCGACCCGTTCCGGTGCCGGCTCGAGCACCTTCACCGCGTCCGCCCGGCAGTACGAACCACCCTTGTCCTCGGTGACCTCGGCCAGCACCACCTCACCGGGCAGCGCATGCCGGACGAACACCACGCGACCGTCCACACGCGACACACAATGCCCGCCGTGTGCGACGGGGCCGACCTCGGCCTCGAGCGTGCGGCCGAGCCAGTTCACTTTCGCTCCGACTGGTACAGACCACGCCGCACGTCACCGGCGACCGGCCGTGCCCTGGTCAGCCTGCGCGCCGCGGCCTGCGACGAGGCGAGCTGCCACGGCACGCTCGCCACGACCACCCCTGGCTGGAACAGCAGCCTTCCCTTGAGCCGCAACGCACTCTGGTTGTGCAGCACCTGCTCCCACCAGCGCCCGACCACGTACTCCGGGATGAAGACGGTGACCACATTGCGCGGATTGTCCCCGCGCACCCGCTTGACGTAGTCCACGACCGGCTTGGTGATCTCACGGTAGGGCGATTCCAGCACCTTGAGCGGCACCTTGAAACCGTGCTGTTCCCACTCCAGGGTCAGCGCGCGGGTCTCCTCGTCGTCGACGTTGACCGTCACGGCTTCCAGCACATCCGGCCGGAATGCCTTCGCGTACGCCAGCGCCCGCAACGTGGGCAGGTGCATCTTCGAGACCAGCACGATCGCGTGGTTGCGCGAGGGCAGCACATCCGGCCGGTAGCCGTCCACTTCGGACAGTTCCTGGGCGACGCGGTCGTAGTGCCTGCGGATACCCGTCATCAGCACGAAGATCACGACCATCGCGGCGATCGCGATCCACGCGCCGAGCAGGAACTTGGTGATCAGCACGATCACCAGCACCGTGCCCGTGCACACCAGGCCGATCGCGTTGACCGTCTGCGACCGGCGCATCCGCCGCCGCACGGCCGGGTCCGTTTCCCTTGCCAGCAACCGGTTCCAGTGCCGGATCATGCCGGCCTGGCTGACCGTGAACGACACGAACACACCCACGATGTACAGCTGGATCAGCCGGGTCACCTCGGCGTCGAACGCGATGATCAGCACCAGCGCGAACGCGGCGAGGAACAGGATGCCGTTGGAGTAGGCGAGCCGGTCGCCACGCGTGTGCAACTGCCGCGGCAGGAAACGGTCCTGCGCCAGGATCGACCCGAGCACCGGGAAACCGTTGAACGCCGTGTTCGCGGCCAGCAGCAGGATGACCCCGGTGGCGAAGGAAATGTAGTAGAAACCCGGCGGGAAACCCTGGAACACCGCCTCCGCGATCTGCGTGACGATCGTCTTCTGCTGGTAGCCGGCGGGGGCGCCGATGAGCTGGGTCTGCGGATCGTCGGCGAACTTGACGCCGGTGATGATCGCCAGCGCGATGATCCCGATCAGCATGCTCACCGCGAGCACACCCATCATCAGCAGCGTCGTGGCCGCGTTCTTCGACTTCGGCTTGCGGAACGCCGGGACACCGTTGCTGATCGCCTCGACCCCGGTCAGCGCCGCCGCGCCGGAGGAGAACGACCGCAGGATCAGGAAGACGAACGCGAACCCGGCGAGCGAGCTCTCCTCGTGGAGGCTGAACCCGGAGCTCTCGGCGTGCAGCGGCGTCCCGGTCACGGCTTCGATCAGGCCCCACAGCACCATCAACAGGATGCCGATGATGAAGCCGTAGGTCGGGATCGCGAAGGCTTTGCCCGATTCACGCACGCCGCGCAGGTTCAGCGCGGTCAGCACGGCCACGATCGTGATCGCGAACACGACCTTGTGCTGGGCTACGAACGGGATGGCGGAGCCGATGTTCGCCACGCCCGAGGACGTCGACACGGCCACCGTGAGCACGTAGTCCACGAGCAGGGCGCTGGCGACGGTGAGCCCGAATCTGCGCCCGAGATTCGTGGTGGCGACCTCGTAATCGCCGCCGCCGCTGGGGTAGGCGTGCACGTTCTGCCGGTAGGACGCCACCACGACCAGCATGACCAGCGCAACCGCGACCCCGATCCACGGCGCGAGCGCGTAGGCCGACAGGCCCGCGACACTCAGTGTCAGGAAGATCTCCTCGGGCGCGTAGGCGACGCTGGAGAGCGCGTCCGAGGCGAAAATGGGCAGCGCGATGCGCTTGGGCAGCAGCGTATGGGACAGCCGGTCGCTGCGGAACGGACGGCCAAGAAGCAGCCTTTTTGCCACGGTCGCGAACTTCGGCACGCTTGGAGCCTACTGTGGCGCCTAGCGCGTCGATGAGGGGTGGCGGTTGGGTGACGGGCGGGACTAGCCGGGAGGAGATACAGGGTAGGTTCTGCGCTGGCGTAACGCGGGGAACCGCCGTTCGGGCTACGCACAGGAGGCAAGCGGGTGCACGTGGTGATCATGGGATGCGGCCGGGTGGGCGCGTCCTTGGCCGCGGCGCTGGAGCGTCTCGGCCACGATGTCGCGGTGATCGACAAGGCGCAGGAGTCGTTCCGGCGCCTCGGCCCTGACTTCCACGGCCGGCAGATCGTCGGGAACGGGTTCGACCGTGAGGTGCTCGTCGAGGCCGGGATCGAAAGAGCCGGCGCCTTCGCGGCGGTCTCCAGCGGGGACAACTCGAACATCATCTCCGCGCGGGTCGCGCGGGAGACGTTCGGCATCCAGCACGTGGTGGCGCGCATCTACGACCCGAAGCGCGCCGCGGTCTACGAACGGCTCGGCATCCCCACGGTCGCGACGGTCCCGTGGACCACCGACCGGTTCCTGCGCACGCTCCTGCCAGAAGGCGTGGCGTCGGCGTGGCGGGACCCGACGGGCAACATGGCCGTGCTGCAACTGCCGCTGCACGAGGGCTGGGTCGGGCGCAGCGTCCGCGAGCTCCAGGAGGCCACCGGCGCGCGGGTGGCATTCATCATGCGGTTCGGTACGCCGGTGCTGCCGGACGAGAAAACCGTGCTGCAGGCCGATGATCTGGTTTATGTGGCCGCGCGCTCCGGCACGGTCAGCGATGTCACAAGCGTCGCGGCCAGGGCTCCGGAGGAGGAGGGCTGATGCGTGAAAATCGCGCAGCCACGCATCGAGCCCGACCGGGCGCGGGCGCCCCGCAAAACACCGAGGAGGGCTGATGAGGATCGCGATCGCCGGCGCGGGTGCCGTGGGGCGCTCCATCGCCCATGAGCTCATCGACGGCGGCCATCAGGTGATGCTGATCGAGCGGTCGCCGGGTCATTTCGAACCGGAGACCGTCGAGCAGGCCGACTGGGTTCTCGGTGACGCGTGCGAGGTCTCGACACTGGAGGAGTCCGGGATCGAGCGTTGCGATGTCGTGATCGCCGCGACCGGGGACGACAAGGTCAACGTCGTCGTCGCGTTGCTGGCGAAGACCGAGTTCGCGGTACGGCGCGTCGTGGCGCGGGTGAACGACCCGGCGAACGAGTGGCTGTTCACCGACGCGTGGGGCGTGGACGTCGCGGTGTCGACGCCGCGCATGCTGGCGGCGATGGTCGAAGAAGCCGTGAGCGTCGGCGACCTCGTGCGGTTGATGACGTTCCGGCAGAGCCAGGCGAACCTCGTGGAGCTCACGCTGCCGCAGGAGACGCCGCTGGCGGGCCGGCCGGTCAGCGAGATCGCGCTCCCCCGCGACGCCGCACTGGTGACCATCCTGCGCGGCGAGCGGGTCATCGTGCCGCAGCCGGAAGACCCCCTCGAGCCAGGCGACGAGCTCCTGTTCGTCGCGAACGCGGAAGTCGAACCCGAGGTCCGCCGAGCACTGGGCTACTAACGGTCGAACCGCCAGCGGGTGGCACCGTACGGTTCCTCGGTCGCGACGCCGATCGCGGTATGGAAGGTGAAGCGGTACACCTGCCACGGCGGCGCTCCGGCGCTCGGCGCGTTGTACGGGGCGGTCAGCGCGTCCCCCTGGACTTCGGCGGGCCAGCCACCCTCGCGGTAGCCGGCCGCGACCCGTTCGATGACGTCCGGCTCGGTCACCCTGGCCGCCGACCCGTCGAGCACCATGTCGATCCCGGGCAGCCGGACGGAGATCGTGCAGACGGGGTTGACGGCCAGATCACGCGCCTTGCGTGCCGCCGGGCTGCTGGTGAAGTAGAAATCGCCGTCGAGCCACTGGGCGCCGACCCCGGCCGCGTGCGGGGTGCCGTCCGGCCGCGCGGTGCCGAGGAAGTAAGTGATCTCGGGCGTCGGTTCCCCCGCGAGCGCGGCGCGGGCACGACTCCACTCCAGCTCAGGAGAGCCGTAACGGTCGAGGTTCTTGGATTCGGCGGGCGTCAAATCGGTCATGCCAGGACAGACCGCCGGGCCACCGGAAAGTCATCGGCCCGCTACGCCTGCTCGCCGTACTTGAGCCGGAGTGCGGCCTCGGTCTTGGCCTCGTCGGCGACATCGGCCTCGTGCAGCGCCTTGAGGCGCTTGTCCGAGCGGCGCACCGCCCAGACGACCACGAGCAGCGCCAGCGCGTACAGCGGGTACCCCATCGCGATCTTCGCGAACGCCAGCCAGCCCGTCTGATCGGAGTCGTAGAGCCAGCGCTGCACGACGAACCGGGCACCGAACAACGCGGCCATCACGAGCGTCGCCACGTCGTAGCCGAGGCGGGACGGCTTGTCCTTGCGCCACGCTGTGCCCGCGGCGTTGACCGCGTTCCAGATGACGCCGACGAGCGGCCAGCGCAGCAGGATGGACACGACGAACACCCCGCAGTACACCAGGCTCGCCCAGATGCCGAACAGGAAGAACCCCTTGGCCGAACCCGTGCGGTAGGCGATGAACGCGGCGATGGCCACCCCGAAGAACCCGGAGATCGCCGGCTGCAACGGCTCCTTGCGCACGACGCGCAGCACGGTGATCGCCACCGCGCTGCCGACCGCGCTCCAGATTCCGGCCTGCAGCCCGAAGAAGGCGTTGACCAACACGAACACCGCGATCGGCGCCGAGGAGTAGAGAAGCCCGGACACCCCGCCCATCTGCTCGAGCATGGTGGGTTCCGGCTTGTCCGGAGTCTTGTCTTCGGCGCCGGCGGGTTCAGTCACGATTCGGGTACCAACTCAGGATGTCGTCTGCAGTTCGTAGAACGGGTTGTACAGCACCTTCTGGCCGTCACGCTCGGCCATCCGGCCGCTCACCTTGATCGTCCTGCCCGGCTCGATGCCCGGGATCCGGCGCCGTCCGAGCCACACTAGCGTCACGCCCGCGGTTCCGTCGAACAACTCAGCCCGTAGGGTGGCGGCCTCGTCGTCGGGGCACAGCTCGACGCTGCGGAGTCTTCCGAGCACGGTCACTTCCTCGCCCGAACGGCAGTCGCAGGCACGCTGCGCCCCGACCGCCTCGGATTTTTCGGAGAGATCGTCCGCGTCGAGCTCGTCGACGTCACTGGTCAGCTTACGAACCAACCGGCTGAAATAGCCGCCCTCTTTGGCGGACATAAGCGGTGCTCCTGTTGTCCGGGGCCCCCGACTGGAACGGCCCGTACACGGTTAAACGTTAGGTGGTCATCTTCGGTTCCAGGCAAGGGAAACCGGTTTGCGGCAAGATCGCAACGTGACGTCGGCTATCTCGCGACCTCGCGCGGTCCTGCTACCGGGCACCGGCTCGGACGAGGTGTTCGTGCGCGCCGTTTTCGCAGCTCCGCTGGCCGACATCGGCGTGGAGGCGGTGACGCCGCGCCCGCCCGCCGGCGAAAAGCTCGCCGTGGGCTTCCTCACTTTGCTCGACGAGCTGTCCGCGGACGGCCCCGTGCTGGCCGGCGGGGTCTCCTTCGGAGCTCATCTCGCGGCCGAATGGGCGGTGCGGAACCCGGACCGGTGCGCCGGGCTTCTGCTCGCGTTGCCCGCCTGGCATGGCAAGCCGGGCAACGCACCGGCCTCGCGCGCGGCGAAGGCGTCGGCGGACCTGGTCGAGTCCCAAGGCCTCGAGAAGGCGCTGGCGTTGTCGGTGGCCGGGGTCCCGCCGTGGCTCGCGGCCGAACTGACCCGGGCCTGGCGCCGTCATGGCGACGGCCTCGCCGCGAGCCTGCGGGTAGCCGCGGACCATCCGGCGCCGACCCTCGCCGAGCTGCGTGCGCTCGACGTTCCGGCCGGGATCGCGGCCTGCACCGACGACCCGGTGCATCCGCTGGCGGCCGCGCGGGAGTGGGCGTCCGCCATGCCCCGCGCGGCGATCACCGAGACGACACTGACGGCACTGGGCGCCGACCCCGCGTCACTGGGCCGCGCCGCGGTGCGTGCGCTGGCTCAGCGCACGGTATTGACGGTGATGGATCGGTAACGACGCGCGAAGCCGGTATCCAGCGTCACCAGGGCGAGCCCGGCGGCCTGCGCGAACGCGGCGAGGTAATCGTCAGTCCAGAGCTTGTGGCTGTTGTCGTCGCGCGCCGACATCGCGCGCCAAGCCTGCTCCAGCTGTGTTGGTTCCCCTGCCCACCGCACGCGATCGTCGAACCTGAGCTGGTCGATGACCTGCCAGGCGTCCGCCCGGGTGAGCACGTCATCGCCCATGACAGCCGGGTTGGACAGGAGCCGCAGTAAACCCATCTCCACGACCCGGCACAGTCGGAGATCGCCGGTCTGCTCCTCGAACCAACGGGATACCCGTGGATGATGAGCATGTCCGGCCCAGACCGCGGCCAGCCAGACGCCGACATCCAGCAGCATCAGCGACTGCCGTGTTTCTCGGCATCCTCGGCCGCGAAGATCGCCTCGATACCGGCGTTGGTCAGCTCGACCTTGCCCGGCCTGGTGCTGCCGACCAGCGGCAGACGCACGCGGGTTCGCTGCCCGGCCGGCGCAAGGTTGCCGAGCTCGTGCGTGACCGCACGAGCAAGAAAGTCCTTGAGGCTTTCCCCACGGGAGGCCGCCTCCGACTTGGCGGCCCGGAGGAGGTCTTCCGGCAGTTCAACCGTGGTGCGCATAAAAGCATATTAGCGCATGCTCACGCCTGCTGTGCCTCCTGCTGTTGCGCGATGTGCTGGGCGACGGCGTCGGGCAGCGTGATGGGCAGTGGCGAGCGCACCGGCATCGGAGCGTCGCCGCGGACGACGATCGTGCCGCGGACGATGTCGCGCAGCACCCCGGGCGCCTCGGCGGACGCCGACTGCGGGCCGGCGATCACCCCGCGCAGCATCCAGCGCGGCCCGTCCACGCCGACGAACCGCAGCGCGACATCCCCGATCAGCGCGGACAGCTCGAAACCCCACTCGCCCTGGCCCGGCGACACCCGGGCCCCGTCCTTGCGCAGTTGCTCGGTCAGCTCGGTGCCGACCTCCTCCCACAGCCCGCCGGACCGCGGCGCGGCGTAGGCGCTCACCGTGATCTGGCCCTGCGGGGTGACGACGTGCACCGCGCGCACGCCACCGGCTGCCGGGTCCATCTCGACCTGGACCTGCGCGCCGTCGGGCACCGGCACGCGCACCGAACCCAGATCGATCCGCGGCACCTCGTCCTCGGGCGCGTCGGCCTCGTCGAACGGTCCGTCGACGACGACCGGCCGCGGCGCCTCGTACTCGTCGTATTCGCTGGGCTCGTCGAACTCGTCCGGTTCGGGCAGGGCATGCCGGCCTCGCGGCTGCTCGGGCTCCGGCTGCCGCCGCCTGCGTCCGAAAATGGCCACTACTTCCTCGCTCCTTCCCCAGGCACGCTGTTCAGCGTGGCATGCCCGCCGGTGGATCCGTAACCACCGGCCCCGCGCTCGGACGCCGCCAGTTCGGCGACTTCCACGAACTCGGCGGTCTCGACACGCTGCACGACCAGCTGCGCGATCCGGTCGCCCCGCGACAGCGTGAGCGGTTCGCGCGGGTCGTGGTTGATCAGGCACACCCGGATCTCGCCCCGATAGCCGGAGTCGATGGTTCCCGGCGTGTTCACGACCGACAGCCCGGCACGCGCCGCCAGTCCCGACCGCGGATGCACGAAACCGGCGTAGCCATCGGGTAAGGCGATCGCGATACCGGTGCCGACGACGATCCGCTCGCCAGGGGGCAGCACGACGTCTTGGGTGGTCACGAGATCGGCCCCGGCATCGCCGGGACGCGCATAACTGGGAAGCGGCACACCCGGATCGACGCGGGTGAGCAGGACCTGCACGGTGGACACGGGCGGCGAGACTACCCTGAACGCGTGGGTGACAGCGCAAGCGCGGCCGGTGCACAAGTGGAGCGCGCCGGGCAGACGGACCGGAAACGTTACAGCGAGCGGCTTTACGTGCCGTGGTGGGGCTGGCCGCTGCCGTTGCTCGCGGCCGGGCTGCTGGCCGCGGAGATCCATATGGGGTACCCGGGTGTGCGGGCGTGGCTGCCCTATCTGATCCTGGTGCCGCTGATGGCGGCGTGGCTGCTCACGCTGAGCCGGTCCAGGGTCGCCGTCACCGACCGGCACCTGTTGGCAGGCAAGGCAAATCTGCCGCTCGAGTTCGTCGGTGAAGTCGAAGTCGTCGGCAAGGAGGGCAAGCGCAAGGCGCTGGGGCCCGAGCTCGACCCGGCGGCGTTCGTCCTGCACCGCGGCTGGGTCGGCCCGATCGTGCGAGTCCATCTGACGGATCCCGAAGACCCCACGCCCTACTGGGTTTTCAGTACACGTAAGCCCGAAACGGTGGCCGAGCTATTGCGCAATAGCCCGGCCGCCCCGTGATCAGGCACAGTCGCGGCAGATCATCTGGCCGCCGCGTTCCTCGGCCAGCCGGCTGCGGTGGTGCACAAGGAAACACACCGAACATGTGAACTCGTCGGCCTGTTTGGGCACAACCTTGACGGTCAGATCCTCGCCGGAGAGCCCGGAAAGGTCCGCCCCCGGTAGTTCGAAGTTCTCCGCGGTCGCGTCCTCGTCCACGTCCACGACGCCGGACTGGTTCTCGTTGCGCCGCGCTTTCAGCTCCTCCAACGAGTCTTCGGCCAGCTCGTCGGCTTCGCTGCGGCGCGGAGCGTCATAGTCGGTCGCCATTGTCCCTCACCCCTGCGATCAGCTTTCTCGATTTCTGAAGGGCCCCACGATGGCGCCTCGTGAGCCCTTCGTGCCGCTGGACAACGTTCCAGCGCCCCTGTTTGTGCCCGGGCTCGTAGTGAGGCAGGTCTCTCTTGGGCTAGCGTTATCCCAGACCCTCGGCTACGGCCGGAGCCCGCAGAGGGTAGCTCACCACATACCCGGACTCGCAACGTGTTAGACAAACGTCTGCGCACGTCACTCAACAGGGCGAGAAGCTTGCCTCACAGGGCCAGGTCGAGGGACACAATGGCCCCCTCGAACGGGGGCGGCGACAGTGGTGCACTGTAACGCTTAGGCTGATCAGGAACGAAGGTCCTGATGCAGGGGGACGGCAGGGCAGTCGGGAAGGGATCGGGCAGGTGGCGTCGGGGATCGGTTTCGGCAACCGCAAAAAACGGGGCTACCGCAGACGCCGTCCGCTTCCGGCACTCATCGTCATCGCGATACTCGGGCTCGTCGCGATGGTCGTGTGGGTCCGCGCGATCACGGACAAGGCCGACATCGACACGGCACTGCGGTGCACACCGCCGCCCACGCCCGCCCAGGGGCTGACCTACAGCTCGCTCACCCACACCGCGCTCGACGACATCGCGCCCATCCCGCCGGACAAGATCGCGGTGCAGGTACTCAACGCGAGCCAGGCGCGTGGCCAGGGTGCCATCACCACGGAAGGCTTGCGGGAGCTCGGTTTCGCGCAGATCGCCCCGCCGGACAACGATCCGGCGTACCCGAACCAGGACGCGAAATGCCAGGGCCAGTTGCGCTTCGGTGACAACGGGCGTTCCGCGGCCCGCACACTGAGCCTCGTGCTGCCGTGCCTGGAACTGGTCAAGGACACCCGCGCGGACGCGTCGGTCGACGTGTCGACGGCCGCCGGCTTCGGCGACCTGCGGCCCACCCCGCAGGCCCGCCAGATCCTGCAGCAGCTGCAGCAGTGGTCGGCGCAGCATCCCGACGGCGGCAACGAGCAGTCCGCGGGTCCCGGCCCGGTACTGGACCCGGCATTGCTTTCCGGCGCCCGCAACGTCGTTTGCTGACGGCGGGCTCACACCTCGCCGATTCCGCAGTCGATGAGCGTGGCCCGCAGGGACGCCGCGATCGACGGGGTGGCGACGAACGTCGCGTCGGCGCCCAGCGGGAGATCTTCCCCCGGTAGCGCCACGTGTGCGCCGGCCTCGGCGGCGATCAGCGCGCCCGCGGCCCAGTCCCAGCGGTGCAGGCCGTGCTCGACATAGGCGTCGAGCCAGCCGGCCGCGACCGCGCACAGGTCGAGCGACGACGCGCCGGCCCGCCGGATGTCGCGCACCCTCGGCACGAGTTCCGCGACCACCGCGGCCTGCCGCGCCCGGCGGCCGGCGTCGTAGGCGAATCCGGTACCGACGAGCGTCAGGTCGAGCCGTTCCGGCGACGAGACGCGCAGTGGCCGCCCGTCAAGCCACGCGCCCTGCCCGCGCGCCGCCGTCCAGGACCGGCCACTCGCCGGTTCGACAACCGCGCCCGCGACCGAAACACCGTCGATCTCCGCGGCCACGGAAACCGCGAAACCCGGTAAGCCGTAAAGGAAATTGACCGTGCCGTCGATCGGGTCGACCACCCACGTGACCCCGTCACCGGCGGCGCCGCCCTCCTCCTCACCGAGCACCTGATCAGCGGGGCGCAGCCGCGCCAGCCGCTCCCGGATCAGCCGCTCCGCCGCACGATCCACGGCAGTCACCACGTCGGTATCGGTCGTCTTGGTGTCGACCTGCACCGATTCGCCTGCCAGCATGGCTTCACGGGCGCGGCGCACCAGATCGGCCGCCTCTTCGGCAACCTGGACGGCAGTGGCTAGTTCGGACTCGAAGGCTCCCACATCACCATGTGACCACACCCGGATAAAGTCTCGTGGACAGGCTTCTGAATCGAGCAGGAAGGGATCACGCCAATGCCGGCGACCCGAGGTTTCGGAATCGACATCGGTGGCAGCGGAATCAAGGGCGCCCTTGTCGACCTGGAAAAGGGCGCGCTCATTGGCGACCGCCTCCGGATCGACACCCCACAGCCCGCGACGCCGAAGGCCGTCGCCGAGGTGGTGGCGAAGGTCGTGCGCCACTTCGGATGGGACGGCCCGGTCGGCATCACACTGCCCGCGGTGATCAAGAAAGGCGTCGCGCACACCGCGGCGAACATCGATCCCCAGTGGATCGGCACCGACGCGGACGCGTTGTTCGCCGATGTGCTCGGCCGACCGGTCGAGAACATCGCGATGCTGAACGACGCCGATGCCGCCGGCATGGCCGAGATCCGTTTCGGTGACCCGTCCGCCCGCCACGGCGTGACAACCCTGCTCACCTTCGGCACCGGCATCGGCAGCGCCGTCTTCCAGGACGGCAAGCTCGTCCCCAACACCGAGTTCGGTCACGTCGAGGTCGACGGGCACGACGCGGAGAAGCGTGCCGCCGCCTCGGTGAAGGACAACGAAGGCCTGTCGTATCACCACTGGGCCAAGCGGGTAAGTCGTTACCTGACCGTGCTCGAAAACCTGATCTGGCCGGATCTGTTCATTGTGGGCGGCGGGGTCAGCAAGAAGTCCGAGAAGTGGGTGCCGCTGCTCGAGGTCCGGACCAAGATCCTGGTCGCATCGTTGCAGAACAACGCGGGCATCGTGGGTGCCGCCGCCGCGGCCGTGGAGGGCATCGAACACTGAGCTGCGCCGCGCCGCGGACCCGGCCCGTCGATGATCGGCCCGCAACCTTTGCGCGTATCGTCGTTACAATGGAACACGGCCCACGGTCGCGGAGACAAAACCGCAGGCCGCGGGGCGTTCCCCGAATCTGAGGCAGCCGGGACCCCGGTCCGGGCTCGCCGTGATCGACCGCTGCGAAAGGGCGTACGTGGCACCCGCAAAAACCGCTACTCGAAGCGGCACGAAGACGACAAGCGCGGAACCCGACGCAGGCGACGAGGCCGCCACCGAGCAGGCAGGCGCCGCCGCCAAGAAGCCGGCCGCACGCAAGACCGCCGCCAAGACCCCGGCGAAGAAGGGCCCGGCCAAGACCCGCACGCGGAAGGCCGCGTCCAAGGGGGAGGACGGGAGCGAGCCGGACGGCCCTGGCGCCGACGAGGAGATCGAGGACGTCGACCTCGAGGCTGATCTCGCCGATCTGGAAGAGGTCGAGGTGGACGTCGTGGACGCGACGGTCACCGAGGAAGACGGCGAGTCCGAGGAGGAGGAGCCTGCGACCCCGCGTGCCGAGCGCACCAAGCACGCCGGTCCCAAGTCCTCGAACGATCCCGACTTCGTCTGGGACGAGGAAGAGTCCGAGGCGCTGCGGCAGGCCCGCAAGGACGCCGAGCTCACCGCCTCGGCCGACTCCGTGCGTGCCTACTTGAAGCAGATCGGCAAGGTCGCGCTGCTGAACGCCGAGGAGGAGGTGGAGCTCGCCAAGCGGATCGAGGCCGGGCTCTACGCCGCCGAGCGCGTCCGCGTCGCCGAGGATGAGGGCGAGAAGCTCGCCACCCAGATGCGCCGCGATCTCAAGTGGATCGTGCGGGACGGTGAGCGCGCCAAGAACCACCTGCTCGAGGCGAACCTCCGGCTGGTCGTCTCGCTCGCCAAGCGCTACACCGGCCGCGGGATGGCGTTCCTGGACCTCATCCAGGAGGGCAACCTCGGTCTGATCCGCGCGGTCGAGAAGTTCGACTACACCAAGGGTTACAAGTTCTCCACGT
Source organism: Amycolatopsis pithecellobii (assembly GCF_009707865.1). Taxonomy (GTDB): domain Bacteria; phylum Actinomycetota; class Actinomycetes; order Mycobacteriales; family Pseudonocardiaceae; genus Amycolatopsis_E; species Amycolatopsis_E pithecellobii. The sequence goes on from NZ_WMBA01000008.1 coordinate 171,175, forward strand.
ATGCCACGTGGTGGATCCGGCAGGCGATCACCCGCGCCATGGCCGACCAGGCGCGCACCATCCGCATCCCGGTGCACATGGTCGAGGTGATCAACAAGCTCGGCCGGATCCAGCGCGAGCTGCTCCAGGATCTCGGGCGCGAGCCCACCCCGGAGGAGCTGGCCAAGGAGATGGACATCTCGCCGGAGAAGGTGCTGGAGATCCAGCAGTACGCCCGCGAGCCCATCTCACTGGACCAGACCATTGGCGACGAGGGCGACTCGCAGCTCGGTGACTTCATCGAGGACAGTGAAGCGGTTGTAGCCGTGGACGCGGTCTCGTTCACGTTGCTGCAGGACCAGCTGCAGTCGGTACTGCAGACGCTGTCCGAGCGCGAGGCCGGCGTGGTGCGGCTGCGTTTCGGTCTCACCGACGGCCAGCCCCGCACCCTGGACGAGATCGGCCAGGTCTACGGCGTGACCCGGGAGCGGATCCGCCAGATCGAGTCGAAGACGATGTCCAAGCTGCGGCACCCGTCGCGCTCTCAGGTGTTGCGCGACTACCTGGACTGAGAACGCTTTCCCGCGAGGGGGCCGTCACGGTTTTCGTGACGGCCCCCTCGGTGTTTCCGGCCGTGCCGACGGCGGGAAGCGCTTACACCCACGCGTTGCTCCACATTGGAGTGTCCATTGTGCCCATCACGCCACTGTCGGACGTGGCTTCCGTGACTGCTTGGTCACTCCCCACTGTCCACATTGGGCACTGTTGCACCCGGATGGCGTAGTCAGGCCGGCACCATGCGTGCCGGGCGCCCGGCCCTACAGTGAAGTGCCTCACGTCCGCAAGTGCCCAAATGAGCGCGGATTCCGCCTCCGGGCGTTCGCCGAGAACGAACAAGCGGCGCCGGGAAAGCCACCCGCGGCGGGGATTGCAAACCACGATCGCAAGGCGTCCAAAGCATCCTGACCTGGATGAATGCGCTGGTCTGGACGTTTCCCCGAGGTTTCGCCGTCCTGCATCGCGGGACCGGCACTACGGCATCCGGGGTAATTCCACGTGACACGTGTCCCACCGAGCCGGGAACACTTGCACCATTCCCAGCGTCTGCAAGAGTGGAAGGAACGAACACGGCGGAGCCGGCGCGATCCCCGCACCGGCAGTAGTTCCGAAGTGATCGCGCTGGATCGATGGCATCGGGCAACCGGTGCCGGGACGGAGGGAGACTCCCATGACATCGCCGACGCTCGCCCGCCCCGAATTGACCGCTGCCGACCGGTGTGACCGGTGCGGCGCCGCAGCACAGGTACGAGCGATTCTCGCCTCCGGTGGTGAGCTGCTCTTCTGCGGTCACCACGCTCGCGAATACGAGGGGAAGCTCAAGGAAATGGCAGCCGAGATCCAGAAGTAGTTTCCGACTTCACAAGCTGGAAGGCGAGCGCTCGCGGAGAGCGCTCGCCTTTCTTGTTCCGAGTGTTTTTTGGGGGGCGGAGCCCCCCAACCCCGCCCCGGGGGCAAGCCCC
>NZ_WMBA01000090.1 GCF_009707865.1 Amycolatopsis pithecellobii
GGGGATGGTCGGAAACGGAAAAGGCCCGCCCCCAGGGCGGGCCTTTTCTCGTGCGCTCAGCGGCGGATGGCGGTGACCAGTCCGCGTGTGCCGGGGCGCAAGCCTGTTCCCTCGTACAGATTCGGGCGGCCGTAGGAGGCGGCCAGCTCGAGCGGGTCGTGCACGGTGCCCTCCCAGCCGAACGTGGCCAGCCACGCCAGCGGGTCCTCCGGCGAACTGGACTGCCACATCCTGGTGACTTCCGCACCGACCACGGCGGTCTGGGCTCGCATGCCTTCGGTACGCCGCCGCCCGAGGAGGGTCAGCCCCACCCGGCTGCTGGGCGCCGACAGCCCGGCCATGCGCGAGAGCAGCCGGTCGTTCTGCTCGGCAGTGAAGTACATCAGCAGGCCTTCGGCCACCCACACGGTGGGGATCTCCGGGCGGAACCCGGACTCGACCAGCGCCTGGTCCCAGTCGGCGAGCAGGTCGGTCGCGACCACCGTGCGCTCACAACGGGGTTCGACGCCGGCCAGCACCTCCTGTTTGAACTCGATCATGTCCGGCAGATCGACCTCGAACAGGTGCGTGCCCGGCCGCCAGTCCAGCCGGAACGCGCGGGTGTCCAGGCCGGCGCCCAGCTGCACGACCTGCCGGCAGCCTGCCCCGACCACCAGATCGTCGAGGAACCGGGTGCGCACGATCGCCGCGCGCAGCAGCAGGTCCCAGTGGTCGGTGGGCCGGCTCCAGCGGGCGGCGACGGCCGATTCCGTGCCCTCCTCAGCACCCCAGCCCGCGGCGGCCAGGAAGCGCTCGGCGTAGGGGTCGCTGAACAACCGGTCGGGCCGGCGGGATTCCTGTGCCCGGACACGGGCGATGAGGATTGCGGTCTGGCCGACGCCCTGTGGCGCGGAAATGTTCGTTTCCAACACGGTGTCTTCACTGCCTTCCGATTCGATGGTCCACAAAGGATTGAAAGCGCGTTGCGGAAATCAGGAGTCCCAGACCGGGCCGAACGCCGGAATCCCCCTGCTTTCCAATCCGGACACCACGGACCAGGTGACTTCCTTGTTCGCCACGCAGATCACCGCGTCCGCCTTGAACCGCTGGACCGCTTGATAACACAGCTTCACCATGTCCGGCTTGCCACTTTGTCTGGTATCGATGACGATCGATTCCGGCAACGTCGTGAGAATCTCGTCGACCAGCGCGTCCCCGTAGGTTTTCCGCGGTGATCGCGTCACCCACACCAATGCCTGTGGTTCGGTCCGGTACTTGAATCCGCTCATCGCCGGCCCGATACCACTGCCGGTGCACACGAACAATACCTTGCCGAACAACCGTTCCACGTCACGGAAAGCCCGGCCCGGCCCGCCCTTGATCCACAGCGAGCGCGGCGGATTGTCCACGAACCGGCCCGTCCAGTCGCCGGCCCGGGAGATGAAGACCCGGGTGGCGGGCCGTCCGTGCGCGTCGATGCAGGCGAAACTGTGCCACTCCACCAACGGGTTCACGCTGACCGCCGAGGTGGATCCGTGGAACGGGTTGTACCGGGCGTCGAATTCCAGCACCGCGATATGCGAGGACGGCCTTTCGACGGTGATCGGCACGCGACGCAGCCGCACCCACGGCTCCACCACACACACGGTGGCCACCAGCAGCACCCAGAACTGTGCTCCGGACAGCAATGCCGTCAGCGAGAACGCATGCCCGCCGGCCTCGAACGCGACCACCACGGTCTGCGCCCACAGCACGGCCAGCGCGCTCCACCCGCCGAAGCGGTGCGTGCGCTCGAAAACGTTGTGCCAGCGGGATCGCACCACCGGCAGCGCACCGAGCACGATCACCACCAGCAGCACCAGCACCGAAATCAGCAGTGCCAGATCGGTGAATGCCAGACCGTCGGCGCGCCAGGCCCCTCGTCGCACGGACAGTCCGATGTGGACACAGAACCAGACCAATGCCGACAGTGCGGCGCCGACGTGAATTCCGCCGTACTGGTACATCTTGCCGAACAGCTGGCGCATCCGCAGGGGTGCCCAGCGCGGCAGCGAAGTGGCCGAATAGAAGATCGCGTTCACCACGAACCGATGCCGGATCAGAATGGTGACCAGGAAGTTCACCATATAAGCGGTGGTCACCAGCCGGTCGTCGACCGGATTCGTCAGCGCGACGATCAGGTTCGCCGCGAGCACAATGGCGATCAGCCGGTTGTAATGGGAAAACCACCGATGCTTGGTGATCCGTTGCCATAGCGGCGGGTGCGGTAATGGTGCGTCGAAAGGAATGAGCGGCGGACTGTCCGGCAGCGAAATCGTGCCCAGTGAGGTCCCGGATCTCGCCGGGTTCCTCTCTTCTTCAGTGCGATCTGCGGCACGGGCCGGTGCGTTCATTACGGACAGTCCCTCCACGCTCTGCTCGCTGTTCGGCAGGCTGCCGCGAGCAGTGTTGCGGGCTCTTTCCGCATACGGCACTTGCAGATACGGGGACTTCCCGATCTGGGTACCTGGTTTGCACGAAAACCTTGGTGCTGGGGCAATGCGATTTGGCTGAAATCCTCTGATTCTTTGCCGGGACTATCGCGACGACGCCAGGTCGGTTCCGGCCCGTGGACCCGGTGTGGTACAGGCTCAGGCGACGACATGCCCACAGATATGGGGTTGTTTGGTGTACAGGGCACAACATGTAGTGTCTGTCGTGCTGGTGGTTCGCCGTGGCTTTCGGGCCGGGGTGAGGCAAGAGGGAACCCGGTGGGAGTCCGGGACTGCCCCGCAGCGGTGAGCGGGAACGACCGCCGTCAACGAAGCACTGGGCGCCGCAAGGCTGCCCGGGAAGCGACGGTCAGTAGGTCCGCCGGGAAAACCGGTGGGTGCCCGCGAGTCCGAAGACCTGCCACCGGCCGCGCGCGCCATCCGGCGTGCGGAAGCCCGGCGCGCGGGTGCGTGCCGGGTCCAGTGCGAGCTCGCGAGGAGAGAGCTGTGACACCCAGTGTGGCTGTTTCCAGTGCCAGGACAGACCTTGCCCACGACGGACCGTTTCGCGTGGTCCGGCGCGACGGGAGCGTTTCCCCGTTCGACGCGACCAAGATCTCGGTGGCACTGACCAAGGCGTTTCTGGCCGTCGAGGGTGACGCGGCGGCCACGTCGTCGCGGATCCATCACCTGGTCGCGGAGCTGACCGCGCGGGTGGAGACGTCGCTGCGCCGCCATGCCACCACCGACGCGGTGCACATCGAGCAGATTCAGGACCTGGTGGAGCTGACGTTGATGCGCGGCGAGCACCACAAGGTGGCGCGCGCGTACGTGCTCTACCGGGAAGAACACGCGAAGGCGCGGGACATCACCCCGGTCGAGCCCGATCCCGCGTACGTCGATTGGGCCCGCGTCGAACGTGTTGTGGCCGAAGCGGTTGCGGGGATCGAGGACGTCTCGGCGGCGCCGGTGCTGGCCGAGGCCAAGCGCAACATCTACGACGGGATCGGCGCGGGGGAGCTGGCGACCGCGCTGATCATGTCGGCGCGGACATTGGTCGAGCAGGAGCCGAACTTCTCCTATGTCACCGCCCGGCTGCTGCTGGACAAGCTACGTGGCGAGGCGCTGACCTACCTTGCCGGTGAGCCGCGCCAAGCCGGCCACCGGGAGCTGGACTACCCGGGGTACTTCCGTGCCTACCTGAGGCGGGCGATCGAGCTGGACCTGGTGGACCGGGAGCTGGCCACGTTCGACCTGGATCGGGTGGTGGCGGCGATCCGCCCCGAGCGGGACCTCGACTTCGGTTTCCTCGGCTTGCAAACCCTGTACGACCGGTACTTCCTGCACCACGACGGGACCAGGTTCGAGCTGCCGCAAGCGTTTTTCCTGCGCGTCGCGATGGGACTGGCGATCCGGGAGGACGATCGTGAGGCCCGCGCGATCGAGTTCTACGAGCTGCTCTCGTCGTTCCGTTTCATGACTTCGACGCCCACGCTGTTCAACTCGGGCACCACCCGGCCGCAGCTGTCGTCGTGCTTTCTGACCACTGTGGACGATGAGCTGTCGTCGATTTTCCAGGCGTACAAGAACAATGCGCTGCTGGCCAAGTACTCCGGTGGGCTGGGCAACGACTGGACCCCGGTGCGCGGCCTCGGCGCGCACATCAAGGGCACGAACGGGCAGTCGCAGGGCGTCGTGCCGTTCTTGAAGATCGCCAACGACACCGCGGTCGCGGTCAACCAGGGCGGCAAACGCAAGGGTGCCGCGTGCGCGTACCTGGAGACCTGGCACATCGATGTCGAGGAGTTTTTGGATCTGCGCAAGAACACCGGGGACGACCGGCGGCGCACGCACGATATGAACACGGCGAACTGGGTGCCGGACGAATTCCTGCGCCGGGTCGAGGCCGACGCGGATTGGACCCTGTTTTCGCCCGACGAAACCCCGGACCTGCATGATCTCTACGGCACCGCGTTCAGCGACGCCTATCGTGCCTACGAGACCGCCGCCGACCGCGGTGAGATCAAGGTGTTCCGCCGGGTGCGGGCGGTCGAGTTGTGGCGGCGGATGCTGACCATGCTGTTCGAGACGGGACATCCGTGGATCACCTTCAAGGATCCGTGCAACTTGCGTTCGCCGCAGCAGCACGCCGGAGTCGTCCATTCGTCCAATCTCTGCACCGAGATCACGCTCAACACCAGCCTCGACGAGGTCGCGGTCTGCAACCTCGGCTCGGTCAACCTGGCCCAGCACGTCACGCCTGCCGGCCTGGACACCGAACAGCTCGAACGCACGGTGAAAACCGCGGTGCGGATGCTCGACAACGTGATCGACATCAACTTCTACACCATTCCCGAGGCGCGATCGTCCAACCTGCGGCACCGGCCGGTCGGGCTCGGCATCATGGGTTTCCAGGACGCGTTGTTCGCGCTGCGCCTGCCCATCGCCTCAGCCGAGGCCGTCGAGTTCGCCGACCGCGGGATGGAGCACGTCAGCTATTACGTGATCGCCGCGTCCGCTGACCTCGCCGCCGAGCGTGGCCGGTACGCCTCGTTCGAGGGTTCGTTGTGGAGCAGGGGAATCCTCCCGATCGACTCACTGCGCCTGCTCGCCGACGCCCGCGAAGGCGACGCGCTCGACGTGGACTATTCGTCTACATTGGACTGGGAAGCGTTGCGGGCACGGGTGCGCGCAACGGGAATGCGCAACTCGAACGTGATGGCGATCGCGCCGACCGCGACGATCTCCAATATCTGCGGGGTGGGGCAGTCGATCGAGCCGCTGTTCCAGAACCTGTTCGTCAAGTCGAACATGTCCGGTGACTTCACGGTGATCAACCCGCACCTGGTGCGTGACCTGAAAGCGCGTGGGCTGTGGGACGAGGTGATGGTGTCGGACCTCAAGTACTTCGACGGCAGCCTCGGCCGGATCGATCGCATTCCCGCCGACCTGAAAGCCTTGTACGCCACGGCTTTCGAGGTCGACAGCCGCTGGCTGGTGGACGCGGCGTCCCGGCGGCAGAAGTGGATCGACCAGGCCCAGTCGCTCAACCTGTACCTCGACGCACCGAGTGGCCGCAAGCTCGACGAGCTGTACCGCTACGCCTGGCACAAGGGCCTCAAGACCACCTACTACCTGCGGGCCAGGGCGGCGACCAGCGTGGAGAAAAGCACGCTGCGTGGCACCGACGGCAAGCTGAACGCGGTGCCTACGGTCCCGGTGCTGGAGACCATCGGGGACACCGCGCTCGCGTGCCGGATCGACGACCCTGATTGCGAGGCCTGCCAGTGACGAGCACGATTGCCGAGGGGGCGGGACGGGTCAGCGTCGACGACAAGGCGATGATCAACTCCCGTGCCGACGTGAACCAGTTGCTGCCGTTGAAATACCGGTGGGCGTGGGACAAGTACCTTGCCGCGTGCAGCAACCATTGGATGCCCACCGAGGTCGCGATGCAGGCCGATATCGCGCTGTGGAAGTCGCGGGACGGGCTGACCGAGGACGAGCGGCTCATGCTCAAGCGCAACCTCGGGTTCTTCGCGACGGCGGAATCGTTGGTGGCCAACAATCTCGTGCTCGCGGTGTACCAGCGGATCACCAATCCCGAATGCCGCCAGTACCTGTTGCGGCAAGCCTTCGAAGAGGCCGTGCATACGCACACTTTCCAGTACATCTGCGAAAGCCTCGGCCTGATCGAGGGCGAGCTGTTCAACATGTACCGCGAGGTGCTGTCGATCACGGCGAAGGACGCGTGGGCGCTGAAGTACACCCAGAGCCTGGAACACGGCGCGGCCGAGGACGACCAGGATTTCCTGCGGGATCTGGTGGCGTTTTATGTCGTGTTCGAAGGAATGTGGTTCTACACCGGGTTCGCGCAGATTCTCTCGCTGGGCCGGCGCAACAAGATGGTCGGGATCGCCGAGCAGTACCAGTACATCCTGCGCGACGAGTCGATCCATCTGAACTTCGGTATCGACTGCATCAACCAGATCAAAATCGAGAACCCGCACCTGTGGACGCCGCGGTTCCAGGCCGAAGTGCGCGGAATGCTCACCGAAGCGTGCGAACTCGAAGTCGCCTACGCACACGACACCATGCCGCGCGGCATGCTCGGGTTGTCGGCCCGGTTGTGTGAGCAGTACCTGCGTTTCATCACCGACCGCCGGGCCCAGCAGATCGGGCTGGAGCCGATTTTCGGGGCGACCGAGAACCCGTTCCCGTGGATGTCGGAGGCGATGGATTTGAAGAAGGAAAAGAACTTCTTCGAAACCCGGGTGACCGAATACCAGACGGGCGGCTCGCTCGACTGGGATTGATCACGGCGGTCTGCCGCCCCGGTGTGCACCGGGGCGGCAGACGGCGTGGTGTTACTAATCCGACCAAAAGTAGGCAGACCCCGAGCAACACGTAACCGTTGCCACGCAAGCCGGATAGCCGTGACTGTGGTCGGATTAGTAACGAACGGCACAGTAGTCCAGACGCGCCCGGACTTCACGGACGGCGGCGACGGTGTTGCGCAGCGCGGGCTCGATTTCGGGATATCCGCGGGTTTTCAGGCCGCAGTCCGGGTTGGCCCAGAGCCGGTCGGGCGCTACCGCCGCGGCGGATGCGGAAAGCAGCTCGGCCAGCTCCGCGACGTCCGGTACCCGTGGCGAGTGGATGTCGTACACGCCAGGTCCGACGCCGCGGGCAAACCCGATGGCACGCAGGTCGGCCAGCACCTCCATGTGGGAACGTGCGGCTTCAATGGTGGTGACGTCGGCATCGAGCCCATCGATGGCTTCGATGACGTCACCGAACTCCGAATAGCACAGATGCGTGTGAAGCTGTGTCGAAGCAGCCGCGCCCCCGGTAGCGAGCCGGAACGCGCCGGTTGCCCAGTCCACATAGGACTTCCGGTCTTCGGCCCGTGGCGGAAGCAGCTCCCGCAGCGCAGGTTCGTCGACCTGCACGATCCGGATGCCCGCCGCCTCGAGATCACGGACTTCGTCGCGCAGCGCGAGCGCGACCTGATCGGCGGTGAGCGCAAGCGGCTGGTCGTCGCGCACGAAAGACCACGCCAGGATTGTGACCGGCCCGGTGAGCATGCCTTTGACCGGTTTGCCGGTCAGCGACTGGGCATAGGTGATCCAGTCGAGCGTCATCGGCTCCGTGCGGGCGACATCCCCGTGCAGGATCGGCGGACGGACGCAGCGTGAACCGTAGGACTGCACCCACCCGTGCTCTGTTGTCGCAAACCCTTCGAGCTGCTCGGCGAAGTACTGCACCATGTCGTTGCGCTCGGGTTCACCGTGCACCAGTACGTCGAGCCCGATGTCCTCCTGCAGCGCGATGATCCGCCGGATCTCGGCGCGCATCCGGTCGGTGTAGGTGGCCTCGTCGATGCGCCCGGCGCGCAGGTCCGCCCGCGCCCGGCGGACGTCGGTGGTCTGCGGGAACGAGCCGATCGTGGTGGTCGCCAGCGGTGGAAGCGCGAGCCGGTCCCGTTGCGCGGCCGCGCGCGCGGCATAGGGGACGCGGCGGCGGTGTTGCGGCCGTAGCGCGGCGATCCGCCCGCGGACGTGGTCGTTGCGGGGTTCGGCCGCGCGCCCGGCGCGCACTGTTTCGCTCGCTGCCGTGATCCGTGCGGTGACCGCGGAAGAACCGGCGCTCAAGGCCTGACCGAGGAGGACCACCTCGGCGACCTTCTGGCGCGCGAATGCCAGCCGTTCCCGCAGTGCGCTCGGCAACTTGGTCTCGGCGTCGAGGTCATAGGGCACGTGCAGGAGTGAGCAGGACGTCGACACCGCAAGGGAACCGACCGAGCCGAGCAGGCTGGCGCAGGTCGACGCGGCCGCTTTCAGATCGGTGCGCCAGACGTTGCGGCCGTCGACGACGCCCGCGACGACGGTTTTGTCGCGCAACGCGGTCACCACCGGAATAGCGGCGGCCGAACCGGCGACGAGGTCGACCGCGACGGCCTCCACCGGGCTCTGCGCGAGCACCGGCAACGCCTCCCCGAAATCGCCGAAATAGCCGGCCACCAGCAAACCGGGGCGGTGGGAGAGTGCACCGAGGCGGTCATAGGCACGGCCCAGCGCCGCCAGTTCGGCGCCGGAACGGTCCGCGACGAACGCGGGCTCGTCCAGTTGCACCCATGCGACGCCCGCGTCGGCCAGACGCGCGAGAAGTTCGGCGTAGGCGTCGAGAAGGGGATCGAGCAGGTCGAGGGGGGTGAACCCCGCCGCTGCTCCGGCAGCGGATTTGGCCAGCAGCAGGAAAGTCAGCGGTCCGACCAGGACCGGCCGGGTGGCGATGCCGAGCTCGGTGGCCTCGCGGTACTCGCTCACCGGCTTGTCCCCGGCCAGGATGAACGTGGTGTCCGGAGCCAGTTCCGGTACCAGGTAGTGATAGTTGGTGTCGAACCACTTCGTCAGCTCCAGCGGCCTCACCCCGTCGCGGCCACGGGCCATCGCGAAGTAGGTGTCCAATTCGGACAGTCCATGGAAACGCCGCGGCACCGCGCCGAACAGGACCGCGGTGTCCAGCATCTGGTCGTAGTAGGAGAAGGTGTTGCCTGGTACGGAATCGAGTCCGGCCGTGGCCAGTTCGGTCCAGGTCCGCGCCCGCAGCTTGCGCGCCGTCGCTTCAAGTTCGTCCTGACCGATCCGGCCGGCCCAGTAGCTTTCGTTGGCACGTTTGAGTTCCCGTTCGGGGCCGATCCGCGGATAGCCCAGTACGGTTGATCCGATCGGGGGCAGTGAGTGGTTCATCCGGCTCTCTCCTCGCGAGCTCGCTGGTCACGTCACAGGGCCCGAACGAGGGCAGGCGAGAGAAGGGCACCACGAGTGCCGTATTCACGCCGGCCTTCCCACGAGGCCCCGGAACGCTCCGCGTGCCGGGCGGCACACGGGCCAGTGGCAGGTCTTCGGACTCGCGGGCACCCACCTTTGTGGACCTACTGGCCGTCGCTTCCCGGGCAGGTGCCCAGTGCTTCTGACGGCGGTCGTTCCCGCTCACCGCTGCGGGGCAGTCCCGGACTCGCACCGGGTTCCCTCTTGCCTCGCCCCGACCCGAAGGCCGCGGCGAACCACCAGCAACACCAACGATAACCCTCAGGCCCGCCTGGTGGCGAGGACGCAGTCACCGCACACCGGGCCGGCTTTGTCCGGCGCGGCGCGGTAGATCAGGCAGCAACTGCGCCGCCGGAACCGGCCTGCGGCGTCCACGTCGCCGGTTCCGGCGAGCGGTTCGCAGCCACGGAGTGCGGCGGTCAGCGCGCGGGTTCGCACTGTCCATTGAGGACGTTCGCGGTCGAGCATCGTCGCGGCACCGTGCACGGCGGACGCGACGTTGCCCCACAACGTCTGCCGTGACACGGAAAGCCGCGCGAAGGCATCACCCAGAGCACGGACCGGGCCGTCGAGTACCCGCGCCACCCCGGTTTCGAGATCCGGCGCGGTTTCGCGCTGCGGCCACCGGATCGACACCGGAACCGGCCCGCCCGCCACCGGCTGCCACCACGTTTCGCCGGGCGTGAGATCGAGCACGATCCCGCTGCCCACCGCGGCGGCGAGCAGTGGTGACACCAGGCGGGCGGCGATCCCGAGATGGGCGACCGACGCCGCGACTCGTGGTTCGATCGCCCCCGCCGGCAGCCCACCCATCGCGGCAAGTCCACTTCGGACGGTCGTGACCCGCTCCCGTACCGTGTCCTGGCCGGTGATCAGCTCATCGAACGTCCGCCACGGCGCGGGAACTCCGGCCCGCGCGGGATGGTGATCCACCGCGAAGTACGGCCCCAGCGTGCTGAGATCCACGGGCCCGAGGTCACCCGGTTGCCGCCAGCGACCGGCCCCGGTGCAGCACCCGCTGGGCCAGCGGGCCGAACATCAGCCCGAGCACACCCCAGAGAATCACCTGCGCGCCGACCGAATAAAGCCGGAACTCGAACAGGGTGTCCGCCGGGAAGCCCGGGTACACCAGATGCCCGGCCGGATCGGTCAGCGGCTGCGGGGTTTCGGTCGCCTGGACGCCATGCTCGGCGACATTCGCCGCCAGGTGTCCGGGCGGTGGCAGTATCGCCATCAGGATCCCCGTCGCCACAACGAAAGCCGCCCCGGCGACCAGGCTCGCGTTCCAGTTTCCCAGCCGTGGCGCGAGGCGCCGGCCCAGCCACACCGCCGCACCGAGGAACACCACCGAGCCGAGCACCATGATCAGGTACAGACCACCGCGGGTCCCGATGGTTTCTTCGCTCCCGATCGCGGGCGGGTTCGCCGGGTACTTCACGAACGGCGTCAGGTAGATCGCGAGGAACCCGGCACCCGCCACCAGCAGCGCGAGTGTGCGCGGGCGGAGCTTGCCGACCCTGCCGAGGCACACGGTGAACACCACGGCGAACAGTGCACCCATCGCCACGCCGAAACCGACGATGCCAAGCCCGGCCCCGAGATTCGCCTGCACGGCCCGGCTGAACAGCTCGCCATCCGCCCCGTGCGCCTCGGTCATGCCGCCGGCGTGGTTCAGCATTTCTTGCGCGGCGTCACGGCCGCTTTCGTAGTCGATCGCCGCCTGGATCTGCGGCTCGGCGAAGATCCGGGCGAACACGAACGCCAGCAATCCGGCCAGGGCGCCGGAAAGCACACCCCATCCGATGAGTTTCTTCTCCATCTTCGGTTGTCCTCGCCCGCGATCAGTGGCAGGGGAAACCGAGGAAGTGCCGGGCGTCATGCACGAACTCGTGGACGTGCATGTCGTCGCCGAACACCGAAGTGGCGCCCTGGTCGATGCCGATGAAGTAGTACAGCGCCAGTGCCAGCAGCACCGTGCCGGCAAGCCAGAGGACCGCTTTGGAAACGGGCAGGACGACGGGGGTGGACGATTCCGCGGGAATCGTGGTCATCAAAAGCCTCCTTGAGGGATCGTGCGTCCCTGGTCGTGCGGAGCATCGTGACGGCTTCTCGACCTGACTCGCCCGCCCGTAGGCGGACTCACAGTGGCGCGACCGTGCCGGGTTCTCACCGGCTTCCAGAAACCGTCATGCGGAAAGAACAGTAAGCCGCGGCCCAAGCCGGCGTCAATCGACCTCACACTCTTGCTTGTGAGAGCGAGCTTGCACAAACGGTGCCGAAGGCATAGTCTCGTCATGAAAGTTCACTCTCACGAAGGTTGGCCATGACACTTGTTTCGATCGTCGGCCCCGATGGCGGGGAGACCGCACTCACCGGCGCGATCCAGCTCCGCATCCTCGAAGACGGCAGCACCACGGACCACCGCCTCGGCATCGGGGAGATCACCGTCGCCCCGCACACGGATGGCCCGCCCCAGCACCGGCACGCGCAGCACGACGAGGGCTTCTACGTCGTGCGCGGCACCGCACGCTTCACCGTGGGAGAGGAAACCTACGACGCCCCCGCCGGGACTCTCGTGATGGTGCCGCCGGGCGCCCCGCACACCTTCGCCAACCCGGGCGCGGAACCGGCGGTGCTGCTGAACACCTTCACACCGGACCTGTTCGTCCAGTACTTCCGCGAGCTGCGGGACTTCGCGACCGCGGCCGGCCGTCCCGCGGACGGCAAGGAAATCGTCAAGATCATGAGCCACTACCACACCGAGTCCGCGACGACCTACGCCGACGCGGAACGAGTGCAGCCTGCCGACCCGGAGATCACGGACTACCAGCTGGCAAGCGGCGTGGAGATCCGCGTCGAGGACCGTGGCGCCGGGCGGCCCGTGTTCCTGATCCACGGGGGTGCCGGAGCGGGTTCGGTCGCCGGGCTCGCCGCCGGGCTCGCGGCTCGGGGGGTCCGCGTGCTCTCGCCCGTCATTCCCGGTTTCGATGGGACATCCCGCTCGGGGCTGAGCAACGTCGCCGATCTGGCGCGCGCCTTCCGTGAACTGCTGGACGAACTCGACCTGCGGGACGTGCTCGTCGCCGGCAACTCCTTCGGCGGGTGGATCGCCGCCCAGATGGGGGTCGACGAGCAGGCCGCCCGTGACGATGGGGAAGTGTCGCGCATCGGCGGGCTCGTTCTGGTGAACGCGGTCGGCATCACCGTCGAAGGGCATCCGATCACGGATGTCTCGGTGGAACCGCCGAGCCGGCTGGCCGATCTCGTGTTCCACAGCCCGGAGAAGTTCCGGATGGATCCGGCCGAGCAGCCGCCGTCGCCGCCTGCCGAGGCGGATCCGGACGACGTGGCACTGGCCGATTACGCGGGCAATCCGTACATGCACGACCCCTTGCTGCGGGCCCGGCTCGAAGCGGTCCGGCTGCCGGTTCTGGTGGCGTGGGGCGAAAGCGACGGCATCGTGGACCTCTCCTATGGCCGCGCCTACGCCGCCTCGTTCGCCGGGGACAACGACGAAGGAGCCCGGTTCGCCATCATCCGCGGCGCGGGGCACCTGCCACAGCTCGAACAAGCCGAGCGCACCACCGAGCTCGTGCTTTCTCTTGACATCAAAGCCTGAGGGGGTACGCCAATGTCCACTCCGGACAGTCAGCCGGTGATGAGCCCGGCGAGAATACGCGCGGGTTTCGCCGTGCTGCTGCTTTCGATGTTGCTGGCCATGCTCGACAACACCGTGGTCGGCACGGCGATGCCGACGATCGTCGGTGAGCTCGGCGGGCTGCGCCAGCTGTCCTGGGTCGTCACGGCTTACACCCTCACCACGGCGGCATCCACGCCGATCTGGGGAAAGCTGGGCGATCTCTACGGGCGCAAGACGGTGCACCTGAGCGCGATCGGGATCTTCACCGTCGCCTCCGTGGCGTGCGGGTTCGCCGCCGACATGGGCCAGCTGATCGCTTTCCGTGCGGTACAAGGGATCGGCGCCGGTGGGCTCACGGTCGGCGCCCTGTCGCTGATCGGCGTCCTCGTGTCGCCCAAGGAGCGTGGCCGTTACCAGGGCATGATGGCCAGCACCATGGCGGCAGGGCAGATCGGCGGGCCGTTGTTCGGCGGCGCGGTCACCTCGTTGCTGGGCTGGCGCTGGAACTTCTACCTGAACCTGCCGCTCGGCCTGATCGTGCTGGCCGCCACCGCGTTCGTGCTTGTGGTGCCGTCGATGCCCCGCCGGCGAGTCCAGCTCGATTTCGGCGGCGCGTTGCTGCTGACCGTCGCGATCACCGCGCTGTTGCTGCTCACCGGCGGCACCGGCGACCAGGCGCTGCTGCCCGCGCCGGTGTTCGCCGCGGTCACCGTCATCGCGCTCGCCGGGTTTGTGCTCGTGGAGCGGCGCAGCCAGGAACCCGTGCTGCCATTGCGTTTGTTCACCTACCGGAACATCCCGTTGACGACGGCGATCATGTTCGTGGTCGGGGTGATCAGCTTCGGCATGATCACGTTCGTCCCGCTTTTTCAGCAGAACGTGCAGGGGGCGTCGGCGTCCGGCTCGGGAACGTTGCTGCTGCCCATGACACTCGCGGTGGTCGTCGCCTCTCAGGTGGCGGGCCGGGTCGCCAGCCGGACCGGGCGGTACCGGGTGTTCCCGATCGCGGGCACGCTCTGCATGGCCGCCGGGTCGGCGGTGCTGACCATGCTCGACGCCGCGACCCCGGTCTGGGTGATCAGCGGCGCCCTGGTGCTGGCCGGACTGGGGCTGGGATTCAGCACCCAGACGACAACCCTGATCGCGCAGAACACCGTGCCCGTCAGCGAAATCGGGGTGGCGACGGCGAACACCACCATGTTCCGCACCATTGGCGGCGCGATCGGCACGTCGGTGTTCGGCGCGCTACTGACCGCGGGCATGACAGGGCAGCCGGCGGTGAATGGTCTGGTCACCGGTGAGCGGCACATCTTCATCGTCGCCGCGATCGTGAGCGTCCTGGCGTTCGTCGCCGCCTGGGGGCTGCGGGAACTCCCGGCGCAGCGCGAGGAATCGCCCGCCACCGCTTCGGTTGCGATGGCGCGGTGAACTACCGCACCGGTGTCAGGTCCTCGTCCTCATCGGGGAAGGCCCAGCAGAGTTTTCCTTCGGGCGTCAGATGTGGCTTCATACCGTCGAAATCGCCCTCGGTCAGCGCCGTCGCGATCGCATCGAGATAGCCGGCGAAATCCGGCAGACCCCACCCTGGCTCGAAATGCGCGACATCGTCGTTGGGCCGCACACCGAGCCGGCCGTATCCCGGGCCAGGGCGGCAGTCGAGCAACTCCACATCGCCGTCCAGCCTGCCGATCGGCAGCCATTGTTCGTGCCACCACGCATCGTCGCCATCCTCGCCCAGCCATCCACCGTCGGCCGCGACCTCCATCAGCATGCGCCGGGTCGCGACGATTCCGGCCAGCGGTAGCAGTGGCCGGTAAGGGAAATCGTCACAACCGTCCGGCTGGCCGTCGTGCACTGCCACGGATTCGGCGAAGTCCGGCGGCAACGCGAAGCCCAATTCCGCTTCCGCGGCCGCAATTTCCGCCGACGTGGCCGGTCCACGCCGAGCCTGCGCACTGGCCGGTGCGTGCCGTTCGAGCCATGCGTCGATCACCGCCCATGCCGAAGATATCCGCCCCATGAACGCGGACTCTAGCGAAGATCGGCTTCCCCCGTGTGACCCGTGGCACAAGTCTTTGCCTCTGACGTCAGCGTGAGCTTTTAGCGTGGCCGTAGCGCCCAGGACGGAGCGCTACGGAACACGAAGGAGCCTTGACGTGACAACGCTTTTCGACCGCTACCAGCTCGGCGATCTGACGCTGCCCAACCGGGTGGTGATGGCCCCGATGACCCGCGCCAGGGCCGCGGCGGATGGCCTGGCGACACCGTCCATGGCGACGTACTACGCCCAGCGGGCGACGGCCGGGCTGATCGTGACCGAGGGGGTGCAGCCGAGCCTGATCGGGCAGTCCAATCCGGGTACGCCGGGGCTGCACACCGACGAGCAGGTCGAATCGTGGCGGCCGGTGACCGCGGCGGTGCACGCCAACGGCGGGCGGCTGTTCGCGCAGCTCATGCATGGCGGGCGGGTCTCGCACCCCGACACCAACGGGCTGCAGCCCATCGGGCCCTCGGCCGTGCCCGCGGCGGGTGAGGTGTTCACCCCGACCGGTCCCCAGCCCGCGCCGATGCCGCGTGCACTGGAGACCGCCGAAGTCCCCGAGCACGCCCAGTCCTATGCCGAGGCCGGCCGCCGTGCCGTCGAGGCCGGTTTCGACGGCGTGGAATTGCACGGCGCCAACGGTTATCTGATCTCGCAGTTCCTTTCCTCGAACGCCAATCTGCGCACCGACCGCTACGGCGGCTCGGTGGCCAACCGCATCCGGTTCGCCGTCGAAGCGGTGTCCGCCACCATCGACGCCATCGGCGCGGCCAGGACCGGCATCCGCCTCTCCCCGGGTGCCACCTTCTGGGGTGTCGAAGAGACCGACGTGCCCGAGCTGTACACCGCGCTGCTGACCGAACTGGCTCGTCTCGAACCGGCCTACGTCCACCTCGAAGCGACCACCGACGAAGAGACCCTGCTCGACCTGCGCCGCGCGTGGCCGGGCACGCTCATCGTGAACCCGGTGCTTCCGATGGGACCGAAGCAAGCCGGCCGCGACGACGCCGATCACTGGCTCGCGCTGGGCGCCGAACTCATCAGCTTCGGGCGGGGTTTCATCGCCAACCCCGACCTCGTCGAGCGGCTGCGTAACGGACATCCGATCGCGCCCGTCGACGAAGCCACGTATTACCAGGGCGGCGACGCGGGGTACCTGACTTACCCGGCCTATCAGTACACGGCATAAGCGGGCGGAAAACCACCCGGCAGCTGAGGTGTCCGGAGTCGCCGGAGCTCCGGTTCGGTGTAGCGCACGCAGTTGCGGTGCCACTCCAGGATTCCGGACATCCAATCCTTCAACTCCTCCGCGTGCCGGGTGAGCGCCGCGCGCGCCTCGCTGTCGAGATCGAATTCCTCGAACAGGGCGGGCAAGTCGTTGGCAAGAATGTGTTCGAACTGTTCCATTCGTTCCCTCATCAGCCGCGCGACGGCTTCCGCGGCTTTGCAGCGGTCGACACCGAGGAAGTTCTCCACCACCAGCACCAGGTTGTGCAGTTCGCCCTCGTACTCGATTTCCTTCTGGTAGGAGAACAAGTCGTTGGTGAAGCACGCGTAGTCCTGCGCGGCGGTTTCCAGTTCGTGCAGGACACGCGTGCCGAAAACCTTGGCGGGCACCGTATCCGCGTGCGCGAGCCGTGCGAGGCTCATGGTCAGGTCGGAGCCGAATGTCCGCCGGCGCATCTCCACGTAGTCGACCGGATCGGGAATCCGGTGCTGCGCCTGGTTCAGCAATTCCCACAACCAGCTTTCGATCATTTCCCACACCGCGTGGTGAAGCTTTTCCCGTTTTTCCGGGCTCATCGGACCCGCCGAGCGCCGCCACAGATCCGCGAGCCCACGCTCGATCGGGTTCGTCGGCTCCGGGACCGCGCCCGCACCGAGCGGCATGAAATCGGCCAGCCGGTCGGTGAACGCCTTCGCCGCAACCAGATTGCGGGTACCGCCGAAGACGGCGGGATACCAATCGTCGCCATAGGTGCCCCAGGCCAGCCAGTCCGACGAGAGGTACAGCTCCTCGGGCGCCGCGTCGGCGTGGATCATCGCCGCGCAGTGCGGCAGATCCAGCCCGCGGAACCGTCGTTCGTCCCACAGACCGCCGGCTTCCACCCCCGGCACGGAATCGAACAGGCCCATCCGCCGCGCCCAGCCGACCGCGTACTTGCGAGCCGTATCCAGATGCGGGCTCGTCCGGTATTCGAATGGCATGTACAGCTCCGGCACCGGCAGGTGCCCGACCGGCGTGAACAGTTGATGCGAATGTTGCCGGGCACGGCCTCGCAACCCCGGCGCGAACGAGATGCGGCTGGCGGACGTGCCGAGACCGGTGGGGCCGCCGAGCCGCGTGGCACCCTCGTTCATGTACCGGCTGGACCGGGCGTGCCACTCGTGGCCACCGGCCTGCCAGTCCTGCAGGCCTTTCACGTAGGCGCCGACATCATGTGGCGGCAGGCGGTGTTCGGCCAGCAACGCGGGTGTCTCGGTGAGCGCAGTGTTCTCGAACTGCTGAAGCCGCGACGTGAGCAGGTCGTTGACGAGTTCCGCGGCGTCCTGAGTGGAGCAGCCGAGAAACCGTTCGAACACCAGCACCGCGTTGGAGTTCTCGCCTTCCTCACGCACTTCTCGTTGGTAGGAGAACAAATCGTTGCGCAGGTGCACGGCGTCGGCGAAGGTGTCCCGCAGCACCTGCATCGGCCGGGCGTCCGCGATCTCGTCCGGTACTTCGGCACCCACCGCGTATTCGACGAGGTTGGCCGACCACGGTGCGCCACCGACCTTGCGGCGCATCTGCATGTACTCGATGGGGTTGGCGATCCGGCCGCGGTCGATGTTGTCCAGTTCCCACAGTGATTCGATCATGAGGTTGTAGGTGCTGGTGACGAACCGCCGGCGCCAGCCCGCCGACATCGCCGGAACGGTGCGCTCCCACAGGTCTTTCAACCCGAGCTCGGCCGGGTTCGCCGGCTCCGGCGGGTCGTCGCTCATGAACTTCTCGAGCTGGTCCAGATAGGACTTGGCACCCGCGAGATCGCGGCTGTACTTGAACTCCTCGAGGAAATGGTCGTCGAAGAAGAACACCCAGACGTACCAGTCGGTGATGAGGTCGAGGGCGGGACCGTCGCAGTCGGGGTGGGTGTAGGCGCACATCAGCGGATAGTCCATTGCGGACAGATCTGCGGCCGTCCACACCACGCCGCCGCCGCGCTTCGGCGTGTCCAGCATGCCCATCCGCTGCGCCCACTCTCCACTGTGGACACGAGTGCGCTCCAGGTTCGGATTGATCCGCGCCGGGTACGGCAGATAGAAGTCGGGCAGTGTGAAGGCCTGCATATGTCTTCTCCTTTACCTGGTTGTCATCGCTGCCGGCCGACGCGTCGCGCGAGCACTCCGCCGCCGATCACGAGCACCAGCACCGCCACGGCCCAGCGCCGCTTCACCTCGGTCGCCGTCACCGCGTGAGCCGCCGCGTGGCCTGCGGCGCCGGTCGAGGACGTGGGTGTCGGTTGTGGACGGTGGGTCGACGTGGCCGGCGTGCTCGCTGGTGGTGGCACGGGTGGCGGCGGTGGGAGTGCGACCGGCGCTGTGCGGACGGGCACGGGTTTCGGCGGTTTCGGTGGGGTTGCCGGCGGGAGTACGGGTGGCGGTGAGCTGCTGGGCGGTGGGGGACTTCTCTTCGGTGCTGATGTGCTCGACGTCGGCGGCACCGTCGTCGTGGTGGGCGGGACGGTGGTCGTCGTGGTGAGGGGCGGCGGCGAGGCCGGTGTCGTCCGGCAGCACCGGCATTCGCAGCACCACAAGCACAGGCAGCAGACGGGGTGATGCGCCGTCCAGCACACGGCTTCGTTCGTGGTCCGGGTCGGCACGCTGTCCGTGGTGCCGCCGAGGGCGGTGGCCGTGAGCAGCAAGGCCGCGGTGAGGCCGGCGAACATCAGCTCAGCCGCGCGATCGCCTGGTCGAACGCTTCCGGCCCCACCTTCGCGCCGCCGCCGAACGGGTTCTGCAGCTGGTAGATCGCGAACAGCAGTAACGTCGTGGTGGCCGCCAGCGCCGACACGATGATGATGTGCGTCGTCTGTTTCGTGCCACCGAACAGGTTCGGCAGGAGGACGAAGATCACGCTACCGACGATGAGCACGAACCACACCACGAGCCCGATATTGTTGTCCCGCAAGGTGTTCAGCCGGGACTGACGCCGCTGGTAGAGATCCATCACGCGCTCGGCGGCGGTCGTCTTCTGGTTCGTCAGCCAGTCGTTGTCGGGAGGGATTTCCGTGTTCTCGATGGATTTCCGCATTTGCGTCAGTTCGCTCCAGCCGTCCGCCGGCACCGGCCGACCGTCCTGCAAGCGCGGCCACTCGACGCGTACCACCGTGTTCGCGTAACCGCGCGCCAGTTGCGGCACCTGTGTGCGCGCGGGCTCCGGTAACGCCTGCGCCGCCCAGGCCGCCCCGACGAGAGCCTTGCTCTCCTCGTCGGCACCGGTGCGCACCGAGTTGGTGGCGTCGAACAAGGAGATCAGCACGAACGCGATGATCACGGCATGGAGCCCCCCGACGATCGTGAACGCCTGCCCTGCCGCGTCATTGTTGTCCATCCTTCCCTCGTCGAGGCCGTACCGGCGCACGAGATACCCGATGACCACACCCACGGTGATCGACGCGGCCACCCAGAGCGAACCGGTCAGGTAAACACTCATCTGGCTCCTTTTCCGGCGCGAATACCTTCACGCTAATCAGCGGAATATCGGCAGACAAGGTCGACGGACGCTTTTCAGTCGGCCGTGGCGGCTGCTCGTTATTACTCACTGATTCGGAGCAGTCGCCGGGTAACCGATTTCCATGGCGGGACGATCAATTGGTCCAGTACTGCTCCACTCGTGCGGAAGCCACTCACGACAGGTCACGGTTGGGCCGGTTGGCTGAGCTACGCCCAAGCGCACCAAGGGAATTGAACACGTTCAGACCAGTGCTCAGCCGCGAATTCGCGGGCAGCGTGAGCGCCAGTGGTCCACTTGAGCTCATCTGCACTGGTCGTGATGAGTGAGGGAAATGCGGCGCATAGTACCCAGGGTTTGCGAGTGCGGAAGTCAACTTCGCTAATCGGACGGCGCCCACTGATGAGTGACTGTACGGTCCCGGCCGCCGGTGCTAACGTCGAATTCGGCGACTTCAATTGCGCCTGAATTCTTTTGTGTCGAATCCGCGAAGACCATGGATTGGTGGTTTGTGCCGTGACTGTGACCGAATCAGCGGAGCCGGGCATCGACAACGCGCCGCAGCAAAGCCTCAGCACCGGGGCGGCGCGGAACCTGGCGACCACGACCAAGTCCGTCCCGCAGATGCAGGGCATCACCTCGCGCTGGCTGCTGCGCGTGCTGCCCTGGGTGCAGGCGGCCGGCGGCGCCTACCGGGTCAACCGGCGCCTCACGTACACCGTCGGCGACGGCCGGGTGACGTTCGTCAGCACCGGCAGCGACGTCCGGGTCATTCCGGCCGAGCTGCGAGAACTCCCGCTGCTGCGGGGATACGAGGACGACGCGGTGTTGTCCGCGCTGGCGGACCGGTTCGAGCAGCGCAGCTACGAGCCCGGCGACGTGATCGTCGAGTTCGGACACTCGTCGGACCAGGCTTTCCTTGTAGCACATGGTAAAGTCAGCCAGATCGGCCCCGGCGAGTACGGCAACCAGACGACGCTCGGCGTACTGGCCAACGGGGATCACTTCGGCGCCGAGACACTCCTGGACCCGCAGAGCATCTGGGAGTACACCGTCAAGGCCGTCACCCCGAGCACCGTGCTCGTCCTGCCACAACAGGCTTTCGACGAGGTTTACGCGCAATCGGAATCGCTGCGCGCGCACGTGGCGGACTTTCAGGCCGGTCAGTTGGCGCCACGCAACGATCATGGTGAGGCGAACATCCACCTGTCTGCCGGGCACGCCGGCGAACCGGACCTGCCGAGCACGTTCGTCGACTATGAACTCTCGCCTCGCGAGTACGAGCTGAGCGTGGCGCAGACCGTGCTGCGGGTGCACACCCGCGTCGCGGATCTGTACAACCAGCCGATGAACCAGGTCGAGCAGCAGCTGCGGCTGACCATCGAGGCATTGCGTGAGCGCCAGGAAAGCGAGCTGGTCAACAACCCGGAGTTCGGCCTGCTGCACAACGCGGACGTGGCGCAGCGCATCCACACCCGCAGCGGCCCGCCCACCCCGGACGACCTGGACGACCTGCTGTCCGCGGTGTGGAAGGAACCGACGGTCTTCCTCGCGCACCCGCGCGCGATCGCCGCGTTCGGCGCCGAGTGCAGCGCGCGCGGTGTTTACCCTGCGCCCCTTGACTTCCAGGGGCATCAGGTGCCGTCGTGGCGCGGCATCCCGATCCTGCCCTGCAACAAGATCGGCGTCAGCGAGACCAGGACCACGTCGATCATGCTGCTGCGCACCGGTGAACAGAACCAGGGCGTGATCGGTCTGCACCAGACGGGGCTCCCGGACGAGTACCAGCCCGGGTTATCGGTCCGGTTCATGGGCATCGACGACAAGGCGATCATGTCCTACCTCGTGTCCGCGTACTATTCGGCGGCGGTGCTCGTACCGGACGCGCTGGCGATACTGGAACATGTCGAGCTGGGCCGGGAAAGCTCGTGACGGTCACCGGCGAGGTCGAGGTGAGCGCGCGGCTGAGCCTGAGCACCAAGGCCGCGCGCACCATCGCGACCACCACCAAATCTGCGCCGCAGAGCCGCGGCATCACCTCGCGGTGGCTGTTGCGCGTGCTGCCATGGGTGGAAACCACAGCGGGCACCTACCGGGTCAACCGGCGCCTCACCCACGAGACCGGCGTGGGGCGCGCCGCGTTCGACATCACGGGTGACACGGTGCGAGTGGTGCCCGCGAGCCTCGGTGAACTGCCGATCTTCCGTGGCCTGGCCGACGAAGAGGTGCTCACCGCGGTCGCGGATCGGTTGCGGCGCCGCGACTACGGCGTGGGGGAGGTGATCGCCGAGGCCGGGTCGGCCGCGGATGAGGGTTTGCTGATCGTGCACGGCAAGGTGCGCAAAGCCGGAACGGGCGAGTACGGCGAGCCGGCGACACTCGGAGTCCTGGCCGACGGCGACTACGTGGGCCAGCAACTGATCGCCGAAACCCCGCAGCAGTGGGCGTATTCGGTCGAGGCGCTCACCGCGGTCACCGTGCTCGCGTTACGCCGGGACGACTTCGCGGCGTTGCTCGGGCAGTCCGGTTCCCTGCGTGCGCACGTCGAACAGCTGCGCCGGACGTCCTCGGCGGCGCGCAATTCCCGCGGTGAAGCGGATATCGCGCTGGCGTCGGGACACTCCGGCGAGCCCGTGCTGCCATCGACCTTTGTGGACTATGAGCTGGCGCCGCGAGAGTACGAGCTGAGCGTGGCGCAGACGGTGCTGCGCGTGCACAGCCGGGTGGCGGATCTGTACAACCAGCCCATGAACCAGGTGGAGCAGCAGTTGCGGCTCACCGTGGAGGCGTTGCGGGAACGACAGGAAAGTGAGCTGGTCAACAATCCGGACTACGGGCTCTTGTCCAATGTGGACCATCGTCAGCGCGTGCAGACCCGTGGGGGCCCGCCGACACCGGACGATCTCGACGAACTGCTGTCCCGGCGCCGGAAGACGGCCTTCTTCCTCGCGCACCCGCGCGCGATCGCGGCGTTCGGCCGCGAGTGCAGCCGGCGTGGTCTCGTCCCACAGAGTGTGGAGGTCGAAGGGCGGCCGTTCCTCGGCTGGCGGGGCACCCCGATCCTGCCGTGTGACAAGATCCCGGTGTCGGCCACGAACACCACGTCGATCATGGCGATGCGCACCGGCGAACGCAGCCAGGGGGTGATCGGGCTACGGCAGAGCGGGATTCCCGACGAGCTCGAGCCCGGCCTCAACGCACGATTCATGGGGATCACGGAGAAGGGGCTACTGTCCTATTTGGTCACCGCGTACCACTCGGTCGCCGTGCTGGTGCCCGATGCGCTCGGGGTGTTGGAAAACGTGGAGCTCGGCAGATGACGGAGCTGATCACCCACGCGAGGACAGCGGAGGAGATCCTGGCGTGGGGCAAGGAAACCACCGAACCCGAGCTGCGGGCGGCGGTCGAGCGGCTGCCGTCATCGATGCGGCCGATCGCACAGCATCACTTCGGCTGGGCGGATGGTGCGGGCAGCGGCAAGCTGCTGCGTCCCACGCTCGTGTTGCTCGGTGCCAAGGCCACCGGGGCGCCGCTGGAAAGTGCGCTGCCGGCCGCGGTCGCGGTCGAGCTGGTGCACAACTTCTCGCTGGTGCACGACGACGTGATGGACGGCGATTCCACGCGGCGGCACCGGGCGACGGTGTGGCGTGAATTCGGTTCCAGCGCGGCGATCCTCGCTGGTGACGCACTGCTGTCGCTGGCCGCGAAACTGCTGTCCGGGCAACCGGAAACGACGCATGTCCTGATGGCCGCGGTACTGGAGCTCATCGAGGGCCAGAGCGCGGATCTGGCCTTCGAACGGCGCGCCGAGGTGAGTGTGGACGAATGTCGTGCGATGGCCGCGGGTAAGACCGGGGCCCTGCTCGGCGCCGCGTGCGCACTGGGTGTGGTGGCCGGTGGGGGAAGCGGGAACCAGCAGCGGCAACTACGCCGCTTCGGCCAAGAGGTCGGCCTGGCGTTCCAGCTCGTCGACGATTTGCTGGGCATCTGGGGAGAATCGGCGGTCACCGGCAAACCGGTGTTCTCGGATCTGCGCAACCGCAAGAAATCCTTGCCGGTGGTCGCGGCGCTGGCGTCGGGCACCGAGGCGGGCCGTGAGCTGGCGGCCCGCTTCGGTGCCGAGCCGGCGAACGTGGCTCGCGAGGCCGAACTGGTCGAGCTCGCGGGCGGCCGGGCGTGGGCCCGGGATCAGGCCGGCCGCCACCTCGAGCAAGCGCGGTCGCATCTCGAAGCGGCCCGTGTGGAGCCTCGGGCACAGGCGGAACTGGAGACACTCGCCCGGTTCATCGTGGGCCGGGATCGGTGAAACGTCCTGTGTCCCAAGGGTTCTAGACTGCTCGGTATGCGGATGGGGATTTTCCTGCTGGCGGGCCGGTTTCCGGGACAGGACGACGGAACGGCGCTGCGACGTGCCCGCGATGCGGTGGTACGTGCCGAGCAGGCGGGGTTCGACGACGCCTGGATCGCCGAGCACCACTTCATGTCGTACGGGACCTGCCCGTCCGCGATCACGTTCGCCGCGCACGCGTTGGGCGGCACCTCGCGGATCGGCATCGGCACGGCGGTCAGCGTACTGTCCACAACGCACCCGGTCGCGCTCGCCGAACAGTTCGCGCTGCTGGACCAGTTGTCCGGGGGGCGGCTGCGGCTCGGTGTCGGCCGTGGCGGGCCGTGGGTCGATCTCGAAGTGTTCGGCACCGGTTTGCCGCGCTACGAGGAGGGTTTCGCGGAAGGTTTGGACCTGTTGCTGGACTGCCTGACGCGGCCGAAGGTGGCGGCGGACGGGAAGTTCCACGCCTTTCCCGAAGTGGATTTCGTGCCACGGCCGTACTCGTCGCCGGGTCCTGTCGTGGCTTGCACTTCGCCCGCGACGGCGGAACTGGCCGCCGCGCGGGGCCTTCCGTTGTTGCTGGGCATGCAGATGAGCGACGACGAGAAGGTGTGGATGCTCGACCATTACGCGGCGGCGGCGCGGGCCGCGGGGCGTGATCCCGTTGGTGTGGACCATGTTTCCGCGGTGCTGGCGCAGGTCGCGGACAGCAGGGACGAGGCGGTGGCGCAGCTGCGTGCGACGATGCCGGGCTGGCTGGCCGAGGGACTCGGAGGTTACCGGACGATCGACGGCAGGCCTCGCCTGCGCCGCGATCCCGTTGAGTACACGGATTTCCTGTGCGGATTGCATCCCGTCGGCAGTCCGGACGAATGTGTGGCGCGGATCCGGGCCGGCGCCCGGCGAACGGGGATCCGGCATGTCATTGCGATGGTTGAAGGGACAGGCAACCGGGCGCGCACTCTGGACACCATCGACCGCCTTGGCGCGGAGGTCCTCCCGTACCTGCGGGACTGACACGGCGCCGTATCCGGCACGGCGCCGTGTCAGCCTGTCAGCAGTCCCGGAGTTCCGGACTTTGGTTGAGCAGCTGGCCGCGTGGCGAGATGAACGCGCGGTACCGATCACTGTCCACAGCGGACGGATGGAACGCGGCGACCCGGTGGCAGTTCTGGAAGGCCAGCTTCACGCCGAAATGCCGTTCGAGGCCGCCGCGGATCGCGTCGGACGCCAGTGCGCGCAACAGCTGTCCCCGGTCGGTCTCGCTCGGCGGCGGGGTGACGTTGTCGGCGAAATCCGCGGTGGCACCGTGTAGATCGGCGACGACTCCGCTGATCACCTGCCAGGCGTAGGGAAGCGAGTCCCGCACGCACGCGACGAACTCGGCGTCGGTCACGTCGCCATGTTCGGCGCGCTCCAGCAGTTCGGTCGGAACATCAAGCGACATGATCCTGCCCTTCACTCTGCGGCTGTACGTAGCTCTACTGCTACTGGTTGTCGTTATCGATAGGCAAGACGTCGCGGCGATGATCACCGGGATGGACGAGACCTCAGCGTCCGAACCGGCGGAAGTGCCCGACGAGCCTGCGTGGCACGAGCATCCGTTCCCCGTCGACGATGATCGGCACAAGGTCCGGCGCCTTTGCCTTCCAGGCGGACCGGCGGGTGCGGGTGTTGGCCTGTGAGGTCTTACGCTTGGGGACGGCCATTACTTGCGGCCTCCGCGCTGACCGTAGCGGCGGTGGAACTTCTCGACCTGCCCGGCGGTGTCCATGATCCGGCGCGCCCCGGTCCAGAACGGGTGCGAGTAGGAGCTGATGTCGACCAGCACCAGCGGGTACGTGTTGCCGTCGCTCCACTCGATGGTCTTGCCGGAGTTGACCGTCGACCGGGTGAGGAACGCGTCGCCGGTCGAGGAGTCCTTGAACACGACCGGGTGGTAGTCGGGGTGAATGCCTTGTTTCATCGTGCTTCCTCCTAACCCTGACGCGCCTTGAAGCGCGGGTCCCGTTTGTTGATCACGAAAACCTTGCCGTGCCGGCGGACCACCTGCGCCCCCGGCTTCTGCTTGAGCGACCGCAGTGACTTGCGCACCTTCATGCCTGCCTCCCTTCCATGAATATGATAACCATTTTCGTTAGTGGGTTATGCCCGGGGTGGGTAGTGGGGTGGTTGT
>NZ_WMBA01000091.1 GCF_009707865.1 Amycolatopsis pithecellobii
GGTCGTGGGAGCTGGGCGCGTCCGTCGGCTCGAAGGTCGGGCGGATGCCGGTGTGCTGCGCCAGCACATCGGAAACGCTGATCCCGCCGTGTGTGTCTATCGATCGCCGCCGGCGCCCACGAGGGCGCCCATCACCGTCACGGGAACCGGGGCCGGCGGCATGATCGTCTGGCACCCGGTCTCCTTTCCATGTCTCCAGCAGGCGGAATACTGCCCGCATCAATGATCGTTTCGACGACGAGCATCGTTATGGTACGGATACTCGCCGTTCTTGACGACACCCTCCCGCGAGTTTTTTCACCCAGAGTGCGAGGGGTTGACACCGTACGCGGCAAACCGGGTGAACCGATCGTGCCGACGAAAAGCGAAATTACGTCCGGGAACTACGGACAGTATTCAATGACCCGGGTGCCCGCGCGGTCCCGATATGCGACCCGATTACGCCCCGCATGTTTCGCCGCGTACAGGAGGTCGTCCGCCTCCATCACCTGGCGCCGGTTCGCCGTCGCTTCACCCGGCTCGTATGCCAGGCCCACGCTGATCGTCACCGAAAGACCGTCACGCAACGCCGACCAGGGATGATCCGCGACCCGGGCCCTGGCGAGTTCGGCGACCCTGACCGCGGCGGCCGGTTCGACCGCCGGCAGCACCAGCATGAACTCCTCGCCACCGTAGCGGGCGCAGAACGCGTGCGACGGCAACCCTTCCCGCAGCAGCGCGGCCACCCGGCGCAGGACCTGGTCGCCGATGACGTGACCGAACGTGTCGTTGACGTTCTTGAACAAATCGATGTCGACCAGCGCCACGGCGAGCGGTTTACGCGCGTCCGCCAGCAGATCGTCCAGCCGCCGGTCGAGATAACGCCGGTTGTACACCGCCGTGAGCGCGTCTCGCAGGCTCTCCTCACGCGCCTCCGCGCGCTCCCTGCGCAACCGGTCGACCTCCCGGCGCAACTGCTCGGGGATCGACGGCTCGGCGCGCTCGATGTCGAGCGCCACTCGCAGGTGCTCGTACGCGCGGCGCCAGTCGCCTTGTGACGCGAGCGCGCCGGCGATCGACTCGTGCAGGCTTGCCTCGTCAGGCGCGACCTGCTTCGGCGTCACCGTATTCACCTCCGTCACGCAGTTCTTGTCGTCTACATAGAGGCGTCGCTTGAGTAGCGCGTACGGGCAAACGTGAATATCGCTCAACCGGACGATGACACATGGCTGTGCGTGTTCGGCATTGCTACGGAAGAGGGCGCGTCAGGCCCACGTCGCGCGCCGTCCGGTCACCGCCTGCATCAGCAAAATCCTTGCTGCAAAAGGAGAATCACAAGAGGCGACAGTTCTTCGTGAAAAGTCGGCCAATATCTCGGGATAAAGGGACAACTTTTCGAATTGAATGCGGTGGGTGACCTTGCTGGGGGAAGGCCTTGGTTGATCGGCCATCTGGCCGATGCCCCGCCGCCCGGTCCGGCTACTCGGCCGATCTCGCGGGAGGGGTCCGGACCATACCGTCGAAAACATGAAATCACCGCAGGTCACAGCCTTGACGACCGGCTTCGTCGTATTCCTCGCGAGCTGGGCGATCATCGTGATCCCGCAGCTGATCGGGCAGCGGGCCCGGTTCGGCCGGATCGTCCCGTGGCGACTGGCGCGAACCGCAGCAGTGCTGTGCTACGCGTGCCTCGCGCTCGCGGTCGTCTTCCTGCCCCTGCCCGGTCCACGCATGCGGCCATTGGCGCAGACCATTCAGCTGGTGCCGTTCCAGTGGATCACCGATGCGCGGTCGGACGCGGCGGGCTCCGGTCTGGTGCACGTGCTGACCACGACGGCGTTCGAGCAGATGGCGCTCAACGTGGTGTTGTTCGTGCCGCTCGGCATTCTCGCTCGATTGCTGTGGCGGCGGGGCTTCGCCGGGACGATGCTGCTGGGTTTCGGCTGCTCGCTGCTGATCGAGATGACGCAGCTGACCGCGAACTGGGGCACGGCGCCGATACAATACCGGATCTTCGACGTGGACGATCTGATCACCAACACCAGCGGCGCGATGCTCGGCTGGCTCGCCGGGGCGCTGTACTTGACCCTGCGGTCAGCGATCCGTGCGGAGGCGGCTGGGCGCGAGAGGGTCCACCTCACCGAGGCGCGCTAGTCGCGCGGCCCGTCGGACAGCTTCCCGGCGCGCGGCACGCCGGTCTTCCAGGGCCACGGTCAGCGCAGCCGCCGTGAAGATCAGCACTACGAGGCCGAGGACGATCCCAAGTCCCACGCCGCCTCCTTTGGCGTCGTCCTTGTGTGGCAGATCACACACAGTACGCCCTCGGTGAGCGTTTTGCCACCTTCCGTGGAGCCGATGGTTAAAATTTGACCGGTTATGGGTGCTTTCCGGCCGGACAAAGCGCAGCTCGCGGCAGCGCACGGGACGACGATCCCCGACGTGATCGGGCCCGGATTGCGCGTCTTGTTCTGCGGGATCAACCCGGGCCTCTACTCTGGCGCCACGGGATACCACTTCGCTCGGCCGGGGAACCGGTTCTGGCCCGCGCTGCATGCCGCCGGGTTCACCGAGCGGCGGCTGGACCCGAGTGAGCAGAACCAGCTGCTCGACCTGGGCCTCGGCATCACGAACATCGTCGCCAGGGCGACCGCGCGGGCCGACGAGCTGACCGACGACGAACTACGCACCGGCGCCGACATCCTGGCCGGCAAACTCGAGCGCTACCGTCCGCGCTGCCTCGCCGTCGTCGGGATCAGCGCGTACCGAACGGCTTTCGGCCACCCGAAGGCCGTCGTCGGGCCGCAACCCGATCCGATCGCAGGGACAGCCGTGTGGGTCCTGCCGAATCCGAGCGGTCTCAACGCGCACTGGACCCCGGCGACACTCGCACAGGCGTTCGCTTCCGTTCGCGAAAAGTTCTACTCAGAGTAGTTCTTCGCTCTAGTGGGTGAGCCCGCGTCACACCCCTTGGCCCGTCAAGTCCCACAATGGACGAAGTGTCAGGCCAGACCGGTCCCAGCAGGGGGGATCGGTTCGTGGCGCCGGGAGTCCCGGGACGGACCGCCGAAGGGGGGCGACGCCGTCCAGGCCCGGCGTCCCGGCACTGACCCGTGGGAGACGGAGTTTTCTGATGACGCGCAGTAACGAACCAGTCCGGGCGCCACAGGGTTCTCCGCCGACCCGCAGCCTCGGGATCGCAGCCGTCGATCCGGTGCCGTTCTGCCGTGAGGGACTGTCCGCGATCGTCCAGCGCACGCCGGGCCTGCACTGGGCCGGGCACGCCGGGAATCCGCACGCCGCGTTGCAGCTCGCCGAGCAGGTGCATCCCGACGTCATCCTGCTCGACTCCGGACTCGATCCGAACGGCCATCTGACCAAGCTGCTGACCAGCGGCGATCCGGCGTTGCTGATCATCGTGCTGGTGCGCGAAACGCACCGGACCGCGGCGTACCTGCAGATCGCGACCGTCTCGGGCGCGCACGGCGCACTGCCGCGCACAGCCGAAGCCCGCAGGCTCGTCGAGGCGATCCGGCGGGTACACCTGGACCGGCGCTACGTCGACCCCGCGCTGGCACCGCTGACCGCCCAGCAACGACCAGGCTTCCGGGCCGGGGACCCCGTCGTGGCCACGCGCCGGCCGCGGATGCCGCTGTCGCGACGTGAGTTCCAGGTGCTGCAGCTCGTCGCGGAAGGTCTGGAGAACGCGGCGATCGCGAAGATCCTCTACCTCTCCGTCGAAACCGTCCGCACCCACGTGAAGAGCATTCTGCGGAAGCTGTCCGCGCGCGACCGCACGCACGCGGTCACAATCGCGTTCCGTGGCGGCATCCTGATCGCGCAGACCGAGGACCCGCCTGAGCGCGGATCCGCTGGTCAGTCCCCACAATCGCCCCCAGGTCTCGAGGAGTACCGCTCGCGCTGACCGGTGGTCCGATGATCACAACGGGCTGATTACCCTTGCTGCGGTTACCCGCAGGTAATATCCTGATGTTACCGGCCAGTAACGGGACCAGCATGCGCCCAGCCGGAAGACTCGATACCAACGGAGCGACGACATGGGCCACTACAAGAGCAACGTCCGAGACCTGGAGTTCAACCTCTTCGAGGTGCTCGGCGTCCAAGACCGCCTCGGCAAGGGCGTACTCGCGGACTCCGACGAGGAGACCGCCCGCGGCGCGCTGTCCGAGCTGAACAATCTCGCCACCGGCCCACTGGCGGAGTCCTTCACGGACGCCGATCGCAACCCGCCGGTCTATGACCCGAAGACCTTCTCGGCCACGCTGCCGGAGTCGTTCAAGAAGAGCTACCAGCAGCTCTGGGACGGCGAGTGGTGGCGCCTCGGTCTGCCCAACGAACTCGGCGGGCTCGGCCTGCCTCCGACCGTGCAGTGGGCCGCCTCGGAGCTGATCCTCGGCGCGAACCCGGCGCTGTTCATGTACATGGCCGGGCCGAACTTCGCGATGATCCTCGACCGCAACGGCACCGAGGAGCAGAAGCGCTGGGCGCGGATCATGATCGAGCGCGCGTGGGGCGCCACCATGGTGCTGACCGAGCCCGACGCGGGTTCCGACGTCGGCGCCGGGCGCACCAAGGCCGTGCTGCAGGAGGACGGCACCTGGCACCTTGACGGCGTAAAGCGGTTCATCACCTCGGGCGATCAGGACATGACCGAGAACATCATGCATCTGGTGCTGGCCCGCCCCGAAGGTCCGGGCATCGAACCCCGGCCCGGCACGAAGGGTCTGTCGCTGTTCCTCGTGCCGAAGTTCCTCTTCGACACCGAAACCGGCGAGCTCGGTGAGCGCAACGGCGCCTTCGTCACCAACGTCGAGCACAAGATGGGCCTCAAGGTCTCCACCACCACGGAGCTGACGTTCGGCCAGCACGGCGTTCCCGCCAAGGGCTGGCTGCTCGGCGACGTGCACGACGGCATCGCGCAGATGTTCCAGGTCATCGAGTACGCCCGGATGATGGTCGGCACCAAGGCGATCGCGACGCTGTCGACGGGCTACCTCAACGCGCTCGAGTACGCCAAGGAACGCGTGCAGGGCGCGGACCTGACGCAGATGCTGGACAAGGCCGCGCCACGGGTCACCATCACCCACCACCCCGACGTGCGGCGGTCGCTGATGCTGCAGAAGGCCTACGCCGAGGGGTTGCGTGCGGTCTACCTGTACACCGCGTCGTTCCAGGACAAGATCTGGACCAAGGACGGCGATGAGGCATCGCTCAAGCTCGCCGAGCGCGTCAACGACCTGTTGCTGCCGATCGTCAAGGGCGTCGGCTCCGAGCGCGCCACCGAGCAGCTCGTGCAGTCGCTGCAGACCCTCGGTGGCTCCGGTTTCCTGCAGGACTACCCGATCGAGCAGTACATCCGCGACGCGAAGATCGACTCGCTGTACGAAGGCACCACGGCCATCCAGTCGCAGGACTTCTTCTTCCGCAAGATCGTCCGTGACAAGGGCCAGGCACTGGGTTATCTCGCGAACGAAATCACCCAGTTCGTGGGAGACACCGGGTCGGAGTCCGATGCCCGGCTCAAGACCGAGCGGCAGCTGCTCAAGCAGGCCCTCGAAGACGTGCAGGGCATGCTCGGCGCCATGATCGGTTACCTGACCGCCTCGCAGGAAGACGCGACGAACCTGTACAAGGTCGGGCAGCACACGGTGCGCCTGCTGCTCGCGACCGGTGACCTGCTCGTCGGCTGGCAGCTGCTGCGCCACGCCGAGGTCGCACTGTCCAAGTTGGACGGTGCTTCGGCCAGGGACCAGGCGTTCTACCAGGGCAAGATCGCGGTGGCGTCGTTCTTCGCGAAGACGGTGCTGCCCGAGCTGACCGCCCGGCGCGCGATCGTCGAGGCCGCCGACAACGACCTCATGGAGGTCCCGGAAAGCGCGTTCTGATCCCGGTCACGCCCAGGAGGGGTACGCGGGCGCCAGCTCCGCGTACCTCTCCGACCACACCGGCAGCGGTTGCCGGGAAAGATGCGCGGCGAGCCGATCGAAGAACGCGTGCGTGCCGGGGATGAAGCCCTTGGCGTTGCGTTCCGAAAGGCCGCGGTGGGTGAACGTGAGCAACGTGCCGTCACCGTCATCGGTCAGCTCGTAGCGGACCACACTGTCCTCGACGATCCGCTGGTGCCACTCGTGCTCGAACACGTGCGGAGGTTGCCAGACCAGGATGCGGCCGGTCATGCGCTTCGCGTCGGGTGCCGCGGGCGGTTCGTCAGGCAGCATCTCGATCGTCTCGCCGTCGATCGTGGTCTCGCCGAACCACGCCTTGCGCTCGACCGGATCCGTGATCGCCGCCCACACCTCGTCGATCGGGTGCGGCAGGCGGCGGTGGAACGTCATGATCGCGTACTCGCCGTCGAAACTCAGCGTGCCCAGGTCATCGCTCATCGGGAGAATCCTTCCGGGACAAGTGTTTTTCGAGCGCTTTCAGATGCCGCGGCCAGTAGCAGCGGTAACGCTGGATCCATGCGTCGATCTCGCGCAGGCCGTCGGCGCGCAGCGCGTAGATACGGCGTTGCCCGTCCGGTTTCACCTCGACCAGACCGACTTCGCGCAGAATGCGCAGATGCCGGGACACGGCGGGCTGGGTCAGCGCGGGCAGACCGGCCACCAGCTCACCCGCCGAGCGCGCACCTTCGGCCAGTAGATCGAGCAACTCACGGCGGTGTGGTTCCGCCACGGCTTCGAACACATCCACGTCGAAAGTATTACGCTAGGCGTATATAAGCGTCAACAGATACGTTCTCGGAGGTTTGCCTGAAGAACCGCTACGGTATTCCCAAGACGCCGAAGAGATAAGGAGTTTCGATGACTATCAGCGGAATCATCTCGGCGATCATCGTCGGTCTCATCATCGGCGCGCTGGGACGTCTCGTCGTACCCGGTAGGCAGGGAATCCCGATCTGGTTGACCATCGTGATCGGCATCGTGGCGGCGTTCATCGGCACCGCGATCGCGCGCGGCGCCGGTTATGCGGACACCAAGGGCTTCGACTGGCTCGAACTCATCACACAGGTGGGGCTCGCCGCAGTCGGTGTGGGCCTGGCCAGTGGTGCGTTCGGCAGGCGCCGAGTCGGAAGGTAGCTGTTTGGGGGGAAGGCGCGCTGCCTTCCCCCCAAACTTCGCGCTACGGCCGGAACGCGGCGCAGCCGACCGCCACGTAGGACTTCTGCGGCACCCGCCAGGACACCTCGGCCCACCGGTTGTCAGTGAGCTCCTTGCCGTCCGCACCAACGCAGCTGTAGACCCCACCCGTCACGTACGGCCCGCACGGCACGTCCGAAGCCGACGCACAGGTCGTGTAGTTGACGCAGGTGAGCGTGGTCAACAAGGTCGCACCGGCGTCGGCGCCCGTACGAACGTTGAGCTTGCAGTCGTTCACGGGTGACGCATGCACGAGCGCGGGTTCCGCGCCTGCCGCACTCGCCGCCGGCGCCCACGTCACCATCGCACCCGCGATACCCGCACACATCACGAGCGCCCTGGCGGACGACCACTTCGTCACGAAAACACCTCCACAGCACAGAGTTACACCTGGCAACGGAGAGTATCGGACAGTCAGCAGATCACCGCGGGCCGCGGAGCATATGTGACCGTCCGGGTGGTCCTGCGGACTTCGGTGCCGGAGGTCAGGTCGTACAGCACCCGGGTGTCCGCGGCGCTGAACCCGGGCGACCCGGCGGACCACCGGCAGCCCGGCGGGGCCGTCTGGATGGGTGGCGCGACGAAGTCCGTGCGTGAGCCGGTGCCGCTCTCGACGCGGTACTGCCGGGTGCCCCAGATCCGTACGGTTACGGTCGAGCCGGACGTGTACGCCTCGATCGCGATCCCGCCGGCGAGATCGTCGGTGAAGCGCAGATCGACCGGGGAACCGTCGTCCCGGATCGCGATCGCGTCGCGGGCGAGCGGGTAGCGGTCGAGGTAGTAGGGATGCTCGGTGTGCCCGGCGTCGGACAGGCCCGCGAAGTACACGGCGTTGTACAGCGTGGTCGCGAACTGCGAAACCCCACCGCCGGTCACCGTCGGGCCGGTGCCGTCCTCGTTGACCGCCGCGGGCACGAAACCGGCGCCGTACGGCCCGGTCCGGCCCCGCAGGCTGAACATGTCGCCCGGTTTCAGTACGGCGCCGGTCACCTTGGCCGCCATCGCCTGGACGTTCGTGGCCGCGGCGCCGGACAACCCGCCCGTGCTGAACTCGCCGACGATTTCCTTGATACCCAAGGCATTCACGTCGTCGGTGCTCAGCTTCGGCTTCTGGCCACGGTACTGGACGGGCAGGTCGCGCCCGTCGGTCTTGACGAAGACCGCCATCAGCGGCCGCAGGGTCTCGGTCCAGTCGATCCGGCGGGCGTCCTCCGAAGGCTGGACCGCCGGCCCGGCACCGTTGAACACGATCCGCGCGTCCTTGCCCGGCTTCTCCGTGGGCGCCAGCTGCGGTTGCAGCTCGTCCCGCAACGTCGCCGGGTCGACGCTGACATCGAGGGCCCCGTCGTCGCGCGGCGCGAAGCGCATGGCACGTGAGATGGCGACCGGGGTCAGGAGCGCGTCCGCACCGTCGCCGTGCACCACGACCGGCGCGGCCACCGCGGGCTGCACGAGGTTGTCCAGTGCCGAGTGCACCCCGGCGGATGTGGCCTTCACCGGGGTGAACACAACCGGCAACGGCACGCCCGTCTTGTCGAGCCAGCGCGCCCGGACCAGGTTCGCGGCGTCTTGCACGTCCTGCAGTGTCTGGCCTTCGCGCGGTTCGATCGCATACGGCGTCACGCCCGTCCCGTCGCCAGGACGGAAACCGATGCCGCCTTCGGTCGGCGGGTGGTTGAGTTTCTCGGTCGCGAGCCTGCCGACGGACTGGATGAGCGCATCCGGGTCCACTGTGGTCACCACATCGACCTGGTGTTTCGTGAAGAACGAGCGGATCCGGTCGAGTGGGTCGAGGGGCTGGTGCCCGGCCTGCGCGAGGGTTGACGGCCAGTCGAGGCCAAGCCCTGAGCGCGTCGGGTCAAGGCTCGCGCGCACGTCACCGGCGACGACCGGGACCGGCTCGCTCAGCCGTGGTTCCAGTTCGCCGCGCAGCTTTGATTCCGCGTCACCACGGCTGAGGCCCCCGACATCCACCCCGGCCACCACGACTCCGCGCGGCACCTCACCGGCGCTGAGCACGAGATCGACCGTGTACAGCACGACACCGAGGGCCAGCACTCCGCCGGTGACCATGAGGACCTTGCCGAGCAAGCGCTTTCCGGGAGAGCGCGGGCCACGGGTGATCCGGTCGCCGTCGAGCAGTTCCTCGGCCAGCGCGTCCTCGTGCGCGTCGAGGGGTTCCTCCGCCAGGAACTCGGGTGCGGCCCGCGGACCGATGACCTGCTCGGTCCGCTCGTTGTCGGAGTCCCAGTCCGGCCAGTAGTGGTCCTCGCGCACCTCACCCCTCCGGCGAGCTACAAGTACAACCCCGTTCCGTGCTCCGTTCGTTCAGTCGCGACGGCGTGGATGTCACGCTCGCGCATGACCAGGTACGCCTCGCCCTGAACCTCGACCTCCAGCTGGTCCTCAGGGTTGAACAGGACGCGGTCGGAGATCTTCACGTTGCGCACATTACTGCCTACGCCGAGTACATCGCCCCAAGCGAGACGGCGCGCCACCTGCGCCGTCGCGGGAATGACGATTCCGCCACTGCTGCGGCGTTCCCCTTCTTCCGGGGACAGCCTGACCAGCACCCGGTCGTTCAACATCTGGATTTCCAGCTTCGGGCCCGGACCCGGCAGCGTTTTGCCTTCCGACACGCCAGTAATGCTACGCACCCGATCCTGTCTCCAGTGAGCCCGCGAGGATGAGTTGCAGGGTTCGAGGACCATCGGCGGTGAACCGGATCGGCACACCCCAGTCCTGGCGGGTGACCCGGCAGACCGGATGCTCGGCCGCGGAATCGCAGCTTGCCGCCTGCGCGACGATCTGCAGCACACCCTCGGTGTGCCCCTCGGCGAGCGTGATCGTGCGGGTCAGTTCGGTGCCCGTGCCACCGCCGTCGACGAGCAACTCTGCCGGGGACGCGCTGATCTCCAGCCGGGTCGACGGGCCTGACCGGTCGTCGAGTTTTTCGCCCGGGGGCGGGGTGAACACCACCGACAGCTCGACCTCGCCCGGCGCGAGCTCGCTCGGCGGGCGGCGCACGGCCTGCGCGTCACCGGTGTGCATGGTCGTTTCGGCGGTCAGCGACAACGCGTGCAACCGGTGCGCGGCCGACTCGACGACGAGCAACGCGTCCTCGGTGACGAGGAGCCCGGAGGGCTCGGCAAGGCCTTCGGTGATCGTGGCGACCTTGCCGCTTCCCGGGTCGTACCGGCGGATGGCGCCGTTGTAGGTGTCGGCGATGGCGACCGTGCCGTCAGGTAGGACGGCCACGCCGAGCGGATGCTGCAGCAGCGCGTCGTCGGCGTCGCCGTCGCGGTGGCCGAACGAAAACAGGTCGGTGCCGATGGCGGTGTGCACCTGACCGTCCTCGATCCACCGCAGCGCGGAGGTCTCGGCGTCGGCGAGCCACAGCCGCTTTCCTTGCACCGCAAGGCCGGATGGCTGCGCGAAGAACGCCTCGGCGAGCGCACCGTCACGCAGGCCTTCCACCGTCGTGCCGGCGTACCGCGAAATCGTGCCTTTGACCGGGTCGAACACGCTCAGCGTGTGGTTGCCCGCCATGGCGATCACGACGCCGCCGCACGCGTCCCACCAGGCGGCATCCCATGGACTCGTCAGGTCGATTTCCCTTGCGGCGCCGTCCGTTTCACCGTTGCGCCACTGCTTTCCGGTACCGGCCACAGTGGACACTTCGCCGTTGACGAGGTTGATCCCGCGCAGCAGGTGCCCGGCCGTGTCGGCGACCACCAGGTGGTAGCCGACCTTGCCGGCGACTTCGGCGGGCAACAGGGTCAGGCCGGACGGTTCAGCGAAACTCGCGATGTCGAACGCGCCGTCCGCGGCCCCTCGCTCGCCGCTGCCGAACCGGCGGACGACCGTCTCACCGTCCGAGGCGAACTCGGCGATGGAGTGGTGCGCGGTGTCGGCGACGAGGATGCGGCCCTCGGCCGTCGCGACCGCCTTGGCGGGGAAGGCCAGCTCGTGCGGAGACTCGTCGGCCGGCACGTAAAGGGTGCCGCCGCGGCGCAACGTGCCGTCGGCCCCGTGCCGGTCGACCAGCTCGGTGATGACCCGGCGCAACGCCTCGGCATGTCCCTCACCGGCGGCGGTGTGCACGACGTAGCCCGCCGGGTCGACGATCACCAGCGTCGGCCACGCCTTCACCGCGTACTGCGACCAAGTTTGCATCTCCGGGTCGTTGAGCACCGGGTGCCGCACCGCGGACCGGCGGACGGCGGCTTCGATCGCGGTGGCCTCGCCTTCGTGCCGGAACTTCGGCGAGTGCACCCCGAGCGTGACGAGAACGTCGGAGAACTCCTCCTCCAGCGGGCGCAACTCGTCCAGGACGTGCAGGCAGTTGATGCAGCCGGAGGTCCAGAAATCCAGCAGAACGATCTTTCCGCGCAGCTCAGCGAGCCGGATCTGCTTCCCGCCGGTGTTGAGCCACTGCTCGCCCGACAGCTCGGGCGCGCGCACCCGGGATTGCACTGAGGTCACGTTGCACAACAACGAGCTGTTCTCGGTGAGTTGTTCCCATTGCCCGGCATGTGAAACTTCACACAAGCTCTGGCGCGATGGCCGTGGGGAGCAAACGGCCCGGCTCGCGCGTTGAACCGGCATGGCTGCTTTGTTCCTGCTCTATGTGGTTGCCGAGGTGGCCGCCGTCTGGGCGGTGAGCTCGGCTGTAGGGATCCTCGGCATGCTGGGGTTGCTGATCGTGGGGGCGTTGTTCGGGTCCTGGCTGGCGCGTCGCGAAGGCGCCCGCGCGGCCCGTGCGTTCATGACCGCGGCGCGTGCCGGACGTTCGCCGCAGACCGAGGTCACCGACGGGATGCTCGTCGGGCTCGGTGGTCTGCTGATCCTGGTACCCGGTTTTCTGAGCGACATCGCCGGACTCCTGTTGCTGCTGCCGCCGTCGCGCGCTGTGGTGCGGAAAGCATGGCTGCGGCGGGTGGAGAAGCGGATGCCCTCGGCTGATCGCGTGATCGTGGTCGACAGCGAAGTCGTGCAGGACGACCGCGCGCACCCGGTCATCGAGGGCCGTTAACCCGGCAACGCGAAGAACCCGGCGAACCGCACAGCGGGGGCGTACTCGCCCTTGACGCGCACCTTGCCGGTCACGAACAGCGTGGCCACCGCGGCATTTCCGGTGGCGACCCGGAAGAAGTCGTCCGCGGCCAACGTGATCGTGGTGTCCGGTTCGCGGACGAGATCCGCGCCGGACAAGCACATTCCGTCCTCGATCACCGTCTGGAACCGATCGAAACCGTCGTCGTCGCCACCGGAGAATCGCCAGTTGACGACCATCGACGAGTATTTGGCCTTTTCGGGCAAGAAATGATCCGACATGCGCCGGAAGATTTCCTCAAGGAACAACCGGCGCAGTTCCGGATGGCAGGCCAGCGCGCGCAACTGCTCCTTCGACGCTCGCCGGACCACGTCGACCAGTGTTTCGGTGGACATCGCGCGCAACCGCACGCCGGCACCGGCGGTGTCGAGCATGTGCAGCGTTTCCAGTAGCCGGATGAACTGCTCGGCGCTCAGCCTCGCGAGATCGAGCCGGCGCGCCAATGCGTCGATGACGTCCGAAGACACAGCACCTGCTTTCGGTCGGGTTGGTGAATTGACCGTACCGGTGAGAAGGCAAGCATGTAGCTTCTTGGGGGTGACCGAAGAAGTGAGATCCCCAGCCCGGTCGCGGCGCCTGCCGAGAGCCGTCCGCGAGCGGCAGATCCTCGATGCCGCTGTCGAGGTGTTCTCCCAGCACGGGTACCACTCAGCGTCCATGGACGAGATCTCCGACGTCGCCGGCGTTTCCAAGCCGATGATCTACTCCTATCTCGGCGCCAAGGAGGACCTGTTCGCCAAGTGCATCCGGCGTGAGGCCGCACGCCTGCTCGAAGCGGTGCGGATGGGGATTCGCTCCGAACTGCCGCCGGACATGCAACTGTGGCACGGGCTGCGTGCGTTCTACCGGTTCGTCGCCGAGCATCGAGACTCCTGGACGGTGCTGCATCGCCAGGCGCTCACCGTCGGCGGGCAGTTCGCGGGAGAGATAAACCAGTTGCGCAGCAAGGCGATCGACATGGTCGCCGCGCTCGTGGTCACCGCCGGCACCAAGAAGGGGCTCGGCCCCGCTGCCGAGTTCTCCGGGCCCGCGCTGGCTGTTTCCCTTGTCGGGGCGGCGGAATCGCTGGCGGACTGGTGGCTGGACCATTCCGACGTGTCCGAAGGCGTGCTCGCGTCGTGGCTGATGAACCTGGTGTGGCTGGGGTTCAACGATCTTCTCGAGGGCGAGATCTGGCAACCGAGCTGACCGTGCCTCCCAGGTGTGGCAGGGGTTTGCGCGCGTTCCACAGCTCGAATGCCCAGCCATCGGGAGTTTCCCACGACGTGAACGCGACTTTCGCCGGCAGCAGCACAGGAAGCTTGAACCGCACGTCCACGGTGTAGGCGTCCGGCAGCCGCCCTTCGAACGCCGCGAGCGTGCGCGCCTTCGTCCACATACCGTGTGCGATGGCCGCCGGGAACCCGAACAGCTTCGCCGTCAACGGATGCAGGTGGATCGGGTTGCGGTCACCGGAAACCTCGGCGTAACGACGGCCGATGTCGCGGGGCACACGCCAGATCGCCTTCGGTGAAGGCGCGGCGAGCTGCTTACCGGATGACCCGGTACCGGAGGCGCGCCTGAGATAGGTGCTGACCTCCGTCCACATCACACCGTCCGCAGTGGACAGTTCACTGAGGACATCGAACTGATGGCCTTTTTCGTGTGGGCGCAGGTTTTCCGCTCGTACCCGGATCGACACGGTCTCATCCAGCCGGACGGGCCGGTGCTGCGTGATCCGATTCGCCACGTGCACCATGCCTAGCAACGGGAACGGGAAGTCCGGCTGCGTCATCAGCGCCAGCTGTAGTCCGAACGCGAGCAGGTGCGGATAGGTCACGGGGAGCTCGCCGGTGAACCGGAACCCGCAAACCTGGTTGTAGGCCGCCAGATGCGCGGGGTCGAACGTGATGTCCGGACGCACGTATTCGGTGTCCGGCAACGTCTCACCACGTCGCGACGGCAGTATCGCCTTTGCGTACAGCGGCGCCAGCCGAGGAGCGGCGTGCAGTTCCTTCGTCCTCATCACGCCCCCAGCAGCGCCTGTCCGCACACCCGGACCACGTTGCCGTTCACCGCGGCCGAAGCCGGATTCGCATACCAGGCAATGGTTTCCGCGACATCGACCGGCAGCCCGCCCTGGCCGAGACTGGACAACCGCCGCCCTGCCTCGCGAATGACGAGCGGCACCGCGGCCGTCATCTTGGTCTCGATGAACCCCGGCGCGACGGCGTTGATCGTGCCGCCGTACTCGGCGAGCCCCGG
Source organism: Amycolatopsis pithecellobii (assembly GCF_009707865.1). Classification (GTDB taxonomy): domain Bacteria; phylum Actinomycetota; class Actinomycetes; order Mycobacteriales; family Pseudonocardiaceae; genus Amycolatopsis_E; species Amycolatopsis_E pithecellobii. The sequence continues at coordinate 14,497 of NZ_WMBA01000091.1, forward strand.
CGCGGCCTCGTTGACCATCCCGATCACGCCCGCCTTGCTGGTGGCGTAATTGGACTGGCCGAGATTGCCGGCGATCCCGGCGATCGACGAAACACCGATGATGCGGCCGCCCTGGCGCAGCACCTTGTCGGCGAGGAGTTTGTCGTTGATCGCGAGCTGCGCGGTCAGGTTCACGGTGAGCACCGCGTTCCAGGCGCTTTCGGTGAGATTGCCGAGTGTCTTGTCCCGCGTGATGCCGGCGTTGTGCACGACGATGTCCACGCCGCCATGCCGTTCCTTCAGGTACGCGGCGAGTTTGTCCGGCGCGTCGGCGGCGGTGAGGTCGAGTTGCAGCGCCGAACCGCCGACGTTGTTCGCCACCCGCGACAGCTCCGCACCCTGCGCCGGGATGTCGAGCGCGACCACCTGGGCGCCGTCGCGCGCGAAGACCTGGGCGATCGCCGCGCCGATTCCGCGCGAGGCCCCGGTGACCAGCGCGACCTTGCCCGCCAACGGTTTCTCCCAGCTCTCCGGTGCAGACACGGCCGGAATGCCTTCGGTACCAACACGAATGACCTGCGCGTCGACGAACGCGGACTTCGCGGACAGCACGAACCGCAGTGTGGACTCCGCGGCTTCCTCGGCGCCATCAGCGACGTAGACGAGCTGCGCGGTCGCGCCCCGCTTGAGCTCCTTGCCGACCGTGCGCACGAATCCTTCGAGCGCGCGCTGCGCGATCCGCTCCCGGCCACCGGCCAGCTCGGGTGGGGTACCGAGCACGACGACGCGACCGGACGCGCCGACCTTCCGGATCACCGGGTGGAAGAACAGGTGCAGCTCGCGCAGCTGCTCGGGCTCGGTGATGCCGGTGGCATCGAACACGAGCGCGCCGTATCGCTGGTCCGCGACGGACTCGGTCAGCACCTCGATCCCGGCGTCGGCGAGCTGCGCCCGCACCGTCTTCGCCAGCCGTCCGCCGGGCGCGGCGCCGAGAAGTGCGGGACCATCGAGCGGCGGCTGACCGGGCCGGTACCGGCGCAGCGTGGCGGGGCTGGGCAGACCCAGCTTGGGCACCAGGAACTTCCCAAGGGGAGTCCTGGTGAACTGCTGATAGCGGTCGACCATCAGTGGCCCTCCCTTGCTCTGGACTGGTACCTACTGGCCAGTAGGTTACACTGGAAGCCATGGATGTTCGCAAGGTCGCGATCCTGGGCGGCAACCGGATTCCGTTCGCGCGCTCGAACGGGGCGTACGCCCAGGCCTCGAACCAGGACATGCTCACCGCCGCGGTGGACGGGCTGGTCAGCCGGTTCTCCCTGCAGGGCGAGCGGATCGGCGAGGTCGCTGCCGGCGCCGTGCTGAAACATGCCCGCGATTTCAACCTCGCGCGGGAGGTCGTGCTCGGCAGCAGGCTCGCACCGGAGACTCCGGCGTCGGACGTGCAGATGGCCTGCGGCACCGGGCTGCAGGCGATCGTCAACGTGGCCAACAAAATCGCGCTCGGGCAGCTCGACTCGGCCATCGCGGGCGGCGTCGACACGACGTCCGACGCACCCCTCGCGGTGAACGACGAATTGCGCCGCATCCTGGTGCGGCTCAACTCCGCGAAGTCGCTCGGGGAGCGGCTGCGGCTGCTGACGAAGCTGCGGCCAGGCCAGATCGTGCCGGAAATCCCGCGCAACGCCGAGCCGCGGACCGGCCTGTCGATGGGCGAGCATGCCGCACTGACGGCGAAGGAATGGGACATTTCGCGCGAGGCACAGGACGAACTGGCCGCGACCAGCCACCAGCGGCTGGCCGCGGCGTATGACCGGGGCTTCTTCGACGACCTCGTCACGCCGTTCCTCACACTGACGCGCGATCAGAACCTGCGCCCCGACTCGACGGCCGAGAAGCTCGCGAAGCTCAAGCCGGTGTTCGGCGGCAAGTCCGGCACGATGACCGCGGGCAACTCCACGCCGCTTACCGACGGCGCGTCCACGGTGCTGCTGGCGAGCGAAGAGTGGGCGAAGGCCCACAGGTTGCCGGTACAGGCATATCTGACGTTCTCGCAGACCGCGGCGGTCGACTACGTCCACGGCGGCGAAGGGCTGCTGATGGCACCCGTGTACGCCGTGCCACGGATGCTCGCCAAGGCCGGTTTGTCCTTGCCAGACTTCGATTTCTACGAGATCCACGAGGCGTTCGCCTCCCAGGTGCTCGCCACGCTGAAGGCCTGGGAGGACGCGGCCTTCGCGAAGGAGAAGCTGGGCCTCGAGACGCCGCTGGGCGCGATCGACCGCACGAAACTCAACGTCAACGGCTCCTCGATCGCGGCCGGTCACCCGTTCGCCGCGACCGGCGGACGGATCGTGGCCACGCTCGCGAAACTGTTGCACGAGAAGGGTTCCGGGCGCGGCCTGATCTCGACCTGCGCGGCCGGCGGTCAGGGCATCACGGCGATACTGGAGAAGTAGCTCAGCTGGGCAGCTTTTCGCGCGCCGCCTTGGAGGTCACCTTGGCGGCGCGCCGGGCCCGCCAGCCCACCGACGGCCTGCCCTCGGTGTCCGCGGCGGCGATCAGCAGACCGCCGAGCAGCGCGGCGTTCTTGAGGAAGTGCGTGAGCTGCTGCTGTTTGTCCTCGCCCTTGGCCTCCCAGAACGGGTGCCCGGCGGCCGTGGTCGGGACGAGGCTGCCTGCCAGCGCGAGCGCGGAGAGCCGGGGGAGCTTGCCGGTCGCGAACGTGGTGCCGGCGATGATCTTCACCAGCGCGTCCGCCCGCACCAGGTTGACCGGGTCCGGCGAGGACTCGCCGAGCGTCTTGTCCAGCAAGGGTTTCGCCGCCTCGGCGTGCATTTCGGTCAGCCGCAGGGCGTTCCATCCGCCGTAGACGAAGATGCCCGCCACCAGAGGCCTGGCCAGCCGACGGAGAATCACGGTCATCACCTTTCTCTCGGTTCGGCGAGGGGTACCCCGTTCCGGTCTCTGCGAATCTCTATCCAAGTATTTTCTCGAAACTAGATTCTGCTAGAAAACCGTAGCGACACGCCGATAGCGCTTTCTCGGCAAATATCAGGGCAGCGCTAGAAAGCTGGATACCGTCCTACGGATGGACCCCATCCGGAACCCGTTCGCCCCTGGTGCCGGGCAGCGGCCGCCCGAACTCGCCGGGCGCGAGCGCGAACTGCAGGCGTTCGAGGTGGTGCTGCAACGGGTCGCGCGAGGCAGGCCCGAGCGAAGCCTTGTCCTGACCGGATTACGGGGTGTCGGCAAGACGGTGTTGCTCGGTGAGCTGCGCTCGATGGCGGTGAAACACGGCTGGGGTGCGGGCAAGATCGAGGCCCGCCCGGACGCCGAGCTGCGGCGCCCGCTGTCGGCGGCGCTGCACCGGGCGATCCGCGACCTGGCGGTTCGCCATCGCGCACCGGACCGGGTCGAAGAGGTCCTTGGCGTGCTGAAAGCGTTTGCGCTCAAGGCGAACAAGGCGGACGCGAAGCTGCGCGACCGTTGGCAGCCTGGCATCGACGTGCCGGCCGCGCAGGGGCGCGCCGACTCCGGCGATATCGAGATCGACCTGGTCGAGCTGTTCACCGATGTCGCCGAGCTCGCCGCGGACGTGGGCACCGGCGCGGTCATCCTGATCGACGAGATGCAAGACCTCAAGGCACCCGATGTGTCGGCCTTGTGCGCGGCCTGCCACGAACTTTCGCAGTCCGGCGCGCCGCTGGTCGTCGTCGGCGCGGGACTGCCGCACGTGCCCGCGGTGCTGTCCGCCTCGAAGTCCTACTCCGAGCGGCTGTTCCGGTACGCGCGAATCGACCGGCTCGACCGCGCGGACGCCGACCGTGCGGTGCTCGCGCCGATCGAGCGTGAGGAAGCGGATATCGAACCCGAGGCACTCGACGCGTTGTTCGACGCGTCCGGCGGCTACCCGTACTTCATCCAGGCGTACGGGAAAGCCGCGTGGGACGCCGCGCCCGCCGACCCCATCACGATGAAAGACGTGCAGGTCGCCGCGCCGGAAGCCGAGCAGGAGCTCGCGGTCGGCTTCTTCGGGTCGCGCTATGAGCGGGCGACCCCGGCCGAGCGCGAGTACCTGCGGGCGATGGCCGAGCTGACGCACGGCCGCGACGAGGGCGCCGGCACCTCGGACATCGCCGTCTACCTGGGCCGGAAGCCGTCGTCGCTGTCGCCGGCGCGGGACAGCTTGATGAAAAAGGGGCTCGTCTACTCGGCCGAGCGCGGGCTCATCGCCTTCACCGTGCCGCACTTCGGGCACTACCTGCTCGGCCGCGCCGACGATTGATCGCAGCTTCTACGACTTTCTAGCGTTATGACTAGATGTCAAGATCGTCTTCAATACGGCGCCCTGGCCGACGATTCATCGGTCCGTGCGCCAGATCACCGAATAATCGATGGAACGCTTGTGAAAAAAGGTGCATACTAAGGAAGTAGTCATCAAGACCTCCAAGGAGATGGGAACCCATGAGCAACATCGCCGCGAAGCTTCGGGCACGCCGTGCGCAGACCCGTACCCGCCGGGCGGTGAACCGGGCCATCGACACCGCCGCCACCGCGACCGTGCGGCAGGAGCTGATCGCGATCGCGCAGGCTCACCAGATCCACATGCGCTGAGTGATCTGGACCACATAAGATCGTGGTTGTAACGTCGCCGTCGAAGGTGGCGATACCCCTGATGACCCCGTGATGCTGGCGGACCCCCGACCTGGCAGCATCACGGGGTTTTCCATTGCCCGGCCCCGTACTACTCTTTGACTAAGTCAACGAATTAGTTGAGGTGGGCAATGAATGACCGGGTCGCCCGAGTCCGCGCGTTCAACCGGCTCTACACCGGCGTGATCGGAGCCCTCGACGAAGGGCTTGTGGGCACCGAGTACTCCCTCAGCGAAGCGCGCGTCCTCTACGAACTCGAGCAGCAGACGGTCACCGAGGTGACCGAGCTCCGGCGCCGGCTCGGCATGGACGCGGGGTACGCCAGCCGCCTGCTCGGCAAGCTCGAAGCCCGCGGCCTGCTGACCCGTGAACGATCCGGCACGGACGCCCGGCGCCAGCTGATCCGTCTCACCAAGGCCGGCCACGCGGCGCAACATTCGCTCGAACAACGCACGAACGACCAGGTCGGGCACCTGCTCAACCGGTTCACCGACGAGGAGCAACACCGCCTGCTCGGGTCCATGCACGCGATCACGACGCTCGTCGGCGACGGGCCACGGGACGCCACGATCGTGCTGCGCCCGCCCCGGCCAGGTGACTTCGGCTGGGTCGTGCAACGCAATGGCGCGATCTACACGCAGGAGTACGGCTGGGACACCACCTACGAAGCGCTCGTCGCGCGCATCGTCGCCGACTACATCGAAAACCACAACCCCGCACGGGAAGCCGCGTGGATCGCGGAACTCGACGGGCAACGGGCCGGGTGCGTGTTCTGCGTCCGCGGCTCGGACGAGCGCACCGCGAAACTGCGGCTGTTGCTCGTCGAGCCGTCCGCTCGCGGGCACGGCCTCGGGAAACGGCTGGTCGCGGAATGTGTCGCGTTCGCCAAGGCCCACGGCTACACGGCGATGGAGCTGTGGACGAACAGTGTGCTCACCGCGGCGCGGGCGATCTACGCGAAAGCCGGCTTCGAACTCGTGAAAAGCGACCCGCACCACAGTTTCGGCGTGGACCTCGTCGGCGAGACCTGGCGGCTGGACTGGTGATCAGCGCTTGTGCCTGCCCATGTCGAAGAACTCCGGATTCGGCTGCAGTGCGGTGAAATGCGCGAGACGGTTGGACATCGCGAACAACGCGGCGATCGCGCCGATATCCCAGATCTCGTCCTCGGTCAGGCCGGCCTCGCGCGCTGCCGCTAACTGTTGCTCGCCGAACAGGTGTGAATTCTGGGCCAGCGCAAGGGAAAGCTCGACGATCGCACGCCCGCGCCGGTCGAGTTCGACCTGCCACGGGTTGCTCGACACCCGGTCGGCCAGCTCGGGATCCTTCGCGCGGATCCGCAGGATCGCGCCATGCGCCACCACGCAGTACGTGCAGTGGTTGGCGCCGGACGTCGCGACCACCACCAACTCGCGCTCGGCCTTGGTCAGCCCGCCTTCCCGCTCCATCAGCGCATCGTGGTAGTCGAGGAAGGCGCGCAGCTCCGCCGGACGGTGGCCCAGCGCACGGAAAATATTCGGCACGAAGCCGGATTTCTCGGCGATCGCACCGACCCGGTCGCGGAGATCGTCGGGCAGCTCCTCGAGCTCCACGACCGGGAATCGGCTCACCTCCATGTCAATGCACGCCGATCGGACGGAGACCCTTGTCGTGCTCGTCGGCGTGGTAATCCGTCGGCTCCGTGGTGTCCAGGCCGTTGAACACCTTCATCGACCGCGCGATCACCGTGACGATCACGGCCACCACGAGATTCGCCACCAGCGCGACGAATCCGGGGTAGATCTGCAACGCCGAACCCGGGAACGGATGCCAGCCGAAGATCGACAGGCTGCCCAGGGACAGCGCCGAGCCACCGAAGTGGGCGTGCCCGGTGTTCGGGTTCGGGATGCCGTAGAGCATGATCACGCCCCACGCCATACCGACGACCCAGCCCGCGATCAGGCCCCAGCGGTGCAACCAGCGGGTGTACAGCGCAATCGCCACCGAAGGCAGGGTCTGCAGGATCAGTACACCGCCGATGAGCTGCAGGTCGATGGAGAACTGCGGGTCGATGAACAGGATGATCGCCACCGCACCGAACTTCACCACCAGCGAAGCGATCTTCGCCTGCTTCGCCTCCTGCCTCGGCGTCGCGCTCCGGTGCAGGTACTCCTTGTAGATGTTGCGCGTCCACAGGTTCGCCGCCGCGATCGACATGATCGCCGCCGGCACCAGCGCGCCGATCCCGATCGCGGCGAACGCGATCCCCGCGAACCACGACGGGAACTGGGTGTCGAACAGCACCGGCACCACCGTGTTGGAGTCGGCGTTGCCCGTGGCGGCGTTGGTGATCGGCTTGACCCCGACCGAGAGCGCCACGTAACCGAGCAAAGCCAGCAACCCCAGCAGGAACGAGTACGCCGGCAGCGCCATCATGTTCCGCTTGATGACCTGCCGGCCGCGCGAGGCGAGCACCCCGGTGATCGAGTGCGGGTACAGGAACAACGCCAGCGCCGAACCCAGCGCCAGCGTGATGTACTGCAGCTGGTTCGACCCGGTCAGCAGCACCGAACCGGCCGGCTTGTGCGTCTTCGGATTGACCTGCGCCAGCTTCGCCGCGGACGTGTCGATGATGTGCGACCAGCCGCCGAGCTTCGCCGGCAGGTAGAACACCGCGACCAGGATGACCAGGTAGATCAGGATGTCCTTGACGAACGCGATCAACGCCGGTGCGCGCAATCCCGACTGATACGTGTACAGCGCCAGAATGACGAACGCGATCAGCAACGGCAGGTGCCCGACGATGCCGGAGCCGTTGAGCCCCATCGTGCGCAGCACCGCCTCGAGACCGGCCAGCTGCAACGCGATGTACGGCATCGTCGCGACGATGCCGGTGATCGCGATCAGGAACGCCAGCGTCGGCGAACCGAACCGGCCACGCACGAAGTCCGCGGGCGTCACGTAGCCACGTGAGCGGGACACCGACCACATGCGCAGCACCGGCAGGAACACCAGCGGGTAAAGGATCACCGTGTACGGCAGGGCGTAGAACCCGAGCGCGCCGGCGCCGAACACCAGCGCGGGCACCGCGACGAACGTGTACGCGGTGTAGAGGTCACCGCCGACGAGGAACCAGGTGACCCACGCACCGAACTTGCGGCCACCCAGACCCCACTCGTCCAGGTGGTCGAGCGACGCGGCCGCCTTCCAGCGCGCCGCCATGAAGCCGAGCACCGTCACCACCAGGAACAGCACCACGAAGATCGACAGCTGCGTCCACTCCAAGCCACTACCGGGCGTCATCGCTGGCCTCCCTCGTCCAGATCTTCCGCGGCCAGCCGGTCCGGCTTGCCCTTCACCACCGGCGCACCCTTCGTCATCACGTAGACGATGGCGACCGCAGCGACACCGACGAACACGAAGGCGAACTGGAACCAGTAGAAGAACGGCAACCCGAGGAATCTCGGCTTGTCGAAGTTGAACCACGGAGTGACCAACATCAACAACGGGATCAGCAGGACCAGGTTCCAGGCGCTGATCTGCAGCCCGGTGACCCTCCCTGCGGCTTTGCCAGACATCAGACCTCACATCCACCATATGGGACAGCTCTAGAACTTTAAGTCTTCGTCACGGCCTCGTCACGGGTGTCCGGGATATCGATTCGGACAGTAAACGACCGACAAAGGCAGGTTGCCGGGATTGCTCCCGCCCGATATCAATGTGCGACCGATTGCGTCGTCACAGTGACGAAGGGGAGAGTATGAGGTCGATTCGCGCTGCGGTGGTGATCCCGGCACTTGCCGGCACCCTGCTGGCGGGCAGCACCGTGGCCTATGCGGCCGGGGAGCCGTTGAACAGCACCGATATTCCGGCGAAGTACACGGGCCAGGTGCTGAGCTGGCATACCTGCACCTCGGACGAGTTGTCCGGGCAAACCCCGCCGGCGGGCGCGGAGGGCATCGAGTGCGCCACCTTCCAGACCCCGCGCGACTGGTCCCGGCCGACCGAGAACATCGATCTCACGATTGCCGTCAGCAGGCTCAAGGCGACGAGCGACGCGACCGCGAGCGTGCTCGTCAACCCTGGTGGTCCCGGTGCGCCCGGCCGGCTCTTCCCGGCGCGGCTGCGCAATCAGTCGAAGCTGCGCGAGCACCAGGACATCGTCGGGTTCGACCCGCGCGGGACCGGGAAGAGCACGAACATCACCTGCGGAGGCGCGATCGGCACCGGCAACACGCTCGACCCGCGTGACCGCAGCCACGGCAACCTCAACCTGATCCTGGACGCGACGAAGTACGCCGCCGACTCGTGCCAGGTGAAGTCGGGCGAGCTGGGCCCGTTGATCACCACCGACCAGACGGTGCACGATCTGGATCTGCTGCGCGTGCTGCTGGGCCGGGACACGGTGAACTGGGTCGGCTACTCGGCGGGCACCTGGCTGGGCGCGCATTACGCGCAGGCCTTCCCGGACCGCACCGGGCGGTTCGTGCTCGACTCGAACACCGAGTTCACCACCACCTGGCAGAAGTCGTTCGACGGGCAGCCGCAGGGTTTCGAGCGCCGCTGGCGCGAGGACTTCCTGCCGTGGATGGCGAAATACGACAACCTGTACCACTTCGGCACCGACGGTGAGGCTGCGCGGCAAACCTACGAAAACGTTCGCGCGGTACTGGCCAAGCAGCCGGTCGACGTGGACGGCTCGCCGCTGTCTGCCAACGAGTTCGACTCGTTCATCGCATCGGAGCTCTACAGCAAGCGCGATTTCCCCGGGCTGGCCGACTTTCTCGTCAACGTGCGGAAGCTGACGCAGAACACCACGCCGGCCGAGCAGCAGGTGTCGGCGAAGAAGAAGGTCAAGTCCTCACGCGCCGACGAGAAGGCGCTCGGCCCGCAGCCGCTGGTCGTGCCGACCGACTACGACGACGCGTACGACGCGAGCTTCTGGACCATTCCGTGCAACGAAGGTCCGTGGTTGGGAAACCGGCAGACCGCGATCCGTCAGTCGGCACAGCTCGGCCCCGATTACCCGCTGCTGGGCTGGGGCTGGATCGTGCAGCCGTGCATCTTCTGGAAAAACCAGCCGGCGCCGCTGCCGGTACTCGACGGGCATGACGTGCCGCCGATTCTGATGGTCCAGTCCACCCACGACCCCGCGACGCCGATCGAGGGCGCCCAGCGCGCACACGAGAAGTTCAAGGGTTCGCGGATGATCACGGTGACCGGTGAGGGGGACCACGGGATCTACGCCAGCGGGAACGCGGGCGTGGACAAGGTTGTGGAGAACTACCTCGTGGACGGAATCGTGCCGGACGATCAGAGCCTGCCGGGGATGCCGCTTCCAGTGCCTCCGGGCGCCTGATCATGGTTGCCCACAACCTGTGCACAGATTTATCCACAGGTTGTGGGCAACTAGACCCGGACAACGTTGGCGGCAGATGTGAAAACAGCCCGACCACTGTGAGTGGGGGTGGCCCGCTTCGCGCTCGCCCAGTTTTCGTTGCTGGGGCCAGATAGACTGTCGGCATGGTGCGTGTGCCGCTGACCGAAGCCGAACGTGCACGCGGCGAGCGGCTGGGGGCGGTCCTGCGGGAAGCACGCGGTGCGCGCAGCATGGTGGAGGTGGCCGCCGAGGCCGGGATCTCGGTGGAAACCCTGCGCAAGATCGAGACCGGCCGCATCCCGACACCGGCCTTCTTCACCGTCGTTGCGCTCGCCGACGCGGTCGGGCTCCCACTCGAAGCCCTCCGCGGCGCGGTACCCACAGGTTAGACAGCCACGCGAAGCGTGTC
>NZ_WMBA01000092.1 GCF_009707865.1 Amycolatopsis pithecellobii
CCACCCTCATGAATCGACCCCGGCACCTCCGGCGCAACATGACTCGGCACCCCACCAGGAAACGAAAACTGCCGGAACAACACCCGCATCCCCTCAGCATCCTGGGCGGCTTCCGGTGCCACCTCCGGATAACTGCCCTCCAACCAGGTATTCGCCAACAACGCCGGACCACCATGACCAGGACCCGTCACAAACATCACATCAAGATCATGCGCACAAATCAGCCGGTTCAGATGCGCGTACACAAAATTAAGCCCCGGCGACGTACCCCAATGCCCCAACAACCGCGGCTTCACATGCTCCCGCCGCAACGGCTCCCTCAACAACGGATTATCCAGCAAATAAATCTGCCCCACCGACAAATAATTCGCCGCCCGCCACAACATATCCACTTGAGACAATTCACGCTCACTCAGCACCGACCCGGTTTCCGCGATGGTGGTCACGAGCGCACCACCAAAACCGGGCACTGCCCCGAGCTGCCGACGATGATCTCACCGGTGGAGTCAGCCATGGCTCCCTCTCCCTGTGGTTCCGTTGCCGACGAAGCTACGACCGCGTGAGCGGGCCGGCAGCGGCCGAGTGTCCTGAGGTTCAGGGACTTCCTGCCCTGCTCACGGGTCATAGCCAGGTGGCAGGCTTGCCGGTTATGGCACGCAAGAAATGGTCCGATCTGAACACCACGGAACGCTGCCTCATCGTCGGCGCGGCAATCCTCCAGTTCGCCCTGGCGGGCGGCGCCTGGTGGGACCTGTCGCGCCGCCCGGCGAGCGCCGTGCGCGGCTCGAAACAGACGTGGGCGCTGGTGATCGCGATCAACTTCATCGGACCGCTGATCTACTTGCGCTTCGGCCGCAAGCCGGTGGAACCGGTCCGCGAAGCCGACTGGGACCCGCAGCTCCGGTGATCGTCGAGGAGCAGGCGACTCGGCCGCGAAAGGTGTGTTTCACGGGTACTGATCACGGTTCGTCGACGACATGTCCAGGTCGCGGCGCAAGGTGTCGAGCCTGCGGTGGTACTCGTCCTCGTCGATCTCGCCACGGGCGAACCGCTCGGCCAGTAACTCCTCCGGCGTCGACCGCCCGGTGGAGCCGAATCGACGCCCCGCCGAGCTTCGGCTGACGCCGCGCACCAGGACAAACACACCGAAGATCACCAAACCCCAGAACACGATCGTGCTCAGGGTCATCAGCGCGAAGCCCCAGCCACTCATCCCATTGCCGTACCAGTACATCATCGTGATCTCCACCGTTCCTTTACCGATCGCGGGGGTCCGAGACCTCCGCTTATCCGCCCACGGTCGTCGCCGGGGCCCACCGTGGGTAGGGACTTTCTGCTTCGTTGTCCGGCACCAACGTCCCGCCGTCCTCGACCGGCAACGCGCGAGGGCCGATGAGATGACCTTGGTCCCGGAACTCGGGGACCAAACGCCGCACCGGGACGGACCTTTGCGGTTCTAGCCTCGAGTCGTGAACACTGCGATCTCGGTATTCCTCGTGGACGATCACGAAGTCGTCCGACGCGGCGTGGCCGGGCTGCTGGAAGCCGAGCCCGGATTCACCGTCGCCGGCGAAGCGGCCACCACCGCCCAAGCACTGGCGCGCATTCCCGCGTTGCGCCCCGACGTGGCCGTGCTCGACGTGCGCCTGCCCGACGGCAACGGCGTCGAACTGTGCCGCGAACTCCGTTCCAAGCTGCCCGAACTGAAGGTCTTGATGCTGACCTCCTTCACCGACGAAGAGGCCATGCTCAACGCCATTCTCGCCGGTGCCGCCGGTTACGTCGTCAAGGACATCCAGGGCCTGAGCCTCCTCACGGCCATCCGTGAGGTCGGCGCAGGCCGGTCCCTGCTCGACAACCGTGCGGCCGCCACCCTCATGGCCAAACTGCGTGCCGACGCCACCGACAAGGGACCTCTTTCGCACCTCACCGAGCAGGAACGCGCCTTGCTGGAGCTGATCGGCGAGGGCCTGACCAACCGCCAGATCTCGGAGCGGATGTTCCTCGCCGAAAAGACCGTCAAGAACTACGTGTCCCGATTGCTCACCAAGCTGGGCCTCGAACGCCGCACCCAGGCCGCCGTCCTCGCGACGAAACTGCGCGAGCGGAAGCCCACACAGGACGTCAGTTTCACCCGCTGACCTCGGTGGCGAGCGCGCTGCCCCAGTCCCGCGCGCGGGCACACTCGCCGTCGGCCAGTTCGGGCGGTGTGGCACCGGTGACGTAGAAACTCTGCGGCGCGGTGACGAGCTTGATACGGCTTCGCTTCAGCTCTTTCGCCACACCCCGGGCAGCGGAACCGGTCAGCCACCGTGGCTTGTTCAGCCGGGTATCGAAGGCGGCGGCGCACAGTGCTGCCGGTGGCGATTTGAGCGTGGCGAGCCATTCGCGGACACCGATGTGGGACCGCACATCGCCGGTTGCCTGCTCCGCGGCGGCCTTCCGCGTCGACGGCCGGGTCATGCCGTGCACGTGGGTGGGGCCGCCGACGACCAGCAGGTCGACTCCGGCGAGCTCGTCCGGCGCATCGTCGACATTCACCACCTCCGCGCTGACATCGGCGCCCAACCCTTCCACAATGGCCTTCGCGACCTTCTCGGTGTTGGTGAACATGGATTCGTACACAACGAGCGCGCGCATCGGCGATCTCCTTTCCCTTACTGGTTCTGCATATGCCTCGACGCCAGGTGGATCGGCACCGCCACGAGCACGGCACCACCGGCCAGTAACACCACTCCGGTGACGATCAGCCCGGTCGCGATCCAACCCAGACCGGGAGCGGTGGCGCCGACCTCGGCCCGGATATCGAGCCCAGGCGCTCCGTTGGGGTTCATCACCACGAGCGCCCAGTCGTTTCCCGCGGCCGGCACGCTCAGGGTCTGGGTGCCGGTGCCGCTGGCCCGGGCGGTCCAGATCGCGGTGTCCTGGGGCAGAACCGCGGCCTGCGTTCCACTGTGGACGGTCAGGTCACGGGTCGACGGATCGCGCACGGTCACGTAACTGACATTGGCGAGATAGTCGCGAACCGGTGCCACGGGTGCGATGCCGACGAATATGGCCTGCGCGGGGTCGGTCGCCGTCACCCGGATCCGCACGTCACCGACGCTGCTGGTCACCGGAGCCGGGTCGAACGCCTCGGTCGTGAGGGCGTAGGTGCTGGTGGTGAACGTGTTCGAGACCGACAGATAGCCGTCGGCACCGCGGCCGGACTTGTCCGCCCACAGGAGGGCGGACCCGCCGGTCAGCAGGCCGACGGCGGTCAGCGCCAGTACCGCACCGGCCACCACGGACACCACCCGGCCCGCGGTCCACCGATGCCGCGTCCCGATGTCGCCGATCGCGGCGGCCTCGCCGAGCGGCCCACCCGGATCTTGGCCGCCGAGGTCGAGCCGGAACGGCGGGTACTGATCGGTCATCAGCGCCGCGTAGGCGCCGACCCGGACCACCCACCGGTCCAGGCCGACCACGAAATCGTGGATCGGCTTCGGATAGCGGCCGGTGAACAGCAGAACGACACCGGCGACGAACACCAGCACGCCCACCAGCCCGCCGCCGGCCCAGTCGAAGTTCCCGCTCCGCCCGTTCCAGGCGAACCACGTCCCACCGCCGACGAACAACGCGACGATGAGGTACTGCGGGATCGCCAGCAGCCACCACTTCACCAGCACCAGTCCCCGCGAAAGACGCTGCGGATAAGCCACGTCCAGCCGTGCCGGATAGCCGGGCACGTCGGCCAAGGTGAACGGCGGATACAGGTCGGTTCCCAGCGCCGCATACGCGTAGTACTGCACACGCCAGGTCCACCGCATGACCCCGACGTTGAAGTCGAAAACCGACCGCGGATACCGGCCCGTGAACAGAATCGCGAAGAACGCGACCACCGTCAGGACCGCGAAGGCGAACCACAGGAACGCCAGCACGAAATAGTGCGGGATGGCGAGTAGCCACTTCACCAGCCAGAGCCAGCGGGACAGTTTCGGATCGAGCCTGGCCTGCACCCGGACCGGATACGGCATGTGAGCGGTCATCGAAGCCGCCCTCCTTCTCCGATTGTGAGGCCACCAGGCCGAGCTGGACAGCCTCGTCCACAATGGACTGTCGGTCAGATGATCGGCCCGGTCTCGTCGCGCAGAGCACCGAGCACCTCGCCGGCGTTGCCCTTGGTCACCGCGGGCAGGATCACCACCGGGCAGGTGGCCGCACGCAGGCACTTCGCGCTGACCGAACCGAGCAACGCCCGCAAAACCATCCCGCGCCCGTGCCGGCCCAGGACCAGCAGATCGGCGTCCCGGGACGCGGCCAGCAGCACCTCGGCCGGATCGCCTTCGGTCAGCTCGGCGCGGATCTGCACGCCGGGCACACGCGCGAGGTCGACGAACTCGGCCAGCTCCCGCCGGTGCGCCTGCTCGATATCCTGGACAGTCCGCTTCCCCCACCCGGGATCGAATGCAGGAGCGTAGGACCAGGCGGTGACCGCACGGACGTCGCTGCCCGTCAGCTGTGCCTGCCGGACGGCCCAGCCCAATGCGGCGGCGCTGGTCGGTGAGCCGTCCACGCCGACGACCACGCTCTTCGCGGCACTCATGATTTCCTCCTCGTCGTGCTCAGAAGCTGCACCCACTCGCGCTCCCACCGCCCGCGCCGATGGCTGGGCTGGCTGGGCTTCGTCATGGTCGTCGGTGGTGCGTTCCTCGCGGCGCGGCATCTGCTGGATCCGGCCGCGGCGGTGGCGCTACCACGTTCCCGGCCCGATCCAGCCACACCGGGACCCGCGTGCCCTTCGCCGTCAGCAGCGCGTTCTCCCACCGATCCACCGACCGCACCAACGGGTTCCGGCTCAGCTGGGCCAGCCGCCACCATCGCTTTCCCGGCACCGGTATCGCCTCCTTCCGGATCCGAGAATCCGCCCCGATACGGGCTGAGCGAAGGGTCCTTCGGCCTCTCCGGGAATGTCCGAGGCCCCGTCCTGGCGGGTATTTCCGAGGGCCTTCGACTCTGTGGTGACCGCCCCCGCGGCCACCACAGTCAGAGCATGCGAACACGGGAAATCATGAGCAGCCCGGTCTACGGCATCACCGCCGACGCGGGCATCGAGGAAGCAGCCGCGTTGATGGTGCAACGCGGTTACACCACACTTCCGGTGATCACCGGCGACGGGACGCTGCTCGGACTGATCACGGAGGAGAACCTGGCCAGAACGCGCTTCACACCCGGTGCGCGCGGGGAGGCCACGCCCGACAGCGGTGCCGTCGTCGGCCTCGCGCCCGCAAATGTCCGGCAACTCGTGCACACGCCAGTGCCAACAGTGACCGCGGATACCGAGCTGACGGAGGTCGCCACCGCCATGGTCGAGTCCGGCCGGCGCTGCCTTCCCGTGGTCGACGCGGAAAATCACGTCGTGGGAATCATCAGCTGGCGCGACGTGCTGAGGCAGCTGCTGCCCCAGACCTGACCGCCGGCGGCTGAGATCGGTGAGGTCTTTTTGCTCTCGACAGACCCGCCGGTCCGCCATGACCCTCGGGTGATGACCGCGATGCGCGCATGGCGGGTGGACCGCCCCGGGCCGCCAGGAACACGCAAGTTCGACCTGTACGCCGCGCCGGTGCCGGCTCCGGCGCCCGGTGAGCTGCTGGTGCGGGTCCTCGCGTGCGGCGTCTGCCGCACCGATCTGCATGTGCTGGAAGGCGATCTCCCCGTCCACCGGCCGGGCGTCGTGCCCGGACACGAGGTGGTCGGCGAAGTGGTCACGCCCGCATCGGAGGCATCCGGGTTCACCACGGGCGACCGAGTCGGGATCGCCTGGCTGCGCGGCACCTGCGGACACTGCAAGTACTGCCGCTCCGGCGCGGAAAACCTGTGCCCGAACTCCACCTACACCGGGTGGGACGCCGACGGCGGCTACGCCGAATACACCACCGTGCCCGCCGCCTACGCCCACCACCTGCCCGGCGGTTACCCCGACACCGAACTCGCTCCGCTGCTGTGCGCGGGCATCATCGGCTTCCGGGCCCTGCGGCGCGCCTCGCTCCCCCCGCGGGGACGGCTGGGCATCTACGGTTTCGGAGCCAGCGCACACCTGGCCGCACAGGTCGCCCTCGCCCAGGGCGCGACCGTGCATGTGATGACCCGCAACGCCCAAGCCCGGCAACTGGCACTGGAACTGGGCGCCGCCTCCGCCAGCGGCGCGGCCGACCCGCCACCCGAACCCCTGGACTCGGCGATCCTGTTCGCACCGGCAGGCGAACTCGTACTCCCCGCCCTCGCCGCACTGGACCGCGGCGGCACACTCGCCGTCGCCGGCATCCACCTCACCGACATCCCACCGCTGAACTACCAGCACCACCTATTCCAGGAACGCCAACTGCGCAGCGTCACCGCCAACACCCGGGACGACGCACGCGACTTCCTGAACTTCGCCGCCGAGCACCGGCTGCACGTCGTCACCACTCCCTACCCCCTCGAGGAGGCCAATCGCGCCCTCGACGACCTCGCCACCGACCACGTACACGGGGCCGCCGTCCTCGTGCCATAGGCAAGTCATCAGCAGCTACGGCCCTCGTGAGGTCAACGCCTGACCGCACGGCGGCCGCTGGCGCCCAATGCGCCGATAAAGTCGATGGCCAGGCACACGAACAGCGCCACACCCCAGTTGTTCCACGGCCCCCAAGATGCGACATCGGGCGTGCCGTACCCGAGCCACACGAGCAACCAGATGACTGTCATCGCCATCACCTCACAGGGCACTCTTTGTCCATTGTGGATCATCAAGCCCCTCCAGCCTCCCGCCTCACGCGGGCGTGGCGACAGAGCCGAATGTCAGCCGGAGTCCGGGGACCTTCGGCTCTTTTCCTCACCGGCGCCACGAGCGACGGTCGACCGGCTCGCCCCGCACCACGACGTCCTAACGGCGAATCACGTTGCTGCGCGCGAAGCGCACGCTTGACCTGCTTTCCATTGTGGGCCAAGCGAATCCGCGCGAAAGCCGGTCAAGCCGGGGCCTGGTTGAGCAGTTCGGCACGCTCCACGCCGGCGACAGTCCTTGCCAGCAAGGCGATCACCCGGCGTTCGGCTTCGTCCTCGAACTGCCCGCTGATCAACGCGACACCGTCCGCGACGCGCACGTTCCACCGTTCACCGCTGCCGGAGTAGTCGGTCAGCACCGACCGCAACCGCCCGGCGATCGAATCGTCGCTGCTGATGAGCCGCCGCAACAGGTCCCGGCGGCTCACCACACCGACGAGCACACCGTCCTCCACCACGGGCACGCATCGCAACCGGTCGCCGAGCATCTGCCGCGCGACATGGTCCACGTCCGCGTCCATGTACACCACCTCGACCGGGCTCGTCATGAAATCGGCGACGACACCGTTGAAACCCGAACCGCAGCGCAGCGCGTCGGCCTCGGTGAAGATCCCCACGACCCGGTTCTCGCGGTTGACCACCGGCATCGCCGCGAACCCGTGATCGACCAGTGCCGCGGTCGCCTCACGCACCGGAGTCGACATCGTCACGTGGACCACCGGCTTGCTCATGATCTCCCATGCGTGCATCGCGTTACCTCACTTCGCCCCTCGACGTGACGATTCTCGGTAGCGCAGCCGCTCAATGGGAGTGGCGACCGTCCACGACCTGGAGGACCTTGGTCCCCGGCATGGACCCCTTGCCTCCAATGTGGGTATCCGACGGCCGGAAGAACACCGCCCAAGCCGCACTCTCCACAGTGGACAGCGGCAGCGGTGACAAAAACACTGGCGCCGCCGACCGAAATGGCCGACGGCGCCAGTGTGTATGTTGCGCGTACCCCCGATGGGATTCGAACCCACGCTACCGGCGTGAGAGGCCGGCGTCCTAGGCCGCTAGACGACGGGGGCTTGCTCTGCGTTGCGTGAGAAACTTACCAGAGTAACTTTCTCGCTCCGCAGCTGGGGTACCAGGACTCGAACCTAGACTAACTGAACCAGAATCAGTCGTGCTGCCGATTACACCATACCCCAACGGTTTGGCTGCTCCGCTCGCGATCCGGACCAGCTCCGCCGAGAGAAAATAGTAGCCTAGTCCCCCACCCGGCCCGCTACCGGGGCCCCGATCATCGCTGCGCGGGCACGCCAATCCGGGCAAACTCGCTGACCAGCAGCTGCGGCAGCTCATCGAGGCCGTTGATGACGTGCACTCCCTCAGGCACCTCGGCACCCGACTCGTGCCGGTCGAGCCAGACGCCCTCCAGGCCGGCGTCACGGGCGCCGACAGCGTCGGTACCCAGCTTGTCACCCACGTGAGCCGCCTCACTGGGGTCGCAGCCGAGCCGCGCGCACACCGAGTGGAACATCACGGGATCAGGCTTCGCGACGCCGATCTCACCGGCGATGGCGACGAAATTGAAGAAGTGGGCGAGCCCGAGGTCGGCCAGCTTCGCCCGCTGATGCGCACCCGAGGCGTTCGTCACGGCGGCCAGCAGCACCCCGGCGGCCCGCAACCACTCCAGGCACGGCAGTACATCGTGGAAAAGCCGCCATGAGCGCCGCACCAGGTCTTTGCGCTTTTCTTCGAACCGGCGGACCTCCGCGTCGTCCGCCGCCATCTCCAGCTCCCCCAGAAAGCACTGTGTGCGTCTGAAATGCATCGAGGCGTAGTCGACTTCGCCCGCCACCACCAGCGCCACGAACCGGTCGGTAATCCGCTCCCACCGCGACCACAGGTCCGACCGTCCGAGCAGTGCGGCGAGCGCGCGCCGGCCGGCCGCACTGAAATCGATCAAGGTGTCGTCGATGTCGAGACAGACCAATCGAAGGCTCGCCGGACTCCACGGATCCGGGGCGTCGAGCGTGGTGACAGGGGCAGCGATACGAGGGCGCGCGAAATCCACCACGTGAGGCTAGGGGACAGAGCGGTTTCGCGATTCGACCGACAAGGTGATTACTTTCGTCGATTCGCGATCGTGACTGTCTACTGTCGGTGGCCCGGAACCGCACGCAACAGCCGCGCGAGTGATGTTGACCGGCCGAGCAGTTCCATCGACTCATAGAGCGGCGGAGATACAGTGCGCCCCGTCACAGCGACGCGGATCGGTGCGAAAGCCTTGCGGGGCTTGAGACCCAGCCCGTCGACGAGGGCGTCCTTGAGCGCCTGTTCGATCGCCGGAGCCTCCCATGACGACAGTGCTTCGAGCGCTTCGATCGACGCGCGCAACACCGGCTCGGCGTCGGGTCCGAGTGCCTTGGCCGCCGCGTCCTCTTCGGGCACGAATTTGTCCTCATCAATGAACAGGAAGCGCACGAGCCCGGCCGCGTCCCCGAGCAGGGTTACCCGTTCCTGCACGAGCGGGGCGATCGCGTGCAACTTCGCGAGCTGCTCGTCAGCCGGCCGTTCGGGTAGGACGCCCGCCGCCGTCAGATAAGGAATCACTCGCTGCACGAAATCCTCGGCAGACAGCGACCGCAGATGCGTGCCGTTGATCGCTTCGGCCTTCTTCACGTCGAAGCGCGCCGGGTTCGCACTGACCTTGCCGATCTCGAAGGCCCGCACCAGTTCGTCCACACTGAACACATCGCGGTCGTCGGCAATGGACCAGCCGAGCAGCGCGAGATAGTTGAGCAGGCCCTCGGGGATGAAACCACGATCCCGGTAGTTGAAGAGGTTCGACTGAGGGTCGCGTTTGGACAGTTTCTTGTTGCCCTCCCCCATCACGTACGGAAGGTGGCCGAACTCGGGGGTGAAATCGGTGACGCCGATCCGGCGCAGCGCCTCGTACAGCGCGAGCTGCCGCGGCGTGGAGGGCAGCAAATCCTCACCGCGCAACACATGCGTGATCCGCATCAGGGCGTCGTCGACCGGATTGGTCAGCGTGTACAGCGGATCCCCGTTGGCACGCACCAGAACCGGGTCAGGCACGCTACCGGCCGGGAAGTTGATCGGCCCGCGCACGAGATCGTGCCACCCGAGGTCCTTCGCGGGCATGCGCAGCCGCAACACCGGCGTCCGGCCCTCGGCGCGGAACGCGGCGCGCTGCTCCTCGGTGAGGTCGCGGTCGTAGTTGTCGTAGCCCAGCTTCGGGTCCTGGCCCGCGGCCTTGCGGCGCGCCTCGACCTCGTCGTTGGTGGAGAACGCCTCGTACAGCTCACCGGCTTCGAGCAGGCGGCGTGCGACGTCGGCGTAGATCTCCCGGCGCTCACTCTGGCGGTACGGGCCGTACTCGCCGCCCGCGTCCGGGCCCTCGTCCCAGTCGATGCCGAGCCAGCGCAACGCTTCCAGCAGTTGCCGGTAGGACTCCTCGCTGTCACGGGCGGCGTCGGTGTCCTCGATGCGGAACACCAGGCTGCCGCCGTGGTGGCGGGCGAAGGCCCAGTTGAACAGCGCCGTGCGGATCAGCCCGACGTGCGGGGTGCCGGTCGGCGAGGGGCAGAAGCGTGCGCGTACGTCAGTCATAACCCATCCAGCGTATCCGCCTTGACGAGCGGGTTTCCGACGACCATCCTGGAGTTATTCAACGTGCGATGAAAATGGGGTGGGAACGATGACCGAACGCACGACGTGCCTGGTCGCGGGCGGCGGGCCCGCGGGAATGGTGCTGGCGCTGCTGCTGGCCCGGGCCGGGGTCGACGTGACGGTGCTGGAGAAGCACGGCGACTTCCTGCGCGACTTCCGCGGCGACACCGTGCACCCGTCCACCCAGACGCTGCTGGACGAGCTGGGGCTCGGTGAGAAGTTCGCCGCGCTGCCGCAGAGCCGGGTGAACACGGTTTCGCTCCCGGTGGGCGACGGCCGCACCCTGACGATCGCCGACTTCCGCGGGCTGAACCTCCCGCACCCCTACGTCGCGATGGTCCCGCAGTGGGATCTGCTCGATCTGCTCGCCGAGGCGGGCCGCGCCGAACCGCACTTCCACCTGCGGCTGGAGACCGAAGTCATCGGCCTGCTGCGGGAGAAGGGCCGCGTCACCGGCGTGCGCTACCGGACGGCGGGCGGCGAGACGGGCGAGATCGCGGCGGAGCTGACCGTCGGGTGTGACGGGCGCTGGTCCGCGGTGCGGACGCTCGCGGGGCTGCAACCGCGTGAGTTCCCGGTGCCGATGGACACCTGGTGGTTCCGCTTGCCGCGCAACGGAAACGAGCGTTCGGCGCTGGTGCCGGGGATGAGGAACGGCCAGTTCGCGGTCGTGATTCCGCGTGAGGGCTACTTCCAGATCGCGTACCTCGCCCGCAAGGGCATGGACGCGCAGCTGCGGACCGAGGGGCCGGCCGCCTTCCGGGAACGGGTCGCACAGGTGCTGCCGGACTTCGCCGACCGCGTCGGCAAAATCGAGTCGATGGACGAGGTGCGCCATCTCGACGTGCGGCTGAACCGGCTGCGCCGCTGGCACGCCGACGGGGTGCTGTGCATCGGCGACGCGGCGCACGCCATGTCGCCCATCGGCGGGGTCGGCATCAACCTCGCGGTGCAGGACGCCGTGGCGACCGCGCGGTTGCTGGCCGGGCCGTTACGCCGGGGACGGGTGACCCGCCGCGAACTGGCTCGCGTACACCGCCGGCGTCGGCTGCCGACGATGCTCGTGCAGGGCATCCAGCGCGCCATGCACCGCGGCATCATCCGGCCGTTGTTCGACGGCGGCCGCAGCGGACCCCCGAAGGTGATCGTCCGGCTGCTGACCGCCGTCCCGGGCGTCCGAGCCGTACCGGCCTACATCATCGGAGTCGGGCTGTTCCCCGAGCACGCACCGGAATTCGCCCGCCGTCCTTGAGGTTGCCGCGACCAGAACCTAAGCCTGGGCGGTGTTCGTCAAGGTGCCGATGCCTTCGATGGTGATGGAGACGCTCTGCCCGTTCGTCATCGGGCCGACGCCCTCCGGCGTGCCGGTGAGGATCACGTCACCGGGCAGCAGCGTCATCACCCCGGACACGAACTCGACCAGCTCGGGAATTTTGTGGATCAGCAGCGAGGTCCGCGAACTCTGCTTGACCTCACCGTCCACTTCGGTCCGCAGCGCCAGATCCGACGGGTCGATCGCGGTCTCGATCCACGGGCCCAGCGGGCAGAACGTGTCATACCCCTTGGCGCGGCCCCACTGCCCGTCGGCCTTCTGCAGATCGCGGGCGCTGACGTCGTTGGCGATGGTGTAGCCGAGGATCACGCTCGCGGCGCGGGCCGCCGGCACGTTCTTCACCGGCTGACCGATCACGATCGCCAGCTCACCCTCGAAGTCCACGCGCTCGGACTCGGCGGGCAGTTTGATGGCCGCGTTCGGCCCGATCACACTGGTCGAGGGCTTGAGGAAGGTCATCGGCGAACCCGGCACCTCGTTGCCGAACTCGGCCGCGTGCGCCGCGTAGTTCCGGCCGACGGCGATCACCTTCGACGGCAGGATCGGCGCAAGCAACCGGACGTCGGCCAGCGGCCAGCGTTTGCCGGTGAAATTGGGGTTACCGAAGGGATGTTCGGCAATCTCGAGGACCTCGTCCCCTTCGATCGACGCGAACGCGACACCACCGGCATGAGCGATCCGAGCTAAGCGCACCCGCTCACCCTAGCACCGGCGTGCGGCACGCTCAGCCGCGCAAGTTCTTGTGCACCAGCGCATCGCACAAGGCGAGCCAGCTGGCCTCGACGATGTTGGGGTGCACGCCCACGGTGGTCCACTCGCGATCGCCGTCACCGGAGGTCACCAGCACGCGGGTGGTGGCGTCGGTACCAGGATGCCCGGGGAGGATGCGCACCTTGTAGTCGGCCAGCTCGACAGTGTCCAACCAGGACAGATACGGCAGCAAAGCCTTGCGCAGCGCAGCATCCAGTGCGTGCACTGGACCATTGCCTTCCGCGGTCTCGATCACCCGCTCCCCCTTGACGTGCACCTTGACGGTCGCCTCGGAGATCACCTCGCCGTCGCTACGGTGATCGAGCACCACCCGGTAGGACTCCAAAGTGAACGGTGTGTCGTCGAAGTTCTCCCCAATTTCCTTGCGCAGCAACAACTCCAGCGAAGCATCCGCGGCTTCGAACGACCACCCTTCGGCTTCGAGGCGCTTGACCTTGCTCACCGCACTGGTGAGCGCCTCAGGCCGGCCGGCAAGGTCTACCCCGAGCTCACGTCCCTTGAGTTCGAGGCTCGCCCTGCCGGCCATCTCGGTGACCAGGACCCGCATGTCGTTGCCGACGGTTGATGGATCGATGTGGTTGTACAGCAACGGATCCACCTTGATCGCGCTCGCGTGCAGGCCCGCCTTGTGGGCGAAGGCCGACGACCCGACATAGGCCTGGTGGGTGTCGGGTGCGATGTTCGCGATTTCGGCAAGAGCATGGGAGACGCGGGTCAACTCGGCTGGCCCTCCGATCGGGAGGACCGGCATGCCGAGCTTGGCCACGAGGTTTCCCGTCACGGCGAACAGGTCGGCGTTGCCTGCCCGTTCCCCGTAACCGTTCGCGGTGCACTGCACATGCGTCGCGCCGGCCTGAACCGCCGCGATGCTGTTGGCCACGGCGCAGGAAGTGTCGTCCTGGCAGTGGATGCCGAGCCGGAAACCGGTGCGCGCCTTGATTTCCCGGACGGTATCGGCGATTCCGAGCGGCAACTGGCCGCCGTTGGTGTCACACAACACGACCACGTCGGCGCCCGCGGTCGCACCGGCGTCGAGAACGCGCACCGCGGTGTCCGGGTCGTCGGCGTAACCGTCGAAAAAGTGTTCCGCGTCAAGGAAAACCCGGCGTCCTTCGCGGACGAGGAACGAGACGGTGTCGGACACCATCGCACACGCCTCGGCGACGTCGACCCGCAGGGCGCGCTCGATATGCCGGCGATCGGACTTCGCGACGAGCGTGATCACCGGCGTCTCCGCGTCGAGCAATGCCTTGACCTGCGGGTCCCTGTCGGCTGTCGTGCCGGCCTTCCGAGTGGCGCCGAACGCGACGAGTACCGCGTGCCGCAAGGAAAGTTCGCCGGCGGCGGCGCGCGCGAAGAACTCGGTGTCCTTCGGCATCGCGCCCGGCCAGCCACCCTCGATGAAACCGACGCCCAGCTCGTCGAGCTGTCGTGCGACCGCGAGCTTGTCGGTGACCGAGTACGAGATCCCCTCACGCTGGGCCCCGTCGCGCAGGGTCGTGTCGTAGAGGTGGAACTCGTCGCCGAGCGGTGTGGCGGCTGGTTCCGTGCGAGCCACGATCTTCTCCTCATGCTCTGTGGACGGCGAAAAGGCGCAGTGGGCAAAGAAAAAACCTCCCGCAAGGTGCGAGAGGTTGGCGCGCCGGTGTCCGATGCGGACGCTACCCGGCGCGCTTGCCGATAATGATCACGGCGTACGAAGTCACTCGATCACTATGCCACACACCCGGGCCGGGCACCAAGCCCGGCGGGGTGTGACTCAGGTCGTTCGGCTCACTTGTCAGGGTCGTTGGGAGGTGGGGCGGATGATGATCTCATTGATATCGACGTCGTCACCGGCATTCACGGCGTAACTGATCCCGGCGGCGATAGCCGAGGCAGGCAATGCGTTGGCACGGTACTTCCGCATGGCTTCCCGAGCCTCGGGATCGGAGATGGAGTCAGCGAGATTCGATTCCGTCACCCCGGGGGTGACGGTGGTCACCCGAAGCCATGCCCCGGACTCGATGCGCAGGCCCTCGCTGATGGCCCAGGCTGCGTATTTGGTGGCGCAGTAGACAGCCGCGGTGGGGACTACCTCGTGCGCGCCCGTCGAGGCCACGGTGACGATGTGGCCGCTCTTCTGTTCGTGCATCACCGGCAATGCCGCGGCGATGCCGTGCAGCACACCACGGATGTTGACGTCGATCATGCTGTTCCATTCCTCGACCTTGGTCTGCCCCAGGGAGGACAGGGGCATGATCCCGGCGTTGTTGACGAGCACATCAAGCTTTCCGAACTGCCGCACGGCATCTGCCACAGCGTTCTGGACACTTTCGCGGTCTGTGACGTCCAAGGCGACGGCCGTGGCGGTGCCGCCCATGGCACCGATGTGTGTGGCCAGTTCCTCCAGCCGGTCCTGGCGACGTGCGCCGAGGACGACCGTGTGCCCGTCCTGCGCCAACTGGAGGGCTGTGGCTGATCCGATACCGCTCGAGGCTCCCGTGACCAGCACAATTTTCCCGGTCCGCCGCACCGGGGTCTCGGTGGTGCCGATGCTCATGATGGTGGTGCTCCTGGTTCTCCCGGTTTCACCGGGACAGCTCGCCTGTACGTTCGGCGTTACCTTCCGCGTGGCCGGAACGGTGGACCAGACCGCGGTGAGCCTGGGTGCCGCGCGGCCACCCACAGGCGGCGCGGCCTGCCTAGAGTTGACAGTCATGAGCATTGCCGAGTACCTGCGCGGTGTCCGGGCCCGGCTGGAACCGGTGGCCCTGGGCCTGCCCTACAGCGGTACCCGCCGGGTACCGGGGCTGCGCCGGGAAGAGGTCGCGGTACTGGCTGGGGTCAGCGTCGACTACTACACCCGGATCGAACAGGGCCGGGAGACGAACCCCTCGGCACAGATCATCGAGGCACTGGCCCGTGGTCTCGATCTGACCGGTGATGAGCGGGAGCATCTCTTCCGGCTGGCCGGATACCAGGCGCCCGTCAGCAGAAGACTCGATCAGGTGCGCCCGGAACTGGCCCGCCTGCTCGGGCAGTGGCGGGACCAGGCGGCGTTCGTGCTCACCGGAACACTGGACGTGATGGCCCCGAACAGCCTGGCCCGCGCCCTTTTCAGCGGGTTCACGGAGCAGGACAACCTCGCCCGCATGGTGTTTCTGGACCCGGTGGGCAGAACCTTCTACACCGACTGGGACCGGGCCGCCGAGAGCGTGGTCTCCGTTCTCCGGCACAACTCCACCCGGCTACCCGCGCCCTGCTTCGACCCGTTCATCCGCGAGATGTCCGAAGCCAGCGAGCGCTTCGAACGTCTGTGGAAGAACCAGCACGTCCGGGGAAAGACCCACGCGGTCAAAAGGCTTCATCATCCCGAAGCCGGTGACCTGAGTCTGGAATACCACGCGCTTGAGGTTCCCGGTTCCGACGCCTGGCAGGTCGTCATCTACGTCGCCGAACCCGGCACCACCTCAGCAGAGGCTTTCGCACTGCTGCACGCCTGCGCCCCGGCGCCGCGA
This sequence comes from Amycolatopsis pithecellobii, assembly GCF_009707865.1. Taxonomy (GTDB): domain Bacteria; phylum Actinomycetota; class Actinomycetes; order Mycobacteriales; family Pseudonocardiaceae; genus Amycolatopsis_E; species Amycolatopsis_E pithecellobii. The sequence continues at coordinate 16,087 of NZ_WMBA01000092.1, forward strand.
CTCAGCTGACCGGGCGGGTGTTGGACGAGACCAGCGCCGCCAGCCGGTCGCCGATGGCGTGGGTCGAACCGGGGTTGCCCTGGTCGCGGGTGGCCAGGTCGAAGGCGACCGACGCCTCGATGCGGCGGGCCGCTTCGCGCTGGCCGAGGTGGTCGAGCAGCAGCGACACCGACAGCACCGCGGCCGTCGGGTCGGCCAGGCCCTGGCCCGCGATGTCCGGGGCACTGCCGTGCACCGGCTCGAACATGCTCGGATTGCGGCGGGTGATGTCGAGGTTCCCGCTCGCCGCGAGCCCGATCCCGCCGGTGACCGCGGCGGCGAGGTCGGTGAGGATGTCGCCGAAGAGGTTGTCGGTGACGATCACGTCGAACCGCGACGGGTCGGTAACCAGGTGGATGGTCGCGGCGTCGATATGCGAGTACGCGACCGTGACGTCGGGATGCTCCAGCGAAACCTCTTCGACGATCCGCGACCACAGCGAACCGGCGTGCAGCAACACATTCGTCTTGTGCACGAGCGTCAGATGCTTGCGGGGCCGGTCTTCCGCCCGGTTGAACGCGTCCGCGACGACCCGGCGGATCCCGAACGCGGTGTTGACGCTGACCTCGGTCGCGATCTCGTGGTCGGTGTCCTTGCGCAGCAGGCCACCGTTGCCCGCGTACATCCCTTCGGTGCCTTCGCGCACGACGAGCATGTCGATCTCGCTGCTGGAGTCGGCAAGGGGGCCGCGGACCCCGGGGTACAGCCGGGCGGGCCGCAGGTTGACGTGGTGGTCGAGCTCGAAACGCAGGCGCAGCAGCAGACCGCGCTCGAGGATGCCGCTGGGCACGCTCGGGTCCCCGACCGCGCCGAGCAGGATCGCGTCGTGCTGGCGCAGCTCGCCGAGCACCGATTCGGGCAGCAGCTCCCCCGTCGAGTGCCAGCGGGCGGCACCCAGGTCGTAGGTGCTGGTTTCCACACCTGGCATGACTTCGGCCAGTACTTTGAGCGCCTCGGTGATCACTTCGGGTCCGATCCCATCTCCTGGGATCACCGCGAGCCGCATCCAGACACCTCCGTCAACCAGTGCGATGAGGCCCCGTCCAGACCCCATTCGCACGAAAACTCCAGCGACCGGGAGGTTACCGCCCGTTGTCAACCAGCCGAAGCGCCACCACCCATATGCCGTAAATTCCCACGCCGCGAGACACTCGAACGGGTCGGTGAAATGCCGCCACACGAGGTGGGACGGCCATCCACCACCTCGCCTCAGCGCACTTTGATCACCTGTGCGCGCGAAACGGCCCCGTTGTGGTGCGCCAGCACCAGCAGACCGTCACCGGTGTCCGCGTCCGCGGCACCTGTGTTGCGCTCGACCAGTAACCGGGTGCCGGGCTGCGCGGCATACGCCAGCGCCGGCCCGCCCTTGCCGCGGATGGTGTATCCGGGCGCGAGCGGGTCGAACGACAACGGCGTGGACACCGCGTCGATGATCGAGTTCGGGCTGCCCGGCGCCTTGTAGTAACCGGCGACGCCGACGGTGTAGCTGATCCGGTGGCCGGCCGCCCGCGGGTCGATGCCGATGGCCGAGAGGCTCACCGGCAACACCACCACGTTCGTGTCGAACACGTTCGTGTCCACGTCGCCCAGCTGTCCGTTGACCGCGGCCATGGACACCGAAGGCTCGCCCGCGACGTTCAAGTTCACCGTGTTCACCAGCAGCGCGTCGCTGCCGTCCGGCTTCGTGACGAAGCTTTCGAAGTCGGGCTTGCCGTCTCCGGTGGTGTCGATGTCGACGAACGGGATCGTGTTGCTGCCGAGGTTCGCCCAGTCGCCCCAGGTCGAAATGCCGAACGCGAGCACCGCGTCCTGCGGGGCGCCGGCCTCCTTCGCCGCCGGTGCCGTCGATGCCGCGCCGACGAACTGCAGGTCACCGCCCTTCGCGGTGCCGTTGACGGTGCAGCCCTCGGTGAGGTTGCCACGGCACGGCGGCAGCTTCGGCGAGCTTGCCTGCAGCTCGAACACGCTGACCAGCGACTGGTACCGCTCGCCCCCGCTTCCTTGGTCCAGACCACGGCCGGACAGGGAGAGTGACGACTGGTCACCACGGAAGTTGAGCGTGTTCGGGACGGTGATCGCGGAAACCGGCTTCGGCGCGGCGTAGACCGGCACGCGCAACGCCGGCCCGCCCGAACCCGGGGTGAACACGACGCGACCCGAGGCGTCGGCCAGGAACTGGCGCGCCAGGTCCGCCTGCACGCTTGCCATCGTCGGGTCGATGACCTTGCGCAGCGCCGCCGGGTCGGTGACCCGCAACGTGACTCGCACGAACGCGGTCCCACGCGGTCCGACGCGCACCGAATCGGACGACAGCTCGTACCGCACGCCGGGCAGCTGATCGGCCGGCTGGTACGCGACCCGGTAACCGGCCGGGGTACTCCCCTTGTTGACGACCTTGATCGTCTTGGCCTGCGACAACGGGTGGCCGGCTTCGACGGTGCCGAAGCCGACGCTCACCGCGCCGGGGTCGTCGGCGACATAGGCCAGCACCGAGGTGTCGAGCGCGGCCTTCGCGTCGATCCGCCCGGCGCCGACCCGTTGCGGCGCATAGGTTTTGCCGTCGGCGGTGACGTCGTGGCCCGCGGTGTTGACGATCGCGGCCTTGACCTCCTCGACCGTCCAATCCGGATGCGCCTGGCGCAGCAGCGCGCTGATTCCAGCGGTGTGCGGCGCGGCCATCGAGGTACCCGAGAGCACGGTCCTGTCGTTGCCGCTGCCACGGAACGCCGACGCGATCGTGTCACCCGGTGCGGCCACGTCGGGCTTCACCGCCGGCCCGCGCACGCCCCGCGCGGTGAACACGCTCGGCGTGTCCACAATGGACTGATCGGAGGTCGGCAGGCTCGCCCGGCCGGTGCCGTACAGGCGGACGGACAGGGTCCCGGCGTCGAGCGAAGGCCGCACAGCCGTGGTCGCCGACGCGGTGAACTGGAACATCGGGATGGCTGCGTTCCCCGCGATCCCGGCCACGAAATGCTCGGTGCCCGAGGACAACAGCACCCCCTTCGCCCCGGCCGCCTGCGCGTTGTTCGCCCGGGCCCCGGAACCACACGCGCGCGTGGCGTCGTTGTCGTACCAATCGAGCCAGACGAACTTGCCGGCCGCGGTGGTCTTGTCGGCGGCGCTGTAAGCCGCGCACCCATCGGCGTTCGCCGCGGACAACTTCACCACGGAGTTCGTCGCGTCGAGTGTGTCGTAACCGGTGTAGTTCTGGCTGTACTGGCCGCCTTTGCGTCCGGCGACCTCGGCGGGCGCGGTCACGTCGGCGGCGTCGCGCAGCACGGAGGCGTCCCGGGTGCTCGCGACCGTAAGCGCTTCGGGGGTGTTGCCCGGCGAACCACCCACGTCATAAAGGTCGCCGCCGTTGCCCGCGGAGATCACCGACAGCACGCCGGCCTGGGCCAGCTTGCGCACGAACAGCGAGTCCGGGTCGTCCGGCGCGCCGAAGTCACTGCCCAGCGACATGTTCACGATATCGAGATGGTCGGAGAAGTCGCCGTCGCCGTTCGGGTCCAGCGCCCAGTCCATCGCCTGCGACGTCACGTTCGTCGAACCCGCGCAGCCGAACACCTTGATCGCGTACAGCCGTGACTTCGGTGCCGTGCCGGGGCCGATCTTCATGGCGGTCAGCGAATCCGGCGTCAGCTTCGCGTAGTCGCCGGTGAACGTCTTGCCGTCCGCGCCGATCCCGAACCCGCCGATGGTGCCCGCGACATGGGTGCCGTGCTCGCCACACGCGAGCGGATTGGGGTCGGGGACCGGGTCGGGCGAACCACTGGTGCCGGCGGAGTCGTAGTCGTCGCCGACGAGATCGGTGCCGCCGGCGATCTTGGCGCTCGGGAACAGCGGGGTCGGCTTCGTCCGGTCCACCGAGTCATAAGCGGCCTTCGTGCCCGGACCACCGAAATCCGCGTGGGTGTAGTCGATCCCGTCGTCGATCACGCCGATCCTGACACCCTCGCCGAGGCGGCCGGTCTGCTGCCACGCGGCAAGCGTGTTCGTCAGCTGCGCGGCGCTCGCGTTTTCACGGGTCTTCGGCACCACGGTCCGGACGGACACGACGTCCTCGCGCTGCGCGATTTCCCGGATTTTCGCCGCGTCCGCGGTGACCACCACACCGGGCACCGCGTTGGAGGTCTGGAACAGCTTCTTCGTGCCGGCGTCGAGTGAACGCAGCCGGCCGAGCACGGCGTCCGCCGAGCCGGTGACGCCTGCCTTCGCCGCGTTGGCCGCCTGCTTCGCCTTCTCGGGGCCACCGCCCTTTGCCTGCGCGGCGTTGAAGGCGTCGACCGCGGGCTGCCGTGCGAGCTCGATGAACGCGGTGGTTTTGCCCTGCGCGGCGGTGATCCGCCCCGACAGCTTGCCGGCGAGGCCGGTCGCGTCGACCTTCGCGCCGGGAAGGCCAGCGGCGAGATCATCGGGCGGTGCCGCACTGGCTGTGCCGACGACCGAAATGGCCAAGATGGCAACGAAAACGGCCGCAAACGACCGCCGGGCCCAGGGTCTCATCCGAGTCCTCTTCCTGATCAAGGTTGAGGTCAAGTTAACCCGGGAGCCCGGCGGTCATCCAGAGCAAAAGGGAGAAATCCGACGTCAGTCGGCGAATCGCGTCACTCGAAGGTAATCGCCCGGATCGTGCGGGCACCGACGGTGGCCGCGATCGGCTCCAGCAGGTGCGCGTCCACCTCGCGGTCGACCCGCAGCAACATCACGGCGTCGGTGCCGTCGGTGGTCTGGCTGATCTGCGCGGCCTCGATGTTGACCGACGCCTCACCGAGCAGCGTGCCGACGCGGCCCATGATGCCGGGGCGGTCCGGGTATTCGAGCAGCAGCACGTGCCCCTCGGCCCGGATGTCGAAGTGCCTGCCGTTGACTTCGACGAGCTTCTCGACCTCGGTCTTGCCGGTGACCGAACCCGACACCGAGATCGCGCTACCGTCGCTGTGCACCGCGCGAACGGTGACGAGGCTGCGCCAGTTCGGGCTCTCCGGCTCGGTGACCAGCTCGACGCCGACACCCAGTTCCTCGGCGAGGCGCGGCGCGTTCACGAACGTCACCTGGTCCTCGACGACCCCGGAGAACACACCGCGCAACGCGGCGAGCTGCAACACCGAAACGTCCTCAGTGGACAGTTCACCGCTGACCCGCACCGTGACCGACGCCGGCGCCTTCTGACTCAGCGCCGACACGACCGTGCCGAGCTTCTGGGTCAGCGACAGGTACGGCCGCACCTCCTCGCCGACCGAACCGCCGCCGGACACGTTCACCGCATCCGGCACGAAATCCCCGCGCAGGGCCAAGCGCACCGAGTGCGCCACGTCCGTGCCGGCGCGGTCCTGCGCCTCGGCCGTCGAGGCGCCCAGGTGGGGGGTGACCACGACGTTCGGCAGCTCGAACAGCGGGCTCGCGGTGGTGGGCTCGGTGACGAACACGTCGATCCCGGCGCCGCCGACGTGACCGCTGCGGATGGCGTCGGCGAGCGCGTCCTCGTCGATCAGGCCACCACGCGCGGCGTTCACGATGATCACGCCCTGCTTGGTCTTCTTGAGCGCCTCGGCGTCGATGAGGCCCTTGGTCTCCGGCGTCTTGGGCAGGTGGATCGAGATCGCGTCGGCGCGGGCGAGCACCTCGTCCAGGCTCAGCAGCTCGATGCCCAGCTGCGCGGCGCGGGCGGCCGAGACGTACGGGTCGTAGGCGATGATCGTGGTGTCGAACGCGGCGAGGCGCTGCGCGAACAGCTGGCCGATCTTGCCGAGGCCGATGACGCCGACGGTCTTGCCGTTCAGCTCGACGCCGGTGAAGGAACTGCGCTTCCATTCCCCGCCACGCAGACTCTGGTCGGCGGCGGGCACCCGACGGGCGACGGCGAGCAGCAGGGCGACGGCGTGCTCGGCCGCGGAGACGATGTTCGAGGTCGGCGCGTTGACAACCAGGACGCCACGCGCGGTGGCCGCCGGTACGTCGACGTTGTCCAGCCCGACACCGGCCCTGGCGACGACCTTGAGCTTGCTGGTCGCGCCGAGCACCTCGGCGTCGACCTGGGTCGCGGACCGGACGAGCAGCGCGTCAGCGCCCTGCACCGCGTCCAGGAGCGCCGGACGGTCGGTGCCGTCCACATGCCGGACCTCCACCTCGTCTCCGAACACGTTCAGCACGGAAGGCGCAAGCTTCTCGGCGAGTAGGACGACGGGCTTGCTGGGGTTGGTCACGATGAAGCTCCCAAAGAAGACGCAGCACCACGGATGACCAGGAGTCTAGTCGCGCTGTTCACATGGCTGTTACCGGGGACTTTTCGCGCGCGGCCCGGGGAGTTGGCATCGGCCTGCTGGCGCTCATGCCGGTCGCGGCGGCCCTGCTGTGGCGTACGCCTGGCGCGACGTCGAGGCGAGCGAACGCACCGAGACCCGGCTGATCCTAGCGCTCCGGGACGTCGAACTCGCCGTCTTTGGCGCCGGCCACGAACGCGTCCCATTCGGACGGTGTGAACACCAGCACCGTGCCCTCGGGCTCGGCCGAGGAACGCAAAGCGGTGTAAGTGATTCCGTCCGTGTGCGGGACGAACGCGTACTCGATCGCGTCCGGAATGGTCACTCCGGCAGGCTCGGCACGGTGCCACCGCGCGCTTTCCAGATCGAGCTCATCGCGCAGCCCGGCCTTGTCATCGACGGAATTACCGCCTTGATCACCCATGCCGCTTACCGTACAGCGCCATTCGTCACCAATCCGACCACAGTCACGGCTATCCGGCTTGGGTGGCAACGGTAACGCGCTGCTCGGGGTCTGCCTACTTTTGGTCGGATCGGTAACGCGTATCAAAAGGCGCCGCCTTCACGAGGTTAACCCCGTGAAGGCGGCGCCGGGGAAAAGGATCAGGCGGTTTCGGTGATGGGACGGTCCACCCAGGACATCAGGCCACGCAGCTTGCGCCCGGTGTCCTCGATCGGGTGCTGCTCACCGGCTTCCTGGAGCTTCTTGAAGTTCGGCCGCCCGGCCTCGTCCTCGCCGACCCATTCGCGGGCGAACGTGCCGTCCTGGATTTCGCCGAGAATGCGGCGCAGGTTTTCCTTCACCTCGGGCGTGATGACGCGGGGGCCACGGGTGAGGTCGCCGTACTCGGCGGTGTCCGAGATGGAGTACCGCATGCGCGCGATCCCGCCCTCGTACATGAGGTCGACGATCAGCTTGAGCTCGTGCAGCACCTCGAAGTAGGCGATTTCCGGGGCGTACCCGGCCTCGGTCAGCACCTCGAAACCGGTCTGGACCAATGCGCTGGTGCCACCGCACAGCACCGCCTGCTCACCGAACAGGTCGGTTTCGGTCTCCTCCTTGAAGGTGGTCTTGATGACACCCGCGCGCGCCCCGCCGATGGCCGCCGCGTACGACAGCGCCAGTGCCTGCGCGGTGCCGGTCGGGTCCTGCTCCACCGCGATGAGGCACGGTACGCCCTTGCCGTCCACGAACTGCCGGCGCACGAGGTGACCGGGGCCCTTCGGCGCGACCATGGCGACAGCCACGTTGGCGGGCGGCTTGATCAGCTCGTAGCGGATGTTGAAGCCGTGGCCGAAGAAGATCGCGTCGCCGTCGGAGAGGTTCGGCTCGATGTCCTCGGCGTAGATGAACCGCTGCTTGGTGTCCGGCGCCAGGATCATGATCAGGTCGGCCTCCTTGGAGGCCTCCGCCGGGGTGAGCACCCGCAGGCCCTCCTCCTCGGCCTTCGCGCGCGACTTCGACCCCTCCGGCAGACCGATGCGCACATCGACCCCAGAGTCACGCAGGCTCAGCGCGTGCGCGTGGCCCTGGCTGCCGTACCCGATCACGGCGACCTTGCGACCCTGGATGATGCTCAGATCGGCGTCGTCGTCGTAGAAGATTTCCACTGACATGAGGGGTATTCGTTCCTTCCGAATCTTTGGTGACTAGCGGGGCGAGGTTGCGGTGATCGAACGCGCGCCGCGGCCGACCGCGACCATGCCCGACTGCACGATCTCACGAACCCCGTAGGGCTCGAGCATCCGCAGGAGGGCGGACAGTTTGTCGTCGGTGCCCGTGGCCTCGATCGTCAGCGCCTCCGGCGAGACGTCCACCACCTTGGCACGGAAAAGCTGCACGGTCTCCAGCACCTGGCTGCGCACGGTGGCGTCGGCGCGGACCTTGACCAGCAGCAGTTCGCGCTGCACGGACACGGCCTGCTCGAGTTCCACGATCTTGATGACGTTCACGAGCTTGTTGAGCTGCTTGGTCACCTGTTCGAGCGGTAGCTCCTCAACGGCGACCACGATCGTCATCCGGGACACCTCGGGGTTTTCCGTGGGGCCCACGGCGAGGGACTCGATGTTGAACCCGCGGCGGGAGAACAGCCCGGCCACCCTGGCGAGCACCCCGGGCACATTCTCCACCAACACGCTGAGGGTATGCGTAGTCACTGCGGCGTCACCTCGTCATCGTCGAACAGCGGGCGGATGCCGCGCGCCGCCATCACCTCGTCGTTGCTCGCCCCGGCCGCGACCATGGGCCACACCTGGGCATCCTTGCCGACCACGAAATCGATCACGACGGGACGGTCGTTGA
>NZ_WMBA01000093.1 GCF_009707865.1 Amycolatopsis pithecellobii
CGCCCAGGTCGAGGAGGAATTCCTCCCCACCGTCGACCGGGTCCTCACGACCATCGAACAGAGCTTCGGCTCCGGACTCGCCCGCTGAGAGGTGTCAGACCCTGCCATGACGAGAAACACTTTCTGTCTCCCGGATGTCGGGGAGGGACTGACCGAGGCCGAGATCGTGGCTTGGCATGTCGGAGTCGGCGATCGCATAGCCGTCAACGAGATCGTCTGCGACATCGAGACCGCCAAGTCGGTCGTCGAGCTGCCCAGCCCTTACGAGGGCATCGTGGCCGAGCTCCATGCCCAGCTCAGCGAGACGGTGGTGGTGGGGAGGCCACTGATCAGCGTTGACGTGCCGGCCGAGACGTCTCCCCCGCCGACCGAGCCGGAAAACAAGAACGAGGACGCGAGCCCTCTCGTCCTCGTGGGTGACGGCCCCAAGCCGACGGTCGCTCGGCGTCTGCACATTTCGCCGCCCGATGAGCGCCCCGACGCGGTCGCGGTCGCTGCCGGCGCCCCGCCGACCGTGGTTCGCGTGCCGGTGACCGGCGTGCGCAAGGCGACGGCTGCTGCGATGGTCCAATCGGCGTTCACGGCGCCGCACGCGACCATCTGGATGACCTGCGACGTCACGGCGACCCTGGAGCTGGTCCGCCGGGTTCGACGGGCCCCGGAGTGGGCTGATCGCCGGGTGACTCCTCTGGTGTTCGTGGCCAGGGCCTTACTCATTGCCCTTCGGTCCTTCCCTGACCTCAACGCGAGCTGGCACGAGGACGAACAGGAAATCGTGCTGATGTCTCAGGTGAACCTGGGCATCGCGGCCGCGACGCCCAGGGGCCTCGTCGTACCCAACATCAAGGGGGCCGAGCGCCTCGCGCTGCCTGAACTGGCAGACGCCATCAATGACTTGGTCGATACCGCGCGGGCCGGAAAGACCCGGCCCGAGGGAATGGCGCACGGCACCGTGACCATCACCAATCTCGGTCCCCTCGGCGTGGACGGGGCCACACCCATCCTGAACCCTGGGGAGACTGCGATCCTGGCGGTGGGCGCCGCCAGACGAGCGACGTTGCCGGTCGAGGACCGGGTGGAGATCCGCGAGGTCATGACGCTCTCCCTGTCGATCGACCACCGGGTCGTGGACGGCGCGCTGGCCTCGAATGCGCTGGCCAGGATCGCGGCGATTCTCAACGATCCGCACGAGGCGATGTGGTACGTGTGACGGCGGCCCCCGTGCGTAAGCTCAGCTCGTTGTTTGATTCTCTTGCTGCGCAAGGAAGTTTGGCTCGGCTGTCTTGACGGGGGTTGCGGCCGGCCGGCAGCCGAGCGGTGAGTGGCCGAAGCATGGCCCGCCGGGCAGTTGTGTCAGTCGGCGGGCCCGCCCATCGCGAGTCGTTCGAGCAGGGGGGTCGCGGCGGCGAGCAGCGTCCGCTCCTGCTCGGTGAGCAGGGTGTCCATCTGGACCATCAGCCACTCGCTTCGTCGACGTCGCTGGTCGGTGAGTATGTCTCTGCCGGCTGGTGCGAGGCTCACCAACCGCTGGCGGCGATCGTCCGGATTGACCGTGATCTGCACCCAACCCTTGGCCTCAAGCGCCTTGACGGTCTGGGTGATCGATTGGTGACGGACGTGCTCCAGTTCGGACAGCTCTGTCGCCGTCATGCTCCCCACGATCTCCAATCGGCCCAGCACGCTCGCGAAGGACGCCGGAACATCGCCCTCGAGCCGCATGCGGCGGACGAGGATCGCGATGCTCGTGGGCAGCTGCTTCGCGCATGCCTCGATGTCGATTCGGAATTCCGTCTTGGGGGTCCCCATGTCAAGGCAGGTTATACGCCAGCGCCGGGTGACGACATCAGGGCAGTCCGCCAAGACCCCGGCCGCACATGATGCGACCGCACATTTCGCTCGGCCAGAGCGTTGACAGCACGTACAGGTTTACCTGTACAGTTCCATCACTCATGTGACGCCCGCTACAGCGCCGGGAAGGACTGTTGTGTTGTCTGCAGAGCGGATCCGCGAGCTCGCGCACGAGCATCTCGAAGCGGAAAACAGCCGCGACCTCGCGGCCATCGACCACACTCTCGACCCCAGGGTCGAGTACCACGTGATGTCGCCGCGGTATCCCGACGACCCGACTCCCTACCAGGTCGACGACGGCTCGGAGTCGTACCTGGGCCTGTGGACAAACCTGTACGAGTCCTTCGAGAGCTACCACCTCGTCATGGACGAGTGCATCGCGATCCCGGAGCGCAACCTCGCGGTGGTCTTCTGCACCGTCACAGCCACGCCGTCGGTGGACATATTCGGCCTTCCCGCAGGCCGCGAGTACACGTGTCCGACCGCGGCCGTCATGCAGTTCGACGACAACGGTGCCATGCGCGCCGAGACCGCCTACGGAAACCTCGTGGCCGTCAGCCGCGGCATGCGGCGAATGCGCGAGTTCCTCGCCGGCGAAGGTGACCGTCAGAAGGTGAACGAGACGTCCTAGCCCCGGGGAACCAGTCGTCCCGACCTCGTTCCCCGACACTTATTCAAGGAGATGCACGATGGTAACGGCCAAGCGCATCCTTACCGCGACGATCGCCGGGTTGCTGCTCGCCGCGGCAGGCTGCGGCAGTAACGCCGGGTCAGGCCAGCAGAACGCCCCGGGGACGCTGGACGTGGGCGTCGTGGCCTCGCTTTCCAGCGCCTCGTATTACGAGGCCGAGGCCGAGGGTGCCTTCAAGAAGGCCGGCCTGACGACCAAGTCCAGTCTGGTCGCGTCGGGCCAGCAGGCCGTACCGCTGCTGCTCAACGGTCAGATCCAGTTCGCCTCGTCGGACGTTTCCGGCGTCATGACGGCCGTCGCTGCCCGCAACGACGTCGTGATGGTCGCCTCGGCGTCAGCATGTGCGACGACGGCTGCCACGGACCCGACCGGCGTGATGGTCGCCCCGAAGAGCGGGATCACCTCGGCCCGCCAGTTGTCCGGCAAGACCGTCGCCATCGTGGCCCTTCGCGGGCAGTCGCAGATGACCGTGCAGGCGGCGGTCGACAACGACGGGGGCGACTCGTCGACCATCAAGTTCGTCGAGCTGCCCATCACCGGGATGGTTGACGCGCTCAAGGCCGGCACCGTCGACGCCGCGCTTCTCACCGAGCCCTTCACCACTGTGGCGAAGTCGGCGGGCCTCAAAGTGCTCTTCGCCCCCTTCTCGGCGTCGACCCCGGGAGTGCCGCAGGTGGTCTACATGGCCACCCGGAAATGGGTGGACAGTCACCCCGTCGAAACCAAGGCGTTCTACGAGGCGATCACGAGCGCGAACGAGACGTTGTCCGCCAATCCCGAGAAGATCGTGGAGATCGGCCTGAAACACACGGAGGTGCCGGAGAAGCAGCTCAGGAGCATGGCCCTCCCCGTCTTCGAGCCCAGCACCATCCAGCTCGACGCGGTCAAGTCCTACGTCGATCTGATGGTGAAGTACGGCTACCTCAAGTCCCCCATCGACGCGGCGAAGTACATCTACCAGCCCCGATGAAATCCGGGTCCGTACCCCTATCGGGCCGCACGACAGTTGCGATGCCGGTTGAGACAGCGGTCGCATGTCGGCGCACGGACGAGCCTTGGCCGAGATTCACTCCATTTCAACCGAGCAGTCAGGAGGGAACGATTCATGACTTTCCGAGACCGGATCGCGCGCACCCAGGTGGCGACGCCCACCGTCGACGCACTCACCGAGGACGAGCGGGCGGCGTATGACGAAATCGTCAGGTCGCGACCAGGAAACGGGATCGTCGGACCGTTCACGCTGTGGATCCGGACGCCCGATCTCGCGCGGGCGGCTGACCGAATGGCCCTTGAGCTGGGGAAGAACGGTGTCCTCGAGCAACGTCTGTACCAGCTGGCAACACTTGTCGCCGCGCGCCACTTCAACGTGCACTTCGTGTGGGTGAACCACTACCCACTGGCGGTCCGGGCCGGAGTGGACGCGAAAGCGCTCGACGCGCTTTGCCGCAACGAAACGCCTGCCTTCGACCAGCCGGACGAGGACGCTTGCTACCGGCTTCTGCGTGCGCTGATGCGGGGCGAGACCATTTCCGCCGGGCAGTTCGCGCAGGTGTACGACCTGCTGGGAGAACGGGCCTTGACGGAGCTGGTGACCATTGCGGGCTTCTTTTCCATGACCGGGATGCTCATGAAGTGCTTCGACATCCAGGAGCCCACCGGCGAACGGCCCCTCGATGTGTGAGCCCCACGCCACTGGCCGCGACCACCGCGGAGAAGAGACCGGCACGGTCGAGAAGCTTCACTCGGACGCCAAGATCACCGCGCTCGTGCAGGGGCACATCGACGCGGAGAACAGCGCCGACCTGCAGGCCATCGCGGACACTCTGATCGAGTCGGTCGGCTATCGGGTCGCCAGCCCATGCTATCCCGACGACCCCCACCCCTTCGCCGTGTCCAGCGGCGAAGCGGGCTACATGAAGGTGTGGGAGAACCTGGGCGACCGTTTCCTGTCCTACCGCGCCGTCCTGAACGACGTGCTGCGATTCCCGGGAGAAAACCGGGCACTCGCGCTTTACACAATCACGGCGTTTCCCGCTCGCGACTTCCTGGGCCTTCCACGGGCCAGGGCCTACACGTATGACGCGGCCGCGATCATGGAATTCGACGAGGCCGGGGGGATGTCGGCCGAGACCGTTTACGGCAATTTCGTGATGATCAGCCTCGGGTTGGCCCGCATGAAGGAATTCCTGGCAGAAGAAGCCGGGCAGCCGGCCCGGACCGCCGAGCAGTGGGACCTGGCTGACCATGGGTGAGCCTGCCACGGCCACCCCGGAGACCCCTCTGTGGGTTCCCGGCCCCGAAGTCGTGGAGCGTGCGAACCTCACCGCGTTCGCGCGCTGGGCCGGTGAACGCCGCGGCAGGTCGCTCCGCGACTACGGCGAGCTGCTCGACTGGTCGACGGAGCGACCGGCGGAGTTCTGGAGCGACCTGCTGGTCCATTTCGGCGTGGTCGGCGCCGTGCGCGACGCCGAGGCACATCCGGCCTGGCCGGGCGAAGGCACATGGTTCCCTCGGCTGCGCACCAACTTCGCCGGCCACATCCTCAGACAAGGTCTGCCGACCGAGCCTGCCATCATCGCCGTCAACGACGGCGGAGGGCGCTGCGAGGTCTCATGGGACGAGCTGAGGAACAACGTCGCCGGTATCCGGGGCGAGTTGTCGCGGGCAGGCGTGGGATCCGGTGACGTTGTCGTCGGCTACCTGCCGAACGTGCCCGCCGCGCCGACGGCGTTCCTCGCCGCCGCGGGCCTCGGCGCCATCTGGGCACTGGCCGGACAGGACCTGTCCGGAGCGGCAGTCGCCCAGCGATTCGGTCAGCTGAGCCCGACGGTCCTGGTGGCCGCAGCCGGCTACAGCTGGGCCGGCTCGTTCATCGACCGACGCGATGACATCCGGCTCATCCTGGCGCGCATCCCGTCTGTGCGGACGGTGATTCTCGTCGAGCCGGGCGGGCCGCTGCCGGACACCGATACGACCGTCGTCCCGTGGGCGGATGCCGTGGCCGGCGAGCCCGCCGACCCCATCGACGACCTGCCGGCCGACCACCCGCTATGGGTCATGTTCACCTCGGGGACGACTGGCAGACCCAAGGGCATCGTGCATAGCCACGGCGGGATACTCGCCGAGCAGCTCAAGAGCCTGGCCCTGCAGTGGGACCTCCGGGCCGGCGATCATTTCAGCTGGTTCACCTCCCCCAGTTGGGTGATGTGGAACATCCTGGTGTCCGGGCTGGCGGTGGGCACCTCAGTGGTGCTGTACGACGGCTCTCCGACCTACCCCACGGCGTCCCACTTCTGGGATGTCGCACAGCGTGAAAACGCGGCGGTAGTGGGCGCCAGCCCCGGCTACCTCGAGCGTGTCCGGTCCTCGGGCGGTGCGCTCGCGGGAGTGTCGCCGTCGCTTCGGGCCCTCGGTGTGACGGGCTCCCCGCTTCCCGCTGACCTGCATCACTGGGTCCGTGAGCAGGTGCCTGAGGCGCCACTGATCTCGATGAGCGGCGGCACCGAGGTCGCGACGGCGTTCTGCGGCGGGGCGATGACCCTGTCCGTGCGGGCCGGGAGGATCCCCGCACCCTGCCTCGGGGTGGCCATGCAAGCGTGGGATACGACCGGTCGCGAGGTTTTCGACGTACCCGGGGAGCTCGTCGTCCGGAACCCGATGCCGAGCATGCCCTTACGTTTTTGGGCAGATGAGGACGGGCGCCGTCTGCACGAAACCTACTTCGCCCGCTTCCCCGGCGTCTGGGCCCATGGCGACCTGGTGACGGTCCACTCGACCGGGACCGTCGAAGTGCACGGCCGCTCCGACGCCACATTGAATCGTGGGGGTGTGCGGATCGGAACCGCCGAGATCTACTCGGTCGTTGAGCGGGTCCAGGGCGTGCACGAGGTCCTCGTCGTCGGCGTGGACGACGACGCTGATCACCCCTACTGGATCCCCATGTTCGTGGTCCCCGTGGCGGGAAGCCCTTCCGGCAGGACGCCCGAAGACGACGAAGAGCTCGTCGCCGCGGTTCGCCGCGCCATCCGGTCGGAACTTTCCCGGCGCCACGAGCCGGACCATGTCTTCGTCGTCACCGCACTCCCGCACACCAAGACCGGGAAGAAGGTCGAGGTGCCGGTCAAACGGCTGCTCCAGGGTGGCGATCCGCGAGAGGTGGCGAGTCTGGAGAGCTTCGACGACCACGAAGCGTACCTCGATCTGGCACATTACATCGCCAAGCGACCCGTCCTCGGAACCAGAAGTGGTGGCTGACTCCCGACGAGGTCAGCACCGTGCAACCAAACCCTGCAAGCCTTCCCGAAGGAGCAAACAGATGTCGCTCACGTACCCGATCGACCTCGCGAATCCTGCGAAGCAGGTTGTCGCAGGTCGGTCCGGCCTGCTGGTCGTCGAGACGATCGCCGCAGGCGGCCGGCAACAGCCGGTCTTCACCACCTCCGAGCGCGTGGGTTACGTCATGACGGGCGACGTAACATTCTTCGTCCTCGGCTTGGATGGCATCCTGCGATCGCGCTACCTCCCGGAGGGGTCCTACTACCGCATCCCACGCACGATGATTGCCTGGCTGCGCAACGAGTCGACCACGGACGCAAAGGTGGTCGTGGGAGTCGAGCTGGTCGGGGGTCCGGGCGCTCCGGCCCCGGTGGTCGCCGCCGCGTGGGAGGCCGAGTCGTCGTTCGCCCGGCTGCCCACGCACTGGGTTGCGGCGTCGAAGTACCGGGTGAACGCCGCCGACGAGGCGGACGCGATCGGGCGCGAGCCGACAGGGCTGACCTGTGTCAAGGGAGAGTCCGAGTCGATGACGTATGGGGCGGCCATGCTCACTGTGTCGCTGCAGACCGAGCTCGTGCATGGTCGCGCCATGAGCCTGATGGTCGCCACTCGCACGGGTGCCTATCACTCGACACCGCACATCCACGAGGCCGAGCAGCTGAACTTCGTCATCCGCGGGTCGCTCAACGCCTACAATGTCGCCGCGGACGGCGGTCAGTACGCAATCTCCGAGGTGGGTAGGCACGAGGTCTTCCGCATCCCGGAAATGGATCCGCACTGGGCATGGAGCAAGAACGGCGACGGCTCGATGCTGGTGGAGTTCCACTTCCCGGGTCTCCAGGGCGACCCCGAGCTGGCGCCCGGGGCGGTGAGCCTGCTGGCCGACGACCCTGCCCTGGAGCCGACGCCGTACGCTGCCCGGAACATCTTCATCGACGGCATCCCAGTGGATGAAGTCGAAGCCGGGCGGCAGCTCACTCTGGAGCCGACACCGTGAGCGAGCCTCACGTGCCCCCCGCTCTCGTGCCTCGGGTGCGGATCGTGCTCGGATGCAATGTCTTCGGCTGGCGGGTCACGGATGCGGAAGCGATGCGGATCCTGGATGCGTACGTCGATGCCGGTGGGACCATGCTCGACACCGCCGACCAATACACGGCTGCGGCGCCCGGGCTGTCGGGCGGCGAGTCCGAGGACACCATCGGGCGCTGGTGTGCCCGGTCCGGCCGGCGGGACCAAGTCGTCATCGGCACGAAAGTGGGCCTCATGCCACAGCGCTGGGGGCTCCGGGCGGCGAACATCGAACGGGCGGCAGAGGACTCACTTCGGCGTCTGCGCACGGACCACCTGGATGTCTACTACGCCCACGCCGATGAGGTGCAGGTGCCGATCGCCGAGATCTCGGCGGCGTTCGACGCCTTGGTACAGGCGGGGAAGGTACGGTACGCCGGCATCTCCAACGTGAGCGTGACGCGAGCCGAACAGTGGCTGGCCTGGTCGGGGGAGCACGAAGAGGCGGTGCCGATGGCGCTGCAACCTCACTACAACCTCCTCCACCGAGAACCCTTCGAACGCGAGTGGGCCCATGTCGCCGAACGCCACGGACTCGCGGTCTACCCCTACTTCGCGCTTGCGAGCGGGCTGTTGACCGGCAAGTACACGGTGCCCGAGGACCTCGAAGCCGACGGATTCCGGGTCCAGGTGGCGCGCCGCTACCTCGCCCGGGATCTGTTTCACGTCTTGAACGGCCTGCGGGCCTGGGCCAAGGAGCACGATGTCGAGATGGCCACCCTCGCGCTGGCATGGCTCCTGCACCATCCGCGCGTCACGGCGCCCATCACGAGCGTGAGTTCGCCCATGCAGCTGGAGGCTGCGCTGGCGGCAACCCGGCTGAGCCTGACCGAAGACGAGCTCGCTGAGCTGCACGGGCTGACGCTCTCCGCGTAGCTCGATCAATCCTTCGCTATCGCGAACAGCACAGCGCCCAGAGCCACCTGTGTCCCGGCCACCGCCTCTGCCGTCGTCACGGTGCCGTCGAATGGTGCGCGTAAGGTCAATTCCATTTTCATGGCCTCCATCACGGCAAGCGGGTCGTTCCCGGCTACGTGTTGTCCGGGCTCCACACGGACTTCGAGCACAGTGCCCGGCATCGGCGCCAGGACCGAGCCGTCGCTTGCCGCGGCACCGTGCTGCCGCGCGGGGTCGGGGCGTCTGAATACGTGGCGGTGGCCTTCGTATGTCAGCTCAACCGCGTCCGGCGTCACGGTCGCCGGCGGCACGACGGGGGCGTCTCCGGTGAGTTCGACGGGTTCGTCGAGGTCGACGACGATTCGGGCGGGCGGGCCGCCGAGGCGGTAGCCGTCGGACTGGAACGGGCCCGCGTTCTTCCGCTCGTCCAGGTACACCGCCCAGCCGGCGACGACCCGGGCTCGCGCGGGGTCGGGTGGGGTGAGCGCACTCTGACTCGCCTCGGGCCGGTCCAGCCAGGCCGTGTCGATCGTCGCGTCGCGGAAAGCACCGCAGGCGACGAGCTGCCGGAGGAATCCGGTGTTGGTGACCAGCCCATGCACGATCGTGTCGTCGAGCGCTGTGACCAGCCCGCGGCGAGCAGCCTCGCGATCCAGTCCGTGCGCGATGACCTTGCCGAGCATCGGGTCGTAAGACGTGCTGACCTCCTGCCCGCTGAACAGGGCGTGGTCGACGCGAATCGTCGCACCGCTCTCCCCCGCCGATTTCGGCCAGCTGACCAGCCCGGTTCGTCCCGCCTGCGGGAGGAATCCGCCGAACGCGTCCTCGGCATAGACCCGCGCCTCGATGGCATGCCCCTCGCGGCGCACTTGGTCCTGTGTGAGCGGCAGCGGCTCGCCCGCGGCGACGAGCAGCTGCAGCTCCACCAGGTCGAGGCCGGTGATCGCTTCGGTGACCGGGTGCTCGACCTGAAGGCGGGTGTTCATCTCCAGGAAGTAGAAATCGCCGGTGGCGCTGTCGAAGAGGAACTCGACCGTGCCGGCGCCGACGTAGCCGACTTCGCGGGAGAGGTCGACCGCGGCTTGGGTCAGCGCCGCGCGGGTCTCCTCGGTGATGGTCGGAGCAGGTGCCTCCTCCAGCACTTTCTGGTGCCGGCGCTGGGTGGAACAGTCGCGTTCCCACAGGTGCAGCACGGTGCCATGGGTGTCGCCGATGACCTGCACCTCGAGGTGCCTACCGCGCTCGACATACTTTTCGATCAACAGGGTGTCGTCCCCGAACGCCGAGGCGGCTTCACGCCGCGCTGCGACCATCGCCTCCTCGAGCTCAGCGGCCGAGTGCACCACCCGCATACCCTTTCCACCGCCGCCGGCAGCAGCCTTGACCAGCACGGGGAACCGATCAGCGGGCACGGTGGGTGCCTCGCCGCCGGGACCGAGTTCCCAGGCGGGCACGACCGGCACTCCCGCGGCGACGGCGACCTTGCGGGCAGCATCTTTGCGCCCCATCTGCTCCATCACATGTGCGCTCGGGCCCAGGAGCCGGATCCCGGCGCCGTGCAGGGCGGCCGCGAATGCCGCCCGCTCGGACAGGAAGCCGTAGCCGGGGTGAACGGCGTCGGCGCCGCCGGCCACCGCCGCCCGGACGACAGCGTCGATGTCGAGGTAGTTCGCCACCGGCACTGCGTCGTCCGCGGCGGCGACGTGCGGGGCCTTTGCGTCGATGTCGGTATAGAGCGCGACGGTGCGCAGCCCGAGCCGGCGCGCGGTTCGGATGACGCGCAGGGCTATCTCGCCACGATTGGCGATGAGGAGGGTTTTGATGGGGTTCATGGCGGTCACATCCGGAAGACGCCGAACTGCGGCGTCGGAACAGGCGCATGGGACGCGGCTTCGAGCGCCATGCCGAGCACACGGCGTGTTTCGGTGGGCTCGATGATCCCGTCGTCCCAGAGCCGGGCGGTCGAGTAGTAGGCGCTGCCCTGGGTCTCGTACTGGGCGCGGATGGGCGCTTTGAATGCCTCGACGTCCTCCTCGGTGGCCAAGTCCGTGCGCACCGTCGCGAGCACCGACGCGGCTTGTTCGCCGCCCATGACCGAGATCCGGGCGTTGGGCCACATCCACAGGAAGCGGGGGTCGTACGCCCGGCCGCACATGCCGTAGTTCCCCGCGCCGAACGAACCGCCGATGACGACGGTGAACTTCGGCACGACACTCGAGGCGACCGCGGTGACAAGCTTCGCGCCATCTTTGGCGATGCCACGATTCTCATACTCCCGACCGACCATGAAGCCGGTGATGTTCTGCAGGAACACCAGCGGGATGCCGCGCTGGTTGCACAGTTCGACGAAGTGCGCGCCCTTGGCCGCCGACTCTCCGAACAGAATGCCGTTGTTGGCCACGATCCCCACCGGGTGCCCCCAGATCCGGCTGAAGCCGCAGACCAGGGTGTCGCCGTAGAGCTGCTTGAATTCCTTCAGCCGACTGCCGTCGACGACCCGTTTGATCACCTCGCGCACGTCGTAGGGCGTGCGCGGGTCGGTGGGCACGACGTCGAGCAAGGTCTGCGGATCCTCGATGGGCTCGTGGACCTCGGATGTGGTCCACGCCTGGATGACAGGGCGCTCAAGGGTGCTGACGATGCCACGCACCACGTCGACCGCGTGCGCGTCGTCTTCGGCCAGGTGGTCGACAACACCGGACTTGCGAGCGTGGACGTCCCCGCCGCCGAGGTCCTCCGCGGAGACCACCTCGCCGGTCGCGGCCTTCACCAGCGGCGGACCGCCGAGGAAGATCGTGCCCTGGTCCTTCACGATGACCGTCTCGTCCGACATGGCCGGCACATAGGCGCCTCCCGCCGTGCACGAGCCCATGACGGAGGCGATCTGAGGGATGCCCTGCGCCGACATCCGTGCCTGGTTGAAGAAGATCCGCCCGAAGTGCTCGCGGTCGGGGAAGACCTCGTCCTGCAACGGCAGGAACGCACCTCCCGAGTCGACCAGGTAAATGCAGGGAAGCCGATTCTCTGTCGCAACGGTCTGAGCCCGAAGGTGCTTCTTGACCGTCATGGGGTAGTAGGTGCCACCCCTGACCGTGGCGTCGTTGGCGACGATCACGCACAGCTGACCGTTCACGTTGCCGATGCCGGACACGATGCCGGCGCTCGGAACGGCGAACGCGTCAGCGTCCGAGCCATACATCCCATACGCGGCAAGGGGATTCAGCTCGAGAAACGGGCTGCCAGGGTCGAGTAGCCGGTCGATCCGGTCACGTGCCAGCAATTTGCCACGTTCGCTGTGCTTCTTCCGGGCGCGTTCAGAGCCCCCCTGCCGCACCGTCGCGAGCCGCTCCCGCAGCTCGGCTGTCAGAGATCGCATGTCCTGCATCAGCGTCGCTCCTGCCGTGCCAGAGTTTCGGTGATCACTCGACCGGCAAGCCGAGGCCACGTGCGATGAGCATGCGCTGCACCTCGGACGTGCCTTCGCCGATCTCGAGGATCTTGGCGTCACGGTAGAAGCGCGCCACCGGGTATTCCTCCATGAAGCCGTATCCGCCGAAGATCTGCGTAGCCACCCGGGTGGCGGTGACCGCCGACTCGGAGGCGTACAACTTGGCCACCGCGGCAGCCCGCTTGAATTCCTTGATCGACGGCGCCCGGGCCACGGCGGCAAGCATTGCGTCCTTCATCGCCGCGGCCTTGTAAGTCAGCAGACGCGCCGCCTGCAGCGCCACCTCGAGATCCGCGATCTGGAAGGCGACCCCTTGCTTGCGCCCGATGGGACCGCCCATCGTCTCTCGCTCGGCTGCGTATCGCAGGCATTCATCGAGGCAGGCCTGGATGAGGCCGACCGCCAGCGCCGCGATGGCGACCCGGCCGTCGTCCAGGGTGGACAGGAACTGCGCGTAGCCCCGGCCACGCTCGCCGAGCAGGTTCGCCTCCGGCACCCCGCAGTCGGTGAAGGTCAGCGGATGGGTGTCTGAGATATGCCAGCCCAGCTTCTCGTATGCCGGCTCGACGACGAACCCCGGCGTGCCGGTGGGCACCATGATCGCCGAGATCTCCGCCCGGCCGTCGGCGGCCGTCCCGGTACGAGCGGTCACCGTCACCACCGACGTGATCTCGGAACCGGAGTTGGTGATGAACTGCTTGGAGCCGTTGACCACCCACTCGCCGCCGATCAACTCGGCCTTCGTGCGCGTCGCGCCGGCGTCCGAGCCCGCGCCCGGCTCGGTCAGCCCGAAACCGGCCAGCTTCTGCCCGGCGACCAGTCCCGGAAGCCACTGCGCCTTCTGCTCTGCTGTCCCGTAGGTCAGGATCGGATTGATGCCCAGACCCACAGCGGCCTCGAGCGTGATGCCTATCGACTGGTCGACCCGGCCCAGCTCCTCGATGGCGACGCAGAGCGACGTGAAGTCTCCGTCTGTGCCGGCCCCGCCGTACTCCTCGGGAGCAGTAAGGCCGAACAGCCCGAGCTGCCCCATCTTCTGCACCACGTCCACGGGAAAGTGATGGTCCTTGTCCCAGCGCGCGACGTGGGGGCCGATCTCCTTCTCGGCGAAATCACGCACGGACGTGCGAAACGCTTCGTGCTCAGAGGACAACTCGAACATGATCACTCCTTCAATGGTCACAGCCGCGACAACCAATAGGTCCGACGGCTGGAGAACGCCGGACGTGGGGCATGTGGTATTCCTCAGATCGTCGTCCAGGCCGGACTTCGCTTTTCGGCGAATGCCCGGATCCCTTCCTGGCCTTCCTCTCCTGCGAAGTAGCGTGCGGACAGCTCGTTCATCTCGGCGAAGTCGGCGGGCATCGAGCTGGGTCGTTCACGACGCAGGAGGTCCTTGACTCCCGCCAGGGCACCGGGACCGCCTCGCCGCAACATGGCCACAAACCGGCCGACCTCGGCATCGAGCTGATCGGCCGGCACCGCGCGATTGAGCAGCCCGATCTTCGTGGCCCGGGCCGCGTTGAACGTCTCGCCGGTGAGAAACAGCTCATGCGCGGCCCGCGGCAGCAACCGGGGCAGGACGGTCACGGATATGACAGCCGGAACCACCCCGAGGCGGACTTCGCTGAACGCAAAGGTCGTCGTGTCGGCGGCGATGGCGATATCGCACGCCGCCAGCAGGCCGACACCGCCCGCGCGGGCGGGCCCAGTGAGCCTGGCGAGAACCGGTTTCGGTGAGTCCCACACCGTCTGCAAGATCCTGGGGAATTCCCGGACGCCCTGCTCCCCCGCTGCGGATCCGCGTGACTCCTTCAGATCCATGCCGGCACAGAACACGCTGCCCGCGTGGGTCAGTACGATCACTCGTGCCGCAGTATCGGCGATCGCAGCGTCGAGGTGGTCGATCAGCTCCCGGCGGAGCCGGGCGGACAGCGCATTGCGATTGCCCGGCGAGTCAAGCGTGATCGTCGCGACGCTCTCGTGTGTTTCGCGGTGCACGAGTTCGGTCATGACGCGACCGCGATCCGGAGAGGCGCGCCCGTAGCGGCGCGAACCTCGTCTTCGGCGACGCCGGGTGCCGTCTCGACC
Source organism: Amycolatopsis pithecellobii (assembly GCF_009707865.1). Taxonomy (GTDB): domain Bacteria; phylum Actinomycetota; class Actinomycetes; order Mycobacteriales; family Pseudonocardiaceae; genus Amycolatopsis_E; species Amycolatopsis_E pithecellobii. The sequence continues at coordinate 14,319 of NZ_WMBA01000093.1, forward strand.
AGCTCGAGCCCGGTGCCGGTTACGTCGATGACGGCGAGATCGGTGATGATGCGGTTCACCACACCCAAGCCGGTGTAGGGCAACGTGTTCTCCCGGCGGATCTTGGGGGAGCCGTCCTTCGCCGTGTGCTCCATCAGCACAATCACCCGGCGCGCGCCGTGCACGAGGTCCATCGCCCCGCCCATGCCTTTGATCATCTTGCCGGGCACCGCCCAACTCGACAGGTCGCCACGTTCGGAGACCTGCATGGCACCGAGGACGGCGACGTCGAGGTGTCCACCGCGGATGATGCCGAACGACAGGGCGGAGTCGAAGTACGAAGCGCCCGGTCGAATGGTGACGGTCTCCTTCCCGGCGTTGATGAGGTCCGGATCGACGGCGTCGGGTGCCGGATACGGACCGGTGCCGAGGATGCCGTTCTCGCTGTGCAGCACTACGTGCACGTCCTCGGGCAGAAAGCCCGGGATCAATGTGGGCAAGCCGATACCGAGGTTCACGTATTCGCCGTCACGCAGTTCCGCTGCTGCGCGCGCGGCCATCTGGGCACGCGTGAGGCTCATCGACCGACCTCCGTCACGGTTGTCTTCTCGATGCGCTTTTCGACATCGGGGGCATGCACGACGTGCTGGACGAACACGCCCGGCACGTGCACCTCGGCCGGGCCGAGTTCACCGGGTTCGACCAGCTCCTGAACCTCGGCGACAGTGATCCGGCCGGCCATCGCGCACAACGGGTTGAAGTTTTGCGCCGACTTCTCGAACACAAGGTTGCCGTGCCGGTCCCCCTTTGCGGCGGCGACAAGCGCGAAGTCGGTGATGATGGCTTCTTCGAGGACATACGGAATACCGCGGAATTCACGGATTTCCTTGGGCGGCGAGGCGATCGCCACCGAGCCGTCGGGGGCGTAGCGCCATGGCAACCCGCCGTCGGCGATCTGACTACCGACCCCGGCAGGCGTAAAGAACGCAGGAATGCCGCAACCCCCCGCCCGCAACCGCTCGGCGAGCGTGCCCTGTGGGCACAGCTCGACCTCGAGCTCGCCGCTGAGGTACTGGCGGGCGAACTCCTTGTTCTCGCCGACGTAGGAGGCCGTGACACGGCTGATCCGCCGATCTGCCAGCAGGATCCCGAGGCCCCAGTCTTCGACCCCGCAGTTGTTCGACACCACCTGCAGGCCGGTAACGCCCGCGCGGTGCAGGTTCTCGATCAGTGTCGCCGGGATGCCGCACAGGCCGAACCCGCCGACAGCCAGCGTTGCGCCGTCCGTGAGGCCGGCGAGGGCTCGTCCGGCGGTGACTACCTTGTCCATACCGACTTCTCCTCCGGGACGTGTCAGCCGGCGAGGGCGGTGACGGTGCGGGACGGGCTGGAGCGGCCAAGGTGGTGGGCCAGCCAGACGCTGGTGTCGACCATCTTGCGCAGATCGATCCCGGTTTCGATGCCGAGGCCGTGCAGATGCCACAACAGATCCTCGGTCGCGAGGTTCCCAGTGGCGCTGCCCGCGTAGGGGCAGCCACCGAGCCCGCCGGCGGACGCATCGATCGTGGTGACTCCCTTGTGCAGGGCGGTGAGGGTGTTGGCCAGAGCCTGCCCGTACGTGTCGTGAAAATGCACGGCGATCGAGCCGACCGGGATGCCGGACGTGATCAGCGCGTCGAGCACGGCAGAGACCCGGCCAGGAGTGGCCACGCCGATCGTGTCGCCGAGGCTCAGCTCGGTGCAGCCCAGGCGCCACATGCGCGTCGCGACCTCCAGCACCCGGCTGACCGGAACTTCGCCTTCCCACGGGTCGCCGAAACACATCGACAGGTAGCCACGCACACCGAGGCCACCCTCCCTGGCGTCGGCGACGACCGGCGCGAACATCTCCAGCGACTCGTCGACCGTGCGGTTGAGGTTGCGCCTGGAGAAGGTCTCGGTGACGCTGCCGAACACCGCAACGTCGCGGACTCCCAGATCCAGCGCGCGCCGGAGGCCGCGAGAGTTGGGCACGAGCACCGGATAGCGCACGCCCGGGGTCAGATCGATCATGCGCCACAGCTCTTCGGCGTCGGCCATCTGGGGCACCCACTTCGGATGCACGAAACTCGTGGCCTCCACGACGGTGTGACCCGCGTCGACCAGGCGCGCGACGAACTCGGCCTTGATCGTTACGGGCAGCACAGTGCTTTCGTTCTGCAGGCCGTCCCGTGGGCCGACCTCGTAAATGGTCACCCGGGACGGCAACCGCAGGTCGTCGAGGGGCGTGCTACCGAAGTTCATTTCAGGCACCCCTCGTCAAGGCGGCGTCGAACTGCTGCAAGAGCGCGGCCTGTGTCTCCCGGTAGTGGGCGACGTTGTCGAGCTTGAGGTCCTCGTAGCCCCGGACCACATCAGGCAACTCGGCCAGCGCGACCGCGGTGGAATGGCTGTCCGGGGTGAGGTCTTCGGTGAAGCGCTGCAACAGGTTCAGGTAGTCGAGGATTAGTTCGCGTTCCACGACCCGCACCTGTGCACGGCCGAAGACATCCCACCGGGTTCCGCGAACTCGGCGCATCCCGCGGAGCACGGTGAAGGCGGGCCGGAACCACGGCCCCAGCCGCAGTTTGCGATCCATGCCCATGGCCTTGAGCGCCGGAGGATGCAGGTGCCAGGACGCTGTGGCGCCCTCGCCGAATCGGGACGCGAGTTCGGCGTCGATCGCCGGATCGAGAGCCAGCCGTGCGACCTCGTACTCGTCCTTGTAGGCCATCAGCTTGTGCAGGTACCGGGCGGCCGCCTCGGCCAACGCCGTCGAGCCGGCCAGCACCGCCTCCTCCTTGGCACGGACGGCCTCGATGGCGACTCGGTAGCGATTCGCGTAGCGAGGGCTCTGATAGGCCACGAGGTCCTCGCTGCGGGTTCGGACAATCCGATCGAGTTCGCTCTCACCGGGCAGCGCGGCCCACCGGTCCAGCGGACCGGTGGCATCGCCCCCGGACGCCTCGACGGCGGCGCGAAGCGCGGCGGGGTCGGCCACGTACTGACGCCCGCGACGGAATGCCTGCAGGTTCTTCTCGACCGCGACACCGTTGAGCCGGATCGCTTCCTCGATGGCCGTACTTGGCAGCGGTATGGCTCCCTTCTGGAAGCCCACTCCGACCATGAAGATGTTGGTGAACTGGTCATTGTCGAACAGCGCGAGCACCGTCTCCTCGGCGTCGAAGAACTCCCCGCCAGCGCGAGCCCTCTCCGCGATGGTGGCCACCAGTCCGTCGATGTCGGGGAAGTCCTGCGAGACATCGGAGACCATCCGGCCGGTCGGAACTTGAGCCGTGTTGACCACAGCTATCGTCCGATCTGCCGAGGCGACCGCAAGGTGGACCGGATCCGCGGCAACGAGCACATCACAGCCCAGATACAGATCGCACTCGCCCTGCGACAGCTTGTTGGAGTCCCCGGTCTCCGTGCGGTGGAACCGGACATCGGACACCACTGCGCCACCTTTTTGCGCGAGCCCGGTCTGGTCGAGCGACCGTGCCGTCCAACCGGCGAGCAGGCCGGCGGTGGTGAGCACCTGAGAGACCGTGACCACACCGGTGCCGCCTACCCCGGTCAGCCGAACGCCGAACCCGGTCGTGGGAACCGCCGGGGACGGCGGCGGAACATCGTCCGGGGCCAACGCGGGCAGGGTGGACCGCTTGGCCGACTGACGGCCTGGGGTGACGGTCATGAAGGCCGGGCAGTCCCCCTTCAGACAGCTGTAGTCGACATTGCACGATGACTGGTGGATCTGGGTCTTGCGTCCCAGTTCGGTGCCGACCGGCTGGACGGAGAGGCAATTGGACTTGCGGCCACAGTCGCCGCATCCCTCGCAGATCCGCTCGTTGATGAAGACCCGGGTCTGCGGAGTCTCGAGCAGTCCTCGCTTGCGCTTGCGGCGCTTCTCCGTTGCGCACTCCTGGTCATGAACCAGAACGGTCACCCCGGCGGTGGCGGCCAGCTCCCGCTGCGCTTCCTCGATCCGGTCCCGGTGCCAGACCACGACGTCAGAAGGCAGCTTGGTCCGCCGGTAGCGCTTCAGATCCTCGGTGGTGACGATGATCCGAGCGACGCCTTCGGCGCGGAGAACCTGAACGATCCGCTCCAGTGACATGCCACTGACGGCCTGCTGTCCTCCGGTCATGGCGACAGCCGAGTTGTAGAGCAGCCGGTAGGTCATGTTCACGCCGCTGGCCACGGCCGCGCGGATGGCCAGCGACCCGGAGTGGTCGAACGTCCCGTCCCCGAGGTTCTGCACGAAGTGGTCACGGTCGAGGAACGGGGACATGCCGACCCACTGCAGGCCCTCCCCGCCCATCTGTGTCAGGCCGGTGACCGTTCCCACCTGGGCCTCGTCCATCAGCAGCACCATGGAGTGGCAGCCGATCCCACCACCGACGAGGGAGTCCCCCGAGGGCTTGGTGGAGGAATTGTGGGGGCACCCTGAGCAGAAGTACGGCGCGCGCTTGGTATCGGCCGCCATCGGCAACAGGGTCCGGCCCCCTGGGCTGGACGGCTCGCGGTCGGGGTCGTGCAGCGCGAGACCATGGGCCGACAGGCGGCGGTGGACCCGGGGCGCCAGCACATCGACGTCGAGCTCACCCCATGACGGAACCAGGTCACGGCCATCCGGGTCGGACTTCCCCGTGATCCTCGGCGCGCCCGCAACTCCGTACAGGATGTCGCGGAAAGCGGCCTCGATGAACGGCCGCTTCTCCTCCAGAACCAGCACTTCGTCGAGTCCGGATGCGAAGTCGGTGACCACATTCGGTTCCAGTGGCCATGGCATGCCGATTTTGAGCAGGCGCACGGGACTGGCGCCGAGGTCGGCCGGACCGATTCCCAACTTGCGCAGCGTGGCCAACAGGTCCTGCCAGGTGCGGCCGCCGGCGACGATACCGATCCGGTCCTCGCCGCCGCGGCCGACGATCCTGTTGAGTCCGTTCATCGCGGCGTACTCCCGCGCGATGCGCAACCGCGTGGTGAGCAGGTCACGTTCCAGGGGGCCGAGCGTTGGCTGCAGCAGCCGAGCTGTCGGCACATGGTTCTTCGCACCCGGCGGCAGCGCGGGCAGACCGTCGTGCTGGTCGAGCATGCTCAGATCGACAGTGGACGATCCGTCGGCCACGGCCGTCACGATCTTCAGCCCGACCCACAGACCACTGGCACGAGACAGTTCGACCGCGTGCAGGCCGAGATCGAGGACATCCTGGCTGTCCGCGGGGTAGAGGAACGGGATCGCGAGATCGGCGAAGGTGAACTCCGACGAGCACGGCACGCTCGACGACTTCGCGGCGGGATCGTCACCGACGACGACCAGGGCACCGCCCGTGGGATGGGCACCCATCAGGTTGCCGTGGCGGATCGCATCCGACGCGCGATCGAGTCCGGGTGCCTTGCCGTACCACATGCCCATAACGCCGTCGTGGTTGGCGCCGTCCAGTGTGTTCGCCAGCTGACTGCCCTGGACGGCGGTTGCCGCCGCCTCCTCGTTGAGCCCTGGCTTGAAGGTCACATCGTTCGCTTCGAGCAGCTCGCGAATGCGATTGAGCTCGAGGTCGTAGCCGGCCAGGGGTGAGCCCTCGTACCCCGAGATGAAAGTCGCGGTCCGATGGCCGGCGGTGGTGTCCCTGCGGTGCTGATCGATCGGTAATCGGGCAAGCGCCTGGATGCCGGTCAGCTGCATCCTTCCCGCCGTGAGGACATAACGGTCACCCAGAGACATGCCGCCGGGCACGGTCGACTGCGTCGAACTCACTGACACGTTGGCCCACCATCCTTCGCCATAGAAGGCCCTGACGGTCGAAATTACAGATCAAACAAGGCCAAATTGGCAATGAAATGTGTCAAAATTGAGCCAATGGTATAACCTGCTCCAGGTAATCTGGGGCGGGGAAAGTCAGCTGGCTCAGTCATGTCGAGGAGGGAGTGACCGTGCGGAACGACGTCGATCCGCTGGACCTGAAAATCCTGCTGCTGGCGGTCGAGCAGCCGCGCGCGGGCGTCCGCGAGTACGCCCGCCAATTGCAGGTGGCGCGAGGGACAGTCCAGGCGCGCCTCGAGAAGTTGCGGCGTCTCGGCGTCTTGAGTGGATGGGGTCCCAGCATCGATACGGTGGCCCTGGGCTACGCGACCAAGGCCTACGTGCGGCTCAGCCTCTCGCAGGGCGTCCTCGAGGAGGTGACCGCGCGCCTGCGGAGGATTCCGGAAGTCATCGAAGCCGACTCCACCGCCGGCGACAGCGACATGCTGTGCGTCGTCGTCGCCCGGGGACCGGAGAACCTGGAAGAGGTCGTCCAGCGCATCCTGACAGTGCCGGGCGTACAACGAACGCGCAGCGAAACTGTGCTGCGCCAGCGAATCTTCCGACGTGTGCACCCTCTCCTCGAAGGATTGCAGCGCGAACGCGCCGGCACCGGTGCAGTGAGCCCCCAGGCCGGGGTCGAGGACGCCGACCTGGACTAGCTTCCGGTTCGGACACAATCGGCATGGCCGTGCGTGATCGTCGTGATCGCGAGCTCCCGCGCGCCCGTGGCGTCACGCAGGATCTCCAACTGAACGGAAAGCCCCCGGCGGGCGCGGGCTCGCACCCCCGTTACCTAATGGGTCCCGAACGGTCCCGGGGCCAGCTGCAGGCCTTCCCGTTACCTGGCCCGGTTGAGGTCTTAAAGAAGATGGGCTGCTCGGCCGGCTGCGGGACCGTTCGCCAGCTCGGTGTGGTGCCCGATGCCTTGGGCGTACCGGCCTGTGAAGCCTCCGGGAAGATCGGCGCGGCCACCACACCGTTCGTCACCTGCGCTTGGGCGGCGTGTCGCGCCCGCCGAGCGTGGGTGATCGGCAAGGTTGTTGCTCGTGGTTGCAGCCCGCCCGCACGGCGCCATCCCTCGTGGTGCCTGGGCCTTGAGCTCTCCAGTAAGACCGGGAGCCGTGCGGGTCGCTGGAGTCGCGAACGGCTAATCGGATGTCGGACCGGTGAGTCCTTCCATTAGGGAGCTGCATGGTTCCGCTAGGGGTGCTGACCTGCACCAACAGTGACAACATCACGGAAGGCGATGCCGGTGGCGAAGGTGTATTGCGGCGTGGACCGGGCGGAAGCACATCACGATCTCGCGCTGGTCGACGAACACGGCGGCTTGGTGGCCAAGCGGCGGATCACCGAGTCGGTCGAGGGCTTTGAGGCGATGCTGGAGTTGCTGGCGGAGGCCGGTGATGACCCGGCCGACCCGATCCCCGTCGCGATCGAGACCCCACGTGGCCTGCTGGTGGCCGCGCTACGGGCGTCCGGCCGCCCTGTCTTCGCGATCAACCCGATGGCGGTGGCTCGCTACCGCGAGCGCCGCACGGTCGCACAGTCGAAGTCCGATCACGTGGACGCGATGACGCTAACGAACATCCTGCGCACCGACATGCACGCCCACCGGCGGCTGCCCGCCGACACCGAACTGGCGCGGTCCATCGCCGTGCTGGCTCGCGCCCATCAGGACGCGATCTGGCGGCGCACCAAGGCATCCAATGAGCTTCGATCCCTGCTGCGCGAGTACTTCCCAGCCTTCCTCGCCATCTTCGCGCATCGCGACGGCGGCTTGACTAGTCGCGTGGCCCGGGCTGTGCTGGCGATCGCGCCCACACCGGCCCAAGCGGAGCGCTTGTCCACGGCGCGGATCGCCGCTGCGCTGCGCCGCGCGGGGCGCCAGCGCGGTATCGAAGCGCTGGCGATGGAGTTACGCGATGCATTACACATTCCCCATCTTCGGCAGGAACCGTTGGTGGAACAGGCAATGGGAACCCAAGCCCAGCGACTACTGGCCACATTGGACACTGAATGCACCAACGTGGACGAACTGGCCACCGCCGCAGCCGAGGCGTTCGCGCAGCATCCGGACTACGCGATCATCACCTCGTTCCCGGGACTGGCCGACACCGCCGGAGCTCGCGTGCTGGCCGAGATCGGCGACGACCGCGACCGGTTCGCCGATGCCCGCGCTCTCAAAGCGTTTGCGGGCTCAGCGCCGGTCACCCGCGCCTCCGGGCGCAGCATCGTGATCACCCACCGCAGGATGAAGAACGACCGACTCGCTGCGGCCGGCTTCGTGTGGGCCTTCTCCGCGCTCACCAGCTCCACCGGCGCCCGAGGCCACTACGACCGACGCCGCACCACCGGAGACCGCCACGCCGCAGCCATGAGGCACCTGTTTCAACCGGATGCTCGGCCAACTCCACCACTGCCTGCAAACCGGACAGCACTACGACGAGACCGTCGCATTCGGCGAGCCGATCAACCCGGCCACTTGACATCTAATCGCATCGGATGTCTTTTTCGTGGCTCTTGATTAAGGAGCTGTGGTCGCCAGGTTCGGCATGACTGATGCCCCCAGTCGATTCCATGATCCGGGGGGTGGTGTCACCGGGTCTGGTGGCATCGACCGACCGCTGAATAGGGACACGGCCACCGATGGGTAGGTCTCGATGCCCCTATTGTTCGTCAAGCAGCCCGGTGTGCTGACGTCGCTTGTGGATCGGGTGCGGTGATGATCCGGTAGAGCTCGCGGGCGATGTAGCGTTTGAGGCACCGGACGGCTTCGCGTTTGGTCTTGCCCTCGCGGACACGCCGGTCGATGTAGTCGCGGGTGCGTTGGTCCCAGCGCAGGCGGACCAGCACGATGCTGCGTAGGGCGGAGTTGGCCTGGCGGTCGCCACCGCGGTTCAGCCGGTGGCGTTGTGTCCTGCCTGATGATGCCTCCACCGGGCTGACGCCACACAGCGCGGCGAAAGACGCTTCGCTTCGCAGGCGTTCGGGGTTGTCACCAGCGGCGATGAGGAGCGTGGCCGCCGTGTCGGGTCCGACTCCGTAGGTGTTGAGCATGGCAGGGTTGTGATCGGCCAGAACCGCGGCGATCTGCGCGTTCAAGTCGGCGATCTCCTGGCTGAGCCGGTCGATCCGGCATGCGAGGAGGCGCAGGGTGTACCGGGCGGCGGTAGCGCTGTCGGTTGGCGTGGTGGGTGTCCATGCGATGCACCGCTGCACGAGCTTCGCGGTGCGGAGGTCGCGCAGTTCATCGCGCAGCATGGGGTCGGCGGAGACCAGGACGGCCTTGAGCTGGTTGATGGCCTGGGTTCGGGACTTGAGGGCCGAGGTCTTGGCCACCTTGAACATGCGCACCATCTCTACTGGCCCCTGGCCGCCCTTGGCCAGCGCGCTGGCCTGTCCGTTGAGCACTGAGCGGGCAGCGGACTCGGCGTCGATGGCGTCGTTCTTGCCGCGGCGCCGGCGGTTGGCCTTGTCGGGCTGGTTGACCTCGAACACGTCGATGTCGACGGTTGCGAGGTGGCGGGCGAGCGCAGCTCCGAAGGAGCCTGTGCACTCCACCCCGGCGCGGCGCACGGCACCGAACCCGCGCGCCCACTTCACCAGAGCCTGATACCCCGCCCAACGCCCAACGCGGTGACGACCGCGGCGACGTGGAAGTCTTTGTGGGTGTCGACTCCCACGATCACCTGCTGGCCGTCGCAGGCCGGGGCAGGGGAAGAAAGACGAGAGATGCTCGGCACGGTCTGCTGGCTCCTGCTCTGATCGAAAACGCCGGCGGCTGGCCGACGCCGGGCAGATCAGGCGGTCAGGACTGTGAAGATGCGCAGTGCGGCAAAGCCCCTATCGGGACACGCCCCACCAGCCCGGCGGCAGCAAGCACCGCCCCGGGACCGAGGCCGACAGATCGAGACAAGGACACATCGGTCAGTCGTAACGCGGGTCAGGCCACGATCCGGGGCGGCGCCCCTTGATCATCACAGTCGTAACGTGGGTGCCGGCGCTCGATGGCTGACTGGTGACCACCCGCGATACGACGAAAGACATTGTGGATGAGCAGCGGTTTCGGTGTGTTCCTGGGTTTGGACGTCGGCAAGGGCGAACACCACGCTGTTGGCCTGGACCCCGATGGGAAGCGCCTGCACGACGGGCCGTTGCCTAACAGCGAACCGAAGCTGCGGGCACTGTTGGACAAGCTCGCGGCGCACCGAGGAAGTGTTCGCGTCGGGTCGCAGCCAGTTGCTGACATCAATCCCCAGCTGAGGTTCCCCCGGTTGCCCGGAGACTTCCAACCCAGGTTTGATCATGTGAACCGAGGAAGGAAGTCATCGTGGCTGCCCCCAAGAAGTACCCTGATGAGCTGCGGGAACGTGCCGTGCGGCTGTAT
>NZ_WMBA01000094.1 GCF_009707865.1 Amycolatopsis pithecellobii
GGATGTGGCGGGCCGCGAGGTGGCCGGCCTGGTGCATCCGGATTGGGGGCGCGGTCGAGTTGCCGGGGCTGGGCGGCTCGGGCGTGGGGAGTGCCGAGGCGAATCTGTTGGGCGCATGAGGCAGAGCGGTCGAGATGCTGGGAGCGGTAATGGCTAGGCGTACCAAGCAAATCCTCACGGCGGCCGGCGTCATCGTGGTGGTCGCGGGCGGTGTGGTCGGGTGGGCAACCTCGGCTTCGTCGTCGCCCGGCTATCGCACCGCGGTCGCCGGGCCCGCGTCGGTCACCGCGACGTTCGACACCACCGGCACCATCGAACCGGTCGCCAACGCCGTGCTTTCGTTCCCCACCACCGGGCAGGTCGCGTCGCTGCCGGTGACGGTAGGTCAGCACGTGACCGCCGGGCAGACGCTCGCGCAGCTGGACACGAACTCGCTGGCGAGCCAGGTCGCGTCCGCACAGTCCACTTTGGCCAACGCGCAGGCGAAGCTGGCGGCCGATCAGTCGGGGCAGACGTCGTCGGCTTCGGCTGGGCACGTCACACCGGCCTTGTACCTCACCGCAGCACAGGCACCGCCGGACCTCAAGACCGAGCAGGATGCCGTGACCTCGGCGCAGCACCAGGTCGATCTCGACCTGACGACCGCCGCGGCGGCCGTTGCGGCGCAGCACAAAGCATGTGAGGCGATCCTCGCGCCCGATCCGCAGACTGATAAGGCGCCGGGCCAGGCCGACGTCGATGCCTGCACGACCGCGATCCAGCAGGCGCAAACCGCCCAGCATGCGACGGCCGTCGATGAGCAGAAACTGGCCGATGCCGAGAACGCGCTTTCCGCCACGCTGGCCAAGGACGCGGCGGCGCAGAACACCGAGCCGACCACCCCGGCGCCGCCATCCGGCACCACCTCTCCTCCCGACGAGGGCAAGACATCTTCCGGCAAGAGTTCGCCGGAGAAGAGTTCCTCCGGCAAGACGTCTTCCGGTGAGACACCCTCGAGTAAGACTCCGCCCAGCGAAACTCTTCCAGGGAAGAGTTCTTCGGGAAAGAGTCCGTCTAGTCAGAATTCCTCAGGTAAGGGGCTGGGTGGCGATGGAAAGGCGAGTGCGCCGGCGTCGGCCGAGCAGTTGGCGGCGGACCAGGCCGCGATCGACGCGGCGGATGCGCAGATCGCTGTCGCGAAGCAGAACCTTGCCGCGGCGACGTTGGTCAGTTCGATCGACGGCACCGTTGGCGAGATCGACTTCACCCAGGGCCAGCAGGCGTCCAGCCAGCAGCACATCGTGGTGTTCGGGCCGGGGACGAACCAGGTGACCACCGCGGTCGCCGACACGAAGGCCGGGCAGATCCACCCGGGCCAGCAGGTGACCATCACGCCCGACGGTAGCGGCACGCCTCTCACAGGTCAGGTGACTTCGATCGGTCTGCTCGCGAGCACGATATCTTCGGGCACGGCCACGGGCACTGCACCCGCCGGTGCTGGCGGGACATCCTCCAATGGCGCGACATCGTCCGGACCTGGCGCTGCGTCGTCCAACGGTGCTGCGGCGTCCAACGGTGCTGTGGCGTCCGGACCCGGCGGGGCGTCCTCGAATGGGACGGCCTCCTCCAATGGTGCCGCCTCCTCGAACGGTGCCGCCTCCTCCGGGGCCGGTTCGGCATCGGCCGGCTCGCCCAGTTATCCCGTGACGATCTCCCTGCCTGCCGGTGGGACCCTTTACCCCGGCGCGACGGCCTCGGTCTCGATCGTCACCGGCTCGGCGGACGCGCCAGTTACCGTGCCTACGTCGGCTGTGCACCTGACCGCCGGAAGTGCTTACGTCACAACCCTTTCCGCCGGGAAGACCGAAACGAAGCGGGTCACCGTCGGCGTCATGGGCCCGTCCGTGACGGAGATCAAGTCCGGCCTCGCCGCGGGCGACCAGGTTGTACTGGCCGACCTCAACGCCCCCCTCCCGACGAGCAACACCACCGGCGCCCGCGGCCTCACTGGCATCAACCCGCAGCGGCGCGGCGGATGATCCACAATGGACTCAATATGCGAGCAGCCCCAAGGCTGGTTAGTGTCAATCCGTGGCGGAAGAAAAAGAGAAACTGGTCCCGAGGCTGCGCCGGAAGTACCCGTGGCTCGATCACATCTTGAGAGCCAACGACGCGTTCGGCGAGCATTACGGCAACCACTACGCCGCCGCCATCACGTACTTCAGCGTCCTGTCGCTGTTCCCGCTGCTGATGGTCGGCTTCTCCGTCGCTGGGCTGGTGCTCGCGAACAACGAGGCGGCGCTCAACGAACTCCGTGACGGCATCCTGCGCTCGGCACCGGCAGGGCTCGGTAGCCTGTTCTCCACCCTCATCGACGCGGCGCTGGCCTCCCGCGGCGCAACCGGCATTTTCGGCCTCGCATTGGCGCTGTACTCCGGCATCGGCTGGATGACGAACCTCCGCGACGCGCTGACCGCGCAATGGGGCCAGGAGAAGAAAAAGCTCCCCCTGATCTCCACCACGCTCAAGGATCTCGCCTCGCTCGTCGGGCTCGGGCTCGCGCTGGTGGTCTCGTTCGGGCTCACCGCCGTCGGCGGCGGGGTCGGCAAAAGGTTGCTGCACCTGGCCGGTCTCGACGATCAGGGCTGGGCGCTGTCCGGGCTCACCATCGTGACCGTCGTGCTTTCGTTGCTGGCCAACATGCTCGTGTTCCTCTGGGTGCTCTCCCGCCTGCCACGCGAGCGCGTCGGCGTGCGCAGCGCCGTGAAGGGCGCGGCCATCGCCGCCATCGGGTTCGAGATCCTCAAACAGCTCGCCAGCTACTACCTCGCCGCGGTGACGAGTTCGCCCAGTGGCGCCATCTTCGGGCCGATCATCGGGCTGCTGGTGTTCGCGAACCTCGTGTCGCGGTTCCTGTTGTTCGTCACCGCGTGGACGGCAACGGCCAAGGAGAATCAGATCATTGTCGTCAACCCGCCGCCGCCCGCGGTGATCCGGCCGGAAGTGACGGTCCGCCGCGGCGCGGGGGCCGGCGCCGTCGCGGGCGCGTTCAGCGCGGGCGCGGTGCTGGCTTGGCTCGGCCGTCGCCGTCGCTGACTACCGGGTCCGCCGCCACGGCTTGAGCAGCACGAAACCCGCCAGGATGAGCACGGCCACGACCAGGGTGACGATCCAGCCCGTCGTGCCGAACGCCGCCCGTTGGCCGCTGCCGGTGACCGCGGTCGCCTTGCTCGGGTCCGCGTCCACCGGCGCTCCGGCGTTCTCCTGCGCGGCGGGGCGCACGAGCTCGCCGACTGACGCCGTTTTCGGCTGTGTGAAGCCATAATCGAGCAGCTGCGCCGCCTGCTGCACGACGAGTGTCGGCCGTTGCTCGGCGCGCATCATCACCACCGCGAGCCGCCTGCCGTCGCGGGCCGCGCCGCCGACGTAGGTGTGGCGGGCGTCGTCTGTGAAGCCCGTTTTGCCGCCGAGGAAACCGGGATAGACGCCGAGCAGCTTGTTGTCGTTGACGACGCCGAACGCGGGTTTCCCCGGCTGCGCGGGAATCTGGTAGCCCTTCGTCGCGACAGCGGCCGCGAATTCGGGTTTCTGCATGGCGGCGTGGAAGACGAGGCTCAGGTCGTACGCCGACGTCGACATCCCTGGCCCGTCGAGCCCGGACGGGGTGGCCGCGCGGGTGTCCTTCGCGCCCAGTGCCGCGGCCGTGTCGTTCATCTTCCGCACCGCCGCCGGCACCCCGCCGAGCGCGGTCGCGAACGCGTGCGCGACATCGTTGCCCGAATGCATCAGCAACCCGTGCAACAGCTGATCAACCGTGTACGAGCCGCCGGCGACGATGCCGACGCAGGTGCACTCCTGCGCCGCGTCCTCGGGCGTCGGGTGGATCACGTCGTCCGGCTTGAACTCGTTGAGCACCACGAGAGCCAGCAACGTCTTGATCAACGACGCGGGCCGCTCACGCGCGTGCGGGTTCTTCGCGGCGAGCACCTCGCCGGTGTCCAGGTCCTGCACGACCCACGAGGCCGCGGTCGTCTCGGGCGGCACGGCCGCGCCTGCCGCGAAGACCACGCCACATTCGCCCATGCGCGGACCGCCGATCGGCGTGACCGGGACTGGTAGCGGTCCAGGTGTGGCTTGACCAGGTGGCGGTTGCTCGGAGGTGTCCACCGGTGGCGGCGGGGCTTGCTGCTCCGGACATGGCTGGCTCGCCGACGCCGGAGGGGACATGAACACCAAGCTGGACAAAAGGATCAGCACCGCACCCAGTAACCCACCACTTCGCACCGAACGAGCGTAGAGCACTGACGTGCGGGAATCCGGTGAAATGCCGGGAATCAATCGGGGGATACTCCGGTCGCCGAGCCGACGGAAAGTAGGGCAGGCCTACGCCGGCCGCCCGTGACCGCTGACCGGCCGGGTGCTATCAACACAGCATGTCTCGACGTGTTGCGCTGTTCCTGTTGATTTTCGGTGTGTGGTCGTGGGTCATCTGGATCACCTTTGTGAAGAACCTGTGGGCCAGCGACCAGTCCTGGGCGCCGGACGGTTCGGCGACCGCCTTTTTCGTGGTGCACCTTGTCCTCGCCATCGTGTCCTTCGCGCTGGGCACCGTGATCGGCGTGATCGGCTGGCGCGGGCTGCGGGCCGCTCGCCGCAGCGGTCACCGGGAACCCAGCGCTACCCCTTGACGCCCGCTGTGACCGCGCCCACACTAAGGTCCAGACCAATTGGACCAGACCTTTCTTGCGGTCGGCGCGAAGGGTGGCGGCAGTGGTGCGGTTGCGGAAATTCTTGAGTATCACCGGGATAGCCGCCTGTGTGGCGGTCGTCGCGCTCGGCCCGGGGCTGACGGCGTCGGGCACCGAAGCCTCACCGAACGCGCTCGGTCCCACCTGGTCCGACGATTTCGACGGTCCGGCGGGCACCCCACCGGACGCGGGAAAATGGAGCCACGACATCGGTGGTTCCGGCTGGGGCAACAACGAGCGCGAGTACTACACCGACAGCACGGCCAACGCGGCGCTCGATGGTCAGGGTCATCTGGCGATCACTGCCCGCGGTGACAACGCCGGGCAGTTCCAGTGCTGGTACGGGCCCTGCTGGTACACCTCGGCCCGGCTGCTCACCTCGCGCACCTTCACCCAGCGGTACGGGCACTTCGAAGCGCGCGTGAAGATGCCGGCCGGACAAGGACTGTGGCCCGCGTTCTGGATGCTCGGCGACGGCGGAGCGGGCTGGCCCAACAACGGCGAGATCGACATCATGGAGACCGTCGGGTCCGATATGGGCACCAACCACGGCAGCCTGCACGGCCCCGGCTACTCCGGCGGCAACCCGCTGACCGGCACATATACCCCGCCCGGCGGGGCGCAGCTGTCGAACGACTACCACACCTATGCGGTCGACTGGGGCCCTGGCGGCGTGGTCTGGTCGCTGGACGGGGTCGCTGTGGAAAACCACGTCCGGTCCGACGCCGGCAGCAACCCGTGGGTGTTCGATCACCCGTTCTTCATGTTGCTGAACCTGGCAGTGGGCGGGAACTGGCCCGGTGACCCGAACTCGTCGACCCCCTTCCCCGCGACCATGCTGGTGGACTACATCCACGTGTTCAGCGGAACCCCGGCCCAGCCGGCGGGCCGGATCACCGGGCTGGCAGGCAAATGTGTCGATGACTCGGCTGCCTCATCGGCCAACAGGAACCCGGTCGTCAGCTACGACTGCAACGGGTCATCGGCGCAAACCTGGACCCAGGCTTCGGATGGCACATTGCGAGTGCTCGGCAAGTGCCTCGACGTCGCCGACGGCGCCACTGGCGACGGGGCGAAAGTCCAGTTGTATGACTGCAACGGCACGGGCGCACAACAGTGGGTCGTCAACGCGGCGCATGACATCGTGAACCCGCAGGCGAACAAATGCCTCGACGTCACGGACAACAACTCCGCCAACGGAAACCAGTTGCAGATCTGGACGTGTGCCGGCACCGCGAACCAGAAGTGGACGTACACCACGCCCGGTGCGTGACGCGGCCGTGTCAGCGAGGCCGAGTCGCACGTTGCGTGCGGCCGAGTCGCGCGTTGCGTGCGGCCGAGTTGTGCGTTGCGTGCGACGGGAACGCACGACTCGCGCGACGGGAACGTGCAACTCGCGACTTGGGTTTGCGTACACACACGAAAGGCCCCGGCGGATGGGAATCCGCCGGGGCCGTAACGCGAAAAGCTCACACGCGCTTGAACAGCAGCGCGCGCTTGACCTCCTGGATCGCCTTCGTCACCTGGATGCCACGCGGGCAGGCGTCGGTGCAGTTGAAGGTCGTGCGGCAGCGCCACACGCCCTCGGCGTCGTTCAGGATGTCCAGCCGCTCCTCGGCACCTTCGTCACGCGAGTCGAAGATGAACCGGTGTGCGTTGACGATCGCGGCAGGGCCGAAGTACGAGCCGTCGTTCCAGTACACCGGGCACGAGGACGTGCAGCACGCGCACAGGATGCACTTCGTGGTGTCGTCGAAGCGTTCCCGGTCCGCCTGCGACTGGATCCGCTCGCGGGTCGGCTCGTTGCCGTACGCGATGAGGTACGGCTTCACCGCGCGGAAGGCCTCGAAGAAGGGCTCCATGTCGACATAGAGGTCCTTCATCGTGGGCAGGCCCTTGATCGGCGCGATCGTGACGACAGTGGGCTTGCCCTCCTTCGCCAGCAGGTCCTTCACCAGAACCTTGCAGGCCAGCCGGTTGATCCCGTTGATCTGCATCGCGTCCGAACCGCAGATGCCGTGCGCACACGAACGCCGGAACGACAACGTGCCGTCCACGTAGTTCTTGATGTTCATCAGCACGTTCAGCACGCGGTCGGTCGGCAGCGCCGGGACGTCGTAGGACTCCCAGTGCGGCTCGGAGTCGACCTCCGGGTTGAACCGGAGGATCTTCATCGTGATCGTGACCGAGCCTTCCGGCGCGGGCACCTGCGACGTGTCGTGAGCAGGTTCGGCTACCGCAGTCATCAGTACTTCCGCTCCATCGGCTCGTAGCGCGTGAAGACGACCGGCTTGTAGTCCAGCCGGATGTCGGAGAGGAACCCGGTCAGGCCCAGCGGCGCGTCCGGATCCTCCTTCTCTGGCAACATCTTGTACGACATCGAGTGGCGCATGTAGTTGACGTCGTCGCGGTTCGGGTAGTCCTCGCGGGCGTGCCCGCCACGGGACTCCTTACGCGCGAGCGCCGCGTTGACCAGCGCCTCGGCCAGGTCGAGCAGGAAGCCGAGCTCGATCGCCTCGAGCAGGTCGGTGTTGTACCGCTTTCCCTTGTCCTGCACCGAGATCCGGCCGTAGCGCTCCTTGAGCCGCTGCACGTCGGTCAGCGCCGTCTTGAGCGTGTCCTCGGTGCGGTAGACCGCCGCGTTGGTGTCCATGGTCTGCTGCAGCTCGGTGCGGATGTCCGCGACCCGCTCGCCACCGTGCGCAGTGCGCAGGTGATCGACCATGCCCTCGACCAGCGTCGCCGGGTTCTCCGGCAGTTCGACGTGCTCGTGACCCACCGCGTACTCGGCGGCGGCGATGCCCGCGCGCCGGCCGAACACGTTGATGTCCAGCAGCGAGTTGGTGCCCAGCCGGTTCGCGCCGTGCACCGACACGCACGCGACCTCACCGGCCGCGTACAGGCCCGGGATGACCTTTTCGTTGTCCTGCAAGGCTTCCCCGTGCACGTTCGTGGGGATGCCGCCCATCGCGTAGTGCGCGGTCGGGTACACCGGCACCGGCTCCTTCACCGGGTCCACACCCAGGTAGGTGCGGGCGAACTCGGTGATGTCCGGCAGCTTCGTCTCGAGCACTTCAGCACCGAGGTGCGTGCAGTCCAGCAGCACGTAATCCTTGTGCGGACCGGCGCCGCGGCCTTCCAGCACTTCCAGCACCATCGACCGGGCCACGATGTCGCGCGGCGCAAGGTCCTTGATGGTGGGGGCGTAGCGCTCCATGAACCGCTCGCCGTCGGCGTTGCGCAGGATCGCGCCCTCACCGCGGGCACCCTCGGTGAGCAGGATGCCGAGGCCGGCCAGACCGGTCGGGTGGAACTGGTAGAACTCGATGTCCTCCAGCGGCAGGCCCTTGCGGTAGTAGATGCCCATCCCGTCACCGGTCAGGGTGTGCGCGTTCGACGTGGTCTTGAAGACCTTGCCGAAACCGCCGGTGGCGAACACGATCGACTTCGCCTGGAAAATGTGGATCTCGCCCGTCGCCAATTCGTATGCGATCGCGCCGGAGGCGACCGGGCCGTCCTCGGTCTCGGTCAGCGCGATGTCGAGCACGTAGAACTCGTTGAAGAACTCGATGCCGTGCTTGACGCAGTTTTGGTACAGCGTCTGCAGGATCATGTGCCCGGTGCGGTCCGCGGCGTAGCAGGCCCGGCGCACCGCGGCCTTGCCGTGGTCACGGGTGTGGCCGCCGAAACGCCGCTGGTCGATCTTGCCTTCGGGTGTCCGGTTGAACGGCAGGCCCATCTTCTCCAGGTCGAGCACCGCGTCGATGGCTTCCTTCGCCATGATCTCGGCCGCGTCCTGGTCGGTCAGGTAGTCACCACCCTTGACGGTGTCGAAGGTGTGCCATTCCCAGTTGTCCTCTTCGACGTTGGCGAGCGCGGCGCACATACCGCCCTGCGCGGCACCGGTGTGCGAACGCGTCGGGTAGAGCTTGGTGAGCACCGCGGTGCGGGCACGCTGCCCGGACTCGATGGCGGCGCGCATACCCGCGCCGCCCGCGCCGACGATCACCACGTCGTACTTGTGGAACTGCATATCCGCTTCCTTGGTGGTGGGGGAGTCAGCCGTGGATGTTCGGATCGAACGTGAAGATCACCAGCGTGCCGACGAACAGGATGATCGCCATCGCCACGTACAGCACGATCTTCAGCCAGAACCGGGTCGAGTCCTTGCGCGCGTAGTCGTCGATGATCGTGCGCAGGCCGTTGCCGCCGTGGATCTCCGCCAGCCACAACATCGCCAGGTCCCAGAACTGCCAGAACGGCGAGGCCCACCGGCCGGCGACGAAACCGAAGTTGATCCGGTGCACACCGCCGTCGAGGATGTTCATGATCAGCAGGTGGCCGAGCACCAGGATGATCAGCGCGAGTCCGGAGATCCGCATGAACAACCAGCTGTAAAGCTCGAAGTTGCTCCGCCGGGCCGCGGGACGGCGCGGTGCACGCGGCTTGGCGAGCGCCAGTGGCTCGGTGCTCATGACGGGTTACCTCCGAACAGGATCGAGGCCGTACGCCAGAGCATCGCGATCGCGCCCGGCACCATCACGACAACCCAGATCACGACGATCGTCCACAGCATGTGCTTCTGGTACTTCGGGCCCTTCGACCAGAAGTCGACGAGCATGACCCGGATCCCGTTCAGCGCGTGGTAGAGCACCGCGCCGACCAGACCGACCTCCATGAGGTTTACGAACGGGGTCTTGTAGGTCTCGATCACCGAGTCATAGGTTTCGGGTGACACCCGGACCAGCGCCGTGTCGAGCACGTGGACGAACAGGAAGAAAAAGGTGAGTACCCCGGTGATCCGGTGCAGGACCCAGGACCACATGCCGGGGTCGCCCCGGTAGAAGGTCCCCTTCCGGCGTGAGGCACCCGCCCGATCGCTAGCCTCCGCCGCCGTGCTGCCGGCAGCGGGCGTAGCCGTGGTGGACATCGGTGAACGGCCTCCAACGTCGTGGTTGGACTGTGCCCGTGGCATTCAAACGTCAACGAGCTTGGATAACCGGATGCTAAACCCGCCCACGGACCCCCACTCAACCTCGGGTTGTTGTCTGTGATCGACCAGACACCGGGGGCGTGGTGCGTATCACTCCAGCAGGTGACGCTTACGTGCTGTCGCACGGCGATCGCCATGCCGCTCCGCAAGCAAACATTTAGGTTACGGGCCGTGGCTTACGCATGGCGTTTCGTCTACCGCCCGGTACGGTTCGCCCGTCAGTCCGGCGACGCGCCGGACGGTCACGAGGTCCGTCGTACCACGGCGGGGAGGGAGAAGACCGTGCGTAGAACGCGTGCCGCGATGCTGACCGCCACCGCGATGGCCGGTGTGCTCGCGCTGGCGGGCTGTGCCAAGGACTCCGGCGGCGCCAACAGTAGCAACAACAATGCTTCCGGGAACACGGGATCCTGCGTGACTTCGCAGGCTCCCGCCGCGCCCGCCGCGGCGACGTCCTCGAGCACCTCGGGTGCCAAAGTGGACGCGAGCAGCCTGCGGATCGGGCTCGCCTACGACATCGGCGGTCGCGGGGACGCCTCGTTCAACGACGCGGCCGCGGCCGGCGTGGACAAGGCCAAGACGGACATGGGCGTCAAGGACGTGCAGGAGAGCACGGCCTCCCCGACCGAGGACGAGGCGGCCAAGGAGCAGCGGCTGAGCCAGCTGGCGACCGGCGGCTACAACCCCGTCGTCGCGGTCGGTTTCGCCTACGCGGAAGCCGTCGGTGCCGTCGCGCCGAAGTTCCCGAACACCAAGTTCGCGATCATCGACGACGACTCGGTCACTTCGCCGAACGTCACCCCGCTCGTGTTCGCCGAGGAGCAGGGCTCCTTCCTGGCCGGTGTCGCCGCGGTGTACAAGAGCAAGAACTGTCACATCGGCTTCATCGGCGGGGTGAACACCCCGCTGATCCAGAAGTTCGAGGCCGGTTATCTCGCCGGTGCGAAGGCCGCGTCGAGCAAGGTCCAGATCGAGGACCAGTACCTGACCCCGGCCGGTGACAACACCGGGTTCCAGGACCCGACGAAGGGCAATGCCAAGGCCGCGGCCGAGTTCGCCGCGGGCGCGGATGTCGTGTACCACGCGGCGGGCGCGTCCGGTAAGGGCGTGTTCCAGGCGGCGAAAGCGGCGAACGGGCTGGCCATCGGCGTCGACTCCGACCAGTACAACCAGAAGACGGTGGCCGAGTACCACGACGTGATCATGACGTCCATGCTCAAGCGCGTCGATGTCGCGGTCTACGACTACATCCAGGCGGTGGCCACGAACAACCTCGGCTCGCTGCCGAAGCGGTTCGACCTCAAGGTCGACGGTGTCGGCTATGCCACCTCCGGCGGCAAGGTCGACGACATCGTGCCGGTGCTGCAGGGCTACAAGCAGGCCATCATCGCCGGTCAGATCACGGTGCCGACCACTCCGGCGAAGTAAGGAACATCTCCGCGTGCGGGGCTTGGGAGGGTGATCCCCTCTCGAGCCCCTTACGCCTTCCGGGGAGTCTCATGACTGAGCCAGAAACGGTGGTCGAACTGCGGGGAATCACCAAACGGTTCCCCGGCGTGATCGCCAACTCCGATGTGAACCTGACGGTACGGGCCGGCGAGGTGCACGCGGTTTGCGGCGAGAACGGCGCGGGCAAGTCGACCCTCATGAAGATCCTCTACGGGATGCAGCAACCCGACGAGGGCACGATCGCGATCAACGGCAGCCAGGTCCGGCTGCGTAACCCGCAGGACGCGATCAGGGCCGGGATCGGCATGGTGCATCAGCATTTCATGCTCGCCGACAACCTGACCGTGCGGGAGAACGTGCTGCTGGGCGCGGAGAAGCTGCACGGCATCGGGCGCGACGCCAGAGCCAGGATCGGCGAGCTCGCCGAGCAGACCGGCCTGAACGCGCCGCAGGACGCGTTGATGGAAAGCCTCGGCGTCGCCGACCGGCAGCGCGTCGAAATCATGAAGGTGCTCTACCGCGGGGCCCGGATCGTCATTCTCGACGAGCCGACGGCGGTGCTGGTACCGCAGGAGGTCGAGGCCCTGTTCGCCACGGTGCGGTCGATGCGGGCGCGGGGCTTCACGTTCCTGTTCATCTCGCACAAACTCGACGAGGTGCGGGCGATTGCCGACACCGTGACGGTGATCCGGCGGGGCACCACGGTCGGCACCGCCGACCCGAAGACGATCAGCACGCGTGAGCTGGCGGAGCTGATGGTCGGCTCCGAGCTGCCGAGCCCGCAGACCCGTGAGTCCACTGTGGTCGATCGGGATGTGTTGCGGGTCAACGGTTTAAGGTTGGATGCCGAGGATAGTGGCCGCGCCGTGCTCGACGATGTCTCGTTCACGGTGCGCGCGGGCGAGGTGCTCGGCATCGCCGGCGTCGAGGGCAATGGACAGACCGAACTGGTCGAGACCATTATCGGGATGCGCAAGGCGTCGGCGGGCCGGATCGAGCTCGTCGAGACCGACGGCGAGGCTCGTGACCTGACGAAGCTCGGCACGCTCGGGCGGCGTGAGGCCGGCATCGGTTACATTCCCGAGGACCGCACGCGGCACGGGTTGTTGCTGAGCCAGCCGTTGTGGGCCAACAGGATTCTCGGCTACCAGACGCGGCGGCCCGTCTCAAAAGGACAGTTGCTCGATATTTCCGGTGCGCGGCAGGACACCGAGCGCATCATCGCCGACTACGACGTGCGCACGCCTGGGATCGAGGTGCCCGCCGCCGCACTGTCCGGTGGGAACCAGCAAAAGCTCGTGGTGGGCCGGGAATTGTCCGGCGATCCGGTGCTGCTGATCGCGTCCCATCCGACGCGGGGTGTGGACGTCGGCGCGCAGGCGCTGATCTGGGAGCAGATCCGCACGGCGCGGCACGAGGGGCTCGCGGTGCTGCTGATCTCCGCGGATCTCGATGAGCTGATCGGACTTTCCGACACGATCCGCGTGATGCTGCGCGGCCGTCTGGTGAGCGAGGCGGACCCCGCGACCGTGACACCGCGGGAACTGGGAAGTGCGATGACGGGAGCGGCAGCGTGATTTCCTGGCGTACCAAAGTTCTTCCGCCGCTGCTGGCGATCGTCTTCTCCGTCCTCATCTGCTCGATCGCGTTGCTGATCTCCGGTTCGGACCCGTTACGGGCATACGGGACGATGCTTCGCCAGCTCGGCCAGGGCACCACCGCGGTCGACACGGTGAACCTCGCGACCGTCTACTACCTGTCGGGCCTCGCGGTCGCGATCGGCTTCCAGATGAACCTGTTCAACATCGGCGTCGAGGGCCAGTACCGATTCGCCGCAGTGTGGGCGGCGATCATCGGCGGCGCGCTGCACCTGCCGTCCGTGCTGCACGCGCTGGTGATCATCGTCGTCGCGATCGCGGCCGGGGTGGCCTACGCGGCGATCCCGGCGATTCTCAAGGTCACCCGCGGGGTCAGCGAAGTGATCTCGACGATCATGCTGAACTCGATCGTCGGTGGCATCGTGGCGTTCCTGATCAACCCTGATCAGTTCGGTGTGCTGACCGGCAACAACTTGCGCACCCAGGTCATCGATTCCTCGGGCCGGATTCCGGGGATTCCGATCGGCGACGCGAGCTTGTTCGGGTTCGTCATCATTGTCGCGGTCGTCGGTGGTGCCTACTGGTTCATGCTCAACCGCACCAGGTTCGGTTTCGAGCTGCGCGCGAGCGGGGAGTCGACGACCGCGGCGGCCGCGGGCGGCGTCAACGCGAAGCGGATGACGCTCGTCGCGATGCTGCTCTCCGGTGGTGTCGCCGGCATGGTCGCGTTGCCGGAGCTGCTCGGCCGTGACTACAGCTACGCGATCACCTCGACCCAGGGGTACGGCTTTACCGGCATCGCGGTCGCATTGCTGGGCCGCAACCATCCTGGCGGGATCGCACTCGGTGCGCTGCTGTGGGCTTTCCTCGACAAGTCCGCGGTTTCGCTGGAGCAGGTGAACGTGCCGAAAGAGATCGCGACGATCATGCAGGGCGCGATCGTGCTGTCCGTTGTGGTGGCCTATGAGGTCGTCAAACGCGCCGATCTCGCCGCCGCGCAACGTCGCGTCGGCCGTGCGCTCGGTGGCGGCAAACCGGCTTCGGTCGCGGAAGGGGGTGCGATCTGATGGCGATTTCCACGGCCAGCCAGGCCGGCGACGCGACGACGGTGCCCACCGCGCCCGTGCGGCGGCGGTTACCGGGCTGGGCAAAGGGAATCCTGTGGGCCGTCGGCGTGATCGCCGTGCTGTCCGCGGCTTCGTACCTGACCGGGGTCAACACGCTGACGTCCACGAACACCGCGCAGACTGCGCTACGGCTGGCGTTGCCAATTCTGCTGGCCGCACTCGGTGGCCTGTGGTCGGAACGCGCCGGTGTGATCAACATCGGCCTCGAGGGCATGATGATCCTCGGCACTTGGGGCGCGGCCTGGGGCGCTTACTACGGCGGGCCGTGGCTGGGCCTGGTTGCGGCGATCGTGATGGGCGCGCTCGGTGGGCTGCTGCATGCGATCGCGACCGTGACGTTCAACGTCAACCACATCGTCTCCGGCGTGGCGATCAACCTGTTGGGCCTTGGTATCGCCAAGTACCTCGCGACCCTGATTTTCCAGCCGCTGTCCGGAAATCCGCGGCAGTCGCCCACGGTGCCGACGTTCGACACCTACTCGGCGACGTTCCTGTCCGATTGGCTCAGCGGACTGGAAAAGCAGCAGCGAGTGGGTGTTTCGGATGCGGCCGGCCTCATCAACGGGCTCATCACA
The DNA here is from genome assembly GCF_009707865.1 of Amycolatopsis pithecellobii. Lineage (GTDB taxonomy): Bacteria > Actinomycetota > Actinomycetes > Mycobacteriales > Pseudonocardiaceae > Amycolatopsis_E > Amycolatopsis_E pithecellobii. Next base: position 14,470 of record NZ_WMBA01000094.1, read on the forward strand.
GGGGTTTCGCCACTGACGATCATCGCGATCGTGCTGGTTCCGGTGAGCTATCTGGTGTTGTGGCACACCCGGTTCGGGCTCCGATTGCGTTCCTGCGGGGAAAATCCCGTGGCGGCGGAATCCCTTGGCGTCAACGTGTACACCTACAAGTACACCGGTGTGCTGTTGTCGGGCGCACTGGCCGGGATGGGTGGCGCCGCGCTGGTGCTGCTGCAAGGCGGCGGCGGTTACCTGGAAGGCCAGACGAACGGCCGCGGTTACATCGGTCTGGCCGCGATGATCTTCGGCAACTGGCGGCCCGGTGGTCTGCTCGGCGGTGCGGCGCTGTTCGGTTACTCCGACGGTCTGCAACTCGCCGGTGGCGGCAAGGCGGTGCTGGCCCTGCTGTACGGCGCGGTGTTGCTGCTCGGCGTGATCGTGGTGGTGCAGCTGTTCCGGCGGCGCTGGCTTGGTGTGGTGCTCGGCGTGATCGCGGCGGGCATCCTGTATTGGATCTACTGGGCGAACGATTCGTTGCCGGGCGATCTGATCCCGTACACGCCCCATGTCGTCACGCTGATCGTGCTGGCCGTCGCGTCGCAACGACTACGCCCGCCGAAGGCCGATGGTGCGCGATATCGGCGCGGTGAAGGGGATTGACGATGTCCACTGTGGACTGGGAGTCGCTGCGCGCGGATGCGGTGCGTGCCGCCGCGCTGGCGTATGCCCCGTATTCGCGGCTACTGGTGGGCGCCGCGGCGCTGACCGACGACGGGCGCGTCGTGCAGGGCTGCAACGTGGAGAATGCCTCGTATGGCCTTGGTTTGTGCGCCGAATGCACGATGGTCGGGCAGCTTCGTTTGACCGGCAGCGGGCGCTTGGTCGCGGTCGCCTGCCGGTCCGGCGAGGGTGAGCTGTTGATGCCGTGTGGCCGTTGCCGCCAGCTGTTGTACGAACACGGTGGCCCGGAGTGTCTTGTGGACACTCCTTCCGGAATCCTGCCTATGTCCCGGATCCTGCCGGACGCGTTCGGCCCGGCGGACCTGCCCGGCGACGGCCGTAGTCTCTGACCGTGGACAAAAACTTTACGGCGGTCGACGTCATCCGGGCGAAGCGTGACGGGGAGCGGCTGAGCAACGAGCAGATCGCGTGGGTGGTCGATGCGTACACCCGCGAGGTGGTGGCCGAGGAGCAGATGGCCGCGCTGGCGATGGCGATTTTCTTGCGGGGTATGGACGCCGCCGAGATCGCGGCCTGGACCGGCGCGATGATCGACTCCGGTTCACGGCTTTCCCTGGACGTCTCGCGGCCGACGGTGGACAAGCACTCGACGGGCGGTGTGGGTGACAAGATCACGTTGCCGCTCGCGCCGCTGGTCGCGACGTGTGGTGCGGCGGTGCCGCAGTTGTCGGGGCGGGGGCTTGGGCACACCGGTGGGACACTGGACAAGCTCGAATCGATTCCGGGTTGGCGTGCGGCGTTGTCGACGGAGGAGATCACGCGGCAGTTGCGTGAGGTCGGCGCAGTGGTGTGTGCGGCGACCGACGGGCTGGCGCCGGCTGATCGGAAGCTTTATGCGTTGCGGGATGTCACGGGCACTGTCGAGTCGGTACCGTTGATCGCAAGTTCGATCATGAGCAAGAAGATCGCCGAGGGTTCGGCCGGGCTCGTGCTGGACGTGAAAACCGGTTCCGGTGCGTTCATGAAAACCCCTGAGCGGGCGCGGGAACTGGCCCACACTTTGGTGAGAATCGGTGCGGCGCATGGTGTTGCGACGACGGCGGTGCTGACCGAGATGGGTACGCCGCTGGGGCGGGCGGTCGGGAATGCCGTCGAGGTTGCCGAAGCGGTGGAGGTGCTCAAGGGCGGTGGCCCGGCGGATGTCGTCGAGCTGACTTTGGTGCTGGCGCGGGAGATGCTGACCCTGGCCAGACTGTCCGATGTGGACCCCGCGGCGGTGCTCGCGTCGGGCGCGGCGTACGAGACGTGGTGCCGGATGATCGCTGCCCAGGGCGGTGACCCGGATGCGCCGCTGCCCAAGCCCGCGTGGGTCCATGTGGTGGAGGCACCCCGCGATGGCGTTCTGTCGCGTTTGGACGCTTATGCGGTCGGTGTCGCGGCCTGGCGCCTCGGCGCGGGCCGCGCCCGCAAGGAGGACGCGGTCCACCCCGCGGCGGGTGTCGTGCTGCACGCGAAACCGGGGGACACTGTGTCCGCGGGCGCACCGCTGCTGGAACTGCACACCGACACCCCGGACGCCATCCCGGCCGCACTGGATTCCCTACACGCCGCCATCGAGATCGGCGAACCTGCTCCGGACCGGCCGCTTGTCCTCGACACGATCCGCTCGTAAGAGGCTGCTCGTCACGTTTGTGATCACCGCTCTCGTTTCTGATCCCTGGTGTTGGTGACCGCCCTGCGACCCGGTGTGTCGGGGCCGATACGGCCCTGTTCGCTGCCTCGATTCGAGAGCGGTGCTTCCGCTCTGGGCGGGGCGTGGTACCTGCGGGGTGGTGCACCGGCTCGTGTGCGGCCGGTGGGGCGCTGCACTGGCCAGAGAGCAGTGCTCTCAGTTCGGGGCATCGTTCACCGCAGGGGCCTGCGATGGAGACCCCACCGCCTTCGGTGATTGGTGCTCTTGTTTCGAGTCGCAGCCGGGTACCGGCGCTTGGCAGCCGTCCCGGCTTGATGCGTCGGCCAGAGCGCGGTTCCTCCTGGGCATCGCATCGAGCGCGGTGCATGGGCGTTGGTCCGGGGCGAGCGAGAGGGGTGAGGTTGGTCCGGAGCGAGCGCGGTGCGTGAGGGGTGGTCCGGATCGAACGCAGTGCATGTCGGCTGATCTGGCTCGAACGCGGTGAGTGAGGGTTGGCCCGGATCGAACGCAGTGCATGTGGGCTGATCTGGATCGACAGCAGTGCGTGTGGTGGGGTCGTCCGGGTCTAGCGCGAGGCGTGAGGGTTGGTCCGGAGCGAGCGCGGGCCATGTGGGTTGGTCCGGACTGAGTGGGGCCTGCGGGGTGTTTGGACCGAGTGGGGTCTTGCGGGGTGGTTCGGATCGAGTGGGGCGGGGCGGTGTATCGGCTCCAGTACGGAGGCCAGGGGGGCGCTGCACTGACTCGAGAGCGGTGCTCTTTGTTCGGTGCACTGATCCGACAGTGGTCCCGTTCGACTGCTCCTTATCGAGAGCAGTGCTTCCCTCCCGGAGCACCGACCCGCGCCGCCCTAGTTGGGGGGCGCCCGCAGTTTTCGCGGGGTCGCGCGTACTGCTGCTCTGACTCGAGAGCACTGCTCTCGAGTCGGCTGGTGTCTTCCGGCCGCTTTGTCCCCGGGAGTAGCTGCCGATTCGTCGGTCTCGTCAGTTCCCGTGCTCTGAGTCGAGAGCGGTGATCTCGTTCCGGAGCAGCGCCCGATTTCCGGCCACTCGGGCTTCGGTGGCGTCCGTCGTTTCGTTGGCCGTGTGTGTTCCATGTCCCGGAACGAGAGCGGTGCTCTCGTTCCGGGACACCCGACGGTTCCTGGCTGGCGTCGTTCGGAAGTGCTCGCCGTCTCATCCGGTCGTGCCCGTTCCGCTGCTCCTCCTCGAGAGCAGTGCTCTCCTTCCGGAGCACCCGCCGATTCCCGGCCAATCCACAACAGCCGCCCCACCGGGCCCCGGGGTCGGAGGCACATCGGGGCGTAAAGAGGGCCCCTCATCTCATGGAGATGAGGGGCCCTCGTTCAAAAGATCAGGACACAGGAGTTTCGTCCGACTCCGATTTGGTCTTGACCTCGGCGCCCTTGGGGGCCCGGCCGTTGCGGGTCCGGCGCGGCTGCCGGGGCGCGGGGGGCGGCGGGGCGATCTGCGGCACGGCAGGCCCGCCGCCGAGCATCAGTTCCGCGAAGGTCGCCATCGCCTCATCGAGCTGGCCACCGATACGCCGCTCGGACTCTTCGTTGTGCTGGCGCACGATGTTCGACACGTTGTCCGTGTCCGGTCGCCCGGACAGGGTGCCCTCAACCCGCGAGAAGCCGGCCTTCACCGAACCACCGAGGTCACCGAACTGGGCGTTGACCCCATCTTCGACCTTGTCGATACGCCCGGCCAGATCATCGATGCGATTCGTGATGGTCTCCAGCCGCTTCGACAACCCGTCGAGCCGCTCGGTCGAATCCACCATCTCGCCGGTTTCCTCGAGCGCGGTCCGCAGCGACTGGTTGCTCGCCTCGATCCGTTCCCGCGTCGCGTTGTCCAGGTTCTCCACCCGCTCGCGCAGCTCGGCGTCACCAGACTCCACCCGCTCGCGCAAGCCGCTGATCCCGGACTCGACGCGCTCACGCAGGCCACCCACACCGGCGTCGATCCGCTCGCGCAGGTCACCGACACCCGAATCGATCCGCTCACGCAGATCGGCATCGCCCACCTCGATGCGCTCGCGCAGCGCCGACTCGGCACGCTCGATGCGCTCGTTCACCGGCCCGTGCACCGACTGCGGAATGGCGTCGAGCTTCGCGTCCTGCTTGTCCAGGTGCCCGCCCAGCTCATCGATCCGGCGGTGAATGTTCTGCAGCTTGTCCTCGAGACCATCCATCCGGCCCGCGACACCCTCGAACCGGGCCGCGACCCCGTCAAGCCGCCCGTCCAACTGCGCGAACGGCTTCGCCAGCTTGTCGACGATGCTTTCCACCGCACGCGCGAGATCCGCCAGCGCGTTGTCCTGCGCCTCAAGCTTCGACATCGCCTCATCGAGGCGCTCGGCCAGCACGCTGACCTCGGTCCGGTCGGGCAGCTCGGACAACCGCTTGCGCACCGCGCCCAGTGAGTCGACGGGCGCGAGCCGGGCATAGATGTCATCGAGTGCGTCGAAGATCTGCTGCTGCTCGCTCTCCCGGACTTCGGCCGCGCGCACCAGCATGTTGCGCATCCGGTCGAAGGACGGCGCTCCAATGTGATTGTCAGTGGTCACTTCGATGTCCTTCGTCGGCGGGGAAAGAAGGGACGATGGGCGAAAGCTTAACCATCAGGAAATTGCTCTGGGTATCGCCCCCGTAAAGGCCATCGGGGGGCGGGTCTACTCACATGGCCCATTACCCGGGCCCGCATGGGCGCTCAGGGTTAAGTGGAGGTGGAGAGTTGCGCCGCCATCGGGGTGAAACGAGCTGGGTACGGTGAGGTATGTCCGTTGAGAACACACCGCTGACCTTGGACTCGATTCGGAGAGTACCCAAGGTGTTACTCCATGATCACCTGGACGGTGGGCTGCGTCCCGGCACCGTGATCGAGTTGGCCGACGCCATCGGCTATGACGCTCTTCCCACCCATGACGTTGGCGAACTCGGCCGCTGGTTCCGCGACGCCGCCGACTCGGGTTCGCTGGAGTCCTACCTCGAGACCTTCGCCCACACCTGTGGCGTCATGCAGACCGAAGAAGCGCTGGTCAGGGTGGCTGCCGAGTGTGCGGAAGACCTCGCAGCCGACGGCGTCGTCTACGCCGAGGTGCGGTACGCGCCGGAGCTGTTCGCCGAGCGTGGGCTGTCTCTCGACGCGGTCGTGGAGGCCGTCCAGGCCGGGTTTGCGGAGGGTGAGCGCCGTGCCGCTGAGCAGGGGAAAATCATACGAATGGGTACTCTTCTGTGTGCGATGCGTCAGCACGCTCGTGCGCTGGAGATCGCCGAAGTAGCGGTGCGTCACCGGGACGCCGGAGTAGTGGGGTTCGATATCGCGGGACCGGAAGCCGGATTCCCGCCGACCCGAAATCTCGACGCATTCGAATATCTGCGTACGAATAATGCGCATTTCACCATTCATGCCGGTGAGGCGTTCGGACTCGCGTCAATTTGGGAAGCGATTCAGTATTGCGGTGCGGAACGGCTCGGGCACGGGGTCCGCATCGTGGACGATCTCAAGGCGAACCTCGACGGCACACATCAGCTCGGCCGGCTCGCCGCGTACGTGCGTGATCGCCGTATCCCGCTGGAGATCTGCCCTTCCTCCAACATCCAGACCGGCGCTGCCAGGTCCATCGCCGACCACCCCATCGGGTTACTGGCCAAGCTGCGCTTCCGGGTGACCGTCAACACCGACAACCGGCTGATGAGCGGGTGCACGATGTCGAGCGAGTTCGCCGCGCTGGCGGAGGCGTTCGGCTACGGCTGGGCCGACCTCCAGTGGTTCACGATCAACGCCATGAAGTCCGCGTTCCTGGATTTCGACCAGCGGCTCGACTTGATCAACAACGTCATCAAACCTGGTTACGCGGCGTTGGTGTGACCCTCGGTAAGTCCTTGCTGTCCTTAGCCTGAGCAACTAAAGTCCAACATATAGGAGTTAGTTCTCATATTCTGGGATGGCGACGATGAGCGAGACCGCGGTGCGGGGCACGGACAGCCGGCGACGCTGGGGCATCCTCGCGCTGGGTCTCGCCGCCCAGACCGCGAGCTGCTCGTTCCTCTATGGCATCCCGTTCCTGGTGCCGGCGATGCGCGCGGCGGAGAACCTCTCCCTCGCACAAGCCGGCACCGTCGTCGCCGCGCCCAGCATCGGCCTGTTGCTGACGCTGATCGCGTGGGGCGCGGTGGCCGACCGGTACGGCGAGCGGCTCGTGATGGCGATCGGGCTGGGCGTTTCCGGGCTGGTGTTGCTGCCCGCCGCCCTCGGCCACCTGCCGTCCGGACCGATGTTCGTGCTGTTCCTGCTCGCCGGGGCCAGCACGGCGTCGGTCAACGCCGCCAGCGGGCGCGCGGTGATGGGCTGGTTCGCGGTGTCGGAACGCGGGGTCGCGATGGGCATCCGGCAGACCGCGCAGCCGCTCGGGGTAGGAGTCGCGGCCCTCGCGTTGCCACCGCTGGCCGCCCGGTGGGGGTTCCACGCGGCGTTGCTGTTCCCGGCCTGCTTTGCATTGGTGGTCGCGGCACTGGTCGCCTGGCTCGTGCTCGACCCGCCACGCCCGCCACGTAAGGCCGATGCGCCGAAACCGCGGTCGCCGTATCGGCAGCCGACGTTGTGGCGGTTGCACGGGTCGAGCGCGTTACTGGTGGTGCCTCAGTTCGCGGTGTCCGCATTCGCGCCGGTGTATTTGGTGACCGCGCACCACTGGAGCCCGCTGACGGCGGGCTGGTTCCTCGCGGCGGTGCAGGTGCTGGGCGCGTTCGGACGGCTGGCGTCGGGTTGGTGGTCGGATCGGGTCGGCAGCCGGTTGCGTCCGATGCGGCAGCTGGCGGTGGCCAGTGCCGCGGCGATGGTGCTCGTCGCGCTCGGCGATGTCACGTGGCTGTGGCTGGTGCTGCTGGCATTGGTGCTGGCGGCGGTGATCACGGTGGCGGACAACGGGCTCGGGTTCACCGCGTCCGCCGAGCTGGCCGGGATCGACTGGGCCGGGCGGGCGATGGGCGCACAGAACACCGTGCAGAACGTGGCCGCGTCGCTGACTCCGCCTCTGCTGGGGCTGGTCATCGGCGACACGCGTTACGCGCTCGCGTTCTGTGTCGCGGCGTTGTTCCCGTTGCTGGCGATCGGGCTGACCCCGGTGGGCGCCGAGCGCCGGTAGCTAGTAGCTACTAGCTACTAGCTACTTGCCGTGCACCCGCAACCGGTTCTCGAAGGTCTCGACCAGTTTGCGCCATTCGCTCTGCTCGGTGTCGAACGGCGCGCTCGGCGCCAGCCGGTTCGGATCGGGCCGCAGCACGAACGAGATCAGCCAGCCCAGACTCTCCGAAGAGGACAGTGCCGTGGTGGCCGAGTCGTCACCGGCCCAGTCGCCCGCGTCGGTCAGCAGTTCCACCGCCAGCTCAAGCTGTGTCGGGTCGATCGAGTCGGGGCCTTCGGCCAGATCCTCGGCCAGTCCGGCGAACACGTAGGTGTTGTCGGTATCCACGTCGACCTCGAGCTCGCCCGCCGTCGCCTTCGTCAGCACTTCGTCCCAAGTGGACACTTGCGCCAGGTCGGTGTCACCGAGTTCGCCCGCGTCGGCGAGCGCGCGGCCCAGTGCCCTCGGCGAGGTGTACACGTCGATCTGCCCGTCACTGCCGAGGAACACGGGCTCGTCGTCGAGATAGCATCGGAGCGTGTAGTACTCCTTGCCGGTGGTGACGATCTTGATCGGGTCGATGCCGACCTCGGCCCAGAAGCCCGTCGGCTCGTCCTCTTCGTCGTCGGTGGTGTCGAGGTCTTCGTCGAGATCCTCGTCGTCACGGGCCTCGACGCCGGCCTCCGCCTCGGCGGATTCCTCGAGGAACGCCGCGAGCTCCTCCGCGGTCTGCTCCAATATGGCGGCGTCGACGTCGGGCACCTTCACGAGGCTGTCGATGGCGTCGAGCACGGTGTCCCAATTCTCGGACACCGCCTCGGACAGGTCTGTCCACAGTCGCTCACCCTCACGGCCGGTGAACGGCAGGCGCCCCTGGTCGAGGAGGGAGAAACCTTCGGTGGCGTCGAGCACGTCGTGCACTTCGTCGAGCTCGCACACGTCCGCGAGCGACCGCACGATGCCGATGATTTCCGCCAGCTCGCTGATGGTCCACGAGTCGGGCTCTTCCGCGACCAGCTCAGGCACGCCGACGAGGTCGTAGGAATGGTCGTCGTCGGGGATCAGCTCGGGCACGTTGAGCGCGGGCACGACCTGCCAGGCCGGGTGGTCGATCAGGTCGTGCTGCTCGGCAGTCCGGACGAAGGCTGCCAGGTGCGCGGCGTCGGGGAAGGCGTACAGGTCCTCGTCGTCGCCGAGGAAGGCCTCCCATTCCTCACCGTCTTCCCGCCAGCGCGGGGCCCAGAGAGTGACCAGGTCCCCCTGTGGCAGCCCGAGTTCGATCGGGACGATGTCCTGTGCCATTTGCCAAGCCTTCCGGATTACGCCTGTGTGCTGGGAAGCCTACGGGTTTACGGGTGAAGCCGCGATGGGCCCCATCGACGGGGGCACCAGAGATGGCACGATGGGGCCACAATGACACTCGCAGATCTCCTACCAGCGGATCCCGACCCCGACGCGTTGTTCGAGGCGTTCTCGTCCTGGACGGCGGAGCGCGGTATCGAGTTGTACCCGGCGCAGGAAGAGGCGCTCATCGAGGTCGTCTCCGGGGCCAACGTCATCCTGTCCACGCCGACCGGGTCGGGAAAGAGCCTGGTCGCGGTCGGTGCCCATTTCACCGCGATGGCCAACGGGAAGCGATCTTATTACACGGCACCGATCAAGGCGCTCGTCTCGGAGAAGTTCTTTTCGCTGATCGAGATCTTCGGCGCGGACAACGTCGGGATGATGACGGGTGACTCCAGTGTGAACCCGGACGCCCCCATCATCTGCTGCACAGCGGAAATCCTGGCGAACATCGCGTTGCGGTTCGGCGCCGATGCGCCCGTGGGGCAGGTTGTGGCGGACGAGTTCCACTTCTATTCCGAACCGGACCGGGGCTGGGCCTGGCAGGTGCCGCTGATCGAGCTGCCGCAGGCACAGTTCGTGCTGATGTCGGCCACGCTCGGCGATGTGTCGTTCTTCGAAAAGGACTTGACTCGCCGCACGGGCCGGGACACCGCGGTGGTCACTTCGGCGCAGCGGCCGGTGCCGTTGACCTACCGGTATGCGTTGACACCGTTGCACGAGACGATGTCCGAGCTGCTCCACGGCGGCCAGGCGCCGGTTTATGTCGTGCATTTCGCGCAGGCGGCGGCGGTCGAGCGGGCGCAGGCGTTGATGAGCATCAACGTGACGACGCGTGCGGAGAAGGACGCGATCGCCGATGTGATCGGGGATTTCCGGTTCTCCGCTGGTTTCGGGAAGACGCTTTCGCGGCTGGTGCGGCACGGGATCGGTGTGCATCACGCCGGGATGCTGCCGAAGTACCGGCGACTCGTCGAGCAGCTCGCGCAGTCGGGGCTGCTCAAGGTGATTTGCGGGACCGACACGCTCGGGGTCGGGATCAACGTGCCCATCCGGACGGTCGTGTTCTCGGCGCTGACGAAGTACGACGGGGTGCGGCAGCGGCATTTGAAGGCGCGGGAGTTCCACC
>NZ_WMBA01000095.1 GCF_009707865.1 Amycolatopsis pithecellobii
GTTTCTGGGGTGTGGGGCGGTTTCACTTGGGGTGGGGTTGAGGGCGGAGGCTTGGGTCGGGTGGTCGGGTGGTCGGGTGACGGGCAGTCGGCGCCGGGTGGCCGGGTCGGCGGATGGACAGGCGGTCGGGTGGCTGGCGGTCGAGCAGACGCTTGGGTCTGCTCGACCGCCGCCGGGTGATGGTCGGCGGTCAGATGGCCGGGTGATGGTCGGGGGCCGGGTTGTTGTGAGGCAGGCGCGTCGGGCGGTCGGGCAGATGGAGGTCAGGTGTGGAGTGGAGGGATGTGTTGGTGCGTCTGGGATTCCGGGGTCTGGACTCGAGTGCGAGGGTTTTTGGTGGCTGGGCATCCCGAGGTGGAAAGGTCGAGCGGAGGAAACCCGATGGCGCGCCCGGGATCCATGAAAGCTGGAGTCGAGTTAGGGGTTCTTGGTGGCGGGTGGCTTGTGGTCTGGCGGTGGGATCTGCCAGCGCAGTAGGGGATCGGTCGGCGGCATGAGAACGAGGTGGCCCACTTCCGACGGCGAGAGCGGGCAGCGCCATGGAAACCACCGGTGTGGCAAGGCATCGGGCGAGGTGAGGTTTCAGCTTATTGGTCCGGCACGGGCGAAGTCGCTTGTGGCGCCACGGTTTTGCAGAGAGCTAACGCGACGGATTTCGGTGGCGCGGCTGGGGATTGGATGGCGGTCGTGCTTGATGGTGATGGTTGGGAAGGCATGGGTGGCTGCTGCCGGCAGATTGAGGAGATGAGGGCGCGTGGGGTGTGGCGGTTCGGTAGGACAACGGATCGCCAATGAGCTCGGGCTCGCGCTCGGGTTCGGGCCGTGACTCAGTCTCGAACTCGGGCGCTGGCCCGGACTCGGGCTCGGACCGTCACTGGCGTTCGCGTTCGCGTTCGCGTTCGCGTTCGGGTTCAGGCCTCGACTCGGACTCAGGCCCAAGCTCGGGCTCGGGCCCTGACTCGCGCTCAGACTTGGACTGGCGTTCGGGTTCGAGCCCCGGCTGAAAGCGATCTGCGAGACGCAGTCGGCCGCAAGGAGCGTGCTGGATCTTGTTGCTGCGTAAGCGTTTTCCGGCTGCTGAGCAACACCGTGGAGTTCGATCACGTGTTCGATTTTTCACCGCGCTCCGGCATTATCGCAAGAACGAGTTTTTACCACTGGCCCACTCGTGCATCAGCAGCACGAAAAGGCCGGGGAATCAGGGCTGCCAGCGCAGCAGCGGCACACCGGAAGCGCTCCGGATCTCCAGCGACCGGATGTCCGTCGGGGATATCGCAGTGTCCAGCGTCATTTTGGCCGTGTGATTGGGATCCGCCCACCAGGTTGCCAGGTCCTCCTCCGTCCCATCGGGACGGACGGCCACCAACCGGTAGTCGGCACCGTACCTGGCACCCCGGTACTCGCACGACATGTCCACTCTGGACCCACCCGAAACGGGCGCCACCGCAGCCGTTGCCTGGACCGGGGCCGCTATCAGGGGAGTCATCGCCGTCCCGGAAACACCGTCGCTCTGCGGCAGCACCACCGCCAGTGCGACCGCGGCCGCGGCCACCGCACCGACGCCGAACGTCGTGAACGTGCGGCGCCTGCGGATCTTGCGTACCGACGCCAGCATGGACGGCAACAGCCCACCCGGTGGTTCGGCCGTCTCCACCATCTCCGGCCCCACCTGCGACAGCAACCCGGGCAAACCAGCCAGCTCCTGCACCGAGCGCGCACATTCCGGGCACTGCTTCAAATGCGCTTCGAAGGCGGCCCTGTCCTCAGGCGACAGCGCCCCGAGGACGTAAGCCGCATCGTAGGTTTCGAACTCGTCCGCCGGCCTGCTCACTGGGTCACCCCCCTCTCCTCCAACGCGAGCTTCAACGCCCGCAACGCGTAGTGCGTCCGCGACTTCACCGTCCCGGGCGCCACCCCCAGGGCCCTGGCCGCGTCCGCGACCGAATAGCCCTGGAAGTAACACAGCCCCAGTACTTGCCGGTGCGCCACCGACAACTCCCCCAGCGCCTCAGCAACCAGCCAGCCCTGCAACGTCCGATCCGTGTCGTCCGGCAGGGCGGGCTCCGGTGGCGCGTCGGTCATCACCTCCGACCGTGTCGCCGCCGAACGCCACCCGTCTATCGCGATCCGGCGCGCCACCGTGAACAACCACGCCCTGGCCGAACCCTGCGACTGGTCCAGCACCCGCGGGTGCTTCCACGCCCGCAACAGCGTCTCCTGCACCAGGTCCTCGGCCCTGGCATGATCACCGCCGGTCAGCTTCATCGCGTAGGACCAGAGCGCGCTCGCATGATCCTCGTGCAGCGCACGCATCAACTGGTCTTCCGCGGGCTCCTTCATACCCGGGCGACCGCCCTCGCCCCGGTCCGCGAACGCACCATCAGCAACAGCAGCGCGATACCGAACACCACACAGCCCGCCTCGGTGACCACGCCCCACACCTCGGACGCCATCACGAACTGTTCGTGCACACCGAACAACCCGCCCGGGGTCAGCGAGATCAGATACGCGCCGAGCGTGGCCGCGCCGAACCCGATCGCACCCAGCACGGGCAGCCAGTGATGCCACAGCAGCACCGCGACCGCCAGCACCACACCGGCCACCACGTTCACCAGGAACAGCGGCCCGATCGTCTGAATATCGGAAAAACCTTGATTCGCATACAGGTCGTAATGCACCCAGGCCGACCCGAGCAGCCCCAGCACCACCAGGGCCCGCAGCACCCACGCCACCATGCCCATCCCTCTCCTCGACGTCAAACGTACAACCGTCTCCACGAAACAGCCTGCGCTGTGGTTCATTGAACCGATCAGCCGGTTGAATCGTGATCAAGGGCATGACTGCCGAAACACCCACCCGTCGTACCGTCCTGACCACTGGAATCGCCGTGGCCGGCGCCGCCGCGGGCACGGTCGCCCTCGCAGCCTGTGGCTCCGATTCGAACTCGTCCGGATCCAATGGCTCCGGAAACACGGTCGCTCCGGCTGCCCCTTCGGGCACCGCCGTCGGCGCGCTGGCCGACGTGCAGGTCGGCCAGTGCAAGTCCGTCACCGTGGGCGGTCAGGCCGCGATCCTGGCGCGGCCGACCGAAACCACTGCCGCCTGTTTCAGCGCGATCTGCACCCACCAGGGCTGCACCGTCACCCCGGACGGCGGGGAGCTCAAGTGCCCGTGTCACGGGTCGGTGTTCAACGCGCTCACCGGCGCGGTGAAGAAGGGACCGGCCGAAACGCCGCTGCCGTCGATCCCGGTGAAGGTCAACGGCAGCAACGTCGTGACCGCCTAGCTCCAGACGAACAGTTGCTCGCCGGTGGTGACCGGGCCGTCGGCGAGCAACTCCGACAAAGCTTCCGCCGACGCGTCCAATGCGACGACCGGCACCACGGGTGCGTAGCCCGCGGCGCGCACGGACTCCGGGTTCCAGCGGATCAGCGGTTGCCCGGCCCGCACTGACTCCCCTTTCACCACGTGCAGCGTGAAACCTTCGCCTTTCTGCTTGACCGTGTCGATGCCCAGGTGCACCAGCACCCCCTTGCCGTCGGCGCCCGCCACGACGAACGCGTGCGGGTGCAGCGTGACGACGGTGCCGTCGATCGGCGCCACCGCGTCCTGTTCCCCGCCCTCGGGTTCCACCGCCATGCCCGGCCCGACCATCGCCTGCGCGAACACCGGATCGGGCACCTCGCTCATCGGTACCGCCCGCCCGGCCACCGGGCTCGCCACGATCGTCTTCACAACAGATCCTGGATGTCCTCGGCGATCGTGTCGGCCTCCGGGCCCACGACGACCTGGACCACCGAGCCCATCTTCATCACGCCATGCGCGCCGGCCTGTTTCAGCGCCGCCTCGTCGACGACCGAGCCGTCCTCCAACTCGCACCGCAGCCGCGTGATGCAGCCCTCGATGTCGATGATGTTCCCGGCGCCGCCCAGCGCGGCGAGAATCTTCGCCGGCCTCTCATCGGCCACGGTTGCCTCCCTCTGCCTGGTCTGAACACGTTCCCGTAACGGCGGTTGACACCTCAGCGGTGTGCGGAGCATTCTGCCCCATCGAGAAATGGTCTAGACCGGAACGTACCAATCTTCGGCGCCGGGTGCGAGCCCGGCAATGAACCCGCAACACAACGGAGGTGGCGGCCAGGTGGTACCCGATGTCGCCGCCGGCAAGGTCGTGGAGGGACCCACGCCGAAACACGCGCAGCTGCGCGAAATCCTGCGCCGTCTGATCGAGGGTGAGCTGGCGCCCGGCACCGCCATTCCCTCCGAACGCGAGCTCGCCGGGCAGTACGACGTCTCGAGGCTGACCGTGCGGTCGGCCATCGGGAAGCTGGTCGAGGAAGGATTGCTCACCAGGGCACGGGGCAAGGGCACCTTCACCGCGGCGCGGCGGATGGAGTTGCAGCTTTACCTCATGTCGTTCACCGCCGACATGAGGCGGCGCGGTCTCGTGCCCACCACGGAAGTCCTTGCCACGGCACAGGAAGTTCCCCCGCCGGCCACCGCGAGCGCGCTCGGTCTCGCCGGGGGACAGCGGGCGTACCGGCTGTCCCGGCTGCGCCGCGCGGACGGGGTTCCGCTCGCGGTGGAGCGAGGCTGGTACCACCCCGGGCTGCTGCCCGGGTTGCTCGAAACCGATCTGACCCAGTCGCTGTACGAGCAGATCGCGAAGCAGTACGACATCCGCTTCGATCACGCCCGCCAGACCGCGTGGGCCGAAGCGGCGGATCGGGAAACGGCGCGGCTGCTGGGTATCCGCGCCGGCGACCCGCTCCTGGTCTTCCGCCGGATCTCCACCACCCGGGGAGAGCCGGCCGAGGACATCACGTCCTGGTACCGGGGCGACCGGTACCAGGTGAGCATGCAACTGGACCCGACACTCCCCGCCGATAACGGAGGTATGCCGTGACTACCACCACCGCCGAAGGATCGACACGAGGCAAGGGCAGGGGCGTCGCCGGGCTGCAGCGATTCGGCCGCAGCCTGATGCTCCCGATCGCGACCCTGCCTGCCGCCGGCCTGCTGCTGCGGCTCGGGCAGGACGACCTGCTCGGCCGCTGGGACGCGACGAAGAAGGTCGCCGCCGTGCTCGCCGCGGCCGGCGGCGGGCTGTTCGACTGGCTGCCGCTGCTGTTCGCGGTCGGCATCGCGGTCGGGTTCGCGCGCCGCGGTGACGGGTCCACCGGCGTCGCCGCGGTCGTCGGGTTCGTCGTGTTCAACAAGGTCGTGCAGGTGTTCGCGCCGATCAGCGGCCTCGAAGGGTTCAAGGAAGGCTGGTACCTCCAGCCCATCAAATGGCCCTACAGCGTGCTGGGCGGCGTGATCGTCGGCCTCGTCACCGCCGTGCTGTGGCAGCGGTTCCACCGCGTCAAACTGCCCCCGTACCTGGCGTTCTTCGGTGGCCGCCGGTTCGTGCCGATCATCAACTCGCTCGCCCTGCTCGTTCTCGGCGTGATCTTCGGCCTGATCTTCCCGCCCATCGACAGCGCCATCCAGCACCTCGGCAACGCGGTGACCGACGCGCCGGTCGTCGGTGGCGGTGTCTACGGCCTGCTCAACCGCCTGCTCCTGCCGGTGGGCCTGCACCAGCTGATCAACGTGCCGGTGTGGTTCATCTTCAAGGGCGGCGACATCACGAACTTCTTCAACGGTGACCCGCACGCGGGCGCGTTCACCACGGGCTTCTTCCCGATCTTCATGTTCGCGCTGCCCGCCGCCGCGCTGGCGATCTGGCAGACCGCCCGGCCCGAGCAGAAGAAGGTGGTCGGGGGCATCATGATCGCCGCCGCGCTCACCTCGTTCCTCACCGGCGTGACCGAGCCGATCGAGTTCGCGTTCATGTTCGTGGCGTGGCCCCTGTACCTGATGCACGCGGTGCTCACCGGTATCTCGCTGGCGGTCTGCAACGCGCTGGGCATCCATCTCGGGTTCTCCTTCTCCGCCGGCGCGATCGACTTCGCGCTGAACGCGGGGGCACCGGCCGCGGCGAAGGCGTGGTTGCTGATCCCGATCGGCCTGGTGTTCGCGGTCATCTACTACTTCGTGTTCCGGTGGGTGATCACGAAGTGGAACCTGCGGACCCCGGGCCGCGAGGAGGAAGGCGTCGACGTGACCGACACGACGAGCGTCTGACGCCGTGCGGATCGCGGGCCCGGCGCGAGATCCGCGCCGGGCCCGCTCGTAGGGTGGGCATGTGGACAGCGTGCGCGGGATCGACGAATGGCCGGTGGACAACGCGGCGGCGGTGGTGATCGCCGCGGACGGGATGGTGCTGGGCCGTCACGGTGACGAGAACCGGCAGTTCCGGCTCGCATCGGTGACGAAACTGCTCACCGCCTACACCGCGCATATCGCGATCGAAGAAGGAGTCGTCGAGCTGGACACCCCGGCCGGGCCCGAGGGTTCGACGATCCGGCACCTGCTCGCGCACGCGTCGGGGCTCGCGTTCACCGAGCACCGGCAGATGGCGCAGCCGGGCACGCGGCGGCTGTACTCCAACGCCGGGTTCGAGGAGCTGGCCGACGCGCTGGCGGAGCATTCCGGCATCCCGTTCGCCGAATACCAGTCCGAGGCGCTGTTCGTTCCGCTGGGCATGGGGGCGACGAAGCTCGACGGTTCCCCCGCCGCCGGGGGTGTGTCGTGCCTGCGTGACCTCAGCATGTTCGCGGCCGAGCTGCAGCGGCCGACCCTGCTGGACCCCGACACCCTCGCCGCCGCGACCGAGGTCGCGTTCCCCGGACTGACCGGGGTGCTGCCGGGGTTCGGCCATCAGAAGCCCAACGACTGGGGCCTGGGGTTCGAGCTCCGCGACTCGAAGAGTCCACATTGGACTGGGAAGAACAGCTCCCCGCGGACCTACGGTCATTTCGGCCAGTCCGGCACATTCCTGTGGGTCGACCCGGACGCGCGCGTGGCGTGTGTCGCGCTGACCGACCGCGACTTCGGGCCGTGGGCCGCCGAATGCTGGCCTGACTTCACCGACGCGGTACTGGCCGAACTAAAGGCTTGACCCGTTCGGGGGCATTGTCGTTCTTCCCGACTTTCGTCAGGTCTGAACCACCTCACCGGACGGCTAGTTTTTTCTTCGCAGCGTGTTTTTCGCGCGATTCACTCACCCTGCGGAGGTTTCTCGTCATGCGATTTTTCCGGTTGCGCCGCGCCCTCGTGGGTCTCGGTGTACTCGCGACGGCGCTGGCCACGGTGGTCACCGGCACGGCGGACGCGGCCCAGCCGCTGGTCGTCGGCGGCCAGAACGCGGCACAAGGCCAATTTCCCTGGATGGTGAAGCTTTCGATCGGCTGCGGTGGCTCGCTGATCGCGTCGAAGGTGGTGCTCACTGCGGCGCACTGCGTGACACGCACCGGCGCCGACACCAGCATCACCGCCACCATCGGGAAGGTCGATCTGCAGGCAGGCGGCGGGCAGTCGATCAGATCGGCCTACGTCTACCGCAGCCCGGAATACGCCAGCACCGGCGCGCAGGACTGGGCGCTGATCGAGCTGGCCTCGGCCCCGTCGGGGCCGCTGCTGACGATCGCCGATCAGGGCCAGACTTCGCTCAACAGCGGCGATTTCACCATCATGGGCTGGGGCTCGACCAGCGAGGGCGGCGGCCAGTCCCGGTACCTGAAGTACGCGACTGTGCCGTATGTACCCGACTCGTCGTGCCAGCAGTCTTACAGCGACCTGCAGCCCGCGTACGAACTGTGCGCCGGGTACGCGCAGGGCGGTGTCGACACCTGCCAGGGTGACTCGGGCGGCCCGATGGTGAAGGCGGATTCCTCGGGCGACTGGGTCGAGGTCGGCATCGTCAGCTGGGGTCAGGGTTGCGCCGAGCCCGGTTTCCCCGGGGTCTACGGCGAGGTGCAGTCGTTCTCCGACCACATCAAGGCCCGCATCAGCTCCGGCGGAACGATCGTCAGGTAACGCTCATCACGCGCACTGGCTGACCGGCTTGATACGCCGCGATGTCCTCGACCGCGTCACGGAAGAAGATCTCATACACGTCCCGGGTGACGTAGCCGAGGTGCGGTGTGAGCACCGCATTGTCCAGTGTCCGCAATGGATGGTCGGCGGGCAGCGGCTCGACGTCGAACACGTCGAGCGCTGCCCCGCCGATCTCCTTGCGGCGCAACGCATCCACCAGTGCGGCCTCGTCGAGGATGGCGCCACGCGAGGTGTTCACCAGCAGCGCGCCGGGTTTCATCAGAGCCAGCTCGCCGGCCCCGACGAGACCGCGGGTGCGTTTGCTCAGGATCAGATGCACCGAAAGCACGTCGGACCGGGCGAAGAGTTCTTCCTTGGAGACCGCGGTGACGGCGTGCTCCGCGGCGCGTTCGGCGGTGAGATTCTGGCTCCAGGCAATGGTTTCCATCCCGAACGCCTGACCGACCTTCGCCACCCGCGAGCCGAGGCGGCCCAGCCCCAGCAGGCCGAGCGTGCGGCCGTGCAGCGGGAGGCCGACTGTGCTCTGCCAGCCGCCTTGACGCATCGCGGGCAGCTCCACGTCGAGATGGCGCGCCGCGGCGAGGATCAGCGCCCAGGTGTGCTCGGCCGTCGGGTGCGACACGTAGCCGGTGCCGCACACCACAATGCCGTGCCGCTCGGCGGCTTTCAGGTCGATCGCGGCGTTGCGCTGGCCGGTGCTCACGAGCAGCCGCAGATCGGTCAGCCGGGCGAGTACGTCCGCCGGGAATCGGGTGCGCTCGCGCATCGCGACCACCACGTCAGCCCCGGCAAGGCGGTTCACCAGCTCATCGGGATCGGCGATGTGCGTGGTGAACACCTCGATCTCGGCGCCGAGGGACGCCCAGTCGGCCAGGTCGAGTGCCACGTGCTGATAGTCGTCGAGGATGGCGATCTTCACCTCGCCGACGGTACCCGAGGTCAGGCCCGGCGAAGGATCCCGGCCACCACGTCGTTCTTCGCGTCGGCGTAGTTCTGGACGTACTTCCACGTCCGTGCCGCCAGTTCCCGCTTGGTATGGGCGTACAGCTCACGGTCGGTTTCGTTGCCACGCAAGCGTTCCCGGAACCGCAGATACCGGTCGATCTGGTCGCATCCCGGCGAGTAGACGTGCAGGTTGACGTCGGTGTCCGGCCCCTTGAACAGGCGGTGCTCGTTCCAGTTCGGTTCCCGGATGGTCAACCGGTAGCCCGCCGCTTCCAGTGCGGGCACGTATGCGGGCTCGTCGCCGGAGTCGGGGACCACCAGCAGGATGTCGATGATCGGTTTGGCGCACAGGCCGGGCACGGACGTGGAGCCGATGTGCTCGAGCTGGACGACGCGCTCCCCCAGGACCGACCGGATGCGCGCCGCTTCCCGCTCGTACAGGCGTGGCCAGCCGGGGTCGTAGTCGGCGAGGGTGATGGTGCCATTGAGGACCGGTGGTTCCGCCACGAAGGCGGCGCGGATCTCCTCGTCGGAGAAGGCCTCTCCAGGTTCGGGCATATCAGCAGGCTATCGGCAGGGGCAATACGTTGTCCGTCGCCGCGCGGAGGGCTTCCCGCATGGCCTCGCGGGGGGCCGGGTGGCCGGTGAACTGCTCGACCTGCCCGAAAGCCTGATGCAGCAACATGTCGAGCCCGGTCGCGACCCGGCCGCCGCGGGCTGTGACGGCTTCGGCCAGCGGGGTCGGCCACGGGTGGTAGATCACGTCGAGCACGCAGTCCACGGCCGCCAGCCCGGCCGCCGACCCGGCGACCGCGGCCGGGGGGACCGTACTCACCAGCACGGACGCGTCCGCCGCGAGCTTCGCGAAGTCAGTCCCGGCCCAGGTGTGCACCTCGGTTTCGACCCTGGCACGCGCCGCCGCGGCGACGGTTTCCTTGGCCCGTAACGGATCCCGCACCACCAACCGAGCCCGCGTGACGCCGAGTTCTGCGAACGCGACGACCGTCGCCGAAGCCGTGCCACCCGCGCCGAGGATCACGCCGGTCGAGCCCGGCGGGGCCGCGAAGCCGCCCGCGATCCGCAACGCGCCGATCACCCCGTCGATATCGGTGCAGTCGGCGAACCAGCCGGAATCCTTGCGCACCAACGTGTTCGCCGCACCCGCCGCGAGCGCGCGGGCGCTGGCCTCCGTCGCGAAATCCAGCGCGGCCCGCTTCCCCGGCATGGTCACCGAAAGCCCGGCCCACTCCGGGCCCAGCGCCGACACGAATCCCGGCAACCCCTCCGCGTCCATCTCGACCCGCTCATAGGTCCAGTCCACCAGCCCGAGCGCCCGGTACGCGGCCTCATGCAGCACCGGCGACAGCGAGTGCGCGACCGGTTTACCGAGAATCGCCGCCTTAGAACGCACCACGTTGCCTCGCCAGTGCGATGTTCTGCTGATGCTCGGACGCCGTGGCGGCGAAGCAGGAAAGCCCGTTCTTCTCGCATTTGACGAAGAACACCCAGTTCCCGTCCGCGGGCTTGAGCGCGGCCTGGATCGCGTCCGAACCGGGCGAACCGATCGGGGTCGGCGGCAGGCCCACGTTGAGATAGGTGTTGTACGGGCCGGGCCGGGTGCGGTCGGCGTCCGAGGTCGTCACGACCGGTTTGTCCAGCAGGTAGTTCACCGTGGAGTCCAGCTGCAGGCGCATGTTCGCGGCGAGCCGGTTGTAGATCACCCGGGAGATCTTCTCGAAGTCCTGGTCGACACCCTCGCGTTCGATGAGCGAGGCGATCACCAGCACCTGGTACGGGTTCTGCCCGTTCACCGTGGTGGACGCGGCGAGGCCCGCGGCCTGGACCTTCGTGGCCGAGCTCTTGAGCACGAACCCGAGCAGCTCGTCGGCCTTCCAGCCCGGTTTGACGTCGTACACGCCGGGTGCGACAAGGCCCTCGATGCGCCGGCTGTCGGTGCTCTTGGCGGACTGGGCCGCCGCCCAATCCGGCACGCCCATCGCCTTGAGGTCCGCCGACTCGGCGGCCTTGCGCAGGTCGTCGGTCGACACGCAGGTGTTCTGGCCGTTCAGCTGGGCACACGATGCCTTGGCCAGCAAGCTGAACACGCCGGGCGTGATGCTGCCGTCGGGCTGCGTGACGTCGTCGAGCTGGGTGCCGGCGCGGACCTGCAGCACCCCGACCCGCGCGTCGGGCGCGGTCAGCTTCGTCACCGCGGCGGCGCCGGACATCTTCGTCTTCATGACGTAGTAGCCCGGCTGGAGGCTGCGTACCTTCGCGTTGTCCGCGCTGGCCTTGACGAACGCCTTGCCGCTGGCGACCACACCCGCGCTGGTGAGTTCCGTGCCGATCGCGTTGGTCGAGTCGCCCTGGCCGATCTCGATGACGACGTCGTTGTCGCCGGCGCCGTCGTAGTCGGCGTAGCCGAAGATCTTGTCGATGCCGTACCAGGCGCCGCCGCCGATGACGGCGATCACCGCGAGCGCGGCGACCCAGCGCAGGAACCGCCTGCCGGTCTTGGTGCGCCGGCGCGGCTCTTCCTCGTCGTCGGCGGGCTCGATGTACTCCGGCTCGGCCCGCTCCTCCACGTCATCGGGATAGTCGTCGCGGTAGTCGTCGGGGTACTCGTCCTCGTCGGCGTAGTCGTCCTCGTAGTACTCGGGATCCTCGTAGTACTCGATGTCTTCGACCGGGATGATGTCCGTCGGGCTCTCGTCCGGCGGGATCGGCCGGCGGGCACGCGGAGGGTGCGGCGCCCGGTCGTCGAACAGGTCGAGCCCGTGATCGGGCCGCCTCGGCGGGCGCCGGGCCGGGGGCGGTGGCTGCTGCGGTGGTGGTTGCAGGGCGTGCCGTGGCTGCCCGCGGGGTGGCAGTGGCGGCGGTGGGGTACCGTCCGGGCGCCGCCGTCGGCCACCCGGCGGCGGAAGCTCTCGGCTCACGTTCGGCCCTCCCGAGCCAGGTAGGCGGCCCGGCCATCGAGCCAGCCCTGCAGGATCTCGACCGCGGCGGCCTGATCGACCACCGCGCGCTGCTTGCGTCCCTTCACCCCGCGCTGCGACAGCATGCGGGCGGCGCTCACCGTGGTCAAGCGTTCATCGGCCAGCCGTACCGGTACCGGCTGCACCCGGGCGGCGAGTTTTCCGGCATAGGCAACGGAATTCTCGGCGGCGGCGCCGTGGCGGTCCGCCAGTGTTCTTGGCAGTCCGACGATCACCTCCACCACCTCGTGCTCGGTGACGAGCCGGGCCAGCTGATCGAGATCACTGTCGCTGTGCGCATCACGCGACAGGGTAACGAGTGGTGTCGCCAGAACGGGGGCGGGATCGCTCAGCGCCACGCCGACCCGGACGGAACCGACATCGACCGCAAGACGGCGACCGGCCCCGGGATCGGCTTCCCCGGGCCGGTCGGCATTCCGTGTGGTCACCCCGCGGCGACCGTGTTCCGCAGCGCGGTGATCGCCCCCTCGATCCCGGTGGGGTCACTGCCACCGCCCTGAGCCATGTCCGCCTTGCCGCCACCGCGGCCGCCGATCTCCGGCGCGAACGAGGGCACCAGCTTGCCCGCCGCGAAACCC
The DNA here is from genome assembly GCF_009707865.1 of Amycolatopsis pithecellobii. Lineage (GTDB taxonomy): Bacteria > Actinomycetota > Actinomycetes > Mycobacteriales > Pseudonocardiaceae > Amycolatopsis_E > Amycolatopsis_E pithecellobii. Next base: position 12,463 of record NZ_WMBA01000095.1, read on the forward strand.
TTGTCGCGGGCTTCGGCGTTGGTGGCCACGACGAAGCTCAGCTTCCCGCCCTGCGGCGCGAACAGCGCGACGATCGCCGGGCGCGACCCGAGCCTGCCGCGGACCTCGGTCGCGAGCGCACGCAGACCGCCGCCGTCGATCTCGCCGTCGACCTTCTCCGCGACCAGCAGCACCCCACCGGTCTCGCGTGCGGAGTCCGCGAGCGAAGCCGCCGAGCCCAGCACCTGCCGGGTCTTGAGCTGCTCGATCTCCTTCTCGGCGGTGCGCAGCCTGGTCAGCACGTCGTCGATACGGGCCGGCAGCTCGGCGGTCGGCACCTTCAACGTGCCGGCCAGCTGCGAGACCAGCAGCTGTTCCTTGCGGACATGCCGCAGCGCGTCGGTGCCGACCAGCGCCTCGACGCGGTGCACACCCGAGCCGATCGAGGCGTCGCCGACCAGCTTGACCAGCCCCAGCTCGCCGATCCGGCCGACATGCGTGCCACCGCACAGCTCCCGCGAGTAGTCGCCCATGTCGACCACCCGGACGTCGTTGCCGTACTTCTCGCCGAACAACGCGACCGCGCCGAGTTCGAGCGCCTTGTCCTTGGTGGTGACGTAGGTCTGCACCTCGACGTCGTTCTGGAGGTAGTCGTTGACCTCCTCCTCGACCTCGGTCAGCACGTCCGCCGACACCGGGCCGGGAGTGGTGAAGTCGAACCGCATCCGGCCGGGCGAGTTGAGCGAACCGGCCTGCGCGGCACGGCGGCCGTACGCGCCGCGGACCGCGGCGTGCACCAGGTGCGTCGCCGAGTGCGAGCGCGCGATCGACCCGCGGCGGGCGCCGTCGACCGACCCCGTGACCTCGGTGTCGAGCCCGATCTCGCCTTCGGTGACCTCGACCCGGTGCACGTACAGGCCGGGCACGACCTTCTGCACGTCGAGCACCTTCGCCTCACCGGCGTCCCCAACGAGGACGCCGGTGTCGGCGACCTGGCCACCGCTTTCCGCATAGAACGGGGTGCGGTCCAGAATCAGCTCCGCCTTCTCCCCGGCGCGCACGCTGCGCACCCCCTGGCCACCGGAGAGCATGCCGATCACCTTCGCGCTCGCCTGCAGGTCGGTGTAGCCGAGGAAGTCGGTTTCGCCGTGCCGCTCCAGGAGATCCCGGTACACCGACAGGTCGCCGTGCCCCTTCTTCCGAGCCGCCGCGTCCGCTTTCGCGCGCTGGCGCTGCTCCTCCATCAGGGCGCGGAACCCGTCCTCGTCGACCTCCAGCCCCTGCTCCGAAGCCATCTCCAGGGTCAGGTCGATCGGGAAGCCGTAGGTGTCGTGGAGCTGGAACGCCTTGTCCCCGGTCAGGATGCTGCCGCCGGCGGACTTGGTCTGCTCGGCGGCGAGATCGAAGATCCGCACGCCGCTGGTGAGGGTGGCCAGGAACGCCTCCTCCTCGACGCGCATCACGTCACTGATGCGGTCGAAGTCGCGGGCGATCTCCGGGTAGGACGGCGCCATCGCGTCGCGCACCACGGCGGCGAACTCCGGCAGCACCGGCTCCTGCACGCCCAGCAGCCGCATCGAGCGCACGATCCGGCGCAGCAGGCGGCGCAGCACGTACCCGCGCGCCTCGTTGCCGGGGGTGACACCGTCACCGATCAGCATCACGCCGGAGCGCGCGTGGTCGGCGATCACGCGGAAGCGCACGTCATCGGTGTGGTCGGCGCCGTAGCGGCGGCCGGAGAACTCCTCCGCCTTGGCGATCACCGGGCGCACGAGATCGGTTTCGTAGACGTTCTCCACACCCTGCAGCAGGTACGCGACCCGCTCGACGCCCATCCCGGTGTCGATGTTCTTCCTCGGCAGCTCGCCGAGCACCGGGGCGCCCTTCTTCGGGCTCTGCTCACCCCGGACATCCTGCATGAAGACGAGGTTCCAGATCTCCAGGTAGCGGTCCTCGTCCATCGCCGGGCCGCCCTCGCGGCCGTGCTCGGGGCCGCGGTCGTAGTAGATCTCCGAGCAGGGGCCACCGGGGCCGGGCACGCCCATGTCCCAGTAGTTGTCCTCGGCGCCACGCAGCTGGATGCGGCTCTCCGGGATGTCGGTGGCCTTGCGCCACAACGCCGTCGTCTCGGCGTCGTGTTCGTAGACCGTCGCCCAGATCCGGTCCGGGTCGAGGCCGAGACCGCCGTCGGCCTGCGACTTCGTGATGAACTCCCAGGCGAAGGCGATCGCGCCTTCCTTGAAGTAGTCACCGAAGGAGAAGTTCCCGGCCATCTGGAAGAACGTGTTGTGCCGGGTGGTCTTGCCGACCTCGTCGATGTCACCGGTGCGCACGCATTTCTGGATGCTGGTGGCACGCGGGTACGGCGGCGGGACCTCACCGAGGAAGTACGGCTTGAACTGCACCATGCCCGCATTGACGAAAAGCAGCGTCGGGTCGTCGAGGATGAGCGACGCACTGGGCACGCGGGTGTGGCCGTGGGACTCGAAATGCTCGAGGAAGCGCTTGTTGATCTCGTGTGTTTCCACTGGTTTTCCTTGCGGTCTGCGGGGTGGGACGGCGGGCGCGGCGGAGAGCGCGCGAAGAACTCAGCTCTCCGCCCGGCGCGCTCGCGCCGGACGCGGCCGGGCCTGCGGACGCGTCGAGGGCACGCCTGAGCGCTGCTCCACCATGTCCCGCAACTCCCGCTCGCGTTCACTCATCCCGGCCCGGACGTCGGCACCGAACGATCCGATGGCACCCGCCAGCTCCCGTGCTGCGTCACCGAAGTTCTCCGCCAGCCCGGCCGGTGTGGCCTGGTGAGCCGTCCGGCTCGCCTTGCGGGTGGCCGCGACCCCGGCCACGACACCCACCCCCAGCCAGAATAGCCGCTTCATGACCGGCCGCTCCCCCGCCGGCCACGGCGCGCGTGCCTGCCGTCCGCGTTCTCCTTCGCCTTGCGGCGCGCCCGGATCGCCTTGCTGACGCCATAGGAGAACGCCGCGGTCTTGACCAGCGGGCTGCCCAGGGTCGCGGTGAACACCGACGACAGCGCGGAGACGTTGCCGGTGACCGCCTGCGCGTTCGCGGTGATCCCGTCCACCCGCTCGAGCTGGGTGTTGACGTGGGTGATGGTGTCGTTGGCGCCGATCAGGATCGGATCGGAGTTCTCGTGCGCCTTGCGGATGGCGACGGTCGCCTCGTCCAGGGTGCGGCCGAGCTTGATCAACGGGATCGCCAGCAGTATCACCAGCAGCACGAATGCACCGGCGGCGATGAGCGCGGCGATCTGCCCTGCCGACACGGGTCCTCCTCCAGAAATGGCGACGGCGTGAATGCCGGTCAGGCTACCGTGCGCCCACAGACGGTGCTGAACGTGTCGCCCGTGGGGCGTTTCCTTGACCTCTAGTAAGGTCGAGGTTTGATGCTGGCAGCATGGACAGTGACACGAAGACCGCGGTCGTGACCGGCGCGTCGCGTGGGCTCGGCCTCGCGTTGACCAGGGAACTGACCAAGCGGGGCTGGCGGGTTGTCGCGGACGCGCGCGACGGTGACCGGCTGCGGCACGCGCTCGACGGGACGGGCGCCGCCTGTGTCCCGGGTGACGTGACGGATCCCGGGCACCGCAAAGAAATCCTGGAGGCCGCGGGCAACGCGGACCTGCTCGTCAACAACGCGAGCGCACTCGGGCCGAGCCCGCAGCCGGCGCTGGCGGCCTACCCGCTCGCCGAACTGGAGCGGGTGTACGCCGTGAACACGCTCGCTCCGCTGGCACTGACCCAGCTGCTGGTGCCGGGACTGCGCCGCCGCCACGGCCGGATCATCGACATCAGCTCGGACGCGGCGGTCGAGCCGTACGAGGGCTGGGGCGGCTACGGCTCGTCGAAGGCCGCACTGGACCAGCTCACCGCGATCCTCGCCGCCGAGGAGCCGGAGCTGCGGGTGTATGCGTTCGATCCCGGCGACATGAACACCGACCTGCACCAGCAGGCGTTCCCCGGCGAGGACATCTCCGACCGGCCCGATCCGGAGACGGTCGTGCCCGCGCTGCTGCGGCTGGTCGAGGGCGACCTGCCCAGCGGCCGCTACCGGGCCGCCGAGGTGCCCGCATGACGATCCCGTTCACACTGCCACCGGGCAGTGAGGCGCGCCGCCCGCCGGAACACCGGGGGCTGCGCCGCGACGGCGTGCGACTGCTGGTCGCGCGCCCCGGGGTGATCGAGCACCGGCGGTTCCACGACCTGCCGGAGCTGCTCGCCCCTGGCGACCTCGTCGTGGTGAACACGTCGGCGACCCTGCCCGCGGCGCTGGATGCCGTGCGGGACAACGGAAAACCGGCACCGGTACACGTCTCCACACCGCTCGACGACGGGGACTGGGTGATCGAGGTACGGCTGGGCGACGCGAGCGGGCCGGACCTGTCACTGCACGCGGGTGAGCGCCTGTATCTCCCCGGCGGGGCCGTGCTGACGCTGCTGGCCCACCACCCGCCGGCTACCTCCGGAACCCGGCTCTGGCGCGCCGCCGTCACGCCCAGGGTTTCCGCGCGCAGCTACCTGCCGCGCCACGGACGCCCGATCGGCTACGGCTACCTCACCGGGCGATTTCCGTTGCGGGACTACCAAACCGTGTATGCGACCGAGCCCGGCAGCGCGGAGATGGCCAGCGCCGGACGGCCGTTCACGGAACCGCTGTTGGTGCGGCTGATGGCGCGCGGCGTGATCGTCGCGCCCGTCGTGCTGCACGCCGGGGTATCGAGCCCGGAGCTGCACGAGCCGCCGATGGCCGAGCGGTTCGCCGTGCCCGCGTCGACCGCACGGCTGGTCGATGTGGTGCGCGCGGCCGGACAGAGAGTGGTCGCGGTCGGCACGACCGTCGTCCGGGCGCTGGAAAGCGCGGCGGGGCCGGACGGGTCCATGCGCGCGGCGACCGGCTGGACCGACCTCGTCCTCGGCCCGGACCGGCCGGCCCGCGTCGTCGGCGGGCTGGTGACCGGCCTGCACGCACCCGAGGCCAGCCACCTTCTGTTGCTGGAAGCGGTCGCCGGCCGCCCCCTCGTGGAGGCGGCGTACGAAGCCGCCGTGCGCCAGCGGTATCTCTGGCACGAGTTCGGCGACTCAACGCTGTTTCTGCCGTAAAACCTCATGAATATCCGCGCGAGTTGCGCGTTCCCGCCACGCGAGTTGCGCGTTCCCGCAGCACGAGTTGCGCGTTCCCGCTGCACGAGTTGCGCGTTCCCACCACGCGCAACGCTCAACTCCCGCGCACACAACGCTCAACTCGCGCGCACGCAACGCTCAACTCGCGCGCTCCCAACGCTCAACTCGCGCGGGTCTGTTAATTCGGTTACTCGCCGCGGATGGTGCGGCGCAGCTTGGGGACGCGTTCGGCCAAGGGGCGCTCGGCGCCGCGCTGGGTGGGGTGGTAGTAGTCGCGCCCGACGAGGTCGTCCGGCGGATACTGCTGTGGCAGCACGCCTTCGGGCACGTCGTGGGGGTACCGGTAGCCCTGTGCGTTGCCCAGTTTCGCCGCCCCCGCGTAGTGCCCGTCCCGCAGGTGCGGCGGGACGGTGCCGATGCGCCCGGCGCGGATGTCCGCGAGGGCGCTGTCGATGCCGGTCACGACGGCGTTGGATTTCGGTGCGGTGGCAAGGTGAATCGTCGCCTGTGCCAGCGCGAGCCGCCCTTCCGGCATGCCGATGAACTGCACCGCGTGCGCGGCGGCGACCGCGGCCTGCAACGCGGTGGGGTCGGCGAGGCCGATGTCCTCACTCGCGTGCACGACGAGGCGCCGTGCGAGGAACCGCGGGTCCTCCCCCGCCTCGATCATCCGCGCCAGGTAGTGCAGCGCGGCGTCCACATCGGACCCGCGGATGGACTTGATGAACGCGCTGATGACGTCGTAGTGCTGGTCGCCGTCGCGGTCGTAACGCACCGCCGCTTTGTCCACTGTGGACTCGACGGTGGTGAGGTCGATCGTGCGGTGTTCGGTGGCCGCGGCGGCGTCGGCGGCCGCTTCCAGTGCGGTCAGCGCACGGCGCGCGTCGCCCGAAGCCAGCCGCACCAGGTGTTCCTCGGCCTCGGCGGTCAGCTGCAACTCGCCACCCAGCCCCCGTTCGTCGGACAGCGCGCGATGAATCAGCGCGCGCACATCCTCGTCGGTCAGCGGGCGCAGCTGGAGCACCAGCGAACGCGACAGCAGCGGCGAGACCACCGAGAACGACGGGTTCTCGGTGGTGGCCGCGACGAGCAGGACTGTGCGGTCCTCGACGGCGCCGAGCAGCGCGTCCTGCTGGGTCTTGGAGAACCGGTGCACCTCGTCGATGAACAGCACGGTGTTCTCGTTGTTGTACATCCGGCGACGGCGTGCCTCTTCGATGACGCCGCGCACCTCCTTCACCCCGGCCGACAGCGCCGAGAGCGCGACGAACCGGCGGCCGGTCGCGGTGGACACCAGGTTCGCCAGCGTCGTCTTCCCGGTGCCGGGCGGGCCGTAGAGCAGGACCGACGCCGGGGCCGCGCCCTCGACGAGCCGCCGCAACGGCGCGCCCTCACCGAGCAGATGCTGCTGCCCGACCACCTCGCCGAGGGTGCGCGGCCGCATCCGCACGGCCAGGGGTGACCCGGCCGGGATCACCGGCTCACGCGGAGCCTCGACCGGGTCCGGCCGCTCGAGGTCCGGGTTCACCGTGAAGAGTTCGTCCTGCTGCACCCTTGAAAGGTTACTGCGGCGCGGTTCAGCGGATCTGCAGCGCGCTCGGCTGCGGTTCGGGCGCCGCGGTGACCTCGGTGCCGTCCCGCCACGTCAGGTACGACTCCTTCGCCGAGGCCGCCAGGATGCTCGCGACGTAGGGCAGCAGGTCGCGGCTGCGCCGCCACAACCACGGGATCCCTTTCAGCACAAGCCATCCCACGTGTTGCGCGGTGGTCGGCTGCAGGCCGCCGGAGCAGGCGAGGCTCACCGGTTCGACGATCTCGACACCGGCCTCGCCGAGCTGCTCGGTCAGGCCCTTGGCCAGCATCCGGTGCCCGAGCTCCGAGGGGTGCAGCCGGTCCACGCTCCAGGACGCCAGGTCGTAGGCACCCGGCATGGCGGCCAGGTCGAGGCACGGCATGCCGTGGCGGCGCACGACGGTGCCGATGGCTTCGTTCAGCTCGTCGATCCGCGCCTTCAACGCCCGGTAGAGCGGGCCGGGCAGCCGGAAAACCTTGCCGTGGTCGTGAAAACGCACCGGCACGACGATGGTGCCGAGCGCACCGAGCGTGGTCATCACGTGGTCGAGGTCGGCGGCCATCGCGGCGGCGTCGAAATCCGAGCGCAGGGTGTCGTTCATGCCGACGATCACCAGCGCCACGTCCGGCCGGTGCGTGGTCGCCGCGGGCAGCTGGTCGTAACGCACGCAGCGCATCCGGGCGCCGGTGAAAGCGGTGTTGAGGTAGCCGTCGGGCGCGACGTCCAGCGCCCGCGCCACGAATGGGCCGACGCCACGCCAGCCGCGGCCGGGCACGGGGTCACCCAGGCCCACGGCGGTGGAATCACCGAGCACGGCCAGTCGCCGTGCCCGCCGGGACGTCACTTCGGTCGGGGAGAACTGCTCGGTCAGCGCGGTCACGTCTACAGACCATCGGTCATCCACCCTCACCGGCGGTGAGCGCAGGGTAACGAGGTCAAGACCTCTTACCGAAATGCTGGGTACAGCGGCAACTCGAGTCCCGGCCCGTACCGGGCGTCGAGCCCGGCCGCGACCGCGCGCGCGTGTCCGGCGATCTCGTTCTCGCCCATCCGCGCCGCGTCAGCCTCCAGGTGGAGCCACCACGTGACCAGCGCCGCCGGTTTGTCGCAGCGGCCGGTCAGCGCGGTCCAGGTGTTCACCCAGACCACCAGCAGCTGATGGTCGAGCAGGTGCCCGGACAGCACATCACCGTCGGACAAGCCCGGCCAGACTCCGACCACTTCCGACCGCCACGCCGCGACCATCGCCTCGCTCATTCCGGCGGGCAGTGCGAGCGCATCGGTGCAGGACGCGAACGGCACCCGCAGGTTCGCGGCGTCGACGAGGGCGTTGCGCACCCGGCCGCGTTCGAAATCGAGGAACCGGACCCCGCCGCTGGTCACGAGATTGTTGTCCGGGCTCAGATCCGCGGGGCTGAACGCCCGGTAGGCCAGCGACTTCGCCCGCACGCACGCCGCCTCGGCGAACCGGTGCACCGCGTCCGGGGTCGCCACCTTGAGGTGCTCTTCGAGCAGGCCGGGCAGCTGCGCGCACGCGGTGACCGGGGTGCTGTCCTCGTGCTTGACCGGGCCGCCCAGCCGGCGCAGCAACGCGTCGAAATCGGCTTCACGGCCGGCGGTGGTCGCGTGCATCCGGCCCAGCGACCGGGCCCACGACAGCAGCGCCCGCTCCGCCGCGCGAGCGTCGCGGCCCATCAGCTTGTCCTGCAACGTGGGCGCGTTGCCGAGATCGTCGATGACCAGCACCCGCTGCTCGCCGTCGTGGGCGAGCAGTTCGGGGCACATCCGCTCCTCGGGCTGCAACGCGGTGAACAGCTGGTAGCTCACCGCCTCCTGGGCGAAAGGATCCGGCAGCCCCTCCGGCGCCGGGTCCGGGTAATGCTTGATCACCAGCGTGCGGGGCAGCCCGAAAGGCGAGGCCGCGATTCTGGCCCGCACCACCGTCGCCGGGCCGCTGCCGGGCAGGTGCACCGGATCGACGAGGGCGATGGCGCTGCCGAAGCGGTGCGCGAGCACCACTTCGCCTGCCGCGACCGCCGCCGCGACAGCCGGTTCCACGGGTGCAGCCGTGCCCGCTGTGCCTTCTTCGGAAGTGTCCACGGTCATCGTGTTCGACCCTACTAGTGGCCTTGTGCCCTTCTCCACCACGAAAATTCCGCCGGCGCAGGGTTACTGCGCCGTTCACCCAGGTGCAGGCATGCGCCTGCGCCAAGCGGCGGAGCACAGGTACCCCCGCGGGACGCCGGTTACGCCTTGGCGGGCTGTGGTTTCGCGTCGATCCCGGCTTCCTTGCGCTGCTGGGCCGTGATGGGGGCGGGCGCGCCGGTGAGCGGGTCGTAACCGCCACCGGTCTTCGGGAACGCGATCACCTCACGCAGCGATTCGGCATGCGCCAGCAGCATCACGATGCGGTCCCAGCCGAACGCGATACCGCCGTGCGGCGGCGGGCCGAACTGGAAGGCGTCGAGCAGGAAGCCGAACTTCTCCTGCGCCTCCTCCTCCGCGAGACCCATCACCTCGAACACGCGTTTCTGCACGTCAGCGCGGTGGATACGAATAGAGCCGCCGCCGATTTCGTTGCCGTTGCAGACGATGTCGTAGGCGTAGGCGAGCGCGCTGCCCGGGTCGGTCTCGAACTTGTCGAGCCACTCCGGGGTCGGCGAGGTGAACGCGTGGTGCACCGCGGTCCACTTGCCGGAGCCGACCGCCACGTCGTCACCGATCTCCTCGACGGGCGCGAACAGCGGCGCGTCCACGACCCACACGAAGGACCACTCGTTCTCGTCGATCAGGCCGAGCCGGTGCCCGATCTCCACCCGTGCGGCGCCGAGCAGGGCGCGGGCCGAGCCGGGCGTGCCGGCGGCGAAGAACACGCAGTCACCGGGCTTGGCGCCGACCTTCTCGGCCAGCCCGGCGCGCTCGGTTTCGGAGATGTTCTTGGCGACCGGGCCGGACAGCGTGCCGTCCTCGGCGAGCAGCACGTACGCCAAGCCCCTCGCACCGCGCTGCTTCGCCCATCCCTGCCACGCGTCGAGCTGGCGGCGCGGCTGGCTGCCGCCGCCCGGCATCACCACGGCACCCACGTATGGCGCCTGGAACACGCGGAACGGCGTGTCGGCGAAGTAATCGGTGAGATCAGTCAGTTCGAGCCCGAAGCGCAGGTCCGGTTTGTCCGTTCCGTAGCGCGACATCGCGTCCGCGTAGGTCATCCGCGTGATCGGGCGCGGCACCTCGTGGCCGATCAGCTTCCACAGGGCGGCGACGATGTCCTCGCCGATCTTGATCACGTCGTCCTGCTCGACGAAGCTCATCTCGATGTCGAGCTGGGTGAACTCGGGCTGCCGGTCGGCACGGAAGTCCTCGTCCCGGTAGCAGCGCGCGATCTGGTAGTAACGCTCCATCCCGCCGACCATGAGCAGCTGCTTGAACAGCTGCGGCGACTGCGGCAGCGCGTACCACGACCCGGGGCGCAGCCGCGCGGGTACGACGAAGTCGCGGGCGCCCTCGGGGGTCGAGCGCGTCATCGTCGGCGTCTCGATCTCGACGAAGTCCTGCTCGTGCAGCACCTCGCGGGCAACGCGGTTGACCTCGCTGCGCAACCGGATGGTCGCCGCGGGGCCACTGCGGCGCAGGTCGAGGTAGCGGTACTTGAGCCGGACCTCCTCGCCGACGTCGACCCGGTCGTCGATGGGGAACGGCAGTACCGCGGCGTCCGACAGCACCTCGAGCTCGGTGGCCAGCACCTCGATCTCGCCGGTGGGGATCTCCGCGTTTTCGTTGCCGTCCGGGCGTTTGCCCACCTCACCGGTGACGCGCACGCAGTACTCCGAGCGCAGTTGGTGTGCGCGCTCGGCCATTTCGCCCTCGCGGAACACGACCTGGGCGACCCCGCTCGCGTCGCGCAGATCGATGAAGATCACCCCGCCGTGATCGCGCCGCCGGGCGACCCACCCGGTGAGCGTGACGATCTGGCCGGCATGCCCGGCACGGAGGGTGCCGGCGTCGTGGGTGCGAAGCACTGCGGTTGTTCTCCTTGCGAGGACGATGACTAGCAGGGATTTTGCCCCTCGGTATAACTCCGCAGATTAGTGGAGTGTGCCCCGCCGCGTCCGACCGCGTCCTAGCTTGTGTTTCACAAGCGGCGGAGCCGCTTGCTGTGGGGCGTCAGCTGACACCGCTGCGGGTTCTCAGGTGGTTCCTCGCGAGGACAGCGCCGACGTGGTGTAAAAGCGCTGCCGCGCGAAGCGCGTCCGCCAGGGGCTGGTGGTCGGGCTGGCGGGCGGGACTGAGGTTCCGCCACCCGCACCGCTACGCAAACCACTTTCGAAACACTCCCTAACTTGAGTTTTAACCTGTTCGGCGTGGTCGGGGGGTGACCGGTTTGGCTTTCGTGGTCGTGGTCGCGGTGACGATGTGCACGTCGTGGCGGTCGGCGGGTTGCAGGTTGCGGCGTCCGGCTGGTCGGC
>NZ_WMBA01000096.1 GCF_009707865.1 Amycolatopsis pithecellobii
CTGGTGGAACGTCAAGCACCCGGCGAAGTACGCGTCGCTGCTCGCCAACGGGGAGTCGCCCGAGGCGGGGCGGGAGGTGCTGACCGGCGAGGACCGGCATCTGGAGCGGATCATGCTCGAACTGCGGCTCGCCGAGGGGCTGCCACTGGACGCGCTCGACGATGCCGGGCTCCGGGAATCCTCGGTCGCGGCGGACGAGGGACTGCTGGATCCCGGGTCGCTGCGGGACGGGCGCGCTGTGCTCACCGATCGGGGCCGGCTGTTGGCGGACGCGGTGGTGCGTCGCCTCGCCGCTTGATCAGCTCCAGATCGTCACGTACACGGGCGGCTTGAATCGCGACGGCGGCACGCCCACGCCGGGGGAGCGCATGACCTGCATCGCGGCCGGCGTGCCCAGGAAGTGCCGCAATGACGCGGCCGCGGGGGAGAGACGGTCGCGGGGGAGCGTGGTCAGATGCCAGCACACGCGCGCGGGGGTCGCCGGGGTGGGAACCACGACGAGCTCACCCCGGCGCAGCTGAGGTGCGACGAGATGTTCGACGGCGACCGAGACCCCGTCACCGCTGGCCGCCGCGGACCACGCCGCGGTCTGGTTCGGAAACACGCTGATCTCGTCGTCCGGCACGCCGAGCCGGTCGAGCAGCCGCGCGGTCTCACTGTCGGGGTCGGCGCCCGACGGGTCGAGCAGCCACGGCCATTTCGCCGGGCCGCCGCGGTGTCGTGACCTCGGCGCCGCGACCGCGACCAGCGAGCAGCGGAAGATCGGCGTGCTGTCCAGGCCGCCCTCCAGCTGCGGCCCGAGCGCCGCGTCCGCGAGGCGGCTGCCCAGCAGCACCGGCATCTCCGCGGTCCGGGCGAGCCCGGCCGATGCGTCGACCGGCAAGCCGGATCGGGCGCCGAACGCCTCCAGCAGCGGGTTCGCGACGAACTCGGCGAGCGTGCTGGTCACCGCCACCTGAAGCCGTTCCGCCACCCCGTTCGCCTCGCGGACCGCTGCGTCGGCGTCCGCGCCGAGAGCGACCATCTGCGACGCGATCGGCAACAGGCGAATGCCGCCCGGGGTGAGCGTCATCCCGTTGGCGGTGCGCACGATCAGCTTGTCCCCGTGGTGGCTGCGCAGCGCCGCGAGCGCCTGCGAGACGGCCGGTTCGCTCACGCCCATCGCCCTGGCGGCATCCGTGACCGATCCGAGGCGAGCGACCAGAACGAAAGCGCTGAGCTGACCGAGCGTCACAATCGCTGATTCTAAGCCACCCTGGGACGTTGATCTGCATTCATAACCGAACCATTATTCGGGCGTTGCGCCGGTCGCCGGGCCGGGAGAACGTCACTCCATGCAAGTACCCGCCCAGTTCCAATACGAGAAAGCGACCAGCGTGGCGCAAGCGCTGAGTCTGCTGGGGAAATACGGTCCGGAATCGAGGGTCGTGGCGGGTGGCCACAGCCTCATCCCGATGATGAAGCTGCGCCTGGCCCAGCCGCAGACGCTCATCGACATCAACGAAGTCGAGGAGCTGACCACGATCAGCGTCGACGGGAACATGCTCTACATCGGCGCGATGGTCCGGCATGCCGGACTGCTGTCCTCGGCACTCGTCGGTGAGCACTTCCCGATCTTTCACGATGCCGAGAAAGTGATTGCCGATCCGATCGTCCGCAACCGCGGAACGGTCGGTGGTTCGCTGTGCCAGGCCGACCCTTCCGAAGACCTTTCCGCCGCATTTGCGGCAGTACGCGCGGAAGCGGTCATCGAATACGGAGAAGGGCGGCGAACGGTACCGATTCGCGAATTCTTCACCGGGCCGTACGAAACGGTCGTCGGTGACGGTGAATTGCTGCGGGGTGTTCAGGTGCCGATCCGGTCGTCGGCTTCGGCGTACCAGAAGGTCGAGCGGCGCGCGGGGGATTGGGCGGTCGCCGCGGCCGGCGCGGAACTGCGGTTGGACGGCGAAACCGTGGCCGAAGCCGGGATCGGGCTGACCGCCGTGGGTGCCGAAAACTTCCACGCGCCCGAGGCCGAGGACTTCCTCGTCGGCGGCCCGGCGACGGCCGATCGGTTCGCGCGGGCCGGGCAGATCGCGGCCGAGCACTGCGAGCCGGTAGCCGATCAGCGCGGCCCCGTCGACTACAAGCGGCATCTGGCCGCGACCCTCACCGCCCGCGCGCTCGGCGCGGCACTGGCCCGCTGGCACGGCCGGCATCAGGAGGCGTGACGATGGAGATCGGGGTGACGGTGAACGGGACGGTTTACCGGCGTGATGTGGAGCCGCGGCTGCTGCTCGTGCACTTCCTGCGCGACGAGCTGCGGCTGACCGGGACGCACTGGGGCTGCGACACGTCGAACTGCGGCGCGTGCGTGGTGTGGCTGGACGACGTGCCGGTCAAGTCGTGCACGGTGCTCGCGGTGATGGCGGACGGGCACCGGGTGCGCACCGTGGAAGGCCTGGCGAACAACGGCGACCTCGACCCGGTGCAGGCGGGTTTCCGCGAGTGTCATGGGCTCCAATGTGGATTCTGCACCCCGGGCATGATGATGACGTCGCGGTGGCTGCTCGACCACAATCCCGATCCGTCCGAAGAGGACATTCGCGAGGCGATTTCCGGGCAGCTGTGCCGGTGTACCGGGTATGAGAACATCGTCCGCTCGGTTCGCTGGGCGGCGGAGCACGAGACAGTGGAGGCGCAGCCGTGACCACCACCGAACAGACGCCGATCGGCTTCGGCCGGATGCATCGCAAGGAGGACGCGCGGTTCCTTCGTGGGCACGGCACCTACGTCGACGACGTCACGTTGCCGGGCATGCTGCACGGCGCGGTGCTGCGCAGCCCGTACGCGCACGCGAAGATCGTCTCGATCGACACCAGCGCCGCCGAGGCGCACCCGAAGGTACGGGCGGTCATCACCGGTGAGACGCTGGCCGGGCTCAACCTCGCCTGGATGCCCACGTTGTCCGGTGACGTGCAGGCCGTCCTCGCCACCGACAAGGTTCGCTTCCAGGGGCAGGAAGTCGCGTTCGTGGTCGCCGAAGATCGTTACTCCGCGCGGGATGCGCTGGAGCTGATCGACGTCGACTACGAGGCGCTCGAACCCGTGGTGGACGCTCGCAAGGCGCTCGATGAGGACGCCCCGGTGATCCGTGACGATCTCGAAGGCCGCACGGACAACCACATCTTCGACTGGGAGACGGGGGACGCCGCACGCACCGACGAGGTGTTCGCAAACGCGGAAGTCGTTACCACACAGGATATGCTGTATCCGCGGGTGCATCCGGCACCGTTGGAGACCTGTGGCTCGGTCGCGGACATGGACCCGATCACCGGCAAGCTCACCATCTGGACCACGACACAGGCGCCGCACGCGCACCGCACGTTGTACGCGCTCGTGGCCGGGTTGCCGGAGCACAAGATCCGGGTCATTTCCCCGGATATCGGCGGTGGTTTCGGCAACAAGGTCGGCATCTATCCCGGCTACGTGTGCTCGGTGGTCGGCTCGATCGTCACCGGCAAGCCGGTGAAGTGGATAGAGGACCGCTCGGAGAACCTGATGAGCACGTCCTTCGCGCGTGACTACCACATGCACGGCGAAATAGCGTCCACAAAGGACGGTAAGATCCTCGCTATCCGGGTGAAGGTGCTTGCCGATCACGGCGCGTTCAACGGCACGGCGCAGCCGACGAAGTACCCGGCCGGTTTCTTCGGTGTGTTCACGGGTTCTTACGACATCGAGGCCGCGCACGCGTCCGTCACGGGGGTCTATACCAACAAGGCGCCCGGCGGGGTCGCCTACGCGTGCTCGTTCCGGATCACCGAGGCGGTGTACCTTGTCGAGCGGCTCGTCGACGTGCTGGCGTACGACCTGGACATGGATCCGGCGCAGCTGCGGATGAAGAACCTGCTCAAGCCCGACCAGTTCCCCTACCAGAGCAAGACGGGCTGGGAGTACGACTCCGGTGACTACCCGCGGACCTTGCGGATGGCGCTCGATCTGGCGCACTACGACGAACTCCGGATGGAGCAAGCGAAACGGCGGGACGCCGGTGAGCTGATGGGCATCGGCGTCGCGTTCTTCACCGAGGCGGTCGGCGCCGGGCCGCGCAAGCACATGGACATCCTCGGTCTCGGCATGGCCGACGGTGCCGAACTGCGCGTGCACCCGACCGGCAAGGCGGTGCTGCGGCTGTCGGTGCAGTCACAGGGGCAGGGGCACGAGACCACGTTCGCGCAGATCGTCGCCGAGGAGCTCGGTATTTCGCCGGACGACATCGACGTGGTGCACGGTGACACCGATCAGACCCCGTTCGGGCTCGGCACCTACGGTTCCCGTTCGACACCGGTGTCCGGGGCGGCCACGGCGGTGGTGGCGCGGAAAGTCCGTGAGCGCGCGAAAATCGTCGCCTCCGCGATGCTCGAGGTGAGCCCGGACGACCTGGAATGGGAGAAGGGGCGCTGGTTCGTCAAGGGCGACCCGGCGGCCGGAAAGTCCATTCAGGACATTGCGATGGCCGCGCATTCCAGTCTGGAACTGCCCGAAGGTGTCGAGGGGCAGCTGGACGCGACGTGTGTCTACAACCCGCCGAACCTGACTTATCCTTTCGGTGCTTACGTTTGCGTGGTCGATGTGGACGCGGAGACCGGGCAGGTGAAGGTGCGTGACTTCGTCGCGGTCGACGACTGTGGGGTGCGGATCAACCCGATGATCGTCGAGGGGCAGGTACACGGTGGTCTCGCGGACGGGGTCGGCATGGCGCTGATGCAGGTGATGGCGTTCGACGAGGACGGAAACCACCTCGGTGGGTCCTTTATGGACTATCTGCTGCCGACGTCGATGGAATGTCCGTCGTGGCGGCTGGGTGAGACGGTCACCCCGTCACCACACCATCCGATCGGCGCCAAGGGGGTCGGCGAGTCCGCGACCGTCGGGTCCCCGGCCGCGGTGGTCAACGCCGTGCTCGACGCGCTGAAGCCGTACGGAGTGCGGCACGCGGACATGCCGCTCACCCCGGCGGCCGTGTGGTCGGCCGCGCAGGGCCGCCCGTTCCGAACCGACCTGGCGATCACCTGATGTTCCGAACGGAAGTGCTGGCACAGGCCGATTCGCTGCGGGCGCACCGGCGGCCGTTCGTGTTCGCGACGGTCGTCCGGGCCCAGCGGCCGACGAGCGCCAAGCCCGGCGACTGTGCGCTGGTGCTGCCCGACGGCACCATCGAGGGTTTCGTCGGCGGGGACTGCGCGGAGTCGACCGTGCGGCGCCACGGCATCCGGCTGCTCGGCACCGGGAAGTCGGCGCTGCTGCGGATCACGCCCGAGGCGAGCGCCGAGCAGGTCGAGGAAGGCGTTGTCACCGTGGGGAATCCGTGCCTTTCCGGTGGTTCGCTGGAGATTTTCCTGGAAGCCCGGTTACCACCGGCGCTCGTCGTGGTACACGGCGATGCGCCGGTGGCGCGGGCGCTCGCGTCGGTCGGCAAGGCGCTGGGCTACGACGTGCACCCGAGCACCGATCCGTTGCCCGAGAATGCCGATGCCGTACTGGTCGCGTCGCACGGGCGGGACGAGGACAGGGTGCTGCGGGCCGCCGTGGCGGGCGGTGCCCGGTACATCGGGCTCATCGCGAGCCGTCGCCGGGGCGCGGCGGTGCTCGAAACGCTGGGGCTCGGCGCGGATGTCGTGCATACTCCGGCAGGGCTGGACATCGGCGCGCGCACTCCGGAAGAGATCGCCGTGTCGGTGTACGCGGAGCTGATCGCGTTGCGACCGCGGGCGCCGGTGGAAAAGCCTGCCACGGCAACGGATCCGGTGTGTGGGATGACCGTGGCGATCACGGCCGGCACGCTGCGGCTGGCCCGGGATGACCAGATCTTCTATTTCTGCGGGCCGGGATGCCGGCAGGCGTTCGCCGATGGGTGAGACCGTAGGGGAGCTCGCCGCCGAGCTCGCGGCGGCGAGCTATCTCACCGATCAGGCGCTGGCGACGGCGTTGTTCCTCGCGGTGCGGATGCCACAGCCGATCCTGCTCGAAGGCGAGCCCGGTGTCGGCAAGACCGAGGCGGCGAAAGCGCTTTCCCGGGCGCTGGACACGAAGCTGATCCGGTTGCAGTGCTACGAGGGACTGTCCTCGGCGGACGCGTTGTACGAGTGGAACTATCCGCGACAGCTGCTGGGGATCCGGCTTGCCGAGGCACGCGGGGAGGCACTGTCCGAAGCGGACTTGTTCGGTGCGGACTACCTGCTGGCCCGGCCGTTGCTGGCGGCGATCGAACATCCGGGGCCCCGGCCGGCGGTGCTGCTCATCGACGAGGTGGACCGCGCCGACGACGAGTTCGAAGCTTTCCTGCTGGAACTTCTCGCCGAAGCGGCGGTGACGATCCCGGAGCTCGGCACCCGCCGGGCTGCGTTCCCGCCGATCGTGGTGCTGACCTCCAACCGGACCCGCGAGCTGCACGACGCGCTGAAACGGCGGTGTCTGTACCAGTGGATCGCCCATCCCGAGCCGGATCGGGTCGCGGCGATCATCCGGCTGCGGGTACCCGGCGTCGCGGGGTGGCTCGCGGAACGGGTCGCGTCTTCGGTGCAGCGGTTGCGCGGGTTCGGCTTGGCCAAGCCGCCCGGTGTCGCCGAGGCCATCGACTGGGCGTCGGCGCTGCACGTGCTGGGGGTCGAGGTGCTCGACGAAACCGCCGTCGGTGACACGATGAGTGCGGTGGTGAAGTACGAAGAGGACAGAGCGGTCGTCGAGTCCGCCGGGCGGTGGTGGTGAGCGATCTGGCCGTGCTCGCGGCGCGGTTCGGCGAAGCGCTGCGAGCTCAGGGCGTCGCGGTCGGGGCGGACCGGTCGGCGCGGTTCACCCAGGCCGTGCTGCTGGTGCGACCGCGGACCAACGACGAGCTGTACCGGTGCGCGCTCGCCACGCTGGTGTCCACTCCGGACCAGATCGTCGTACTGGACCGGGTTTTCGCCGCCGTGTTCGGAGGCGGCGACCCGGCTGATTTCCGCGGCGACCGTCCGGATGAGACACTCGCCGCGGGGGAAACCCGCCAGGTGACCGAAAGCATCGGCGAAAGCGGGCGCAAGATCGAGCTGCCGACGTTCGGCAGTGCGGCCGAACACCTTGCCACCCGGGATTTCGCCGATCTCGAACCCGGCGAGCTGGCACTGTTACGTGAGCTGATGCGCCGGTTCCGGATCGCGACACCATCGCGGCGGTCACGGCGGAAACGGGTGGCGCCGGGCGGGCGGCGGGTCGATCTGCGGGAGACGTTGCGCCGCGCACGCCGCAGCGGGGGTGAACCGGTCAGGCTGCGCCGGTGGGTTCCGCGCGAGAAACCGCGGAAGCTGGTGGTGTTGTGCGATATTTCCGGGTCCATGGAGGCGCACGCCCGCGCGATGCTGCAACTGCTGGTGTGCGCGCGGTTGGGCGCGCGGGCGGAGGTGTTCACGTTCGCGACCCGGCTGACCCGGCTCACGAAAGTGCTGACCGCGGACCCGGCGAGGGCCATGCGGGAGGCGGGCGAGCAGGCTCCGGACTGGTCCGGCGGCACGCGGATCGGCGTCGCGCTCAAGGAGTTCATCGAGTCCTACGGCGCGCGAGGCATGGCCCGCGGCGCCGTCGTAGTGATCATTTCCGACGGCTGGGAGACCGGTGGCACCGAACTGCTCGCCGGCCAGATGGCCCGGCTCTCGCGGCTTGCCTTCCGGGTGGTGTGGGTCAACCCGCGCACCGCGCAGCCCGCGTACCGGCCGCTCGTCGGCGGGATGGCGGCGGTGTGGCCGTACTGCGACTTCGTCGTCAGCGCCCATCGCCTGGACGCACTGGACGAGCTTCTGGACGCCGTGGGGTGGGCGCGGTCCCACCGGCATCCGTCAATCTTAGGGTAGCCTAACAGCGGAACCGAGGTGAGGAGCAAGCGAATGGCGGACAAGCCCGAACGCAGGGTCCGGCCGGCGACCCGGCTGGAAGTGCTGCGCACCCAGCAACTCACGCCGCACATGATCAGGATCGTCGCCGGTGGTGAGGGATTCACGGCGTTCGAACCGAACGAGTTCACCGATGCCTATGTCAAAGTCCTGTTTCCGGTGCCGGGAGTTTCGTATCCGGAGCCGTTCGACCTGGGCGTGATCCGGGCGGAGTACCCGAGCGAGCAGTGGCCGGTGATGCGCAGCTACACGGTGCGGCACTACGACGCGGACGCCCGTGAGCTGGCCATCGACTTCGTGCACCATGGTGACGAGGGGGTCGCCGGTCCGTGGGCGCGTCAGGTGAAACCGGGGGATACGTTGCTGCTCAACGGTCCTGGCGGGGCTTACGCGCCGGGTGCCGAGGCAGACTGGCACCTGCTGGTCGGTGACGAGAGCGCGTTGCCGGCGATCGCGTTGACGCTGGAGGCGATGCCCGCCGGGGTGCCGGTGCGGGCGTTCATCGAGGTCGAGGACGCGAGCGAGGAGCAGCCGCTGGCGACCAAAGCGGACGCGCAGATCCGGTGGATTCACCGTGCGGCGGGTGCCGATCTGGTATCGGAGGTGCGCGCGCTCGAGTTTCCCGAGGGACTCGTGCAGGCGTTCGTGCACGGGGAGGCCGGTTTCGTGCGAGAGCTGCGGCGGTACCTGCTCGGTGAGCGCGGTGTGCGGAAAGACCTGCTGTCGATCTCGGGCTACTGGCGCCGGGGTGCGACGGATGAGCAGTGGCGCGCGGAGAAAGCCGCCGAACGAGCAGCGGGGTAAGGCCGCGCGGGCTCGGACCTGCGCTTGCGCGGGATAATCGGGAGTATGACTCTGGAGACGGACACCGATCCCGCTGAAGCCGGTTTCGACGCGAGCCGGCTGGCCCGGATCGACCGCCACTTCGCCCGTTACGTCGATGAGGGTTTGCTGCCCGGCTGGCAGATTGTGGTCACCCGGGGCGGGAAGCTGGTGCACGTTTCGAAATACGGCCGACGTGATATGGCGGCGGAGCGCCCGGTCGAATCGGGCACGCTGTGGCGGATCTTCTCGATGACGAAGCCGGTCACGTCGGTCGCCGCGATGATGCTGTTCGAAGAGGGCGCTTTCGAGCTGACGGACCCGATTTCCCGCTGGCTACCGGAATTCGCCGCGCCACGGGTGTACGTCAAAGGGTCGGCGCTGAACCCGGTGACCGAACCCGCCACGTCGCCGATCCGGGTGTGGCATCTGCTGAGCCACACTTCCGGCCTGACGTACGGTTTCCATCAGGCGCACCCGGTCGATGCGATGTACCGTCAGGCCGGGTTCGAATGGTTCGCGCCGGCCGGGCTCGATCTGGCACAGTGTGTCGAAAAATGGGCGCAGTTACCGTTGTTGTTCCAGCCGGGCAGTGAATGGAACTATTCGGTGTCGACGGATGTGCTCGGCCGGTTCGTCGAGGTTGTTTCGGGACAGTCGCTGGACGAGTTCTTCGCGCAGCGGATCTTCGGGCCGCTGGGTATGATCGACACTTCGTTCGGCACTGATGACTTGGACCGGGTGGCGTCGATGTATACGGCGCACCCGGGGACGCGTCAAGCGGTGTCGAATTCGGCGTTCGGCAAGGTCGGCATCGGAAAACCGGACTACCTTTCCGGCGGTGGTGGTCTCGTCTCCACGGCGGCTGACTACCATCGTTTCACGCAGTTTCTCCTGCGGGGCGGCGAACTCGACGGGGCGCGGTTGCTGAGCCCGCGCACGATACGGTTGATGACCAGTAACCACCTGCCCGGCGATGTCGACCTTGAAGAATATGGTCGCCCGCTCTTCGCGGAAGTACCCTACGATGGGTACGGTTTCGGGTTGGGATTCGCTGTCCTGAAAGATCCGGTCAAGGCGAAAACCCTGTCCACCCCAGGCGAATACTCCTGGGGTGGCGCGGCTTCCACCGCATTCTGGATAGACCCGGCGGCCGGCGTGACAGGATTGTTCTTCACCCAGCTGGTACCGTCGAGCACCCACCCCATCAGGCAAGAAATGCGGAAACTGGTATACCAAGCCATGGTGGAAGAAACGAGGCTTTGAAAAAGGCCCAACTCGACCACCTCGAAAAGGTGACGTCCCGTTGGGCCAGTTATCCCGGAGCCAGCCCGCCGGCGAGGCAATCTTTTTGAGTCGCGCTCCGCGTGATGCCCTTCTTATGTTGGGTGCGGATTTGACCGGGCGCAGGGCGCCCTCGAGAGTGGACCCACCCCCGCCCCACTTCGCCTGAGTGTTGGAGGCTTCGTGTTGGTTCGGGTCAGGGGTGTCTCAAGTGGACAGTTTGCCGATGATGTTTTCGTAGGCTGCCAGCGTTCGCTCGCGGGCATCGTGCATCAGGTAGAGGGCGAACTGGTCGGCACCCAGTTCCGCGAGCTCCTGGAGGCGTTCGATGTGGGCGGTCGCCGGGCCGGTCAGGCAGAATCTGTCCACGATCTCGTCCGGCACGAAGTCCGTCGACGGGTTCCCTGCGCGGCCGTGGTGGGTGTAATCGTAACCGTGCCGGTTGCGGATGTAGTCCGTCAGCTCTCGCGGGACAGGGCCGGAATCTCCATACCTGGCAACAAGATCGGCCACATGGTTACCGACCATGCCGCCGAACCAGCGTAACTGTTCCCGCTGGTGCGCCACATCATCGCCGACGTACGCGGGGGCGGCGACGCAGATGGTGATGCCCGCCGGGTCACGGCCTGCTGCTCGAGCCGCTTCGTGGACGGAGCTTATCGTCCACCGGGCGATCGCCGGGTCGGCGCACTGCAGGATGAAACCATCCGCCTGCTCACCCGCCAACCGTAGCGCCTTCGGGCCATAGCCTGCCATCCAGATTTCGAGCCGGCCATTGCGCACCCACGGGATCCGCACCGCCTTGCTGTTCAGCATGGCTTCGCGGCCTTCCGCCAACTCTTTCACCACATGCATGCACTCGCGCAATGTGGCCAAAGTGGACGGTGGTTTCCCGATCACCCGGTGCGCCGAGTCACCCCGGCCGATGCCGCAGACCGTGCGGTTGCCGAACATGTCGTTCAGCGTCGCGAACAACGAAGCCGTGACCGACCAGTCCCTGGTGCCCGGGCTCGTCACCATTGGGCCGACGGTCATCGAGGAAGTCGCCGCGAGAATTTGCGAGTAGATGACGAACGGCTCCTGCCACAGGATGCAGGAGTCGAACGTCCAGCCATACCCGAAACCCCGGGCCTCCGCATTCTTCATCAACCGCACCACATCACGCGCGGGCGGATTCGTTTGCAGCACCACACCGAAATCCATGGTGACCCCTCAGTTCAGGTACTGGCACAGCTCACGTGACAAGAAATTCCCGTGACTCGTCGACCCCGTGAAACCGGCCGAAGAGACCACAATCTTGCCCCGCGACAACACAGTGTCCACTTTCCCGGCGATCTCAAAACCTTCATAAGCGGAATAGTCCACCGCCATATGATGTGTTTCCGCGGAAAGCGTCTGCCTGGCCGCCGGGTCGTAGATCACGATATCCGCATCCGAGCCCGGAGCGAGCACGCCCTTGCGCGGGTACAACCCGAACATGCGCGCCGGCGTCGTCGAGCAGGTCTCCACCCAGCGCCCCAGCGAGATCTCGCCCGCCACCACACCCTGATGCAACAGGTCCATCCGGTGCTCGACACCCGGCATCCCGTTGGGGATCTTCGAGAAATCGCCGCGCCCCAGTTCCTTCTGGTCCTTGAAACAGAACGGGCAGTGATCCGTGGAGACCACCGAAAGATCGTTCGTCCGCAAACCCCGCCACAAGTCGGCCTGATGACGTTTCTCCCGCAACGGCGGGGAAGCAACGTACTTCGCGCCTTCGAAACCGGGTTTCGCCAGGTCTTCAATGGACAGATACAGATACTGCGGGCACGTCTCGGCGAATACGTTCTGCCCCGCGTCCCGCGCCTCGGCCACGGCGGACAGGGCTTCCGCCGCCGACAGGTGCACGACATACAGTGGCGCACCCGTCACGCGAGCCAGGGTGATCGCGCGCGAAGTCGCTTCACCCTCCAAAGCGGACGGACGCGTGTACCCGTGCTGCACCGGATCCGTGTGCCCGGCCGCCAGCGCCGCGGCGACCAGTTCGTCGATCGCGATGCCGTTCTCCGCGTGCATCATGATCATCGCGCCGGTCTCGGTGGCCTTCCGCATCGCACGCAGGATCTCGCCGTCCGTGGAATAGAAAACGCCGGGGTAGGCCATGAACATCTTGAAGCTGGACACCCCGGCCCCGACGCAGGTCTCCATCTCCTTGAGCGTGCCGTCGTTGACGTCCGACACGATCATGTGGAAACCGTAGTCGATCGCACAGTTCCCATCGGCCTTCTCGTGCCACTTGTCCAGAGTGGACAGCAGCGAAGTACCCTTGGCCTGCACGGCGAAGTCGATGATCGTGGTGGTCCCGCCCCACGCGGCGGCCTTGGTCCCGGTCTCGAAGGTGTCGGCCGAGAAGGTGCCGCCGAACGGCATTTCCAGATGCGTGTGCGCGTCTATCCCGCCTGGCAGCACGTACTTTCCGGTTGCGTCCAGCACGGTGTCCGCCGTCTCGACCACGCCCGGCTCGGTGACGGCGGTGATCCGTTCATCCGTCACCAGGACATCGGCCCGCACACCACCGGAAGGCGACAGCACCGTCCCGTCCTTGATGAGAGTACGCATCACGGCTCCACCATCGATCCGTATGAATCCGGGCGCCGGTCACGGTAGAACGCCCACAGGTCACGCACCTGCGTGAGCTTGTCCATGTCGAGATCCCGCACGACGACCTCGTCCCGCTCGTCCGACGCCGCGTCCCCGACGAGCTGTCCACGTGGGTCCACAAAGTACGTCTGACCGTAGAAGTCGTTGTCCCCCAAGGGTTCTACTCCGACCCTGTTGAGGGCGCCGACATAGTATTCGTTCGCGACGGCCGCCGCGGGCTGCTCGAGCCGCCACAGATACTGCGACAGGCCACGGCTGGTCGCCGAGGGGTTGAACACGATCGTCGCACCGGCCAGGCCGAGCGCCCGCCAGCCTTCCGGGAAATGCCGGTCGTAGCAGATGTACACGCCGATCCGCCCGACCGCGGTGTCGAACACCGGATATCCCAGGTTGCCGGGCCGGAAGTAGAACTTCTCCCAGAAACCCTTCACCTGCGGGATGTGGTTCTTCCGGTACTTGCCGAGGTATTTGCCGTCCGCGTCGATCAGCGCCGCGGTGTTGTAGTAGACCCCCGGCTGCTCCTGCTCGTACATCGGTGCGACCACCACGATTCCGTGCCGCTCCGCGACTTCCTGCAAGAGTTTCGTCGTCGGCCCATCCGGGATGCCTTCGGTGTAGGAGTAGTAGTCGGCGTCCTGCACCTGGCAGAAGTACGGGCCGTAGAACAGTTCCTGCAGGCACACTACCTGCGCGCCCTGCGAGGCGGCGGTGCCGATCGCGTCGACCGCGCCGGCGATCATCGAGTCCTTGTCACCCGTCCACCGCTGCTGCACCAAGGCGGCCCTGATCAGGTTGCTCACGGATTTCCTCCCTTTCTCTCCCCGCGCGACCGGGCAGGGTCAGCACGAGGTAGACCACGAAACCGCCGGCAAGGCCGGCGACCCAGCTGTAGTCGTAGAACGGTTTGAGGAACGGGATGAACCCGTCCGCGGGGAACGGCCCGTCCGAACCGGGCGCGGTGTACGCGCCGCCGACCGCGAGCACCGCGCCCACCAGCGTGGCGAGGACCGCTTGCCAGCTCCAGCCCGCGCGGAACCAGTACCGGCCGCGCTCGGTGTACAGCCCGGCCAGATCCAGTGTGCGCCGCCTTCGCACCCAATATCCGGCGACGAGCACCCCGGCGACCGCACCGAGAATTCCGCCGTAGAACCCGAGCCACGCGAAAATGTAGATGTTCGGGTCCGAATACAGTTTCCACGGCTGGATCGCGATCCCGATGATGCCGGTGAGCAAACCCCCGACCGCGAACGTGATCCGTTTCGGGAAGGCGTTGGAGAAGTCGTAGGACGGGCTGACCACGTTCGCCGCGAGGTTCGCCGAGATAGTCGCGAGCACGAGCGCGATCAGCGCGACGACCACGAGCGCCGGGCTGGTGAACCGGTCCGCGAGCCGCGCCGGGTCCCAGATCGCCTCGCCGTAGAGCAGTTGCCCACCCGACGTGGTCAGGATCGCGACGACCGCGATGAACGTCATGGTCGTGGGGAGGCCGAGCAGCTGGCCGCGCACCTGCTTCGCCTGGCTGCCGCCGAACCGTGTGAAGTCCGGCATGTTCAGCGAAAGCGTCGACCAGAACGCGATCATCGCCATCAGCGAAGGCGCGAACACCTTCCAGAAACCGGCGCCCCAGCCGAGTTTCGCCGGTTCGGCGAGGATCGGGCCCGGCCCGCCCGCCTTGATCAGCACATACGCCAGCAGGATCAGGAAACCCACCGACACCAGCGGCGCTGTCCAGTTTTCGAACCGCCGCACGGCTTCCATCCCGCGCCAGATGATCAGCATCTGCGCGACCCAGAACACCCCGAACGAAAGCCATAACGTCCACGGCTGCCCGCCGACTTCGGTCGCCTGCCGCCAGCCGTTGCCTGCCAGTTTGCCGACGAGGATATAAATCGCCTCCCCGCCCACCCAGGTCTGGATACCGAACCAGCCGCAGGCGATGAACGCGCGCAACAACGCCGCCAGATTCGCGCCGCGAATTCCGTAGAAGGCACGCGCGAACACCGGGAACGGGATGCCGTATTTCGTGCCCGCGTGACTGTTCAGCAGCATCGGGATCAGCACGATCAGGTTGCCGAGGGTGATCGTGATGAGCGCCTGCAACCAGTTCATGCCGAGTGCGATCAGCGAAGAAGCCAATGCGTAGGACGGGATATTGTGAGCCATTCCCATCCAGAGCGCGAAATAATTGTAGGTAGTCCAGGTCCGCTTTTCCACCGGCACGGGGGCCAGTTCGCTGTTGAAGAACCGGCTGCCGCGAAGCGATGCGGTGTCACGAAGATCCACTCGCCCGTCGGGATGTGCGATCTGCGAGGGTGCCATTGCGGAATGGTGCGCGCCCCGCGCGGCGGGTGGCACTGACAAAGTGTTCACCGTTGCCCGCGCCCGCGCGCATTCTGTCGATTGCGCCCGGCGCGGGCCCCCTGCTGCGGCTAATCGGCGAAGGCGAAGACGCCCGCCGTCTGGGAGCTCGCCACGCAGCGATTCGGGTAGCTCTGGTGGAAAGCCACCGGGCGGCCGTGCCAGTGCCCGTACGCGAGCGCGGTGACCGGAGCGTAGATCATCGGGCACATCCGCGGCTCGGCTTTCAGCCGGCGGAAATCGCCGTCGGCCGCGGCCAGGGTGGTGCATGCGCGTTCGGCCTCCGGGTGACTGCCGCCGGCCGGATCGCATTCCAGCGTCACGGACGCGATCGGGCCGGAATCCGAGCGCAGGGTCAGGGTCATCGAGGCGGCCGGCTGAGCGGGCGCGGTGACGGCGAGCATGGTCGCGATGGCCGCGATGGTGGAAAAAGGCATACCGTTGGTATCGGCTGTTTTCCGGGCCGCTACGCCTACCCGACCGAGTGATGATCTCGCGTCAGCGATCCAGATCGCGGGCCAGCAGTGCGACATAGAGCGACAGCATGGATTCCGGGTCCTCCAACGGGACGCCCAGTATCTGCTCGATGCGCGCGAGTTGCTGGTAGTAGGCGGTTCGCGAGGTGTGTGCGGCCGCCGCGGCGGCGGACTTGTTGCCGCCGTGTTCGCAGTAATGCCGCAAGGCCTGGACCAGCCGGGTGCCCGCGGCGGCGTCGCGCGAAAGCAGCGGGCCCAGTTCACGGGCGGCGAATGCCCGCACCCGCTCGTCGTCGGCGAGCAGGTGCAGCAGGCCGCGCAGCCGGACGTCTTCGAGCCGGTGCACCGCCTCGTCGGCGGGGCCGTGCAGTGCGGCTGCCGCGACGTGCGCCGCCTCCAGCAGGCTGCGCTGCGCCTGCGCGGGACTGTCCACCGTCGTCCCCGCCGCGACGACGCGCGGCCGCCGGATCGCGGCCGCCAGCCGGTCCAGCACCGCATCGACATTCGCCTTGGGGGACAAGGAAAGCAGCGCCCGCACGGTCAGCTCGTCGGTCACCGCGACGAGCGCGGACACCCGTGCCCGCCGGGTCGCCAGCGACACCGTCTCGGCCAGTTCCCGCAGCACCGCGGCGCCGGATACGTTCGGCTGCCGCAGGTCGGTCAGCCGCGGCCGGATCGCGACCCCCACCAGTCGGCGCCCCGGCAGCGGCACCCCCAGCGCGGAGGCCCGTGCCAGCAGTTCCGCCGAGGGCACCGGCGAGGCCAGCAGCTCCGCCAGCACCGCCCGATGTGCCTGCCGTTCCAGGCTGTCGGTGTCCCGCGCGACGAGCTGGTGCACCGCCAGCGCGGAGGCGGCCCGCTCGGCGACCACCACGTACCGGTGCGGCGGCGGCTCGTCGGTGACGATGATCAGCCGGCCCCAGTCGTCCCCGCGGGCGCCGACGACCGCGATCAGCCAGCCCGCTTCCGCCGCGAACGCAGCGCGCTCGCCGACATGCACCGACCGCGACCGCGCGAGCCAGCCCGCCAGCAGCTCCCCGGGGTCGGTGCCCGCGGCGTCGTAGGCGAGTACCTCGTGTGACAACGTCTCCAGCACCGCGGGCCGCTCGGTCAGCCGGACCACCTCGCGCAGCACCTCGGCCGGATCGCCGCCGGACACCGACAGTTCGGTGAACACCTTGTGCACCTGCTCGGCGGCGCGCAGCTCCGCCACCTGGGCGTCCACGATGAGCCCGTTGACCGTCTCCGTCACGGTCACATAGCGGGTTTCCCGCGAAAGCGTGATGAGCGGTAACCCGTTGCGGCCGGCGGCGGTAACCAGCGCGGCGGGCAGCGAGTGGCTCCAATGCCGCACCAGCTCCACGACCAGCCCGGCCACCCCGGCTTCGGCGAGCCCGTCGACGTACTTCGCCAGCGCGGCCGGATCGTCGGGCAACGCGACCCCCGTGGTGAGGACCAGCTCGCCGCCCTTGAGCAGGTGCCCGATATCGGCCACCTCCGCCACGTGCACCCAGCGCACCGGCGCGTCGAGACCTTCGGCACCGGCCACCACCCGGGGGCGGCCGTGGCGCACCACCGGCAACGCGAGCACGTCGGCGACCGTCGGATACATAGGACACAAACTGTACGGGCGAATCCCGTTCTCCGTACACATTGCGTGTGTCGGCTGCCGCCCCCGCTCGGCAGACTCGGGGCATGACCGAATCGGAACTGGCGGCCCGTCACCGCGCCGTGCTGCCGGACTGGCTGGCGCTGTACTACCGGGAACCGATCGAGATCGTGCGCGCGAGCGGGCGGCGGGTCACCGATGCCGCGGGCCGGACCTACCTCGACTTCTTCGCCGGCATCCTGACCAACGCCATCGGTTACGACGTCGCCGAAATCTCCGATGCGGTGCGCGCGCAGCTGGACACCGGCGTGCTGCACACCTCGACGCTGTACCTGATCCGTAAGCAGGTGGAACTCGCCGAGCAGATCGCCCGGCTGTCCGGAATCCCGGGCGCCAAGGTGTTTTTCACCAACTCCGGCACCGAGGCCAACGAGACCGCGCTCATGATCGCCACCCAGTACCGGCGCAGCAACCAGATCCTGGCGCTGCGCAACTCCTATCACGGTCGCGCGTTCGGCACGGTCGCGATCACCGGCAACCGCGGCTGGTCGGCCAGTTCGCTGTCCCCGGTCAAGGTCAGCTATGTGCACGGCGGGTACCGCTACCGCGACGCGTTCGGCGCACTGTCCGATGAGGACTACATCAAAGCCTGCACCGAGGATTTGCGTGACGTGCTCGAGACGACGACGTCCGGTGACGTCGCCGCGCTCATCGCCGAGCCGATCCAGGGGGTCGGCGGATTCAACGTGCCACCGGACGGACTGTTCGCCGCGTTCAAGGAAATCCTTGACGCGTATGGGATCCTGCTGATCTCCGATGAGGTCCAGACCGGGTGGGGCCGCACCGGCGAACATTTCTGGGGAATGCAGGCACATGGGGTCACCGCGGACGCGATGACATTCGCCAAGGGCCTCGGCAACGGGCTCGCGATCGGCGGTGTCGTCGCGCGGGGTGACGTGATGGACTCGATCACCGCGAACTCGATTTCCACCTTCGGCGGCAACCCGATCGCGACCGCGGGCGCGAAGGCCACTTTGGACTATCTGCTCGACAACGACCTGCAGAGCAACGCCGCGAAGCTCGGCAACCACCTCATGGCCGGGCTCCGCGAGCTGGCCGAGCGCCACGACATCGTCGGTGACGTGCGCGGTAAGGGACTGATGATCGGGGTGGAACTGGTCGAGGCCGGCGGGTCCGGCATTCCAGCTCCGAGTCCTTCGCTTGCCGCCGCCGTATTGGAGGAAACGCGGGCACGCGGTCTGCTGGTCGGTAAGGGCGGGCTGTACAACAACGTCATCCGGCTCGCCCCGCCGATGACGCTGACCCACGAAGAAGCGGACGAGGCGCTGGAGATCCTGGGTGCTTCCATCGCCGCCGTGCGGGAGGGAACCAAGTGACCACAAGGATTTCCCACTGGATCGACGGGAAACACTGGGCTGGGGTGCCGGAACGGGCCGGGGAGGTGTTCGATCCCGCCACCGGCGAAGTCCGCGCACAGGTGGACTTCGCCGGTGCCGGGCAGGTCAACGACGCCGTCGCCGCGGCGGCCCGCGCCTTTCCCCAGTGGCGCGACACTTCGCTCGCCGCGCGCAGCCGGATCCTGTTCGCCTTCCGCGAGTTGCTGACCGCGCGCCAAGGCGAGCTGGCGAAGATCATCACGTCCGAGCACGGCAAGGTCGAATCGGACGCGGCAGGTGAGGTCGCCCGCGCGATCGAGAACGTCGAATACGCTTGTGGCGCACCGCAGTTGCTCAAGGGCGGGTTCAGTGAAAACGCTTCCCGCGGCGTCGACGTCTATTCCATCGCCCAGCCGCTCGGCGTGGTCGGGGTGATCTCACCGTTCAACTTCCCCGCGATGGTGCCGCTGTGGTTCGTGCCGAACGCGATCGCCTGCGGCAATACCGTTGTGCTGAAGCCGAGTGAGAAGGACCCGTCGGCGTCGGTGTTCATCGCCGAACTGTTCGCCGAGGCCGGGTTGCCGGACGGGGTGCTGAACGTGCTGCACGGCGACAAGGTCGCGGTCGACGGCCTGCTGACGCACCCGGTGGTGAAGGCGATCTCCTTCGTCGGTTCGACGCCGATCGCGCGCTACGTCTACGAAACCGGGACCCGCAACGGAAAACGCGTGCAGGCACTGGGTGGTGCGAAGAACCACATGGTCGTGCTGCCCGACGCCGATCTCGGCCTGGCCGCCGACGCCGCCGTGTCCGCGGGTTTCGGCTCGGCGGGGGAGCGGTGCATGGCGGTGTCGGTCGTCGTCGCCGTCGAGCCGGTGGCCGACGAACTGATCGCGCAGATCTCCGGGCGGATGTCGCGGTTGACCGTCGGCGACGGCCGGGACCCGACTTCGGAGATGGGGCCGCTGGTGACGGCGGCACACCGCACCAAGGTTCAGTCCTATGTGGACGCGGGGGTGACCGAAGGCGCGCGGCTGGTGGTGGACGGCCGTGATCTCGCCGTGGACGGCGGCGGTTTCTGGCTCGGCCCCACCCTGTTCGACCACGTGACCCCGGAAATGTCGATCTATCGCGACGAAATCTTCGGCCCGGTGCTTTCGGTCGTCCGCGCGGACAGCTACGACGCCGCGCTGGAACTGGTCAACGCCAACGCCTACGGCAACGGCACCGCGATCTTCACCAACGACGGCCGCGCCGCACGGCGGTTCCAGAACGAGGTGGAAGTCGGCATGGTCGGCCTCAACGTGCCCATCCCGGTGCCCGTCGGCTACTACTCCTTCGGTGGCTGGAAGGACTCCCTGTTCGGCGACAGCCACGCTTACGGGCCCGAAGGTTTCCACTTCTTCACCCGCACGAAGGTGGTGACGAGCCGCTGGCCCGACCCGGCGCAGGGCGGGGTCAGCCTGGGCTTCCCGCGGAACTCCTGAGCGGGGCGCCCCGCTCGGCCGGTACCTTCCGTAAACTCGGTATCAAACGTCGAGCACGGGAGGTGAAGGGTGGCCAGCTCGGAGGAGCGTCGCTTCGAAGTGCTGCGGGCCATCGTCGCCGACTACGTCGCCAACCAGGAGCCGGTCGGGTCCAAGGCGATCGTGGACCGGCACAGCCTGGGGGTGTCCAGTGCGACGGTCCGCAACGACATGGCGGCGCTGGAGGAAGACGGCTACATCACCCAGCCACACACCAGCGCCGGGCGCATCCCGACCGACAAGGGCTACCGCATGTTCGTCGACCGGCTCTCCGACGTCAAACCGCTGACCCAGGCCGAACGCCGCGCCATCACCAGCTTCCTCGACGGCGCACTGGACCTCGACGACGTGCTGCGCCGCTCCGTGCGCCTGCTCGCGCAGCTGACCAGGCAGGTCGCGGTGGTCCAGTACCCCACGATGTCCACCGCGACGCTGCGGCACCTCGAAGTCGTGCCGCTCACCCCGGCCCGGCTGATGCTCGTCGTGATCACCGACTCCGGCCGCGTCGACCAGCGCACCATCGACCTCGGTGACGTGACGACCGAGGAGAACGTGGGCCGCATCCGGGACGTGCTGAACGCGAAACTGTCCGGCCGCAAGCTCACCGACGCGGCCGCCCGCGTCGCGGAGCTCCCTGACCAGGCGCCGGGTGAGCTGCGCGACGCGCTCGTGCGAGTCTGTACCGTGCTGGTCGAACACCTCGTCGATCACCCCGAGGAACGGCTTGTCCTCGGTGGCACCGCGAACCTGACCCGCAACGTCGCGGACTTCCCCGGCTCGCTCCGGCAGGTGCTGGAGGCGCTCGAGGAGCAGGTCGTGGTGCTCAAGCTGCTGGCGGCGGCCCGCAACCCCGGTGCCATCACGGTGCGCATCGGCGAGGAAAATGAGGATGAGCAGATGCGCAGTACCTCGGTCGTGTCGATCGGCTACGGGAAGGACGACATGCTGCTCGGCGGTATGGGCATCGTCGGGCCGACCCGGATGGACTACCCGAGCACGATCGCCGCGGTGCGCGCGGTCGCCAACTACGTGGGGCAGATCCTGGCCGGCGGCTAGCCGGCAGGCCAGGACAGCAGGAGGACTTGAGAGCGGTGGCGAGGGACTACTACGGCATTCTCGGCGTGGCCAAGAACGCGTCCGACCAGGAGATCAAGCGCGCGTACCGGCGGCTCGCGCGTGAGCTGCATCCGGACGTGAACCCGTCCGAGGACGCGCAGCACAAGTTCGGCGAGGTCACCACCGCGTACGAGGTCTTGTCCGATCCGCAGAAGCGCAAGATCGTGGACCTTGGCGGCGACCCGCTGGACAACGGCGCGGGCGCACGCGGCGGCGGAGGTGATCCGTTCGGCGGGTTCGGCGGGCTCGGCGACATCATGGACGCGTTCTTCGGCGCGGCCTCCGGTGGCAGCCGCGGGCGCGGCCCGCGCAGCCGGGTGCAGCCCGGTTCGGACGCGCTGATCCGGATCAGCCTCACCCTGGAGGAGTGCGCGACCGGGGTGGACAAGGAGATCGCGGTGGACACCGCGATCCTGTGCGACCAGTGTCGTGGCAACGGCACCGCGCCCGGCGGCACCGTCAAGACCTGCGACACCTGCAACGGCCAGGGCGAGATCCAGTCGGTGCAGCGGTCGTTCCTCGGCCAGGTCGTCACCGCGCGGCCGTGCCCGGTGTGCCGCGGCTACGGCGAGGTCATCACCGACCCGTGCCGCCAGTGCGGCGGCGACGGCCGGGTGCGGGCGCGCCGCACGGTGACCGCGAAGGTGCCGGCCGGGGTCGGCGATGGCATGCGGATCCGGCTGTCCGGTCAAGGCGAGGTGGGCCCCGGCGGTGGGCCGGCCGGTGACCTGTACGTCGAGGTCGACGAGGAACCACACGACGTGTTCCTCCGCGAGGGCCACGACCTGCACTGCAACCTCCGCGTGCCGATGACCACGGCGGCGCTGGGTGCGACGGTGCCGATGGACACACTGGTCGACGGCGAGTTCGAGCTCGACCTCGACCCGGGCACCCAGCCGGGCGCGGAGTTGTTGTTGACCGGTAAGGGCATGCCGCGGCTTCGTTCGTCCGGGCGCGTCGACGGGCGTGGCGACCTGCATGTGCACATCGACGTCGCGGTGCCGACCAAACTCGACGAGGCCCAGCGCGAGCTGCTGCGTGAACTGGCCAAGCAGCGCGGGGAAGAACTACCGACGCTGGCCAACGGTGGCCGCTCAGGCGGGCTGTTCTCGAAACTGCGTGGCGCCAAGAGCCACCGGTAATGCCCGGCACCACCTCGCCGGTGTTCCTCGTTCGTGAACTGCCCGCGGGTGCGGACGCCGTGCTCGACGGCGAAGAAGCACGGCACGCGGTGACCGTGCGGCGGATGCGGGCGGGGGAGCGGCTCACGTTGTCCGACGGGGCGGGGGCGGCGGCGGACTGTGTCATCGCGGCCGTGCGCCCCGGCCGTGACCCCGCGCTGGACCTGACGATCGAGCGCCGGTGGAGCGAACCGGCGCCGCCGCTGCGGGTGACCGTCGTGCAGGCGCTGGCCAAAGGCGACCGGGGTGAACTGGCCGTCGAACTCGCCACCGAAGCCGGCGCCGACGCGATCCTGCCGTGGCGCGCTGAACGCAGCGTCGCCCGTTGGGAAGACGGCGCCCGTGGCGCGAAAGCCCTCGCCCGTTGGCAGAGCACGGCGCGCGCGGCGGCGAAACAAGCCCGGCGGGTGTGGGTGCCGCCCGTCGAAGACCCCGTCGACACGCCCGGACTCGCCGCAGCCGTGACCGGCGCGGCACTCGCCCTGGTCCTCGAAGGAACCGCCGAGGAACGGCTCACCCACGTCGATCTCCCCCGAGTGGGGGAGGTGTTGATCGTGGTCGGTCCGGAGGGTGGCATCACCGATGCCGAGCTCGCCACACTGCGCGCCGCGGGTGCCATTCCGGTCCGGCTCGGGCCCACTGTCCTGCGAACTTCCACCGCCGCCGCGGTCGCGCTCGGAGCGCTCGGCGCCCGCACCAGCCGATGGGATTAGCGGTCCAGCACCCGAAAATTCAAGATGCAATATGGCGCTAAGGTCGGCCAACCCATTACCCTGAACTCCAGCACCTGGGGCGGCCAGTCCCAGGTACCCGAACCCCGCCGGACACCTCCCCCCTCGGTCCGGCGGAGCCGCGGCGGCGGTGGGGCGACCCCCAGGTTCCACCGCCCCGCGGCGCCCCCTACTCATTCGCCTGCGGCTCATCTCGCTTGGGCGCGGGGCGGTTCTTTTCTGGGGGTCGAACCCCCAGACCCCCGCCAGGGCGGCTCCGCCCCCTGG
>NZ_WMBA01000097.1 GCF_009707865.1 Amycolatopsis pithecellobii
GTGCACACTGATCAATTGAGACCCTTGGTGTGATCGTCTTCCCTAAGCAAGAAGCATGATCAACCAAGGGCCTCATCCATGATCATCCGGGTGCCCCGTCATGGCCCCGAACGTTAAAACTCAAGCTGAGTAGCTGATCGAGAAAGCCGCCGGCCTCGACCGCCGCACGCGCAGGGTCGCGGTCGGCGATGGCGTCGAGCAGCCCTTGGTGGCCCAGGTCGGCGTGCTCGGCCAGGCGGTCGTGTGACGTCGCGGCGACGCTGGCGGTGACCACTTCGGTGAGGCCCCGGTACAGCTCGCTCAGCAGCCTGTTGTGTCCACAGTGGACAACCATGAGGTGGAATTCGGCGTCCGCGCGGGCGAAATCCTCGAGCAGTCCGTCTTGCTGCGCGCGGTCCCGCTCGGCGAGCAGTTCGGTGAGCCGGGCGAGATCGTCATCGGTGCGCGCTTCGGCGGCCAGCCGTGCGCCCTCCACCTCCAGGCTGCGCCGCACCTGCAGCACCTCCCGCAGTTCGGTCCCGGCCAGCCGCCGGATGGCGCCGCAGACCTCACTCGTGGCACGGACGTAGGTGCCGTCACCCTGCCGGACTTCGAGCAGGCCGCTGTGGGCGAGCGCGCGGATCGCTTCACGCACGGTGTTGCGGCCGACGCCGAGCGTCTCGGTCAGCTCGGTTTCGGTCGGGATGCGGCGGTCCACGGGCCATTCGCCGCTGCTGATGGCCGCACGGAGCTGGCCTATCACCTGGTCGACGAGGCCGGTTCGACGTGTGGTGGCTAACGGCACAGCAGATATCCCTTCACCCAATCATCCTATGTCTGGAAGAGTAGCGGACGTGGTTGATATCCAGGTGAAAGGCACTCCTCGTGTGCTGGCCGGCAGCGGCCTGCTCGTCGGGGCCGTCATGCTGGCCGCACTCAACCTGCGGCCGGCGGTAACCTCCGCCGGCTCGGTCCTCGAGGAGATGCGAGACTCGCTCGGCGCGAGCGCCACCTGGGCGGGCGCACTGACCACGCTGCCAGGGTTGTGTTTCGCCGCGGCGGGTTCAGCCGCGCCCTGGATCGCCAAGCGGATCGGGATCAGCGCCTCGGTGGCCGCGGCACTCGTGTTGCTCACCGGCGGCCTGCTGCTGCGGGTACTCGACGGGAAGCTGGTCGTGCTCGGCGGCACCCTCGTGGCGACGGCCGGGATCGCACTGGCCAACGTCCTGATTCCGGTAGTGGTGAAGGAATCCTTCACGGCCAGGATCGGCTTGATCACTGGCCTGTACACGGGTGCGCTGCAGGCCGGCGGCGCGTTCGGCTCCGCGGTGACCCCGCCACTGGACGACGTTCTCGGTGGCTGGCGGCCCGGACTGGCGAGCTGGGCCGCGTTGTCCGCGCTGGCCTTGGTCGTCTGGCTGACCGTCGCCCGGACCCGGCCGGCCACGGGACACGGCGCCGGTTCGCCCGAGACCACGAACCGTTCCTTCCTGCGCAACCGGCTCGCGTGGATCGTCACGCTCTTCTTCGGTCTCCAGGCTTGCTTCGCCTACGTCGTCATCAGCTGGCTGCCCCAGGTATTTGTCGACGCCGGGGTCAGCCGGAGCGAGGCGGGTCTGCTGCTGGGGCTGATTTCGCTGCTCGGCCTGCCCGTCAGCTTGGTCGTGCCTGCGGTCGCGGCGCGTACCGGTAACCAAAGCTGGTGGAGCCTGGGCCTGGGCACCTGTGGGTTGCTCGGTGTCCTGGGGGTGATGATCGCGCCCGGTTTCTCCCCACTGCTGTGGTCGATCCTGCTCGGCCTGGGCATGGCCGTGTTCTCGCTCGCCCTGACCACGATCGCCCTGCGGGCCCGCACCGGCGGCGATACCGCGCGCCTTTCCGGGATGGCGCAAGGCATCGGCTACCTGTTCGGGGCCGCGGGCCCGTTCCTGTTCGGGATGCTGCACGACCTGACGGGCGGCTGGACCGTGCCGTTCGTCCTGCTGCTCGCCGCCGTCATCGGGCAGATGGTGTTCGGTTTCCTAGCTGGTCGGCCCCGCTATGTCTGAGGAGCGTCGCGAAGCGGCTCCGTTGAGGGTGGTGGTGGGCTGGCGGGCGGGGCTAGATTGAGCAGCGCGTTTTCGATCAGCTCCGGCATCGCCGGGTGAATCCAGTACTGGCCGCGCGCCATGGTGTGCGCGGCGAGGCCGAAGCTCATCGCCTGGATGAGCGGCTGGATCACCGTCGAGGCCTGCGGCCCGATGATGTGCGCGCCGAGCAGCTGCCCGGTGCCGGGGTCGGCGAGCAGTTTCGCGAACCCGGTGGTGTCCTCCATCGCCCAGCCGTAGGCGATCCCCGCATAGTCCTGTTTGGACGTCACATAGCTGAGCCCGCGCTGCCGGGCCTGCTGCTCGGTCACGCCGACCGACGCGATCTGCGGTGAGGTGAACACCGCATGCGGCACGAACCGGTGGTCGGCCTCGATCCGCTCGCCGGGATGCAGCAGATTGTGTTGCACCACACGGGCTTCGTGGTTCGCGACATGCTTGAGCTCGTACGGCGAGGAAAGGTCGCCGAGCGCGTAGATGCCCTCGACCGAGGTCTGCTGGTACGCGTCCACGGTCACGTGTCCACTGTCCATTGTGGTCACTCCGGTGGTGGCGACGTCGAGCAGATCGGAATTGGGGCGGCGGCCCGTCGCGATCAGCAGTTCGTCGGTTTCGATGACCTCGCCACCGTCGAATTCGAGTGCGATGCCCGACTCGGTCCGCCGCACGCGCCGCGCCCGCCGGTTCAGCCGCACGTCGAACCGCGCGCTCGCCAGTTCGGTGAACCGGGCGCTGATGTCCTCGTCCTCGCTGCGCAGCAGCGCCCCCGACCGCGCCACCACGGTGACCTGGACGCCGAACGACGTGAACACGTGCGCGAACTCCGCCGCGACGAACCCGCTGCCCACGATCACCAGCCGTGCCGGCAGCTTGTCGAGCCGCATCACGCTGTCGGAGGTGTGGTATCCGATCTCGTCGAGTCCCTCGATGTCCGGGATGACCGGGCGCCCGCCCGCGGCGAGTACAAACCTGTCCGCGGTGACGGTTTCGGTGCGCTCGCCCAGGTCGACGGTCAGTTCCTTGTGCCCGGTGAACCGGCCTTCGCCCTCGTACACGGTGACGTTCGCGTTGTCCGCGTGGTTGAGCCGGTAGTCCCGGCCGCCGGCCGCGATCGGGTCGATCCGGCCGAAGATGCGGTCACGGACATCGCGCCAGCGCACGTCGAGTAGTTCCTCGTCCACGCCGAACCGGCTGCTCACCGACGGTGTCGCGGCGAGATCCGCGGTGTGCACGAACATCTTGGTCGGAATGCAGCCGACGTTGAGGCAGGTGCCGCCGAAGACACCCTTTTCCACGATCGCCGTCTTCCAGGAGGCGAAGCGCGAATCGAGAATCGAGTTCCCGGAACCGGTACCGACGATCACCAGGTCGTAATGGGGCACGTTGTCTTCCTCCGTTGCTGGGACTACCCGATGACTACCCGATCCAGTGACACCACATCGGAGGTCCATCAACTACTGTAGCGACGCTGCATTCTCACGCGCCGGAGTCCGACGAACGCCGAGCGCGACCTTCAGAGGCTGATCCGGTAGAGGGGGCACTCCCATGGCCAAACACGCCCGGCGGGACCGCAAGGTCCGTTTCCTGCTCGCGGCCGCCGCCGCGGCCGCGGTGTCGTTGCCGGTCGCCGCCGTCGCGGCGACCACCGGCAGCGAGCCCGCCGGGCCGTCGCCTCAGGTCCAGCCTCGTATCGTCGGTGGCGACGAAGCGTCCATAAAGGACTATCCGTACGCGGTTTTCCTGACTGATCGCAGGGGCAACCAGTTCTGCGGTGGCGTGCTGGTGAGCTCGTCGGCCGTCGCGACGGCGGCGCACTGCGCGTCCGCGGTGTCCCAGTCCGACCTGCGCGTGGTCGCCGGGCGCCAGGCGAAGGACGGCACGGACGGCGTGGTCGCGCGGGTGACCCGGGTGTGGAAGGAGCCGGGCTTCTCCGATCCCGGCAAGGGCGACGACGTCGCGGTGCTGAACCTCGACCGTCAGGTCCCCTACCGCCCGGTTTCGCTGCCCAGCCAGTCCGACACGTCCGGGTACGCGGCGGGCACGAAAGCCACCGTGGTCGGCTGGGGCCGCACCAGTGACGGCGGTGCCCGCGCGGCGTCGCTGCGCAAAGCGGTCGTCCCCGTGGTCAGTGACTCGAGTTGCCTGTCCAGCTACGACAACTACGACCGCAACAGCATGGTCTGCGCGGGGTATCCGGAGGGCGGGGTCGACGCCTGCCAGGGCGACTCAGGTGGGCCGCTGGTCGTCGGTGACAAGCTGATCGGCATCGTCTCCTGGGGCGACGGCTGTGCGAAGGCAGGCAAACCCGGCGTGTACGCGCGGGTGTCCACGTATGCCGATGACATCAGGGCGCAGTCTCAGCAGCGCGGTCTCCTCTGGTAGCAAGGAGCGGTGCACGCCACCGGATCCGAGCTGACCGCCCGCCAGTTGTACGGCGTGCTCCGGCTGCGCGCCGAGGTGTTCGTCGTCGAGCAGGACTGCCCCTATCTCGACCCCGACGGCCGGGACCTGCTGCCCACGACGCGGCACCTGTGGTCGGCCGGTGACGAGCGCATCGAGTCGTACCTGCGTGTGGTGGACGAAGGCGATCACCACCGCATCGGGCGCGTCGTGACGGCCAAGGACGCGCGCGGCCGTGGCCTCGCCGCACGCTTGATGACCGAGGCGCTCGAGATCATCGGTGACGCGGACAGTGTCCTTGACGCGCAGACGTACGCGCAGGGCTTCTACGCGAAGTTCGGTTACGTGGCCGAGGGCGACGAATTCCTTGACGACGGCATCCCGCACATCACGATGTGGCGGCGTGTGGCGGCGCCGACGCGCTGATCACCTTCACCGCGGTGTCCACATCGGACACACTGAGATCGGCGCGTGCGGTCAGGCGGAGCCGGGAGATGCCGTCCGGAACCGATGGTGGCCGGAAGCAGCCGACCCGCACGCCCTGTTCGGCACACCGCGCGGCCCAGCTCACCGCGTCGTCCGGGGATGGTGCCTGCACCGATATCACCGCCGCCTCGGGCGTGCTGACCCGGAAACCGGCATCGGACAGTTGTTCGGACAACCGTGCCGCGTTCGCCAGCACCTTGCCGGACAGGTCAGGTTCGGACTTGAGCACGCCGAGGGCTGCCAACGCGGCGGCGGCATTCGACGGCGCGAGGCCGGTGTCGAAGATGAAGCTGCGCGCGGTGTCGACCAGATGCTTGATCACCCGGCGCGGCCCGAGAACCGCACCTCCTTGCGCGCCAAGGGATTTCGACAACGTCATCGTCATCACGACGTCGGGTTCCCCGGCGAGCCCGGCGGCGTGCACGGCGCCACGGCCACCCTCGCCAAGTACCCCGAACCCGTGTGCGTCGTCGACGAGCAGTGCCGCACCGTGCTCACGGCACACCGCGGACAGGTCGTTGAGCGGGGCGAGATCACCGTCGACGGAGAACACCGAGTCGGTGACCATGAGGGCGCGTGCCGTCCGCCGGGTCGCGAGCGCGTGCTTGACGGCGGCGACATCGCAATGCGCGACGGCGGCGATCCCGGCACGGGAAAGCCGGCAGCCCTCGATCAACGAGGCGTGGATGTACTTGTCGGTCACGATGGCTGAGTCGGCGCCTGAAAGTGCCGTCACCGCACCGAGATTCGCGGTGAAGCCGGAGGAGAAGACCAGTGCCGCCTGGAATCCGCAGAAGCGAGCCAGCTCGTGCTCGAGTTCGGCGTGCACCTCGGTGGAACCGGTGACCAGCCGCGAACCCGTGGAACCGGCGCCCCAGCGCAGCGACGCCGCCGCGGCCGCACCGGCGACCCGCTTGTCCCGCGCAAGCCCGAGATAATCGTTGCCCGCCAGGTCCAGCTCGTCGCTTGACGCGGGCCGGGGACGAAGCCGGCGGACCAAGCCGGCGTCGGCGCGCCGGTTCGCTTCCGCGTCCAGCCAGTCGAAAACCTGCTCGGGCGGTACTTTGTGCGCTGCATCCACCCCAGCAGTCTCTCAGGCCTGGTCCGGACAGCAGAGGAGGCCACCGTCACAGACGATGGCCTCCTCTGCTGTGCCGATTGTCACCAAGCCGACCGCCAGTCACGGCGATCGGACAAACGCAGGTCAGGTGCCCGTTGATCGGGTCGGCCTACTTTTCGGTCGGCTTGGTAATGGGCGCAATCAGTCGCGCGTACGGCGTGCCGGGCCGCGCCCGTCCCGCCGCGGCGGACGTGCACCTTCGCGGAACCCGCCCTGGCGGTGACCGCCGAAGCCACGGCCACCCTTGCGGTCACCGCGTGGCGCGCCGCCCCGGCGGGGCTGCGGCTCACGGCGACGCTCGGGCACCGGCACGCCACTCGGCTGGCGCGCACCGGTGATACGGCTCAGCTCGGCGTCCCCGGGCCGGACGACCGCCGACTCGGCGCGCACCCCGGCGCGCTCGGTCAGCCGCCGCACCGTGCGCCGCTGGTCGTGCGTGACCAGGGTGACCACGGTGCCGGACGCGCCCGCGCGGGCCGTGCGGCCCGCCCGGTGCAGGTAGTCCTTGTGGTCGGCCGCCGGGTCGACGTGCAGCACCAGGCTCACGTCGTCGACGTGGATGCCGCGGGCCGCGACGTCCGTGGCGACCAGCACCGGGGTGTGGCCTTCCTTGAAGTCGGCGAGCACGCGGTTGCGCTGGCCCTGGGTCTTGCCGCCGTGCAGCGCACCGGCCGCGACACCCTTGGCCCGCAGTCGCTCGGCGAGCCGGTCGACGTGGTGCTTGGTGCGCACGAACATGATCGTGCGACCCTCGCGGGCGCCGATCTCGGTGACGATCGACTGCTTGTCCTGGTGCGACACCTGGAGCACGTAGTGATCCATGGTGTCGACGCTCGCGGTGACCGGTGCGACCGAGTGCTCGACGGGGTCGGTCAGGTAGCGGTCGACGAGCTTCTTCACGTCACCGTCGAGCGTCGCGGAGAACAGCAGGCGCTGCCCGCCGGGCGGGGTCAGGTCAAGGATCTCCCGGACCTGGGGCAGGAAGCCCATGTCGGCCATCTGGTCGGCCTCGTCGAGGGCGACGAAGTTCACATCCGACAGCACGCAGGTGCCCTGCCGGATGTGGTCCGACAGCCGGCCCGGTGTGGCGATCAGCAGATCGACACCGCGGTTGAGGACATCGGACTGGCGGGTGAAGGCCATCCCTCCGACGACGGTGCGGCACCACAGGCCCATCGCCTTGGCGAGTGGGCTGAGCGCGTCGGCGACCTGCATCGCCAGTTCGCGGGTCGGCACGAGCACGAGTGCGCGTGGCCGCTTGGGACGGGCCTTGCCGCCGCCGAGGCGGCCCAGCAACGCCAGGCCGAAGGCCAGCGTCTTGCCGGACCCGGTCTGGGCGCGGCCGAGCACGTCACGCCCGGCGAGCGCGTCGGGCAAGGTGGCCGACTGGATGGGGAACGGGGCGTCCATGCCCTGCTCTCGCAGCGCTGTCAGCAGCGACTGAGGAAGGTCGAAGTCTTCGAACGAGGTCACCGAGGTGGACTCGAAGGTGATGCTCACTAACTGCCTCTCGGACGTGGCACGTCGCAAGGAGGCCCAACTGCCCGCTTCGAGCAGGGCGCAGTGTTGTCCTGGGCGTTCACAGGGACGGACCCGGCGCATTCCATACGCCGTTGGTGGGTGGATTACCGCGTGCCATGACTGCTGGCCTGGCTGCGAAGAACAACACCTGTCGACGCCGCCGGTTGCGGTCTGTGACGAGTCTACCGGAAGTACGGTACGGGCCGCCGACGGGCCCGTTCATCGGACTGTGCGACTGCCCACAGCGACCGTCCACAAGCGACTCTATCGCGGCGCGCCCGCCGATCATGCGGGTCGCCGGCCGGGGGTTCCAGCTGCCGGTGTTCCACAGGCACCCGGTGGGCGCTACATGCCTGATTCAGCCGCCCTCGACTTCAGCCGCCACCTCGCCGGCAACTGCTCAGGCGCTCGATCGAGCCGGCCGCACTTCCGCAACGCAGGCCGCACCCCTGCAACGGCTCACCGATCCGGTGGATTTCCAACCCGCTCCCGGCACCGGCGCCTTGCCGGTGCCGGGAGCGGAGGCGTTCGCCCACCGAGGCGGTTCAGTGCACGATGACGAGGTCGATCTCGTGGTCGCCGGTGCGCTTGACGTCGAAGCCGGACTTCGAAGCGGCGGTCAGCAGACCCTCCACAGTGGACGGTTCGCGGCTGACCTTCGCCAGCGCGGCGGCGAGCTTTCCCTTGTACGCCTTGTTGTGGTGGCTGATCGTCTTGCCGGTCGCGGTGACGACGCGCACGGTGACGGCGCCGGGGATCCGGGCGAGGGCGGCGTAGGCGCCGGAGCGCAGGTCGACGATCAGGTCGTCCATCTCGGCGAATGCCGATTCGAGCGCGGGCCGCCACAGGGCGCGGAGGGCGCCGAGCGAGGGTAGTGAACTGCCGCCCGAGAGGCGGTATGCGGGGATGCGGTCGGCTCCGCGTGCGATGCCGAACAGCGCTGATGCGACGGCGAGGCGGCGCTGGGCCTTGGCGAGTTGGGGTTTGGTGAAGGCGCCGATGTCAAGCGCGTCGTAGAGGACGCCGGTGTAGCGCTCGAGCGCGGGCAGCGTTGGTGAGGACCAGAGCGCGGCGTTGCGGGCGACCTCGTCTTCCTGCCGGGGCGAGAGGTCGAGGGCCTTGAGACTGGCGGGTACGTCGGCGGCGAGTTCGACGAGCGCGTCAGCCACCTTGCGGCGGACAGGGGCGAGTTGGGGATGGGCGAGCTCGTCGAGGTTCAGGGGTGGGCCGTCGCCGCCGGGAGCCTTGGTTTCGGATGGGGGCAGCAGCACGAGCACCCACGCAGGTTAACCGTTCACCTGGTCAGGTCCCGTCTCGCCCTTTCACCCCAGGCGAAGGCCTGAAGATCGTACTTCCGGCCGAGGGCGGTGAGGATGCCTGCTGCCAGCCTTGATGTCGTGATCGACCCGGAGGAGGCAACCATGACCGACAACTCACCTCGGCGACGCTGGAGGTTCGTTCCAGAGACGCCGTTGAAGTGCGCTCTCTACCTGGTTTTGGGTGCGGCCCTGCTGGTGGGTTCGGTGTACGACCTGTCGACGCACACGGTCGGGAAACCGGCGTTCACCCTCGCCGCCGCCGTGGCCTCAGGCCTGTTGATCGCCGTCTCGGCGGCTGGGCTGATTTTTCCCGCCACCCGCGGCCGTTGATCCTGACGGCCCGGCGTCCGCGCGGCGCTCGTCCATCCGCGCGGCACCCGCCCGCCCACGCGCCCTGGCCGCGTGGCGCCCAGCAGGCGCCCGTGTGTGGTCCGGACGCCGCCCGGCGGCGACGCCCGGCGATGCCTGGACCTCGGCGACGCCCGGAGCTCCGCGATGCCCCGACCTTGGCGACGCCTGGGCCCTGGACCTCGGCAGAGTCTGGAACCTTGGCGGCCCCGCTTGTTTCGGCAACGACTGGGACCCATTGCCGACCGGGCCGGGGCGGCCCGCTGGACCACGGTGCGGTTGGCCATAGATCAGCACCGGCGTCCGGCAGGGCTTGGGGCAGGTGCGTCGCGCGATCCCTCACCACCGCCTGGTGAAACGCGGGACAGCCGCGTGATTGCCGGCATGGCCCGACGCCCCCGGCCAAGCGTGCGCCGGGCAGGCATGGTCGGAACCGCGAGGTCGCTCTACGCCCGGTGAGTCCGCGGCTGCCATCGAGACGTCGGGCCGAGGTACCGAGCCGCTGTCGCGGTGGCCC
This sequence comes from Amycolatopsis pithecellobii, assembly GCF_009707865.1. GTDB lineage: Bacteria > Actinomycetota > Actinomycetes > Mycobacteriales > Pseudonocardiaceae > Amycolatopsis_E > Amycolatopsis_E pithecellobii. The sequence goes on from NZ_WMBA01000097.1 coordinate 9,778, forward strand.
ATCGGATTCGTCCCATCGGGCGACGCGGATGTCCACTCGATGCGGTTGGTTCCCCGGTCCAGCCCTAGGCCGACGGCCAGGGTGTGGGCGTCGCGCCAAACTGATGATCTTGCGTCACGGGCTGTTCGCCGGTCAGCCGGGGTGAGGCCGGTGCCGCCGCGGATCGTCCACTGCTTTACTTCACGTATGGAACCCAGTGGGTCACTGACGCTCCGGTATGCCATCGCGACCGATGTCGGCCAGCGACGGGATGCGAACGAGGACTCGGTTTTCACCAGTTCACGGCTCCTCGCCGTCGCCGACGGCATGGGTGGCCATGTGGCAGGCGAGGTCGCCAGCTCCACCGCGATCTCGGCCATTACCGAACTGGACCAGCGGCTCGAAGCCGATGACCTCGACCCGACAGAGGCCCTGTCGGAGACCGTGACCGACGCCGTACAGCGCCTGACGTCCCTCGCCGACGAGGACCCGGCGCTGCAGGGCATGGGCACCACGTTGACCGCCATGCTGTGGGACGGCGCCCGATTCGTGGTCGCGCACGTCGGTGACTCGCGGGCCTACCGCCTGCGCGACGGCGAGCTCGAGCAGATCACCCGCGACCACACGGTTGTGCAGGAGCTGGTCGACCAAGGGCGGATCACGCCGGAAGCCGCCATGACCCATCCCAGCCGCTCGGTGCTCACCCGCGCGCTGCAAAGCGGTGGTCACGCGGATCCCGACGTGTTCACCGTCGAGGTCAAGGCCGGTGACCGGTACTTGATCTGTTCGGACGGCCTGACGGACGTTGTGTCGCCGGATGTGCTGGGGGAGACCCTGGAGGCGGTCACCGACCTCGATGCCGTCGTCTTGAGACTGGTCGAGCTTGCCAACGATGGCGGTGGCCCCGACAACATCACCTGCGTCGTCGCCGACGTCAGCTGACCCAGGGCCCCAGACGCACCTCCCGCTTTGCGCCGTTGGGGACGACGCGAGGAACACCTAGGGGGCATGGTCCAGTCGGCCGCAGCATGGCGCGAATGAGGTGCGTCAGGCTTCGTTGTCACGCGCTGTCAGGCCTGCCGCTATGAAGACTGTGCGGCGAATGGCGGCATTTCGGCCAGGGCCCCCCGTGGGATGGCGGAGCGGCCGGGAACCGTGTCAGCTCACCGTTTTTGTGCAGACCCGGCTGTTACGGAAAAGTGTGGCAATAGCACCCCCTCTCGCTCAATGGCTCGCTACGAAACATGTGGTTGCGTATCGTGCCGGTCATGATCGATGCCGCACCCGAGCAGGTCTGCCCGCGCCCGCAACTGGTCCGGCAGGGTTGGTTTGATCTGTGCGGGCAGTGGGATTTCGCGTTCGACAGCGACGATCGTGGACGTACCGACGGATGGCACGCCGACCCGGCGGCGTTCGATCGGCGTATCACCGTGCCTTACCCGCCAGAGTCGGAACTGTCCGGCGTGCATGATCCGGGGCCGCATACCGTTGTCTGGTATCGCCGCGAATTCGAGGCTCCGCCGCTGGCGCCCGGGTTCCGGCTGTTCCTGCATTTCGCTGCGGTGGACTATCGCGCATCCGTGTGGGTCAACGGAATTCACGTCGGCGACCACACCGGTGGGCAGACTCCTTTCTCGTTTGACGTCACCGAAACACTGCGGGCGGAAGCACAGTCCATTGTGGTCAGTGCCGAGGACAGGACGGATGACGCTACTCAGCCGCGAGGTAAGCAAGACTGGCGCGCCGACCCACACGACATCTGGTACCAGCGCACAACAGGCATCTGGCAACCAGTGTGGGCCGAGGTCGTACCGTATGTGCACCTGAACGAGCTGCACTGGACACCTGATCTGGTTCGCGCCGCGGTCAAGTGCGAAGGCGAGCTGTCCGGTTCAGCTGCCAACGTGCGTGTCGTTCTCCGGCACGAGGACGAGGTCCTCGCCGACCAGTCCGTCCGGATCGACGGGCGCCGGTTCAGCTTCGACGTCGCGGTTCCCGCCTTACGTCATGGCCAGGACCGCATGCGGCTGCTGTGGGCGCCCGAGCATCCGCGACTCGTCGACGCCACCGTCGAGGTCCACCCCGAGCGCGGCCCCGTTGATGAGGTCTCCAGCTACCTCGGGTTGCGCGATGTCGGCACGGCCGACGGTCGGTTCCTGCTCAACCACATGCCGTATTTCCCTCGCATGGCACTGGAACAGGGTTACTGGCCGCAGTCGCATCTGGCCGCCCCCGACGTACAGGCCCTCCGCCGCGAGGTCGAACTCGCGAAGGAGCTCGGTTTCAATGGTGTGCGGGTGCACCAGAAGGTGGAGGATCCGCGGTTCCTCTACTGGTGCGACCGACTCGGCTTGCTTGTCTGGGGCGAAACCGCGAACGCCTACGAGTTCGGACCCGTTGCCGCTGAACGACTTACTCGCGAATGGCTGGAAGTCCTCCGCCGGGACCGAAGCCATCCATGCATCGTCACGTGGGTGCCACTCAACGAAAGCTGGGGTGTGCCCGATCTCGCGTTATCGCCGGAGCAGGCGGATTTCGCGCGCTCGCTCTATTACCTCACCAAAGCCATCGACCCCTCTCGTCCTGTGATCGCGAATGACGGCTGGGAAATTGCGGAAGCGGATATCTATGGTCTGCACGACTACGCGCCCACTGGTTCCTCTCTTCGTTCTCGTTATGGCAGTTCCGATGTCGCGCGCCACACTCTTGCCGCCGTCCGTCCCGGAGGCCGGCGGCTTGTGCTCGGTGAAGTCGACCCCGGATGCCCCGTGATGCTGACCGAGTTCGGTGGTCTCACCTATGTTCCTGCGGAAGGCGAGAAATGGTTCGGCTACTCGACCGTCGCCGATGCCACCGCGCTTGTGCATAGGCTAGACGACCTGGTCAGCGCCGTGCTTGAGTCGCCTGCCCTGGCTGGGTTCTGCTACACCCAACTCACCGACACTGAGCAGGAACGCAATGGACTCCTCACCGAGGATCGAGTACCCAAAGCCGACTCGACCGAGATCAGAGCCATCCTGACCAAACCGGCGAAGGCACTGCCCGATGACGAACTCCGCGCATTTCGCGAAGCAGGTCCCGACCAGACCAAGTCATAGCCCGGCCGCCGAGCCGATCGGTTGTCCAGCATGCGACGCCGGCATCTGCGGCTGGGAAACCCGCGGGTGCACCGGAACTGGGGCGGCGCGGGTGCACCCGCGGGCGAGGCCGATCTCGGGGGAACGGCCTCAGGACGGCAACGGCCACCGGAGTGTGAGTCCCCAGGAGCGGTGGCCGGCCGCCACGTCGCAAGCTAAGCCATGTCCCAGATCTTCACCGCTCGTACGACAAACGGCGCCCTGGGAACGTAAGTGCCGTGCCCTGGATAGGTCGTGAAATCGCCCTCGGTCGTGCATTCGACGTCCTGGTAGACCGTGACATCCCGGTCCAGCTGGTTGACGAACGACCTGGCCTCGATTTCACCTGGCAGTACGAGACATTCCTCCGGATTGGCTGTGCGCAGATCGACCCGCTGTAACGCATCGCCATAGAACTCGCCCGTCCACGCGCAGAACTCGCCACGCTCGCAAGCGTTTTCCGGACGGCCGGGGTCAGCCTGAGCAACCCCTGATCCGGCGAGCAGGCCGAGTACAGCGATGACGAAAATTCGCGGCAGGTGTGCACGCAGATTCATGTTTCTCTCCCCAGGGGAATGGTGGCCCCGCCGGAATGCCGGGGCGGTGACGAACTCAAGAATGCCGGTTCGGCAAGAGAATGTCAGCAGGGATTTTTACTTCTGTGGACAAGTAGATTCCCTTCCCTCGATCGGGCAATGGTTGTCCACAATTTTCAGGGAACTCGTTGTGCGGCAGCGAACTGTCTGCTAATGCGCTGAAGTCGTGGAGCCCCGAACGATCAGCTCAACGTCCAAAGTGGCCGGTGGCGGTGCCCGATGTCCGGCCAGCAATCGCAATGCCAGCTCGCCGGCCAGCTTTCCCTTACGTGCCAAGTCCTGACGGACAGTCGTCAGCGGCGGATCCGCCCATTGCGCCACTGGTGTATCGTCGAAACCGACGATCGACAGATCATCTGGAACGGAAAGCCCACGCCTCTTCGCAGCAATGATCGCCGCTAGCGCCAGTTCGTCCGACATACACAGCAGAGCCGTCGGTGGCGATGGGCGGTCGAGTAGCCCGATCGCGCCGGCCGTTGCGTATTCCCGCGAAAGCGCCGACACTTCCCAAATCGAGACGTCGTCAGGCGCGAGACCCGCGGCGCGCAGCGTGTCGAGGTAGCCGCCAAGTCGTTCACGATTGACGCGGAACAGCGACCGACCGGCATCCTCCACGGATAGCGGGCCCCCTCGCGGCGCGGAAAGGCATTGGGCGGAAAGGATTCCGACTTTGCGGTGCCCCAGTTCGATCAGGTGCCGGGCGGCCGCGACCGCGCCCGCCCGGTCGTTTGTGCTCACGCGCGCGGCGCCGGGCACGATCGGCTGGTCGATGACGACCAGCGGTAGCCGGCGCTGCCGCACCGCACGCAGTGCCGGCGCGCCGTCGGCAAGCGAGTACGCGACGGCGAGATCCGCCTGCGCGGCGAGCACCCGTTCCGCGCGCGGGCCCCCATTGTCTCCGCCAGGCAGGAGAAGCAGCGCGTGCCCGTCGGGATCGACCGTGGCGGTGAAGGCGTCGAGGGTGATCGACAGTGCGGGATCGGAGAATGCTGCCGACAGACCGGTGTCGAGCATGAACGCGACCGCGCCGGTGCGTTTCGTCGCGAGGCTGCGTGCGATCGGGTTCGGGCCGGTGTAACCGAGGCGCTTCGCCGTACGCAGCACTTCCTCGCGAAGCCGTGCGGAAAGCTGGTCTGGACGGTTGTACGCGTTGGACACGGTTGCCCGGGAGACGCCAACGGCGTAGGCGACGTCGTCGAGCGTAGGGCGTCGCCGACCTGTCATCTCGCAAGTCTAAAGGGCTGGCGTTTCTAAAGCGCTTCAGTCATGGTGAGACAAGGAGGTGAGCGCATGGTCGGCAACCGGCTCGGGATATTCGTGGTGTTCGCACTCAACGGCGCCGTCTACGGATCTTGGGCTCCCCGCGTGCCCGCGCTCGCCGAGAGGCTGCATGCCGCACCGGGTTCGCTGGGCCTTGCGTTGCTCGGCGCCAGCATCGGGATGCTGATCGCGGCGTCGATGTCCGGGCGGCTGGTCGAACGGTTCGGGGTCCGCGCTGCGATCGTCGCCTCGACATTGCTGTCCTGTGTGATCCTGCCGTTCGTGGGCGCCGCTGGTTCGGTGCTCGCGCTCGGTTTCGTCATGTTCGGCCTCGGTGCCTCGGTCGGGATGATGGATGTATCCATGAACATCGGCGCGGTCGTTGTCGAGCGGCGGCTCGGGCGCGCGATCATGCCCCTCTTTCACGCAGGGTTCAGTGTCGGCGGTCTTGTCGCGTCCGGTGCGGCGGGCCTCGCGGCCGCGGGCGGCTGGTCCCCGTTGCGGCAGTTCGTTCTCGTCGCCGTGGTTCTCCTGGTCGCTCTTTTGCTCATGTTGCATGGGCTCCCGCGGTCGACGCCACGCGCGGAGCGGACACGAAGGACGGCGCGAGTGGCCCCGATCCGCAGGCCTGTGCTGTGGCTGCTCGCGGCGATCGCGTTGTGCTCGGCGGTGGCTGAGGGTGCCAGTTCGGACTGGTCAGCATTGCTGGTGGTCACCGCGCAGCATGTGGACCAGGCTGCCGCCGCGCTCGCGTTCTCGGTGTTCTCACTCACCATGGCAGCCACCCGGCTGGGTGGCGCGTGGGTGCAGCGCAGGGTGGGCGCGACGCGGATGCTGGTCGCCGGCGCGGCGCTTGCCGGATCGGGCTTGATCATCGCCGCGGCCGTACCGATCGCCGGCATCGCGTACGCAGGGTTCGGCCTGGCCGGGTCGGGGCTCGCCGCCGCGTTCCCGATCGCGCTCGGGCTCGCGGGGGCGGCGGGCAAACGGGACGACGACAGCGGCGGGGAGCGCGAGATCGCGTTCGTCACCACGATCGCGTACAGCGGTTTTCTCGCCGGGCCAGCACTTATCGGCGGTATCGCGCAGCTGACGTCGCTGTCCGTTTCGTTCGTCGTGGTCGGCCTTCTCGCCGCTCTCATCGCGCCGGCCGCAGTCGCCGCAGGTCGCACCCGCCGCCGTGAGCTCACCGCGGCCGTCGCGGGCGTCTGAGCCGGGCCTACCCTCATACCGTGGAGTCTGAAGTCCCCTCCCGGCGTACGGCCACGGTCCTGCCGCTGCTGGCGATCAGCGTGGTCCTCGCTGCGGTCATCGCGGTCGCGGTCCTCGCGGTGACCGGCGGAGCCACCTACGTCATCGCGGGCCTGCCCAACCCTGGCGTCGTCACGCACTATGGCATCGAGGTCGTGCGTGTGCTCGCGGACGCAGCCTCGGTGGTCTGCGTCGGTTCGCTGTTGTTGGCGTCGTTCCTGGTGCCACCGCAGGAATCGGGCACGGTCGCGCGGGACGGGTACGCGGCCTTGCGGACGGCGGGGACGGCGGCCTGGGTGTGGTTCGCCGCTGCGATGGCGTCAGTGTTCTTCACAGCGGCGGACGGCGCGGGCAAATCGGTCACCGACGTCTTTTCACCGGTGGTACTGCTGAACCTCATTGACGCGATCGAGCAGCCCAAGGCCTGGCTGGTCACCGCGGCGATCGCGCTCGTGCTCGCGGCAGGCTGCCGGCTCGCGTTGTCCTGGGGCTGGACGACGGTGCTGTTCTTCATCTCCGTCGCCGGCCTGGTGCCGGTCGCGGTAACGGGCCATTCCTCCAGCGGTGGGTCGCACGACATGGCCACCAACAGCCTGCTGTACCACCTGGTCGCCGCGACGCTGTGGGTCGGCGGATTGTTCGCGTTGCTCGCCCATGGGTGGCGACGTGGCGAGCACCTGACGCTTGCGGCGACCCGGTTTTCGAAGCTGGCGCTCGTCTGCTGGATTGTGATGGCGCTGTCGGGTGTGATCAACGCACTCGTGCGGATCAGGTTGGTCGATCTGTTCACCACCGACTACGGGCTGCTTGTGGTCGCGAAGATCGTTGCGTTGCTGGTGCTCGGTGTTTTCGGGCAGCAGCAACGTGTGCGCGGTGTCCGTGACCTGGTGGACGGTCGTGGCGGGGGCCAGCTGCTGCGACTGGCCGCGGTCGAGTTGCTGATCATGTTCGTGACGATCGGCATCGCGACAGCGCTGGCACGCACACCCCCGCCACCGGATGCGGTGACCCAGCCGTCCACGACCGAACTGCTCATCGGTTACAACCTCCCGGGAGCACCGACGGTGTTCCGATTGCTGTTCGCGTGGCGCTTCGATCTTGTCTACGGCACGGCGGCGCTGGTGTTCGCCGCGGTGTACCTCGCAGGTGTGCGGCGGCTACGCAGGCGTGGGGACTCGTGGCCGGTGGGCCGGACGGTCGCCTGGCTGGCTGGTTGCGCTGTGCTGCTGATCGCGACGTCGACCGGGCTCGGGCGGTATTCGCCGGCGATGTTCAGCGCTCACATGGGCATGCACATGCTGCTGTCGATGGTGGCACCGGTGCTGTTCGTGCTGGGTGGTCCGGTGACGCTCGCGCTGCGCGCGCTTCCCGTGGCAGGCAAGGGTTCCCCGCCGGGGCCGCGGGAGTGGGTGCTCGCCTTCGTCCGGTCGCCGCTCGCGAAGTTTCTCACCCATCCGGTCGTCGCGCTGCTGCTGTTTGTCGGCTCGTTCTACGTTCTGTATTTCTCCGGCTTGTTCGACGCCGCGCTGAACTATCACTGGGCACACCTTGTGATGAATGCCCATTTCCTGCTGTCGGGCTACGTTTTCTACTGGCCGGTGATCGGAATCGACCCGTCGCCACGACGCCTTCCGCACCTGGGGCGGCTGGCCATGATGTTCGCCGCGATGCCGTTCCACGCGTTCTTCGGCGTGATCCTCATGTCGAAGCAGACCGTGATCGGGGAGTCGTTCTACCGGTCCCTCAACCTGCCCTGGGTCACCGATCTCCTTGCGGATCAACGACTTGGCGGCGGGATCGCCTGGGCCTCGGGCGAGCTTCCCGTGCTGCTCGTGCTGATCGCATTGCTCGTGCAGTGGGCGCGTGCGGACGATCGCGAGGCGAAACGGCAGGATCGCCGCGAGGAACGAACCGGTGATGCGGATCTGGCTGCCTACAACGCGATGCTCAAGCAGATGGCCGAGCATCGCGAGCCCCAGTCGTAGCTGGTTGTCCACAGGACCCCAGTTATCCACAGGTACGGCAATTTCCTCTTTCCCCACAGGCTCCGGCCCTGCCAAGGTTGTGTCACGGCAGGGAGTTCCGGACAGAGAAGGGATGTGAGGGTATATGGAGTCTCGGTCTTCACCTGAGGTTGAGGTGTCGCCTTGATGTTCGAGCGGTGAGCGCGGAGTGACGCTGGGTCGTTCGACGGTGACCGCCGTACAGCCGGACGACACACGGCTCTACGATCAACCCTATGGCCGAGTTCATCTACACCATGAAAAAGGTGCGCAAGACCGTCGGGGACAAGGTCATCCTCGATGATGTCAGCACCGCGTTCTACCCCGGTGCCAAGATCGGTGTCGTGGGGCCGAACGGTGCGGGCAAGTCCACCGTGCTGAAGATCATGGCCGGGCTCGATCAGCCGAGCAATGGGGAAGCCTTTATCCAGCCGGGTGCGTCCGTCGGCATCCTCCTCCAGGAGCCGCCGCTCAACGAGGACAAGACGGTGCGCGGCAATGTCGAGGAGGGGCTCGGCGAGGTCAAGGTGAAGCTCGACCGCTTCAACGAGATCGCCGAGCAGATGGCCACCGACTACAGCGACGAGCTGATGGAGGAGATGGGCCGCCTCCAGGAGGAACTCGACCACGCCGACGCCTGGGAGCTGGACTCGCAACTTGAGCAGGCAATGGACGCGTTGCGCTGCCCGCCGCCGGACGAGCCGGTGACCCACCTTTCCGGTGGTGAGCGTCGCCGGGTCGCGCTGTGCAAGCTCTTGCTGTCCAAGCCGGATCTGCTGCTGCTCGACGAGCCCACCAACCACCTGGACGCCGAAAGTGTGCTGTGGCTGGAGCAGTTCCTGGCCACGTATCCGGGCGCTGTCCTCGCGGTCACCCACGACCGGTACTTCCTGGACAACGTCGCCGAATGGATCATGGAGCTCGACCGCGGCCGGGTCGTCGGCTACGAGGGCAACTACTCGACCTATCTGGAAAAAAAGCGGGAACGATTGGAGGTGCAGGGCAAGAAAGACGCGAAACTGGCCAAGCGGCTCAAAACGGAACTCGAGTGGGTTCGCTCCAACGCCAAAGCGCGCCAAACCAAGTCCCGCGCCCGTTTGGACCGCTATGAGGAGATGGCCGCGGAGGCCGAGCGCAACCGCAAGCTCGACTTCGAGGAGATCCAGATTCCGCCCGGTCCGCGGCTGGGCAGTGTGGTGGTCGAGGTTGAGCACTTGCGCAAGGGATTCGACGACCGGCTGCTCATCGACGACCTGTCGTTCAAGTTGCCTCGCAACGGGATTGTCGGTGTGATCGGGCCGAACGGTGTCGGTAAGACGACCCTGTTCAAGACGGTCGTGGGGCTGGAAGAGCCGGACTCGGGCGAGGTCAAGATAGGCGAGACGGTCAAACTGTCCTATGTGGACCAGAACCGCGCGGGGATCGATCCCAAGAAGACGGTGTGGGAGGTCGTTTCTGACGGCCTGGACTACATCCACGTTGGGCAGACCGAGATGCCGTCGAGGGCCTACGTTTCCGCTTTCGGGTTCAAGGGCCCGGATCAGCAGAAGCCGGCAGGCGTGCTTTCCGGTGGTGAGCGCAACCGGCTGAACCTGGCGCTGACCCTCAAACTGGGCGGCAACCTGATCCTGCTGGACGAGCCGACAAACGACCTGGACGTGGAAACCCTGGGCTCACTGGAGAATGCGCTCGAGCAGTTCCCCGGTTGCGCCGTGGTCATCTCGCACGACCGGTGGTTCCTGGACCGGGTGGCCACCCACATCCTCGCCTGGGAAGGCGACGACACCAACCCCGCCAAGTGGTTCTGGTTCGAAGGCAACTTCGAGGGCTACGAGAAGAACAAGATCGACCGTCTGGGAGCGGAGGCGGCCCGGCCACACCGGGTGACTCACCGCAAGTTGACGCGCGACTGAGCGCGTTCACGAGCACGCTTGAGCCGACACTGAAGCGGAGTCCCCATTGGTAGCCACCAGGCACACCCGATCCAGCCCGCCCGCGTTACGCGTCGGCGACTGGAACTCGGCCGGTAACGGTGAGAACCATGCGATCGAGAGTCTGCTGCAGCATGCGGCCGCGCTCGGTTTGCGTGCACCGGAATTGACCGTGGTCCTGGGTGAGCGAGCTGCGTCGCTTGCTGAGACCGCCGCGTCGGACATGCTGTGGGCGCGTGCCGAGAGCCTGGTCGTTTCGGGCCGGGTCCGGCTCGGGTTGCGTGCGGACAGCGTTGGGCGTGGCGTTGCCGCGTTGCGTGCGGCGGAGGATCTCGGTGACACCGTGCTGGCCGCGGGATTGCGCACGGACCTCGCACTGTGTGCTCGCAGTGCCGGGGTGCCGTTGATCGGGCTGGCCGCGTTGCGGCCCGTGCTGGGCGCGTCGGAATTCTCCGGTGCGGGCAAGGCCTCTGCGTTGTGTCAGCTGGTGGGGAGCCTCTCGCAGTTCGGGCGCAAACCCGAGCTGGATCGGGCGCTGGTCGAAGCGGACCGGTTGTGTGGCACGGACGACAACCTCGACGGGGATGAACGGCTGCTGGGCCGGGCGTTGGTCAGGGTCGCGATGTCGGCCCACCGTCGGCGGCATGCCGATGTGGTGGGTGCGGCCGATGCCGCGCGTACCGGACTGGGCCTGCTGGATCAGCTTGACGATCCGAGCTGTGACGGCGGCGTGGTTCGGTCGCGCTTGATCCTGCACTTGGTGTGCTCCCTACTTGACCGTGGTGACACCGAAAACGCTGCGGAGATCGCGGAGTCGGAGCTGGCCGAGTCCACGCGGGCGGCTGCAGTCGCGCCGTTCGGCTGGCTCCGGATGGCGGTGGCGACGCGGATTCTGCTGCCCGCCGGGTCGGTCGAAGCCGCGTCGGTGGTGCTGCGGGATGCGGTGTACAGCACCGAACGCCATGGCCTGTACGCGTTGACGTCACGGTTGTGGGCCGAGCTCGCACATGTCGAGGAGCGGCTGGGCCGCTCGCGGGACGCCATCGAATGTTTGCGTCAGAGCCGCGCCGCGGATCACGTGTACGCGCGTTCCCGGCGGCAAGCGATGGGATTGTTGGCGGGCGCGTTCGGCAATGGCGGTCAGGCCACGCTGGACTTGGACGAGTTGCTCGGGGCCGTCGCGGAGTCGTCCGCCGAGGTGCCCCAGGCGGCGCCCGTCCGGGTGGTCAATCCGGCTGGGGTCTCTGCTGGGCGTAACGGCGGGACTGTCTCGCCGGACGCGCTTGGAGCTGACCAGAGCGGGCGTGGCACGCCTGAGCCCGAGGTGGCCGAGCGCACCGTGATTATCCCGCGCATTGTCGATCCGGGGGGCGACCGACGGTCGGTGACCACGTCCCGGCGTGAGGTGTCGGCGAACGGAACTCGGCGTGCTGAGGAGACGGTGGTACTCCCGGTTGCGGGGAAGCGCACCGAAACAGCCAAGCCGCGGGTGAAGCTCGCGCCGGTGCGCCTCGAGCCTCCCGTTGTGCCGGACCTACCGCTCGCCCCACCGCCGGCCGATGAGCCGGCGCCGCGGGTCGCGCAGGCTGCTGAGCGCAAGCCGGAACTCGTTGTGTCGGCCGGAAACCCCGAAGACGACCAGATCCGTCCGAAGACCCGCCATACCGCCGAGCACGGCTCGGTCGCCGCGCGGTCGGTGCTGGACCGGCTCGGTATCTCCGCCGGTTCGGGCGGTGGCCGCCGTCGCGCCACGGACGATCATGATCAGTCGCGTCAGAACGCAGACTCAGCGACGGCCGCGGAACCCCGGGATTCCAGTGATTCCGCGCGAGCCGTGGCGCGCGCGAATGCCGCCCCGTCCGGTACACGCGGTGAATCCGCGCAGGCTGCGATGCCGATGGACGTTGCACGCCCTGCCGCACACGGGGAAACTCCGCGGCCCGTCACGCATGGGGAACCTCCGCAGGTGGACGCCGTACGTACTGCGGAACAGAGCGAAGTCGCGCGTGCCCATCAGCCGGGAAAACCGTGGGTTGACGATCCAGTCAAAGCTGCGCGCGCCACAGAACAAGTCAGGCGGGGCGCGGACTCCGCAGCGGGCGCACACCGGGTGGCCGCCGGTGCTGAGCCGGCTACTGCGGCGCGGGCGGACTTCGCGTGGAGTCAGGGCTTGGGCGACGCGTCGCAGGCCGAAGCGGTGGCGAATGCTCAATCGCCCGGCGTCGCAGGGAGCGCGAAGCAAGCAGACACTGCGCGGCACGCGGCGCCAGCGGGTTCCGCGCGCGTGGGGGGACATACGGAAGCTGCGCACGCCGTGCCACATGCGGAATCCCCGCAGGCGGCGGCCCATGCGGGAGCCGCTGGGCATGAGAAAACGTTCCAGGACGAGTCGTCGACCTCAGAGCCGGCGGCAGCTGCGTGCGCCGCTGAGTCGGCGGAGTCGGCGCGGAGCAACAAGTCCGCCGCGTCTGACAGGGAACCGATGAGGTCGGAAGGTACCCGGGACACAGCGAAGGTGTTGCAGGGCACCGAATCCGGGCAAAGCATCGAGGCCTCCTGGAGCCGCGAGCTTATGGAGGCATTGCTGAACTCCGACATGGCCGAGTCCACCTGGGCCGCGAAGCGCGGTAGGGGCCAGCGGGACGAGGCGGATGGTCGTCCCGCTGAATCTCAGCCGGGCCATGCGGCGGCCGAGCATGCCCGGGACGTGGCGGCTGAGCGCTCGGCCAGTGGTGTTTCTGGGCGCGCCGATCTGGCGGAGGCAGGCCAGACCGACGACGCGCCGACTTACAGCGGCAGAAAACGCACTGCTCCTGCTCACGCCGGAGATGCGGGCGCTGCCGCGGCGCACAGCCGGGTGGCGAACGGCACGGCTCCCAACAATGCGGCGACTCACAGAGGTGGGACGGGGGCGGCGGTTGGTTACAACGCAATGCCGTCGGGCGCTGCGGCTGAGGACGTAGTGGCGGCTCGTGACGGCAGGGCGGGTACCAGGGCTGTAAATGGCGTGGCGGCTCGCGGGGACGGGGCGGCGCACGGAGGCGAGGCTAGTGCTGTCGCGGGGGCTGACGGTGCGGCGGCACATCACGCCCGTTCGGGCCCCACAGCCGGAAATGGGCTAGCGGCCCACGAGAGTCGGGCGGCGCATGGCGGCGTGACTGGCGCTGCGGCTGCTGGCGGAGTGGCAGCTCATCGCGGTGAGTCGGGCACCACGGTTCGCGGTGGCGCGGCGGACAG
>NZ_WMBA01000098.1 GCF_009707865.1 Amycolatopsis pithecellobii
GTTTCGGTGGTTTTGGCGGTGGGGAAACGCCCGGTCCCTTTCCGAACCCGGAAGCTAAGCCCACCAGCGCCGATGGTACTGCACCCGCCAGGGTGTGGGAGAGTAGGACACCGCCGAACTTCTTTTCCGAAGGGCCCGCTAGGATAGCCAGTTGGCTGCTCCTAGCGGGCCCTTTGTGTGTGTTCGACTCAGACTTTTTTCATGACCAAGGAGGAACAGGTGGCGGAGTTCGGACGGCGCGACTCAGAGGACGACGCCGCGTCCGATCGCCCGCGACGCCGTGACTCGGGTCCCGACAAGCGCCGGGCCGGCGCGCCGCGTGGTGACAAGCGCGGGTCCGGCAACGGTGGTTCGGGACAGTACGACCGTAGAAGCACCGGTGGCTCGCGTGACAACCGATCCGGCGGGAAAGGGCGCTGGCGTGACGACGACGGCCGGCGCTCGGGTTCACGGGGGAACAGCCAGGCAGGTGGCGGAAAGTTCGACGACCGGCGGGGCGATCGGCCTGGCTGGAAGAACCGGGATGACCGCTCAAGCGGACGGCCGGTGGGGAAGAACGACCGCCGGGACCCGTCCTCGAAGCGTGATGACCGCCCGTCATGGCACAAGGACCGGCGTGACGATCGCGGTGGTTTCCGCGCCGACAACCGGGGCGGCGACCGCCGGTTCAATGACCGTGGCGAGAACCGTCGCTTCAACGGCCCCCGTGACGGGGACCGCCGTTTCAACAGTCCGCGTGACCACGACCGCCCGTTCAAGGGACAGCGTGACGGCGACCGCCGATTCGGTGGAGGCCGCGACGACAACCGCCAGTTCGGTAGGGCCCGCGACGATGACCGCCGCTCCGGCGGGGCGCGCGACAGGGACCGCAACTTCCGCGGGCCACGCGATGAGGATCGCCGTTTTGGTGGACCGCGCGGCGAGGATCGTGGCGGGTCGCGGGACAAGGCACGCACCTTTGGCGGCCCACGCGACGGTGACCGCCGCTTCGGCGGCGGGCACGACCGGAACCGCAGCGCCGCCGGGTCGCATGGTGGTGACCGCAACTTCGGTGGGTCGCGCGACAAGGGCCGTGACTTCGGTGGGTCGCATGGTGGTGACCGCAGCTTTGGCGGGCCACGCGACAAGGGCCGCGCGTTTGGTGGGTCGCGCGAGGACGACCGCCGTTCCGGCGGGCGCCGTGACGACAACCGCCGGTTCGATGGGCCGCGCGAGGACGACCACCGCTCCAGTGGGGGGCATGGCGACCGCCAGTTTGGGGGATCGCGGGACAAGAGCCGCGGCTTCGGCCGGCCCGGGGACGACGATCGTCGCTTCGGCGGGTCGCGCCAGGACCGCGAATTCCGGGGATCGCGGGACGACGACCGCCGCGCGGGTGGGCCGCGTGACAACGGCCGTAAGTTCGGTGAGGCGCGCGACGACAACCGCCGTTTCGGTGGGCCTCGTGATGAGGAGCGCGGCCACGACCGGCCGCAGAACGACCGCCGGTTCGATCGTGAAGACGAGCGCGGGCCCCGTGATGGCGAACGGCGTTTCGACAACGTCGACCGCCCAGGGGGCGACCGCCGGGGGAACCGCCCACAGGGCAAGGCGAACCGGCTCGACCGGTCGAGTGGGCCCCGGCGTTCCAGGCCGGCGGTGCCGCTCGATGACGCCACGCTGGCGAAGGAACTTCTCGAGGCTCCTGAGCTGCCCGAGGACATCAACTTCGAGGACCTCGACGAGGAAGCCCGCCGCGAGCTGCGCACGTTGCCGAGGGGGCTGGCCGAAACCGTCGGCAAGCACCTCGTCGCGGCCGGTGGCCTGATCGACACCGATCCCGAGGCCGCACTCGAGCACGCGCGCTACGCGAAGACGAAGGCCTCCCGGGTCGCGATCGTCCGTGAGGCGCTAGGCCTGGTGTCCTACCACGCCGGTCACTGGTCCGAGGCACTGTCCGAGCTGCGGGCCGTCCGCCGGATGACCAGGACGGACACCCACATCGCCGTCATCGCGGACGCCGAACGGGCCATGGGGCGTCCCGAGCGGGCGCTCGACCTCGCCAAGGAGGTCGCGGGCAGCCGGCTCCCCCGGGATGTGGAGGTCGAGCTGCGCATCGTCGCCGCCGGCGCGCGGCGGGACATGGGCCAACTCGACGCGGCTGTCGTTTCGTTGCAAGGCCCGGACCTCGACGCGGCGAAGCGCGACCCGTGGAGCGCCCGGCTCTTCTACGCCTACGCGGACAACCTGGCCGCCGCGGGGCGCCGTGACGAGGCCATCGAATGGTTCCTCAACGCCGCCCAGGCCGACAACGAAGAGGAAACCGACGCCGCCGACCGCGCGGCCGCCCTCTCGAACGACGACCTCCCGCCCGGCACCTTCGAGGACGACCTCGACGAACAGGAGCTCCTCGACGGGACGCAGGCCGCCGATGTCGGCGAGAAGTCCGAGCAGGTCGTCGAGGCAGAGCCGCTCAGCGAGGGGCGGACCGCCGACCTCCGCGAAGAGGAGGATGCGGTTGGCCTGACGGGGGCCGGCGAGCGGGAGCCAGTCAGCGAGGCGCAGGCCGATAACCCCGACGATCCCGACGAGAAAGCCTCTGCCCACGATCCCCGCGACGCAGGCGACGCGACCACTACCCGACGGCCCGATGACGACTGACCGGGACGTGCTCGCGTCCGCCTATGACGTGATGCTGTTCGACCTCGACGGCACCGTTTACCACGGCACCGAGCCGATCCCCGGGGTCGCCGAGGTGATCCGGGGGCTGCGGGCGGCGGGGACGGCCGTCCGCTTCGTCACCAACAACGCCTCCCGCGCGCCGGGCGATGTCGCGGATACCTTGCGCGGGATGGACATCGACACCACCGCCGCCGAGGTCAGTACCAGCGCCCAGGCCGCCGCCAAGGTCCTCGCCGACCGCGTCCCGCGCGGGGCCAAGGTCGTCGTCATCGGTGCACCGTCCCTCGAGGACGAGGTCGCGGCTGTCGGCCTGCAGCCAGTACGGGCGGCCGGCGGCGCGGTCGCGGTCGTCCAGGGGCACTGGACCGAGACCGGCTGGAAGCACCTCGCCGAAGGGTGCCTCGCCATCCGCGCCGGAGCCCTGTGGGTGGCCTGCAATGTCGACGCAACCCTGCCCACCGAGCGCGGCCTGCTGCCGGGCAACGGTTCGATGGTCGCCGTCCTCAAAACCGCCACCGGGGCCGAACCGGTCGTCGCCGGGAAACCCGAGGCGCCGCTGTTCCACACCGCCACCCAGTCGGCCGGCGCGGCGAAACCCCTCGCGATCGGCGACCGCCTCGACACCGACATCGCCGGGGCCGTGACCGCGGGCGTCGATTCGCTGCTGGTACTCACCGGCGTTTCCACCCCCGCCGACCTGCTCGCCGCGAAACCCAGCGAGCGGCCGACCTACCTCGCCGCCGCCCTCGAAGCGCTCAACGAACCGGCCTCGGAGCTCGCCCCCGGCCCCCAAAAGGGCTGGCAGATCGACGTCGGCGACCACACGCTCCTTGCCACCGGCAAGGGATCTTCGGATCCGTACGACCTGCTCCGCGCGCTCTGTCACGAAGCCTGGCAGTCCGGTATCACCGCCGTGACACCGCAGGACGATCGGACAGCCACGGCACTCGGGAAGCTGGGGCTCACACCCTCTGCATGACTTATCTATTACGGTGAGAACCGTGCAACACCAACCAAACCCTGTGCCCGGCCCGCCGCCGGACCCCCGAGCCGGGATCGAAGAGGCGGTGGCCGGTCTCGACGACCTCGGCCGGCTTCCCCTCGCGGAGCATGTCGAGCGTTTCGACGCAGTGCACACCCAGCTCACCACAGCCCTGTCCAGCATCGACAAGGTTTGACCGATGCCCCGTAGGGCCCGCCTCGACGCGGAACTCGTCCGCCGGGGCCTCGCCCGGTCCCGCGAGCAGGCGAGCGCGCTCATCACCGGCGGCAAGGTGACCGTGCGCGGCATGGTGGCCAGCAAACCCGCCACCGGGGTGGACGCCGACGCCGCCATCGTCGTGCACGCCGGCGATGACCCCGGCTGGGCCTCCCGCGGCGCGTACAAGCTTCTCGGCGCGCTCGACGCGCTTCCCGTAACCGTCGAAGGAAAACGCTGCCTCGACGCCGGTGCCTCCACCGGTGGCTTCACCGATGTCCTGCTCCGCCGTGGGGCCGCGCAGATCGTCGCCGCCGACGTCGGGCGTGGGCTGCTCGACTGGCGCCTGCAGACCGACGACCGGGTCCTGGTGCTGGACAAGACGAACGTCCGCACCCTCACCCCCGAGCAGCTCGGCGGTCCGGTGGACTTCGTCGTCGGCGATCTGTCCTTCATCTCGCTGCGGCTTGTGTTGCCCGCGCTGATCGCCTGCGCGCTGCCGGACGCCGATTTCGTGCCGATGGTCAAACCGCAGTTCGAGGTCGGCAAGGAACGTCTCGGCAGTGGGGGCGTGGTGCGTGACCCCGAGTTGCGTGTCCAGGCCGTGCTCGAAGTCCTCGACGGGGCAAGGGAACTCGGCCTGCACCTGCACGGCGTGGTGGCGAGCCCACTGCCGGGACCGTCCGGCAACGTCGAGTACTTCGCCTGGCTCCGCCGTGACGAGTCCACTGTGGACGATGTGGAACAGTTGGTACGCAAGGCGGTCGGAGAGGGTCCACAGTGAACGAAAAGCGCGAGGTGCTGCTCGTCGTGCACCCCGACCGCAACGCCACCCGGGATGCGGCACGCACGGTCGCCGAGAAGTTCGCGGCCGCGGGCATCGGGCTGCGGGTGACCGAAGAAGAGGTCCGTGAGCTCATCGGTGACTCGCCGTGCACGATGGTCGCGCCGCAGGACAACCCGGCCAAGGGCGCCGAGCTCGTCCTTGTGCTGGGCGGTGACGGGACGTTGCTGCGTGCCGCCGAGATCGCCCGTCCCGCCGGGGTTCCGGTGCTGGGGGTCAACCATGGCCGGGTCGGGTTCCTCACCGAAGCCGATTCGGACGCGCTCGAGGAAACCGTGCACCGGATCGTCGAGTGTGCCTACACCGTCGAGGAACGGATGACCCTCGACGTCACGGTGACCATGGCCGGCGAGGTGATGGCCGAAACCTGGGCACTGAACGAGGCCAGCGTGGAGCGCAGTTCCCGGGAACGGGTGCTCGACGCGCTGATCGAGGTGGACGGACGGCCGGTGTCGGCGTTCGGCTGCGACGGTGTGCTGTGTGCGACGCCGACCGGTTCGACCGCGTACGCCTTCTCCGCGGGCGGTCCGATCATCTGGCCGGACGTCGAAGCGTTGCTGGTCGTGCCGAGCAACGCGCACGCGATGTTCGCCCGGCCGCTCGTCGTCTCACGCCATTCGGTGATCGATGTCGGGGTCGATCCGGACGGCTCGCCCGCCGTGCTCACCTGCGACGGGTTGCGGCATGTCGCCTTGCCCAACGGCGCGCGGGTGCAGGTGGTGGCCGGCCGTGTCCCGGTGCGGCTCGCCCGCCTGTGGCCTGGTCCGTTCACCGACCGGCTGGTGCACAAGTTCTCGTTGCCGGTGAAGAGTTGGCGAGAACGACACGCCCCCTGATCGAACTGTGCCTCCTTCGGTCGGTTCGGCACAGTCGCATAATGTCGGTGCCTACCGCTACGGTGGGGCCCGTGCTGGCCGAGATGCATATCCAGGGCCTCGGAGTGATCGAGGACGCCGTACTCGAACTGCACCCGGGGTTCACGGTGGTCACCGGCGAGACGGGTGCCGGCAAGACCATGGTCGTCACCGGGCTGCACCTGCTGTCCGGGGGGCGAGCCGAGGCGTCGAAGGTCCGCAACGGGTCCGGCCGGGCCGTGGTGGAAGGCCGGTTCGACGGGGTGCTGGCCGAGCACGTGGCCCGGATCGTCTCCGACGCGGGCGGCGAGCCCGATGAGGACGGCAGCCTGATCACCATGCGGTCGGTCAACTCGGACGGCCGCTCCCGCGCGCACCTCGGCGGGCGGTCGGTACCGGTCAGCGTGCTGTCGGATCTGGCGGACCGGCTGCTGGCGGTGCACGGCCAGAACGATCAGCTGCGCCTGCTGCGGCCCGCCGAGCAGCGGGATGTGCTGGACCGGTCCGCCGGGGACGCCGTAGCCGCGCCGCTCGCGCGCTACCGCGAGGTCCGCGAGCAGTGGCAGTCGGTGGTCACGGAGCTGACGGAGCGGCAGACCAGGTCACGCGAGCTCGCGCAGCAGGCGGATCTGCTGCGCCATGGCCTCGGCGAGATCGAGACGGTCGGCCCGCAGGCGGGTGAGGACACCGAGCTCGCCGAGCAGATCAAACGACTGGCGGCGGCTGACGAGCTGCGCGCCGCCGCGACGGCCGCGCACGAGGTGGTTTCCGGTGCCGCGGACGGGGATCCCGACTCGCCGGGCGCGCTGGGCCTGGTGGGGGAGGCGCGCCGGCGGCTGGCCGGCGCGGAGGATTCCGCGTTGCGGGACCTGGAGCCGCGGCTGGCCGAGGCCGCCGTGTTGCTCGCCGATGTGGGCGCGGAGCTCGGCGGGTATCTCGACGGGCTGGAGGCCGACCCGCAACGGCTGGAGCAGGCGCTGGCCCGCCAGGCGGAGCTCAAGAAGCTGACCCGCAAGTACGCGGCCGATATCGACGGAGTGCTTGCCTGGGCCGAGGACGCTCGCGCTCGTCTGTCCACAATGGATACTTCCGAAGAGGCGCTGGCCGCGCTGGCCGCACGCCGGGACGAGCTCGCGGCGCAGCTCGCCGAGCACGCGCAGGAGTTGTCGAAGGCGCGCGGAGCGGCCGCGGCGGAGCTGGCGTCGGCGGTCACCCAGGAGCTGGCCGGGCTCGCGATGGGCCAGGCGCAGATCGACGTGACGGTCCGGCGCCGCGTCGCCGAGCCCGGAGACCAGCAGGCGCTGCGTGTCGGTGACGAGCTGGTGCACGCCGGCGGCAGCGGGATCGACGAAGTGGAACTGCTGCTGAAAGCGCATTCGGCCGCGCCGCCGCTGCCCGTGCACAAGGCCGCGTCCGGCGGCGAGCTCTCCCGCGTGATGCTCGCGATCGAGGTCGTGCTCGCGGGTGCGGACACCGTGCAGACGCTCGTGTTCGACGAGGTGGACGCCGGGGTCGGCGGCCGCGCGGCGGTCGAGATCGGCCGCAGGCTCGCGCGCCTCGCCCGCAGCCACCAGGTTCTGGTGGTGACTCACCTGCCGCAGGTCGCGGCGTTCGCCGACCGGCATCTCGTGGTGGACAAGGGCACCGCGGAGGGCGTGACCCGCAGCGGCGTGAAGACGCTCGAACAGTCCGAGCGGGTGCAGGAGCTGGCGCGGATGCTGGCCGGTATGGACGGCACCGAGACCGGGCGGGCGCATGCCGAGGAACTGCTCGCCGTCGCGGAGGCGGACAAGGCCGCCGGCACCCGGAAGAAGAGCGGGAAGCGGAAAAAACCGTAACGTCCTTTGTGGCCTTCCCGCTGCCAGCGGAAACGGGCCGGCCGGGTACGGCGTGTTGTCCGCGTCATCGCGTTTCCTTTTGTCACTATCGTGGGCATGAAGCTCACCGGACTGCTCACGCGGAACACCGAGAACCTGCCCGGAATCACCGGCGTGGCCCGGGTGGACCGGCGTACCCGGGAGCTGCTGCGCCGGATCAGTCCCGGTGACATCGTCGTTCTCGACCAGCTCGATCTCGATCGCGCGACGGCCGATGCGCTGGTGGAGGCCGAGGTCGCCGCCGTGATCAATGCCTCGCCGTCGATCTCCGGTCGGTTTCCCAATCTGGGGCCCGAAGTGGTCGTCGGCGCCGGGATCCCGCTGGTCGACGGCACCGGCGGGGAAGTGCTGCGGCGGCTCAAGGACGGCACGAAGGTGCGCCTGCACGACGGTGTCCTCTACGTCGGCGAGCGGCAGGTCGCCTCAGGTACCGAGCAGACCCGCGAAAGCATCGCCGACCAGATGATCGAGGCCAAGGCCGGGATGTCGACCCAGCTGGAAGCCTTCTCCGCCAACACGATCGAGTTCCTGCGCCGTGAGCGCACGCTGATTCTCGACGGCGTCGGCGTGCCCGACGTGCGGGTTCCGTTGCGGGACAGGCATGTCCTCGTCGTCGCGCCCGGCAAGGGGCATGTGGCCGATCTGCGGGCGCTGCGGAAGTACATCGCCGAGCACCGGCCCGTCCTCGTCGGTGTGGACGGTGGTGCGGACACGCTGCGCGAGCTGCGCTACACCCCGGACATCATCGTCGGTGACCCGAGTGGGATCGACGCCGAGACGCTGAAATCGGGCGCTGAGGTCGTCGTACCGGCGCAGCCCGACGGGCACGCGCCCGGTGTCACGCGGATTCAGGACCTCGGCATCGGCGCGGTCACCTTCCCGGCGTCGGGCAATTCCGAAGACCTCGCGCTGCTGATCGCCGACACGCACGAGGCGAGTCTCGTCGTGACCGTCGGATTCCAGGCGACGCTCGCCGAGTTCCTCGACCACGGCCGCTCCGGTTCCAACCCGTCCACCTTCCTCACCCGGCTCAAGCTCGGTACGAAACTGGTGGACGGCAAGGCGGTCGCCGCGTTGCACCGCAGCCGCGTGTCGCTCGGCGCGGTGGTGCTGCTCGTACTCGCCGCGCTCGTGGTGGTCGCCGTCGCGTTGCTGATGTCGGACGTCGGCACCGTGTATCTCGACTGGATTCGCGCAACCTGGAATTCGTTCACCGGCTGGGTCAAGGGGCTTTTCACGTGATTTCTCTGCGGTACCACATCGTTTCCATCGCGTCGGTGTTCCTCGCGCTGGCGATCGGGGTGGTGCTCGGCTCGACGGCGCTGTCCGGTTCGCTGCTGTCCGGGCTGTCGAATGAGAAGGGCGAGCTGGCCAGCCAGGTCTCCGATCTGCAGGCCCAGCGCAACCAGCTCAACGCGCGGCTCGCCGACGCCGACGCGTTCGCGGGCGGGACGGGCCCCAAGGTCGTGGCCGGGGCGCTCGCGCAGCGTTCGGTCATCGTGATCACCACCGAGGACGCGAAACCGGCCGACCGGGACGCGCTCAAGCAGCTGATCGGGCAGGCCGGGGCGACCGTGACCGGCGAGCTGCAGCTGACTTCGTCCTTTGTGGACCCGGCGAAAGCCGACCAGCTGCGCCAACTGGTGACGCGCCTGCAACCGGCCGGGTCCACCTTCCCGACCGCCGGTGACCCGGGCACCCTCGCCGGTGCGCTCGTCGGTTCGGTGTTGATGCTCAACAAGGACACCGCGAAACCACAGTCCACAACGGACGAGCTGGCCGCGGCGATCGGTGGCCTTTCCGACGGGGGTTTCGTCAAGCCGAGCCCCAGTATCGGCCCCGGGCAGCTCGCGGTCGTGCTCACCAGCGGACAGGCGACCGGTGACGGGGCGGGGGACAAGGCCGCGACGCTGGCGCGGTTCGCCGCACAGCTCGACCGGTCGGGCGCCGGTGCCGTGCTCGCCGGTGACCCGTCGTCGGCCGAAGGCACGGGTGCGATCGGCGTCGTCCGCGCCGACACGTCCTCGACCTCGATTCTTTCCACTGTGGACGACGTGAACTCGGCCGCGGGCCGGATCGCGACCGTGCTGGCCCTGCGCGAGCAACTCGACGGCGGCGTCGGCAGGTATGGCATCGCGGGGAACGCGCAGGCACCCGCGCCGGGGGTCGCGGCGACCGGCAGCTGAGTGCGGTGGCCCGCCGGGGGCCACGAATCGCGGACCGCCGCGCTGCGGGAAAGCGCTTTCTGGCAAGATGCCGCGGGTGCGTTTTGTTGCCGACCTGCACATCCACTCCAAGTACTCCCGCGCGTGCAGCAAGGATTGCGATCTCGAACATCTGACCTGGTGGGCGCGCCGCAAGGGCATCACCGTCGTCGGCACCGGGGATTTCACCCATCCGGCCTGGTTCGAGCACCTGCGGGAGAACCTGGTGCCGGCCGAGCCCGGTCTGTACCGCCTGCGTGAGGACCTCGACGCCGACATCCGGCGCCGGCTGCCGCCTGCCTGCGCCGGGCCCGAGGTGCGGTTCATGCTCTCGGTCGAGATCTCCACGATCTACAAGCGAGCCGAGCGCACCCGGAAGGTGCACCACCTGCTTTACGTGCCGGACTTCGAGGCGGCCGAGAAGGTCAACCAGCGGCTCGGCCGGATCGGCAATCTCGGGTCCGACGGGCGGCCGATTCTCGGCCTGGATTCGCGGGACCTGCTGGAGATCACGCTGGAAAGCGGGCCAGGGTCGTATCTGGTGCCGGCGCATGTGTGGACGCCGTGGTTCGCCGTGCTCGGCTCGAAATCGGGGTTCGACGCGATCGACGACTGCTACGCCGATCTGGCCGAGCACGTCTTCGCGCTGGAAACCGGCCTGTCGAGCGATCCCGAGATGAACTGGAAGATCAGCGCCCTCGACAAGTATCGCCTCGTCAGCAATTCCGACGCGCATTCGCCGCCGATGCTGGGGCGCGAAGCGACGTTGTTCGACACCGGTCTGGACTATTTCGCGATCAAGCGGGCGCTGGAAACCGGGCGGGGGCACGCCGGGTCTCTCGAGTTCTTCCCCGAGGAGGGCAAGTATCACGTGGACGGGCACCGCAAATGCGGTGTCCGGCTCGAACCGGAGGAGACCCGCGCGCACGGCGGACGGTGCCCCGAATGCGGAAAACCGTTGACCGTGGGCGTGCTCAGCCGGGTCGAGGACCTCGCCGACCGCGCCGAAGCGGTGCGTCCCGCGGGGGCCGCCGAGTTCACCAGCCTGGTGCCGCTACCGGAGATCATGAGCGAAATCCTCGGTGTGGGGCCGAAAAGCAAGAAGGTGCTCGGCGAGATCGACAAACTCACCGCGGCCTTCGGGCCCGAGCTGTCGATCCTGCGCGACGTACCAGCCGAGGACCTCGAAACGCGTTCGCCGTTGCTGGGCGAGGCCGTCCGCCGGCTGCGACGCGGCGATGTGATCCGCGAAGCCGGATACGACGGCGAGTACGGCGTGATCCGGTTGTTCGACCCCGCGGAACTCAAGCGGTCCACGACAATCGGGCTCTTCGACGACGGCCTGTTCGCCGGCGCCACGGAACCCGGGAAACCGGTGCGGAAAGCCGTTGCCGTACCCGCCCCGGTGGTGGAAACCGTTGCCCCGCAACCGAAACCAGTAACCGGCTCACTGCTGGATGGGCTCGACCCCGACCAGCGGGAGGCCGCGGGAAGCGGCGGTGGTCCACTGCTGATCATCGCCGGCCCTGGCACCGGCAAAACCCGGACGCTGACCCACCGCATCGCGCATCTGGTGTCCGAACGCGACATTCCGCCGGAGCAGTGCTTGGCGATCACGTTCACCCGCCGCGCGGCCGAGGAAATGGTGGAACGGCTGGCGGCGCTCGTGCCCGGACACGCGGCGAAGCTGACGATCGCGACGTTCCACTCGCTCGGCGTGCGGATCCTGCGCGAACAACACGAGCGCGCGGGGCTGAGCGCGGATTTCGGTATCGCCGATCAGACCCGGCAGCTCGAGATCCTCGCGGAGGTCACCGGGGAAGCCGACCGGCGCGCGCTTGCCGAGCTCTCCCGCAACCGCCGCACCGGTAACGTCGACGAGCTGGCCGAGCGGTACACGAAAGCCTTGCGGCAGCACGATCTTGTCGATTTCGATGATCTGGTCGAGATGCCGGTCGCGTTACTGGACGCCGAGCCCGAGCTGGCCGCCGCGTATCGCGAGCGGTACCGGTGGATCAGCGTCGACGAGTACCAGGACGTCGACGAGCAGCAGTACCGGCTGCTGCGCCTGCTCGCGCCGCGCGAAGGGAACCTCACCGCGATCGGCGACCCGGACCAGGCCATCTACCGGTTCCGCGGTGCGGACGTCGGGTTTTTCCTGCGGTTCCAAGAGGATTTCGCGCCGGCGCGCACGGTGCAGCTGACCCGTAACTACCGGTCCAACCCGCATATCCTCGGCGCGGCGCTGCAGGCCATCGCGCCAGGGACGCTCGTGCCGGGACGGGAACTGCGGCCGCTCGGCGAGCACGGCGACGCGCTCGTCGGGGTGCACCAGGCGGCGGACGGGCGGGCGGAGGCGGCGTTCGTCGCCCGCACGATCGACCAGCTGCTGGGTGGCTCGTCGTTCCATTCGCTCGACAGCGGGCGCGTGAACTCCGATGGCACGCAGGGGCTGGGTTTTTCGGATTTCGCCGTGCTCTACCGGACGGACCGGCAGGCACGGGCGCTGCTCGACGCGTTCGCGCAGGCCGGATTGCCGGTGCAGAAGCGTTCCCACGACCGGCTCTCGGACCGCTCCGGTGTCGAGGAGATCGTCGCCGAGCTCGCCCATCCCGGCGCGGGCACGACGGTGGCGGAGCGGGTCCGGCACGCCGCGGACACGGTGCTCGCCCGTGGCGTCGACGAGCCTTTGGTGCACACGGCTGTGGAGTTGCTGAAGCCGCTGGCGCTGCGCTGTGCTGATCTGGCGCAGTTCCGGACCGAGCTGTCCCTGGGCGTCGAGGTGGACACGTGGGACCCGCGGGCCGACCGGATTTCGCTGCTGACGCTGCACGCGGCGAAGGGGCTGGAGTTCCCGGTCGTGTTCGTCGTCGGCTGCGAGGACGGGTTGCTGCCGTTGCGCTGGCCCGGCGCCGAGCCGGCCGAGGAGGAACTGGCCGAAGAACGGCGGTTGTTGTTCGTCGGGATCACCCGCGCGCAGCGGCACCTGTACCTCAGCCACGCGGCCGAGCGCTGGGGCCGCGCGGTCGCTCGTTCGCGGTTCCTGACGGACATTTCCGCGGATGTCGAACGAATCGGTGACGCCGTCCCACGCGGCCGGCCCCGGGAGACGCAGTTGCGGTTGCTCTGATTGTCGAACCGGCCAGTGTTCGCTCCCTGGGTGGGCGATGTAAAGCAACCAGGGCCATCTCGTGGCGAACGGGCAATTTGCCCTGACTGACGTGCCGTTTCTGCCGGCGAAGACTTGCCCGCCGGCAACCTGTCGAGCAGCGTTCACGACGATCCCTGCGTGGAGGTGCACCTTGACTTCGCCGGCCGTTGAAAGTGAATTGAGTTACCTGGCGCCCGAATCCACGGTACTGCGTCGTTTCACCGTGCCGGGCCACAGCGTCAATACCGGCACTTACGACAAGCACGTGATGCCCATCCGCAACGCCCGCCTGGCCGAGACTCCGTTTTCCCTCGACCGCAACGGTTTTGTGCTCGCCCAGCATCGTTCTGCGGTGGCTGACTTCACCGACCGGGAGGAAGTCGACCGCGTTTACGTCGCGGAGGTCGACGAGTTTCTCAAGTCCTCCCTCGGAGCGGACCGCGTAGTCACCATGAGCTGGATGCTGCGGCGGTCCGTGGATCCGGCCGAGAATTCCTCGCAACCGGTCGGGGCATTGGTCCACGACGACTACTCGGTGATCGGTGGGCGCCGGGCGGCCGAGAGCATGTACCAGGCCCGCTTTCCCGACGGACCAGGTTACCGGCGGGCGATCATCACCAGCGTGTGGCGCGTGTTCAGCCCGCCTCCGCAGGACTGGCCGCTGGCGTTGTGTGACTACACCAGCGTGAAGTCCGAAGAAGGGCTGGACAACCGGCTGTACTGCATCGGTGAAATGCCCGATGACCTGTACGCGGAAATGCCCGAGACGACGCCGGGAGCCAATGGTTTCGAATTCCACCACAACCCGGGGCATCAGTGGTGGTATTTCCCGGACATGACCCGCGACGAGATTCTTTTCTTCAAATTGAACGACAGTGACCAATCGGTTGCCTGGCGGGTGCCGCACACCGCTTTCCGCGACAACACGGCTCAAGCGACCGCGCCCCGGCACAGCATCGAGTGCCGGTCCATTTCGTATTTCGAGTAGTGCCCCTCGAACACTGAAGTCAGGTGCCGGCGAGAGCATCCACGACCGGGATGGCCTGCTCCAGCGCCACCGCGTTGATCGTGATGTACGAGATGCCGAATTCGTCCCGGCGGCGTTTCAGCGTGTCGATCACCGTTGTCGTGTCGCCGGTCAGTACCGAGATGTGCTGGTTCTTGCTGGTGCGGGCCGGGTCGATGCCGAACATGCGCACCCATGGCGCGACCTCGCCGTCGCCGATGTGGAAGATGTTCACGCTCAGCTCGAGGTCGTCGAACCGGGCGCCGGCCACGTCCTGGACCAGCCGCACCTTCTCGCTGAGGCCGCTCTCGCTGCCGTCACCGTGCACCGCGACGATGTCCGCCCGCTGGGCCGCGATCGTCAGCAGCTTCTCGCCGCCGCCCGCGACCATGATCGGTGGGCGTGGCTGCTGGACCGGCGTGAACGAGCCGTCCGCGAACAACCGGTCGACCGCGTCGATCGCCTCGCCGACCTGCCGCACCCGCTCACCCGCCGAACCCCAGGGTGCGCCGACCAGTTCCGCGCCCGGCCCCGCGTCGCCCCGCCCGGCTCCCAGGCCCAGCTCCAGCCTGCCGTCGGACAGCCGGTCGAGCCCCGCCGCCTCCCACGCGATGGTTCCCGGCGTGCGCAGCGGGGTGTTGAGGACGAAGGTGCCGACCCGCAGCCGCTCGGTGACCGCCGCCGCGGCCGCCAGCGCCGCGAACGACGGCGCCAGGCCGGGACCGTCCGGAGCGAGGAGCGTCGAGAACCCCAGTTCCTCCGCGCGCCGCGCGAGCGCCGTCCAGGCTTGCCTCCCTTCCTGAGGAGCCGCGACCAAACCGAACCGGAAGACGCGATCCGCCATGCCCATTCCCTTTCGTATCAAGCGTTTTCGCCGACCATGGACTGCCAGGTCGCGGTGAACCCCGGGAACGTCTTGCCCACCGTCGCGGGGTTTTCCACCTCGACCCCGGGGATGCGCAGCGCCAGCACGGCGGCCGCCATCACCAGCCGGTGGTCGTCGTAGGTGTGGAACAGCCCGCGGTGCATCGGGGCCGGCGTGATCGCCAGCCCGTCCTCGGTCTCGGTCACCCCGGCGCCGAGCGCCGACAGCTCCGTGGCGAGTGCGGCCAGCCGGTCGGTCTCGTGCCCGCGCAGGTGCGCCACGCCGGAGATGACCGAAGGCCCGTCCGCGAAACACAGCAGCGCGGCGACGACCGGGGTCAGCTCGCCGACCTCGTGCAGATCCAGCCGGGCACCGGGAATCTCACCCGTCCCGGTGATCGTGAGCCCCGTGGCGTCGAGTTCGGCCCGCTGCCCGAGTTCGGTGAGCAGGCTCCGCAGCCAGTCACCCGGCTGCGTTGTGTGCTCCGGCCAGCCCTCGATCCGGATCGTGCCGCCCGCGACCGCCGCGGCCACCGCGAACGGCGCCGCCGTGGACAGATCCGGCTCGACCGCGTACTCGGCGAGGCTCAAACTCGTTGCGGGGACATGGAATTCAGGTCCGGAACGCTCCGGCGCGGCACCGAACCGGCGCAACAGATCCAGGGTCATCGCGATATGGGGTTCGCTCGGCGGCGCGTCCCCGACCAGCCGTACCGTGACGCCCGAGGCGAACGACGGCCCGGCGAGCAGCAGCGCGGACAAAAACTGGCTCGACGCGCTGGAATCCAGTTCGACCTTGCCGCCGGTGATCCCGCCGTGTCCCCGCACGGTGAACGGCGGCGCACCGCGGCCCTCGTCGTCGATCTCCACGCCCAGGTCCGTCAGCGCTCGCAGCAGCGGCGCGATGGGACGGCGGCGGATCGCTTCGTCACCGTCGAACAGCACCGCGCGCGAACCCAGCCCGGCGAGCGCCGGGGTGAATCGGGCGACCGTGCCGGCATTGCCCAGCGCGACCTGCACCGGCTCCGTTCCCTGGGGGCGAAGCGGCTGGATCAGCACGTCGTCATCGCGGGCGTCGGCCGAACCGCCCAGGGCCGTCAGCGCGCCCAGCATGAGCCGCGCGTCGCGTGAGTCCAGCGGTTTGCGGACCAGCGTCGGTTGCCGCGACAACGCGGCGAGGACGTAAGCGCGGTTCGTGATCGACTTCGAACCCGGGACGCGGACAGTCGCGTCCAGCGCACCGGACGCGGTGGGTGCGGACCAGGGGCTCGCGGTGGTTCCCGGCAAGGCTGACTCTCCTCTTCGGCGGTTCGGTGCCGCCTCCCATCGAACTATGTCGGCGTGGCCGGGACGCGTCCAGGTCCCCGTGCGATAAGGTGGAGGCCCGTGGGACTTCAGCCGCGCACCGCCAAGTACGTCTTTGTCACCGGAGGCGTCGCCTCCTCATTGGGTAAGGGACTCACGGCCTCGAGCCTGGGCCAGCTCCTTACCGCGCGTGGCCTTCGGGTCACGATGCAGAAACTCGACCCGTATCTGAACGTGGATCCGGGCACCATGAACCCCTTCCAGCACGGCGAGGTCTTCGTGACCGAGGACGGGGCCGAGACCGACCTCGACATCGGGCACTACGAGCGGTTCCTCGACCGCGACCTGTCCGGCTCGGCCAACGTCACGACCGGCCAGGTCTACTCCGAGGTCATCGCCAAGGAACGGCGCGGTGAGTACCTCGGCGACACCGTCCAGGTCATCCCGCACATCACCGACGAGATCAAGCGGCGGATCATGGCTGTGGCCTCCGGGGACGGGACGGGCCGGCGCCCGGACGTCGTGATCACCGAGGTGGGCGGCACGGTCGGGGACATCGAGTCCCTGCCGTTCCTCGAGGCCTGCCGCCAGGTGCGGCACGAGATCGGCCGGGACAACTGCTTCTTCCTGCACGTGTCGCTGGTGCCCTACCTCGCGCCATCCGGCGAGCTGAAAACCAAGCCCACCCAGCATTCCGTGGCGGCGCTGCGCAATATCGGCATCCAGCCCGACGCGCTCGTCTGCCGCGCCGACCGTGAGCTGCCCGACGATCTCAAGCGCAAGATCGGGCTGATGTGCGATGTGGACACCGAGGCTGTCATCGCCTGCCCGGACGCGGCGTCCATTTACGACATCCCCCGGGTGCTGCACGGCGAGGCGCTCGACGCGTATGTCGTGCGGCGGCTGGATCTGCCGTTCCGTGACGTCGACTGGACGGTGTGGGGCAACCTGCTCGATCGGGTGCACAATCCGGCCGAGACCGTCCGGATCGCGTTGGTGGGCAAGTACATCGACCTGCCCGACGCGTACCTGTCGGTGACCGAGGCGTTGCGTGCGGGCGGATTCGCCCACCGCGCCAAGGTGGAGATCGTGTGGGTCGCCTCCGACCGCGCGACCACCCCGGCGGGCGCCGCCCAGGCACTGTCCGAAGTGGATGGTGTGCTGGTGCCGGGCGGGTTCGGCGTGCGCGGGATCGAAGGCAAGATTGGCGCGATCAACTATGCGCGCACGCGCGGGATTCCCGTACTGGGGCTATGCCTGGGATTGCAGTGCATGGTGATCGAGACCGCGCGCAACCTCGCCGGGATTTCCGATGCCAACTCGGCCGAGTTCGACGAGGCCACCGAGCACCCGGTGATCTCCACGATGGCCGAGCAGAAAGACGTCATCGCGGGCGAACGGGACATGGGCGGCACGATGCGGCTCGGTGCGTACCCGGCGAAACTCAAGCCCGGCACACAGGTCGCGAATGCCTACGGCACCACGGAGGTGTCCGAGCGGCACCGGCACCGCTACGAGGTCAACAACCTTTACCGCGACCGGCTTTCCGACGCGGGCCTGGTGTTCTCCGGGACTTCGCCGGACGACCGGCTGGTCGAGTTCGTCGAGCTGCCGGCGGATGTGCACCCGTTCTTCGTCGGCACTCAGGCGCATCCGGAACTCAAGAGCCGCCCGACCCGGCCGCACCCGCTGTTCGACGCGTTCGTCGCGGCGGCGGTGAAGTACCGGACCGCGGACCGGCTGCCGGTCGAGCTGCCCGAACCCACCGGGGTGCGCTGATGGCGCCGGGAGAACACGAGTTCGCCGTGGTGTCCACTAAGGACGTCCACATCGGACGCGTGGTCGGGCTGAGGGTGGACGAAGTCCGGATGCCCGGTGGCTCCGTGGCCAAGCGTGAGGTCGTCGAGCACATGGGTGCCGTCGCGATCGCGGCCGTGGACGACCACGGCGAGATCACGTTGATCCACCAGTACCGGCATCCGCTCGGGCGGCGGATCTGGGAGCTGCCGGCCGGATTGCTTGACGCGGAAGGGGAAAGCCCCGTCGACGCGGCACGGCGTGAACTGGTCGAGGAGGCGGGGCTGGTCGCGCGCCGGTGGGAGACACTCGTCGACGTCGCGGCCTCGCCCGGGTTCACCGACGAGGTCGTGCGGGTGTTCCTCGCCCGCGATGTGTCCGAAGTGGACCGAACCGAGCTCGGGCACGACGACGAGGAAGCGGATCTGGTGGTGCGCAAGGTTCCGCTCGCCGAGGCGGTCCGGATGGCGCTGGCCGGTGAACTGGTCAACGGCGCGACCGTCGCCGGGGTGCTTGCCGCGCACACGGTGCTGTCGGGTGCGGGCGAGTCCCGTCCCGCCGACGCCGAATGGCGCGACCGGCCGCGGACGTTCGCCACCCGAACGCGCTGAACACACAACTCGCGCACCCGGAACGCGCAACTCGCGCCCCCGGAACGTACGACTCGCGCACCCGGAACGCGCAACTCGCGCCCCCGGAACGTACGACTCGCGCACCCGGAACGTACAACTCGCGCGGAACCCGCGAGTTGCGCGTTGGTGTCGTGCGAGTTGCGCGTTGCCGGTGTGCGAGTTGCGCGTTGCCGGCGTGCGAAGTGCACTCCCGTGGAGTTGCGGACAGGGCTAGGGTGTCCGCCGTGGCGAACGCGGGCGGTATCCCGGTGACGCAGGTGATCACGGCCTATCTGGATCATCTGGCGGTCGAGCGGGGCACCGCCCGCAACACTCTCGACAGCTATGCCCGGGATCTCCGGCGCTACGCCGAATATCTCGGGCGCGCCGGCGTGACCGACTTCCGCCGGGTCACCGAAGCCCAGGTCACCGCGTTCGGCGCGGCTCTGCGTGAAGGCGACGACGAGCATCCGCCGCTGGCCGCATCCTCGGCCGCCCGCGCGCTCGTCGCGGTCCGCGGGCTGCACCGGTTCGCGCATGTCGACGGCCTCACCGACGACGACCCGGCACGCGAGGTCCGCCCGCCCGCACCGGCGAAACGGCTGCCGAAGGCGCTGCCGGTCGACGAGGTGCTGCGCCTGCTGGACGTGCCCGCGACCGATGGGGAACGGCCGCTGCGGGACCGGGCGCTGCTGGAGCTGCTGTACTCCACCGGCGCCCGGATCTCCGAAGCCGTCGGCCTGGACCTCGACGACATCGACCGCGGCGAGCGCACCGTCCTGCTCGACGGCAAGGGCGGCAAACAGCGCCTGGTACCGATCGGCAAACCGGCCGTCGAAGCCGTCGAGGCGTACCTGGTGCGCGCCCGGCCCGTGCTCGCCGCGCGCGGCCGGGGCACCGCTGCGTTGTTCCTCAACGCCCGCGGCACCCGGCTGTCGCGGCAGAGCGCGTGGCAGGTGCTCAAGGTCAGCGCCGAGCGCGCCGGTATCTCCGCCAGCGTCTCCCCGCACACGCTGCGTCACTCGTTTGCCACCCACCTGCTGGAAGGCGGCGCCGACGTCCGAGTGGTCCAAGAGCTGCTCGGGCACGCTTCGGTGACCACGACCCAGGTCTACACCCTCGTCACGGTGAACACGCTCCGTGAGATATATGCTACGGCCCATCCCCGGGCGCTGGGTTAGCGATCGGCGAGCCGCTTTGGCGACATACGCCGGGCGCAATAGGCTTTCGCCGACCCGTCGAACGAGGAGTTTTCGCGCCATGTCGACAGAGCAGCCACAGGCTGAAGAAGCCACGACGGGGTCTTTTCTGTCGGCCGCCGCGAAACTTGAGCTGACCATCGCGACAGAGGGGGAGCCCGAGGCTGTGGACACGGCCGTGCAGCCCGGCAAGGTGGACAAGGCCCAGCTGGGCCCCACCGGCAGACCGTGGCGGGACATACCGGACCCGCCGCTGGTGGAAAGGCACGGTCCGGCGACCGTGCTCGCGATGTGCAACCAGAAGGGCGGGGTCGGCAAGACGACGTCGACGATCAACCTCGGTGCCGCGCTGGCGGAGTACGGGCGCCGGGTGCTGTTGGTCGACTTCGACCCCCAGGGCGCGCTCTCGGTGGGTCTCGGCGTGCAGCCGCACGAGCTGGAGCAGACGGTCTACAACGCGATCATGGAACGGTCCGTGAGCGCCGACGACGTGCTGCGCAAGACCAGCGTCGAGGGGATGGACCTGCTCCCGAGCAACATCGACCTGTCGGCGGCCGAGGTGCAGCTGGTGGCCGAGGTGGGCCGCGAGCACACGTTGCTCCGGGTGCTGCAACCGGTGATGGACGGCTACGACTATGTTCTCGTGGACTGCCAGCCATCGCTCGGGTTGCTCACGGTGAACGCGCTCACCGCCGCGGACGGCGTGATCATCCCGCTGGAGTGCGAGTTCTTCAGCCTGCGTGGCGTGGCTTTGTTGATCGACACGATCGAGAAGGTACGCGAGCGCTTGAACCCCAAACTGGACATCACCGGCATCCTGGCCACCATGTTCGACCCCAGAACCCTCCACTCGAGAGAGGTCATGGCGCGCGTGGTGGAGGCTTTCGGTGACACCGTGTTCGACACGGTCATCAACCGCACCGTGCGGTTCCCCGAGACCACTGTGGCCGGGGAGCCGATCACCCGCTGGGCCCCCAAATCCGCCGGCGCGATGGCTTATCGCTCGCTGGCCCGCGAGGTGATCGCCCGGTGAGCAGGCGAGCCTCCCTGCCCGGCGCGTCGGAACTTTTCCGCCTGACCAGCAGTCCCGCACTCGAACCCGTCCCGCCCGTCGAGGTGCCGAAACCGGCCGACGAGCGGGGGCGGCTGGAGCGCACGGGCGCGGCCCGGCGTGGTTCCGGCCGGCAGAAGCACGATTCGAAGATCACCGTGTACGTCTCGGGTGACGAGCTCGTCGCGATGGAGCAGGCGCGGCTCGCGTTGCGGGCCCAGCACGGCCTGGTCATCGACCGCGGCCGGCTGGTGCGTGAGGCGGTCGCGGTGCTGCTGGCGGACTTCGAGCAGCACGGGCCGGACTCGGTGCTCGTGCAGCGGTTGCGCGCGCATGAACTCGACCCCGAAGAAGTCGCCGGGTCGTGACCACACGGGAACCGGCTGAGGCTCCTCAGTCGGAGCCCGCGAGCGAGGAGGGTGCCTCCTCGAAGTTCAAGGTGCACTTGGCGAACTTCGAGGGGCCCTTCGATCTGTTGCTGCAGTTGATTTCGGAGCACCAGCTCGATGTCACCGAGGTGGCGCTGCACCGGGTCACGGACGATTTCATCGCCTACACCAGGGCGTTGGGGCCGGCGTGGGATCTCGACGAGACCACGGAGTTTCTCGTCGTCGCGGCGACGTTGCTGGATTTGAAGGCCGCGCGCCTGTTGCCGGCGGCCGAGGTCGAGGACGAGGACGATCTCGCCTTGCTGGAGGCGCGCGATCTGCTGTTCGCGCGGGTGCTGCAGTATCGGGCGTACAAGCAGGTCGCGGAGTTGTTCTCGGAACTGGAAGCCGGGGCGCTGCGGCGGTATCCACGGTCGGTGGCGTTGGAGGAGCGGTACCTCGGGTTGCTGCCGGAGGTCATGCTGGGGGTGAGCCCGGAGAAGTTCCGGGAGGTCGCGCTCGCGGTGTTCCGGCCGAAGCCACCGCCGACGGTTTCGCTGGACCACCTGCACATGGGCCGCGTGTCGGTGCGCGAGCACGCGGCGTTGCTGCGATTGCGGTTGGCCGCGGCCGGGACGGCGACGTTCGCGGAGCTCGTATCCGACTGCGACCACACCATCGAGGTCGTCGCGAGGTTCCTCGCGCTACTCGAGCTGTACCGGGAGTCGTCGGTGCAGTTTGAGCAGCTGGAGGCGCTGGGCGCGCTGAGCGTGCGGTGGACAGGCGGATCCCCGGCGGAAGCGGCCGAGGAGGCCGAGCAGGACCGGGCCCGCGTCGAGGAAGAGGAGTACGGGTGAACCCCGAGGAGGAACAACGGGTCGTCGACCTGGACGAGATCGGTGGCGTCGAGGCGGGGGCTCGGCGTGCGGAGCCGGACGAGCGTCGCGGGGAGGAGTCGGGCGCGCGCCGCGAGGGTGGATCGGTGGCTCGTGCGGGCGGGCCGATGGCGCGCGAGGACGAGTCGGTGGGGTCTGAGGAGCCGGCGCGGAGTGAGGAGGCGTCGGCGGCTCGTGCTGAGGCGCGTCCGGTTCGGGCGAAGGCGGACGAGCCCCGCGCCGAGGAGTCGGAAGCCGCGCGCGAGGCGACGGCTCCGGCGAAGAGCGGCGCGCCAGAATCGGAAGCTGCGCACTCGGCCGAGAGCGCAGCTTCCGATTCGGAGGCAGCGCTCCCTAACGAGAGCGGTGGTCTCGTTTCGGAAGCAGTGCTCCCTCCTGAGGGCGGAGTTCCCGATTCGGAAGCGGCGCTTCTTGTCGAGAGCGGTGCTCTCGTATCGGAGTCAGCGCTCGCTGGGGAGAGCGGCTCTCTCGATTCGGAAACAGAGCTCGCCGTGGAGGGCGGAGTTCCCGGTTCGGGGGCGCTCTCTGCCAGGAGCGGAGTTCCGGGCTCGGAAGCGGCGCTTCCTTCGGAGAGCAGCGCTCTCGATTCGGATACAACGCTCGCTGAGGAGAGCGCCGCTCGTGACGCGAAGACGGCGCCCCAAGCCGGGAGCGGCGCTCTCGGTTCACCATCGGCGCTCACAGAGGAGAGCAGTGCTCTCGATCGTGTCGCCGAGCCAACGAAAGAAGCGGGGCTCTCGACTGAGAGCAGTGCTCTCGAAACGGTGCGGTCTGCCGCCAGCCATGACGAGGCCACTGCGCCAACTCAGCCGACCGGAAATGGCGAGGCCGGTTCCGGCGGCGAAGCCGCGAACGACGATGCGGCTGTGAGCGGGGATGCTGCCGCGGGCGGGGAAGCCGCTGTCAGCCTGGAGATCGCCACGGGTGAGGAGATCGGCGCGGGTGGCGTTGCCGATGCCGACGACGCTGCTGCTGCCTACGACGCTGCTGACGCCCGGGAGGTTGCCGCCGGCCATGGCGTTGCGGCCGCCGCGGATGTTGCTGCTGCGGACGCCGCCGACCCCGCCACTAC
>NZ_WMBA01000099.1 GCF_009707865.1 Amycolatopsis pithecellobii
GTTCGACACCGATGGATATGTCGTGGTGCAGGCGCCGGATCACGTGGTGGAAAACGCGAAGCTGCTGGAAAAGGCCGGTGACGATCCGAAGAAGAAGCGGAAAATCATCCGGAAGAAGGCGCCGGAGGGGTTCGTCAACTGGACCGAGAGCACGTTCGACCGGCTGATCGCCTCGCAGCCGGAGCCGCTGACGTCGAGTTTCCGGGTCAGCCACTCGATGCTGTTGAACGTGATTTCGCGGCCGGGTAACGCTTTTCTGCATATGCGGCATCTG
Organism: Amycolatopsis pithecellobii; assembly: GCF_009707865.1. Classification (GTDB taxonomy): domain Bacteria; phylum Actinomycetota; class Actinomycetes; order Mycobacteriales; family Pseudonocardiaceae; genus Amycolatopsis_E; species Amycolatopsis_E pithecellobii. The sequence continues at coordinate 275 of NZ_WMBA01000099.1, forward strand.
CTGGAGGACAATCACGAAGACCGGCCGGCGCAGCGCAAGCACATCCTGCGCGCGATCGCGATCTACCGCGCACTGCTCGCGGCGGGTGTGGTGGAGAAGCTCGACGAGCCCGACGAGGAGGGCAGGACCGTCCGGCTCACGGTGGATCTGCAGTTCGATTTCGCTTTGAACCAGCCACTTTCCCCGTTCGCACTGGCCGCGATCGACTTGCTGGATGTGGAGTCGCCGTCGTACCCGCTGGATGTCGTCTCGGTGATAGAGTCCACAGTGGACGATCCCCGCGCGGTATTGTCGCAGCAGTTGTTCAAGGCGCGCGGTGAAGCTGTCGCGGCGATGAAGGCCGAGGGGATGGAATACGTCGAGCGGATGGCTCTGCTCGACGAGGTAAGCTACCCGAAGCCGTTGGAGGAGCTGCTGAACGCGGCTTACGAGACTTACCGTCGGGGCCATCCCTGGGTGGCGGATTATCAGTTGTCGCCGAAGGCTGTCGTGCGGGACATGTACGAGCGGGCGATGAACTTCGTTGAGTACGTGAACTTTTACTCGCTCGCCCGGTCGGAAGGCTTGGTGCTGCGCTACCTTGCGGATGGCTACGATGCGCTGCGCCACACCGTGCCGGATGAGGCGAAAACCGAGCCGCTGCAGGATTTGATCGCGTGGCTGGGAGAATTGGTGCGGCAGGTGGACTCGAGTCTGCTGGATGAATGGGAGGCCCTGCGGCACCCTGGTGATGCCTCGGCCCATGCGCCTTCGCTGCCGGAGGGGCCGCCGCCGGTGACCAGGAACGAGCGGGCTTTCCGGGTACTGGTGCGCAATGAGCTGTTCAGGCGCGTCGAACTGGCGGCACGGCGGGCGTACGAAGAACTCGGCGCCCTCGATGGCGATGACGGCTGGGACGCGGTCGAATGGGAGGCCGCGCTGGAAGAATATTTCGAGGAGCACGGCGACCTGGGCACGGGCCCGGACGCACGCGGCCCAGCGCTGTTGATCATCGAGAAGGAGCCGGAAATCTGGCGCGTGCGGCAAATCTTCGACGATCCGGCGGGTGACCACGACTGGGGCATCAGCGCGGAGGTCGACCTCGCGGCGTCCGATGAGGTGGGCGCAGCAGTCGTCCGCATCACGGCGGTGGACCAGCTGTAGTGGTTTTGCCGTGGTGGGAACGATGTGATTCGGTCTTGCTCGCCGGTGACTTGGCCCGACCCAGCACGTGTCCTCGCCGGACGGGGGCCGGACGGGCTGGCTCCCGGGACGACGGGGGATGCCGGAACGGGCACCTTGGCAGGGGCTTTTCAAGCCTTCTTCCTTCGTGTTTCTAGAGGCTTTCGTCACTTGTCGCTTCGGCCGACACCGGGCTCTGCCTGGGTGTTCCCGCGTGTAGCATCCGGGCATGACCGATCTTCGCTCCCGGATTGTCGGGTGGGTGGGGCGCAAGTACATCGAGCGAAAGCAGAAGAAGGGTGTCGATCTGCTTTCCTTGTTGCCCGAGTCCACTTTGATGCCCTTGCGCCGCACCGAGTTGGACCCGGTGCCGGAGCTGGGTGAGAAGCGGGAGACGGAACCCGTCACGCGCCTCAAGTTGCCGTTCGGGCTGCGGGCGTGGCTGGTGACCGGGTACGACGAGGCCAAGGAAGTGCTCGCCGCCGTCGGCAAGTTCAGCAACGATTACACCAACCTGGTCGGCACGGCCGGAATGTCGGCGGACACCAACCCCGGCGGGCTCGGGTTCGCCGATCCGCCCGATCACACCCGGTTACGCAAGCTGCTGACGCCGGAGTTCACGATGCGCCGCCTGAGCCGCCTCACGCCGCGCATCCACGAGATCATCTCCGAACAGCTCGACACGATGGCCGCCAGCGCGGGCCCGGTCGATCTGATGCAGTCGTACGCATTGCCGATCCCATCGCTCACGATCTGTGAGCTGCTCGGCGTCTCCTACGAGGATCGCGCCGACTTCCAGCGGCTCAGCACCGTGCGGTTCGACCTGTTCGCCGGGGCCGGGGCTTCGTTCGGCGCGATCTCCGAATCGTTGACATACATGGGCGAGATCGTGAAGAAGCAGCGCGAGTCGCCTGGCGACGGCCTGCTCGGCATGCTCATCAAGGAGCACGGTGACGAGATCTCCGACATCGAGCTTGCCGGTCTCGCGGACGGAGTGCTCACCGGTGGCCTGGAAACCACGGCGAGCATGCTTGCGCTGGGCGCCATCGTCCTGCTCCGCGACCGTGAGACGTTCGACCTGGTGCGTGACGACGACGAAGCGATCAACAAGTTCGTCGAGGAACTGCTGCGTTACCTGACCGTGGTGCAGGTGGCGTTCCCGCGTTTCGCCAAGGAGGACATCGAGATCGGCGGCGCCCGTATCACCAAGGGGGACATCGTGTTCGTGTCGCTCAGCGGCGCGAACCGTGACGAGAAACTGGGCGGTGGCATGGAAACCTTCGACGCCAAGCGGGAATCCTCGTCACACCTGGCGTTCGGCTGGGGTGTGCACCGGTGCATCGGTGCGGAGCTGGCGCGCATGGAGTTGCGCGCCGCGTATCCCGCCCTGGTCCGCCGGTTCCCGGAAATGCAGCTGGCCGTCGCACCCGAGGACCTTTCCTACCGCCAGACTTCCGTCGTCTACGGCGTGGAATCCCTGCCCGTCACCCTTTGAGACGCGGGAGGCGTTCGGCGGCGGGGGTGTCGGTGATGAGTGTGGACACCAGACCCGAGCGCAGCACCGCATCGATCGCGTCGGCTTTCGGTGCGGTGTAACCGAGTGCGATCACTTCGGGCACCCGCAACAGTTCCTCGGTGCTGATCGCGAGCACGTGGTGCGCGAGACCCGTCGACATCGGTTTCCCGTCACCATCGAACAGCCGCGCCGCCACTTCCGCTTTCGCTCCGCGGGCAGCGATGGCCTGCCGTTCCTCCGGCAGCACCGCATCGTACACAGTGGACTCTCCTGGTAGCCACGCCCCGATACTGACCACGGCCTTGGTCAGATTCTTGAACTGCCCGAACGTTTCCGCGATACCCGGCTGCCGGCGCAGGATCTCCGTGGTCCGGCGATCGGGCAGCACGAGCGGTCCGTAAATCGGGTACGCATCGGCGCCGGAGGTCGCCGCGAGCCTGCTGACCGTCTCCACCGAACGGTCCCGCGTATCGATCCCTGCCTGCACCCCACACAATTGCACGACAGGACACTTCGCGAGGTTGCGCACGGCCTCGGTGGTCACGTTCACCGAGCGTGCCCACGACAACCCGAGCACGTCATTCTCCGTGACGATCTCCGAAAGCAGCCGCCCCGCCACCGCGCCGATCCGCCGCCGCACCTCCGGCCGGTCACCCTGGCTCGCGCCACGGTCGAGCACGAAACATTGGTCCAGATCGTAAGCGGTGCGCACCTCGTCGGACAGTTTCACATCGACCGGCACCGGAAGATCGAAGTCGATGCGCACCAGACCACTGTCACGCGCCCAGTCGAGGACTCGCGCCACCTTGAACCGGCTGATCCCGAACTCCTCGGCGATCTCGATCTTCGACTTGCCCGCCGCGTAGAAGCGATGCGCGATGACGGCCGAGGTCATGGTGTCCAACAGGTTCCTCTTGGTGCTCATCTGAGCAATATAGCGCGTACAAGGTTGACGCAGGTAAGACAAAAGGCCTCTAATGCACCTGCTTGCATGTGACCACAGTGTCGTGAAGCGCTCATATGAGCGCAGAAGAGGTGAGCCGGAGTGCGGGCCGCGATCGTTGACAAGCCCGGGTCGGTCCGGGTCGGTGAAGTTCCCGACCCTGTCCCTGGTGAACGTCAGGTGGTGATCAAGGTCGGCGCCACCGGGATCTGTGGTACGGACCTGCACATCGCCGACGGCCATTTCCCGCCCACCCCCTATCCGATCGTGCCGGGGCACGAGTTCGCGGGGGAGATCGTCGAGCTGGGCCCCGACGTGCCGGGCGACTGGAAGGTCGGCGACCGCGTCGCCGTGGACCCGTCGTTGTTCTGCGGCTACTGCGATCCGTGCCGCGCCGGACACGGCAACCTTTGTGAGAACTGGGCCGCCACCGGCGACACCGTCGACGGTGCCTTCGCCGAATATGTCGCGGTCCCGTCCGCGAACTGCTATCGCCTGCCCGATCACCTGAACTGGCAGGAGGGTGCGCTCGTCGAACCCGTTTCCTGTGCGGTGCATGGCGTGCGCCGCATCGGCGTAGAAGCGGGAGAGCGCTTTCTGATCGTCGGGGCCGGCACCATGGGCCTGATCATGCAGCAGCTGCTGCAACGCGCCGGTGCCCGCGTGACCATGGTGGACCGCAACGCTTCCCGCCTGCCGCGGGCAAGGGACCTCGGCGCGCATGCCGTCGCCGCCGATGTGTCCGAATTGGACGGTGAACGGTTCGACGCTTCGGTGGACTGCACCGGTGCCGCACCGGCGATGGAGGCCGCCTTCGACGCGTTACGTCGCGGTGGCCGCTTCCTGGTGTTCGGTGTCGCGCCCGCTGAGGCGCGGATAGCGCTTTCTCCCTTCCGTATCTACAACGACGAGATCACGGTGGTGGGTTCGATGGCAGTTCTGCACAGTTACGGGGCGGCGCTCAACCTGGTCGCGAACGGCGCGATCGACACCAGGGCGCTGCTCACCGACGCTCTTCCACTCGAGAGATTCCCCGACGCGCTGGAACTGATGCGCAGTGGTGCCGGTCTGAAGGTGCAGGTGCTGCCTGGAGGACTCGATGCGTAAGCGCCTTGCTTTGCTTGCCGTCGCCCTCTTGCTCACGCTGACCGGTTGCGCCGGTGCGGGAGCGCTCGGCTCGGGCGGCCGTACCCTCGTGATCGCGATCGTGTCCAACCCGCAGATGAACGACGCGATCGCGCTGTCGCACGAATTCGAGGCGAAGAACCCGGGCATCAAGCTCAAGTTCGTGTCCCTGCCGGAAAACCAGGCCCGCGCGAAGATCACCTCGTCGGTCGCCACCGGCGGCGGTGAGTTCGACGTGGTGATGATCAGCAACTACGAGACCCCGCAGTGGGCCGCGAACGGCTGGCTGGAAAACCTCCAGTCCTATGTGGATGGAACTCCGGGCTACGACCCTGGCGACTTCATCCCGAGCATCAAGGATTCCTTGTCGTACCAGGGTTCCATGTACGCGGTGCCGTTCTACGGCGAGTCTTCCTTCCTGGCCTATCGCAAGGATCTCTTCGAGAAGGCCGGGCTCACCATGCCGGCGAACCCCACCTGGCAGCAGGTCGCCGACTTCGCCGCCAAGCTGGACGACAAGAACGCCGGAATCTCGGGGATCTGTCTGCGTGGCAAGCCGGGCTGGGGCGAGAACCTCGCGCCGTTCGACACCGTCGCGAACACTTTCGGCGCCTCGTGGTTCGACCAGAACTGGAACGCGCAGCTGACCTCGCCACAGTTCAAGGCTGCCGCGAATTTCTATGTGAACCTGGTCCGTGACCACGGTGAGGTCGGCGCATCGAGCGCCGGGTTCTCCGAATGCGGCACGCGCTACGCGCAGGGCCAGGCCGCGATGTGGTACGACGCGACCGTCATGGCCGGCACCAACGAGGACCCGAGTAGCAGCAAGGTCGTCGGCAAGTCCGGGTACGTGGCCGCGCCGGTCGAGCAGACGAAGGCCAGTGGCTGGCTCTACACCTGGTCGCTCGCGATTCCCAAGGTGGCCAAGGACAAGCAGGCGTCGTGGGCCTTCCTGAACTGGATGACGAACAAGGAGTTCGTGCAGATGGTGGGCAAGGCCGACGGGTGGAACGCGGTGCCGCCCGGCTGCCGGCTGTCGACCTACCAGATTCCCGAGTATCAGCAGGCGGCACAGGCCTATGCCCAGCCGACCCTGGACAGCATCGACGCGGCGCGCTCGGAGAACGTACACGCGAAACCCGTGCCCTACAGCGGAATCCAGTTCGTCGGCATTCCCGAGTTCCAGGATCTCGGTACCAGGGTGAGCCAGGAGCTGTCCGCGGCGATCGCCGGTCAGCTCAGTGTGGACGAAGCACTCGAGCAGTCCCAGCAGTACGCGCAAACCGTCGGCGATTCCTATCGGGAGACGAAATGACTGCGGTCGCGCCTTCACTCCAAACAGGACAGACAACCAGCACCAGAACCGCGACGAAGGCAACGGGGTCGGCGTGGGCCCGGCGGGCGCCGCTGTTGCCCGCGCTGCTGTTCACCATCGTGGTGACGCAGATTCCCTTTGTGGTCACGGTGATCTACTCGTTCCAGTCCTGGAACCTGGTCAGGCCGGGTTCGCAGCACTTCGTCGGACTGCGCAACTACGTCGATGTGTTCACCGACAGCCAGTTCCGCACGGCGTTGATCAACACGGTGGTCCTCACCGTGGTCTGTGTGCTGATCGCGTTGCTGCTCGGCCTCGGTCTGGCCCTGTTGCTGGACCGAAAGTTCGTCGGCCGTGGGTTTGTCCGGACGCTGCTGATCACGCCGTTCCTCATCCTGCCCGCGGCGGGCGCGTTGCTGTGGAAGACCACGATGTTCGACCCGACCTACGGGTTGCTGAACTTCGTGTTCGGCGGTGGCACCGACTGGCTTTCGGAGTTCCCGCTGGGATCGGTGATGACACAGGTCATCTGGCAATGGACGCCGTTCATGATGTTGCTGCTGCTCGCCGGTCTGCAGAGTCAGCCGAAGGACGTGCTGGAGGCGGCGTCCGTCGACGGCGCGGGCCGGTGGCGCACGTTCGCGTCGATCACGTTGCCGCACCTGTCCCGTTACATCCAGCTGTCGGTACTGCTCGGCGCGATCTACATCGTGAACAGTTTCGACGCGATTTTCCTGATGACACAAGGAGGTCCGGGCACCGCGAGCACTAACCTGCCGTACTACATCTACCAGCGTGCGTTCCAGGGCTTCGACGTCGGCCAGTCCTCGGCGATGGGCGTGGTTGTGGTGATCATGACGCTGATCGTGGCGACTTTCGCGCTGCGCTTGATGTTCCGCTCCTTTGACGTAAGCGGTAGGAAGTGATCAGGGCATGAGGCATCGAAAAGGGACCAGTGAGCGCGCGTGCCGAAGGTACGCGAACGCGGATGCGGGTCGCGCGTCCAGCGGACGTGGCGCTGCCGATCGAAAGTGCGACCCGTACACGCGTTCGTCGTTCGCGCGCCGGCCGAACCAGCACAGGGGTGTGTGAAATGGCCACACAGGTACAGCGCCAGGTGGGGCGCGCTTCGCTGACGGTGGCCACCTGGGTCATCGCGATCCTGTTCGTGTTCCCGCTGCTGTGGATGATCCTGACCTCGTTCAAACAGGAGGCCGACGCCTACACCGATCCTCCACGGCTGGCGTTCACCCCCACGCTGAGCCAATTCGCGAACATCATCGACCGCGGTTTCCTGCCATATCTGGGGAATTCCGCGTTCGTGACGATCGTGTCGACGCTGATCGTGCTCCTGGTCGGCGTGCCCGCGGCGTATGCGCTTTCACTGGCGCCGGTGCCGAAGACGAGCAACGTGCTCGGATTCTTCTTGTCCACCAAGATGTTGCCGATTGTCGCGGCGATCATCCCGCTGTACGTGATCTCGCAGCGGACGCAGTTGCTGGACAACGTGTGGGCACTGGTCATCCTCTACACGGCGATGAACCTGCCGCTGGCGATCTGGATGATGCGCTCGTTCTTCCTCGAGGTGCCGACGGAGATCATCGAGGCGGGCCGGGTCGACGGCGCGAAACTGCCGTTGCTGCTGTCCAGGGTGATCCTGCCGGTGGTCGCGCCCGGCATCGCGGCGACCGCGCTGATCTGCGTCATCTTCTCGTGGACGGAGTTCTTCTACGCGGTCAACCTGACGGCCGCGCGAGCCGGCACGGTCCCGGTGTTCCTCGTCGGGTTCATCACCAGCGAGGGCCTGTACTGGGCGCAGCTGTCCGCGGCCGCGTTGCTCGCATCGCTGCCCGTGATGATCGTCGGCTGGATCGCGCAGAAGAACCTGGTGCGCGGCCTTTCGATGGGTGCGGTCAAGTAAGTCAACGACTGTCCAAAGGGGACCCCGGGTAGCCCGAGGTCCCCTTTGGACGTTCATTCCTCGATCGTCAGCGCCATACTGGGGCAGATCTGCACGGCTTCGCGCGCCTTCTGCTCGTCAGCGGGCTGTTCGTTGAGCAGGATGACGACGCCGTCATCCTCGCTCTGGTCGAACGTGGCCGGATCGGTCAGCACGCACTGGCCGGCGCCCACGCAGACATCTTTGTCGGCGACAATTCGCATGGCTTTCCTCTACCAGGTGACGGGCAGTTCGTACATACCGTAGATGAGACCGTCGTCCTTGTACTTCAATTCGTCGGACGGTACGGCGATTTTCAGGTCAGGGATCCGGCGGAAGAGGGTCTCGAACACGATTTGCAGTTCCATCCGTGCCAGGTTCTGACCGAGGCACTGGTGTGCGCCGAAACCGAACGCGATGTGGTGCCGCGCGCCGCGGTCGATATCGAACTCCTCGGGCCGTTCGAACGCCTCCGGGTCCCGGTTGGCCGCGTTGCTCAGGCTGAACACGGGGCTGCCCTTGGGGATCAGCACACCGCCGAGTTCCACGTCCTCGACGGTGACGCGCGAGTTCGCGAACTCCGCGATCGTGTAGAAGCGCAGCATTTCCTCGACCGCGTTCGGAATCTTCTCGGGATCGTCGCGGATCGCCGCAAGCGATTCCGGGTGGTCGAGCAGCGTCACGGTGCCGAGCGAGATCATGTTCGCTGTCGTCTCGTGCCCGGCGAGGAGCAGCAGGAATGCCAGCCCGACCAGATCCTCGTGACTGTCGCCCTTCGCCACCTGGCGGCCGAGCAGGTCGTCGCTGGGCTCCCGTTCCTTGCGGGACACCAGTTCGTCCAGGTATTGGACCAATTCCGAGGTGGCCTGCGACCGCTCCTCTTGCGGAATGGTCTGGCGCAGCATCGTCGCCGTGCGCGATTGGAAGAACTCATGGTCGGAGTAGGGCACGCCGAGCAGTTCGCAGATCACCAGGGAGGGCACAGGCAGCGAGAGCGCGGGCACGAGGTCCACCGGTTTCGGGCCGGCGAGCATGGCGTCGATGTGGTCGTCGACGATTTGCTGGATCCGCGGGCGCAATGCGGCCATTCGCTTCACGGTGAACTCACCGACCACGGCCCGGCGTGCCGGACCGTGCCGGGGTGGGTCCATCGAAATCAGCGACAGCGGGACCAGTTCGCGGGAAACGACCGGCCTCAGTGTCGGGTAGTTGGGGTTTTTCCGGTTGGAGCTGAACCGCGGGTCGGTCAGCATCGACCGGATGAGGTCGTGCCGCGCCACAGCCCAGGCTTCCCTCCCGTCGGGCAGCAAGATGCGGGAGACCGGCTCTTCCTCGCGCAGCTGGGTGTGCGCTTCCGGCGGCGCGTAGGGACAGCTCCTGGTCATGGGAAGCGGCGAGACAGTAGTCATGGTTCCACCCCAAAATCCGTACTCTGAGTATGCGGACGAACACCTTCCACTTCAATGCCCACGGTACCGAAGTGGAGGATTTTCGTCCACCTAGCCTGGGATGCGACAATCAGGGCATGACCGCCGATGTCGAGGTACGTCTCCGAGCCGACGCGCGGCGTAACCGTGACCAGATCATCGCGGCGGCGAAGGTGATGTTCACCGAAGACGGCCCCGAGGTGCCGATGGAGGAGATCGCCCGCCGCGCTGGTGTTGGTGTCGGCACGCTGTACCGGCGTTTCCCGGATCGGGAGGCGTTGATCCGTGCCGTCGCACAAAGCAACTTCGCCGACGTGCTCGCCGATGCCAAGGCCGCCGAGACGGAGGAACCGACGGCCTGGGATGCGTTCGTCCGGTTGGTCGGCCGGTCCCTCGCTCTGCGGCTGACCTTACAGTTCCCCCTGTGGTCGCTGGGCATGTGGGAGGCCATGCGCGACGATCTGGAGATCACCCGCTTCCGCGACGAGATCTTGGCGATCTTGGATCGGATCGTGGTGTCGGCGCAGCAGGAAGGCGCGCTGCGGCCCGATGTCGGCTCCGGTGACGTCGCGGTGCTCGTTTCCTTGCTGCTGAGGCGAATGCCGGTGCCTACGGACCGGGTGGCCATGATGACCGACCGGATACTGGCGCTGCTGTTCGACGGCTTGCGCGCCCAGCCCGGCGGGCTGCCCGGCCAGCCGATCACCCCCTCCGACCTCGGCAAGGACTGAAGGCGAGTCGCTCAGTCGCCCATCGGGTGCCAGACGGTTTTCGCCTCGAGGTAGCGGCGCAGCCGTGTGATGTCGGGCCGGCGCGTCCAGTCCGGTTCCTCGGCCGGCACCGCCAGCACACGTTTCACCGTCCCGGCCGCTTCGCGTGCCAACGCGGCGCGGTCGTCGGCACCGGTCGGGTCGAGTGCGTTGACGTCGCCGTGGGAAGCCAGCCACGGGCCCAGCTCCGCCGCCCGCCCGGTCAGGATGTTCGCCACTCCGCCCGGCAGGTCCGACGTCGCGAGCACCTCGGACAACGTGATCGCCGGCAGTGGTCGCGTTTCGCTGCTCACCACCACCGCGGTGCACCCGGTCGCGAGCACCGGCGCGAGCACGCTCACCAAGCCCAGCAACGACGACCGCTGCGGCGCGAGCACGCCGACGACACCGGTCGGTTCGGGCAAGGTGAACGAGAAGTATGGCCCCGCAACGGGATTCGCAGCGCCGAGCACGCTCGCGATCTTGTCCGTCCAGCCCGCGTACCACACCCACCTGTCGATCGCGGCGTCCACAATGGACGCGCTACGGCGACCACCCTCGGCCGCGGCGACTTCGGCGACGAACTGGTCGCGCCGGCCTTCGAGCATCTCCGCGACCCGGTACAGCACCTGCCCACGGTTGTACGCCGTCGCACCGGACCAGCCGGGGAAAGCCTTGCGTGCGGCGGAAACCGCGTCCCGAATGTCCTTTCGCGACGCCTGCGCGGCGTTGGCGAGGAACTTGCCTTTGGTGTCCTGCACCGAATAGACCCGGCCGGACTCCGAGCGCGGGAACTTTCCGCCGAGATAGAGCTTGTAGGTCTTGGCGACCGTGACCCGCTCAGACATCAAGGTATCCCTCCAGGCCGACGCGGCCACCTTCCCGGCCGAAGCCGGATTCCTGATAGCCACCGAAGGCGGCCGTCGGATCGAAGCGGTTGAACGTGTTCGCCCAGACGACGCCGGCACGCAAGCGGTTCGCGACCGACAGGATCCGCGATCCCTTGTCACTCCAGATCCCCGCCGACAGGCCATACGGCGTGTTGTTCGCCTTCGCCACTGCCTCCGCGGGGGTGCGGAACGTCAGCACCGACAGCACCGGGCCGAAAATCTCCTCGCGGGCTATCCGCATCGACTGGTGCACGTCGGAGAACACGGTGGGAGCGAAGAAGAATCCGCGCTCGGGCACCGGGCACGAACTGGTCCAGCGGTGCGCGCCCTCGGACTCTCCGGCCTCGACGAGTTCGCGGATCTTCGTCAGCTGGGCTTCGGAGTTGATCGCGCCGATGTCGGTGTTCTTGTCCAGCGGGTCACCGAGGCGCATCGTGGACACGCGGTAACGCAGCTTGTCCAGCACATCGTCCACAATGGACTCCTGGACGAGCAGCCGGGATCCCGCGCAGCACACGTGGCCCTGGTTGAAGAAGATCCCGTTCACGATGCCCTCGACGGCCTGGTCGAGCGGGGCGTCGTCGAAGACGATGTTCGCCGCCTTGCCGCCCAGTTCGAGGGTCAGCCGCTTGGGCGTCCCCGCGACTTCGCGCTGGATCAGCTTGCCGACCTCGGTGGAGCCGGTGAAGGCGATCTTGTCGATATCGTTGTGCCGCACCAGTAATTGCCCGACGTCACCGGCACCGGGCAGGATGTTCACCACGCCAGGCGGCAGCTCGGCCTGCTGGCAGATCTCGGCGAACACCAGCGCGGTCAACGGGGTCGTCTCCGCCGGCTTGAGCACCACGGTGTTGCCGGTCGCGAGCGCCGGCGCGATCTTCCACGCCAGCATCAGCAACGGAAAGTTCCACGGGATGATCTGCCCGGCCACGCCCAGCGGTTTCGGGTCGGGCCCGAACCCGGCATAGTCCAGCTTGTCCGCCCAGCCCGCGTGGTAGAAGAAATGCGCGGCGACGGTCGGCAGGTCCGAGTCGCGGGATTCCTTGATGGGCTTACCGTTGTCGAGGGTTTCCAGCACGGCGAGCTCGCGCGAGCGTTCCTGGATCAGGCGTGCGATGCGGAACAGGTACTTCGCCCGTTCGGCACCCGGCATCGGGCCCCAGGTCTTTTCGTACGCCCGCCGTGCCGCCTTCACCGCGGTGTCCACATCGGACGGTGACGCGGTGCCGACCTCCGCGAGCACCTCCTCGGTGGCGGGGTTGATCGTCTTCAGTGGTTCGCCCGAGCCGTCGACGAACTCGCCGTTCACGAACGGCCGGTACGCCGGCTTGAGATTCGCCAGCTCACGCGACTCCGGCGCGGGCGCGTAGTCGAAGACAGCCACTAGTCCACCGTCACGTAGTCAGGGCCACTGTAGTGACCGTCGAGCTGGGTGCGCCGCTGCAGAATCAGGTCGTTGAGCAGGCTCGACGCGCCGAACCGGAACAGCTTCGGGGTCAGCCACTGCTCGCCGGCGACCTCGTGCACGGCGACGAGGTACCGGATCGCGTCCTTCGTCGTGCGGATCCCGCCCGCCGGTTTCAGGCCGCGCAGCTCGCCGGTCGTGGTGAACCAGTCGCGCACGGCCTGGAGCATCACGTGCGTCACCGGCAGCGTCGCGGCGGGGGAGACCTTGCCGGTGGAGGTCTTGATGAAATCGCCGCCCGCCAGCAGCGCGAGCCAGGACGCGCGGCGCACGTTGTCGTACGTGGCGAGCTCACCGGTTTCGAGGATGACTTTCAGATGTGCGTCGCCACAAGCGTTCTTGACCACCTGGATCTCCTCGAACACCTGCCCGTACCGGCCTTCGAGGAACGCGCCACGGTCGATCACCATGTCCACTTCGGACGCGCCGGACTCGACGGCCAGCGCGACGTCGGCGAGTTTCGCCGTGCGGTTCGACCGGCCGGACGGGAACGCCGTCGCGACGCTGGCCACGCCGATCCCGGTGCCCTTGAGGTTCTCCACGGCCGTGGCCGCGAGGTCGGGATAGACGCAGACCGCGGCGACCTGCGGGGTGTCGGGATGATCGGGATCGGGGCGCTTCGCCTTGGCGGTGAGCGCGCGGACCTTGCCGTGCGTGTCGGCGCCTTCGAGAGTGGTCAGGTCCACCATCGAGATCGCGGTGTCGATGGCCAGGAGTTTCGCGGCCTTTTTGATGCTGCGCGTGGCAAGCGAGGCGGCGCGGGCTTCGACACCGACCTGGTCCACACCGGGCAGGCCGTGCAGGAACCGGCGCAGGCTTGCGTCGTCGCGGGTCGCGTCGTCGAGCCCCGGCGGGAGAGTGGGTGTGCTCACGCCCCGATGGTAGGGGGTTTCCGGGGCTTGCGGATGACGTTCACACCGCCCCAGAACGCGAACCCGGTCACCCGCACGACCGGCGCGCCCGGCGGCGGCACGGCACTGGCGCGGTCCTCGGTGTCGAAGGCGCCCATGAAGCCGACACCGTTGACCTCGATCAGGACGTCGTCGGGCACGGTGATCTCGATCCCGCCCATGATCGCGACCGCCGTGATGGTCGACTCGCGCTCGGCGAAGCGCGCGTTGCGCAGGTCGATCTCGACGCCGCCCCAGAACGCCACGCTGGTGTGCTGCGGCGGGACGACCCAGCTGCCCTTGCGGCTCGCGCCGGACATGACGGCGATGGAGGCCGCCGAGCCGGGCGTGCCCCCGATCCGGTTGTCCAGCGCGCGCGAACGGGCCGGTTCCACCGCCGCGGCGGGCGAGACGTCCGGCAGGTCCGAGACCGGCGGTTCGAGCTCTTCCAGCGTTTTCGCGGCGTACACCGTGTCGAGCCGTTGTTCCAGCTCCTCCACGTTGATCCGGCCCTCGGACAGGGCGTTGTGCAGGATCTGCGCGACCCGCTCGCGGTCGGCGTTGGAAGCTCGCATCGGTGGCCGGTCAGGCGTCTGCTCCGTCACAGTTCGGAGCGTAACGGTTGACGGCCGTGGACCGCGTAGTCTCTGGGCACATGGACACGCTCGTCGTCGATCATCCGCTGGCCAAGGACCGGCTGTCGACCATGCGGGACGCCCGCACCGACAGCGCGGCGTTCCGCGCGGCGCTGCATGAGCTGACGGTCATGCTGATCTACGAAGCCACCCGCGAAGCACCGGTGAAGGCCGAGCGCATCCACACGCCAGTCGCCAGAACGCAGGGTTACCGGCTGGCCAACCCGCCCCTGCTGGTGCCGGTGCTGCGCGCCGGCCTCGGCATGGCCGACCAGGCGCACAAGCTGATCCCGGACGCGCAGATGGGATTCGTCGGACTGGCCCGTGACGAGGAGACCCTGCAACCGACGCCGTACATGGAGTCGCTGCCGGAAAGTCTCGCGGACCGCCCGGTGTTCGTGCTGGACCCGATGCTCGCCACCGGCGGATCGATGGCCTACACGATCCGGCTGCTCACCGAGCGCGGGGCCACCGACGTGACGGCGATCTGCGCGCTGGCCGCCCCGGAGGGACTCAAGCACCTGGAGGAATCCGGGCTGCCGGTCCGCGTGGTGACGGCGAGTATCGACGAACGCCTGAACGACTCGGGTTTCATCGTGCCCGGCCTCGGCGATGCGGGGGACCGGCAGTACGGCGCCCGCTGAGCGTCACTGGAAAACCGCGATCGGGTCGAATCGCAGCGCGCCGTCGTCCCAGCTCTGCACATGCCCGAAACAGCGCGCCTGGAACGTGCCGACGGGCACTGTCCGGCGAAGCCATTTCGTCGCGCAGGCCACCGTGACGTTCGCCTGCTCGCCGTTGCCGAAGGGGCCGGCGAAGATGGTGCGTTCGTCGTCCTTGGCGACTTCCCGGAACTTTCCCTTCACCGAGACCAGCGCCCGCAGGTTGAACTGGGACAGCCGCACGGTGTCCCCACCCGTCACCTCCCGGCCCACCGCCCTGGTCAGCGCGGTGCCCGCGCCGATCTCCTGGTCGACGAGGTCGGCGTAGACGATGCCGTGGGCACGTTCGAGCACACTCAGCATCATGCCGATGACCGTGATCGGCTCCTCTTCCTCGATGTATCTCTTGAACACCTCACGGTCCACGGACCGCTTGGCCCCGGCACCCACCCCGAAAACCTTGGCGCTGAAACTGGCGTCACCCTTGGTCTTCACGCGATCCTCGACCTCACGCCGCAGCGCGGACTTGTAGTTGCCCTGCAGGTAGATCCCCATGATGGCGTCGTCATCGAGGTACAGGGTGATCCCCGCGTCCGGACCCTCTTTCCACAGCCCGGAAAGCCAGCGATGCCTGCGCCAGCTCAACAGTACGATCAGCGCCGCGGCCACCAGCGCGACCGCGGTGATCCACCAGACGACCGTCCACGGCCCCCATACCTTCCACCACACGCTATCGGCAGCCACGGATCTCCTTGAAGGCGTCGAGAAGGGACGTAGCATTCGCGTCGACCATGCGCCCGCCCGTGGCGCGCGCGGCGCGATCGAGCTCCGCCGCGTTCGCCTCGCCGAACCGGATGGTGAACGTCGGCACCCCGGCGGGCCGCGGCCGGCGCAGGAAATCGTCGAGGCTCATCCCGGAATTGCTTTCCCCGTCCGTCATCAGCACGATCGACACCGCCTGCTGCGCATTCCGGGCCGCCTCCTGATATGCATGGTCCACTGTGGACCAAATCGCGGTTTCGGAGTCGAAATCGTCGGCGGCCACGAAATCCCGCATCGCGTCCAGGTCCTGCTCGCCGCTGATGGTGTAGGTCTGTTCCCCGAGCACTCGCCCGCCGAACCGGATGACGGTGAACTTCTCGTCCCGGTAGAACCGGAGGAACTTCCCTCCGGATGAGTCGTCCGCTCCGCTGAGTCCCGCGATCGCTGAGCGCAGCGCGGAAATCCGCGAGCCCTTCATCGAACCGGAGAAGTCCAGCAGGAAATAGACCTGGTCGGGTTTCCTGAGCTTGGGATCCGCGTAGTCGGCGAGCAGTTTGTCGACGACCTGCCGCTGGTCGGGAAAATACAGCGCGTTCCCCGCGGATTCGGTCAGCCGCGGGTCACGCGGCACGCTGGTGTCCACCGGCCGCCGCAGCGTCTGCTGCATGATCTTCTGCTGGGTGGAGTCCTGTTTCAGCCAGCCGACGATCTTGTCGTAGTTCGCCCGCTGCACCGGATTGAGCAGCAGCAGCGGGTACTCGGACATGACCATCCCGTCCGCCGGGTACAGAATTTCGAGCGGCTCACGCAGTTTTCCGCTGCTGTTGAGGGAAAGTAAAACCGACTCGTAGCCGATCAACGCGTCGGTGTCGTCCTGGTGCGCGACATAGGCGTCCGTCAACTCGCCCGAGGTGCCGGCGGTGAGCGTCTGCCCGGTGAACAGCCCGCGGACCCGATCACACGTGACGTCCCCGAGCCGCAGCGCACCGCCCGTGCCGGCGGCTGCGGTTGCCACGCCGATGAGCGCGGAGAGGCCGCTGTTCGACTGTCTCGGATCCGCCATGCCGAACCGCAACAGGCCGGCGGCCGCACGGTCGGCGATGTCCGCCCAGCTGAGCCGGCCGTCCGGGGCGGTCTGACGCAACAGCTTCGCCACTTGCGGCTTGACCCCGATCACGACGGGGGTGCGCATCGTGTTGGTGGACAACGGTTGTGCGCCACCGGATTCCCGCAGTTTCAACTGGAAGTACCGGTCGGATGACAGCCAGGCAAGGTCGTGGTGGTAGTCACCGGGCGTCAGTGTGTTGCCGGCGTCCGCCGGTCCGCCGTAGTCGAGGGAAAGCGTGATTCCCGTGTCCCGCCGCAAATCCTCGAGCAGTGGTTGCATGTCGGCGAGCTCCGGACTGGCGAGCACGCGGAGTGTCATCGCCCGGGATTCGCCCGTGGTGCAGGCGCTCGCGGTGACCAGCAGCAGGCACAGCACCAGGATTCCCATGCCACGCCGGCGGATCACGAGCAGCCGCCGACCGACTTGATCATCCGCTCGAGCAGATCCAGCCCCGGCAGGTAGGTCTTGGTGTCGTTGCCCGCGAACGACGGCGGCTGGACGCCTTGCTGCTGCAGGAACTGGCCGAGCTGGCCGCTCGCCGTCGCACCGCTCTCGTCGAGCACGCGGAAGCCGAGTTCCATCGCCCGGCGCCGCAGATCCGGGTCACGCGTGATGAGCTCGCCGAGCTGGTCCGCCCGCGGGTTGAGCGCCAGAAACTGGGGCTGCGTCTCGAATCTCGCCTCGGGATAGAGCAGCACGCGATCGTTGTCCGGCCGGCCTGACCGGGCCCGGTATTGAACCTGATAAGCGAGGTACTGGTGCTCGTAGACGACGACGATCGGAGCCGAGCCGCGGCCTTCCGGCGTGACGTAGGGCGCGAACAGGTCCGCCCCCGGCAGCCCCTGGCCGGTGAGGATCGGCTTGATACTCGCGGCAAGGCTGTCCGCTTCCGCTTCGGTCTGCGGAACGCTGTGGTTGTTCTGGATGAACGCGATGACGCCGAGGTAGGTGCCCGCCGAGTTGGAGGTGCAGACATCCGGGGACTGCGCGAGGATCTTGTTCCCGTTCGCGATGCCGTGCCGGTCGATCAACAGGTCCCGCCAGGTCACCTGCCGTTGCATGGCATCGATGAACCGCTCGGTGTTCAACGTGTAGTACAGCGTGCCGGCATTGCCTTGCGGCGCCGCGATTCCCGCGTCGACCAACGTATCGGCGTATTCGCGATACGTCGCCAGCACCAGCGGGGTGATGAACGGACGATAGACGCGGACCGCGTTCGGCCGCGCCTTCACGATCAGATCCGCGGCCGGCTGGCCCGAAGGCATCACGAAGTCGTACTGGTCGACGTCGTGGACGGCGATTTCGCGGGAGCCGGTCTGAGTCAGGTGCACGCGGATGTGATGCCGCATGAGCATCTGCTGGACCTGCTCGTCTTCGAAGAACTCGGCCTTGGAGGCGATCTTGCCTTCCAGCGTGATCACCGGCTCGAACGGCAGCGTGGTGTGACCGGCGACGAGTAGCGACACCAGCCCGGCGATCGCGAGGAAAGCCGTCGGGGTGAACGAGAAGAGGAAACCGCGCCGCCGGAAGAAGCTCGGGCGGCGCAGTACGGTGAGTGAAGGTTCCGCCATGGTCACACTGTCGGTGGCCACCGACGCCTCCCCAGGATGACTTCGGTCCGGTGACGCTTCACCGTCCCAGTCGAGTCGAGCCGGTTGGATGTTACACGCGGCGCAGGATTGACTACTACGCCTGCCAGCCGCGGACCTGGGCACGCAGCGCTTGCTCGTACGCGGCGCCGACCTCGACTTTCAGTGGCAGATTTCCGTTGAGCTCCAAGGAAACCATCCCGTGCGCGACACCCCAGCAGCTCACCGCGATCGTTTCCGGTGCCACTTTCCGGAACTGCCCGCGCGAAATGCCGTCGCGCACGGTGTCCACCAGCGGCGACAGGGCGGCGCGGCCCAGCTCGTTCGCCTCCGCGCTCGGCTCGAATCCGGGCACCGCCTTGGTGAACATGACCGCGTACAGGTTCGGGTCCGCGAGCGCGCTTTGCCGGTACGCCAACCCGAGTTGCACCACATCTTCGACCGCATCGCCGGTGCCGGGCACCGCCCGTATCCGCGCGCCGAACCGCCGGAATCCTTCCGTGTACAGCGCGTTGACCAGATCCGGCTTGCCCCCGAACAGCGAGTAAACGGCGGTCGTCGAGGTACCCGCGTCCGCGGCCAGCTTGCGCAGGCTGAGTGCCTTCGCGCCTTCTTCTGCCAGCAGCTCACCGGCACAGACGAGCAGGCGTTGGCGCAGCGCCTCGTCGTGTGTTCGGGGGCGAGCCATGTCCGCAGGGTATCGCAACAGTGTTATCAAACCTGGCCGTGGTTGACCTGGAGTGCACTCCAGGTCGTAGTGTCGGTATCCATGAGCTACTCGATAGCGGAAGCTGCCCGCCGGAGTGGGCTCTCGATCGACACGCTCCGGTACTACGAGCGCATCAACCTGCTCGAGCCGCCGGCGCGCGACGCGGCGGGCCGGCGGGCCTACTCGGACGACGATCTGGACTGGCTCGTATTCCTCACCCGTCTGCGTGCCACCGGCATGTCCATCAAGCTGATGCGTGAGTACGCCCAGTTGCGGCGGCGCAGCGAGGCGAATGCCCCGCGCCTGATGGGAATCCTGGTCGAGCAACGGGACTCCGTCCGCGCCAGGATCGCCGAACTCCAGTCCTGTTTGGACGTTCTCGACTACAAGATCGACAGGTACGACGAGGTCTGCCGCGTGCAGGCCGCGACGAAGATGGAGGAGATGTCCGCGTGACCCCGGCACGGAAGCTCGGCTCGCTCGAAGTCGGCGCACAAGGCCTCGGCTGCATGGGCATGAGCCATGCCTACGGCGGGCGGGGCAACGACGACGAGTCGATCGCGACCATTCACCGCGCGCTCGAACTCGGTGTCACGCTCATCGACACCGCGAACGTCTACGGCAACGGTGCCAACGAACAGCTCGTCGGCCGTGCCATCGCGGACCGCAGGGACAATGTGGTGCTGGCGACCAAGTTCGGCATCGGGTCCGGCCACTCCGTCCGCGGTGATGCCGCGTACGTCAAGCAGTGCTGTGAAGAGTCGTTGCGCCGCCTCGGTGTCGACCACATTGACCTCTATTACCAGCATCGCGTGGACCCGGACCGGATCGAGGAGACGTGGGGTGCGCTGTCCGAACTCGTCGCCGAAGGAAAGGTCCGCTACCTCGGGATCTCGGAGGCGTCCGCGGCGAGCATCCGCCGCGCGCATGCCGTCCACCCGGTGACGGCGCTGCAGAGCGAGTGGAGCCTGTGGACGCGCGGTATCGAGGACGAGATCGTGCCGGTCTGCCGCGAGCTGGGTATCGGGATCGTGCCGTTTTCCCCGTTGGGCCGCGGTTTCCTGACCGGCGCGGTGACGTCGGTGCGTGACCTGACCGCCGACGACATGCGTCGCACCCTGCCGCGGTTCGCCGAAGGCAATCTCGACCGGAACCTCGCGATCGTCGACGCGCTCCGCGAGCTGGCCGGGGAAAAGGACGTGACCGTCGGGCAGCTCGCCCTCGCCTGGGTGCAGCACAAGGGACCCGACGTCGTCCCGATCCCCGGCACCAAGCGCCGCACGTACCTCGAAGAGAACGTCGCCGCCGCCACCCTGGAACTGTCCACAGAGGACATAGCGCGGATCGAGTCGGCGGCCCCGGAAACCGCCGTCGCGGGCGAGCGCTACCCGGCGGCCCTCAGCCGCACCACGAACCGTTAACCCAGCAGTTCCGCCACCGAGCTCGCGGCCTCGGACAACGCGACCACGCGTTGCTCCCGGGTCGCGAGCGAGCGCACGGTGACGTTCCCCGCGTCCCAGTCCTCCTGACCGACGATGACCACCGCCCGCGCCCCGGCCTTGTCGGCACGGCTCAGCTCCTTGCCGAGCTTGCGCAGTTCGATCGGCGTGGACGTGCGCAGCCCGGCGTTCCGCAGTTCCGTCGCGACCTTGCGCGCCGCCCCGCCGAGCTCCTCGGCCACCGGGATCACCACGACATCGACCTCGCTGCGCGGCTGCGGCGTCAGTCCGTGCGTGCCGAGGAAGTCCATCAGCGTCACGTCGCCCATGCCGAACCCGATGCCTGGGATCTGCTGCGCTGTGAACAACCCCGCGAGGTCGCTGTAGCGGCCACCGCCGAACAACGCACGGTTGTTCTCCGGCGAGGTGTCGAAAACCTCGAACACCGTGGACGTGTAGTAGGCCAGCCCCCGCACGATCATGGGATCGAATCGCACCAGGCTCGCCGCCTCCGACGACAGCACGCTGACCAGGTTCGACGATTCCTTGACCGCCGCGGGCAGCTCGTCGAGCAAAGCGGTCCCGGCGCCGAGCACGTCGCCGAGTTTCTCGAACTGCTTGTCGCCCAGCCCGATTTCCTCGGCCTGCTTCGCCAGCGTCTCGCGGTCGTACTTCTCCCAGCGGTCCACGAGCCCGAACACCTGGGGCAGCTGTTCCCCGGTGACCCCGACGAGATCCGTCAGCGCGCTCGAAAGCAGGTTCCGGTCGTTGGCGCGCACCACGAACATGTCCTCGGTGGCGCCGACCTCGCGCATCAGATCGTGGATCAGCTCGAAGATGTCGATCTCGCAGTTGGCGCTGTCCGAGCCGAAGATGTCCGCGTTGATCTGCCAGTGCTCTCGCACCCGGCCACGCTGGGGCCGCTCGTAGCGGTGGCAGTTGGGGTGGCTGTACCAGCGCACCGGGAACTGGAGCGAACCCGCGTTGCCGGCGATGATCCGGGCCACCGTCGGTGTCATCTCCGGCCGCAACGCGAGCCGGCGGCCGCCGCGGTCGGTCAGGGTGTACAGCTGCTGGTCGGCGATCTCCTGGCCGGACTTCTTCTCGTAGATCTCCGCGGATTCCAGGATCGGGCCGTCGTAGCGCTGGTAACCGTGGCGCTCGAGGACGTCGTAGAGATGGCCGAACACCTGCGTCCGGACGGACATCTCCGGGGGCAGGAAATCCCTGGTCCCCCGGTAGGGCGCGGTCGGCAGGTACTCGGGCACGACGATCCTCACGGTCGGAAAATGGTTGACGCTGTCACCGAGTTTATCGAGCTGGCCGACCGCGACTCCCCAGGCCGTCATGAGACTGGCCGCGCCAAGCAGGACGGCTCCGCCGGTGACATCGTCACGACATGAGCTGGGCTGCCATGGTGGCCCCCAGCTCCCAGCACGACTCGAGGTCCGCCTTGCTGGGCGTGCCCGTCACGGTGACCGTGGCGGCGGCCTGCTCCCAGCCCAGCCCCGTGGTGATCGACTCGATCCCGCGAACCGTCCCGGCGACATCACTGCCGCCATGCACGTAGTAGCCGAACGGCCTGCCGCGGGTCGCGTCGAGACATGGGTAGTAGATCTGATCGAAGAAGTGCTTGAGCGCGCCCGACATATAGCCGAGGTTGGCCGGCGTGCCGAGGACATACCCGTCGGCGCCGAGTACGTCGGACACCGTCGCGCCGAGCGCGGGCCGGCGGATGACGTCGACGCCCTCGATTTCCTCGGTCGTCGCGCCGGAAACAACGGCCTCGAACATTGCTTGCAGGTTCGGGGAGGGCGTGTGGTGCACGAG
This sequence comes from Amycolatopsis pithecellobii, assembly GCF_009707865.1. Taxonomy (GTDB): domain Bacteria; phylum Actinomycetota; class Actinomycetes; order Mycobacteriales; family Pseudonocardiaceae; genus Amycolatopsis_E; species Amycolatopsis_E pithecellobii. The sequence continues at coordinate 22,429 of NZ_WMBA01000099.1, forward strand.
CAGCAAGGTCGCCATGGCGGCCGAACCTACCGCTTCACCCCTCGGTGACGCTCTGAGCTGGGACGATGCCGTTAAGCCACCCCCCTGTTCGGGGGGTATTCGGCGGGTGTAATCTTTTCTTCGTCGCCAGGGAGACCAGGCGGCGCAGGGCCGCGAAAGTGGCCCTGACCTTCGGGCGGAAAAATCCTCACGGGAAATAACAGTGAGAATGGTTTCTGCTTGGGGTTGCCAGAAGCAGTGGTGTGTTGTTTGAGAACTCAACAGTGTGCTAGTGAACTAAGCCAGTAGAGCTTTTGTTTTGAACCCCTTTTTGTGGGTTCCTTTGAGATTGATTTT
>NZ_WMBA01000009.1 GCF_009707865.1 Amycolatopsis pithecellobii
GCAGGGACATCTGCAGGACCGGAATTCCGCCGTAGGGGTACATGGTCTTCAACGGCACCCACGCCCCGTGGTCCAGACCTCGACTGACGTGCTGGTAGACCGGTTCGCTGTCGGGCATCGTGGCCGCGACCCGGGACGCCAGCCGGCTGGCATCCGGTGTTTCATATGTCATCTGGAAGTACCGTCGGGCGAAGCCCCCGAAGTCGTAGACCAACGGCGTGTTCGGCCCCGACGCCGACAGGCTGAGCGGGGCGGATTCCCAGTGCGCGCTGACGATCAGGATCGCTGTCGGTTTGGGCAGCGACTGCGACCAGCCGAACAGCTCGCTCATCCACAACGCGTCCTCGAACAGAGCCGGCGAGCCATGGCTGACGTAGAGCGCGGGCATCGGGCCATCCGCCGGCGTCCAGCGGCGCTGATCACGACTCTTAGGGGCCTGCTCGCGCATGAACAGGTCGTAGACATCCGCGGGATCGGCAGCGGCATTCATGGTTGACCTCACAAGGTAGGTGCGCTCCGCGGCGGGGATTACCAGCCGCGGAGCGCGACGATCGGCCTTACGTTCCGGAAGGAGACAGCTCGAAACGACTCAGAGGGTGATCACGATCTTGCCGCGAGCGCCGCCCGAGGCAAGCGTCGCGAGACCTTCGGCGGCTTGGTCGAGTTCGAGGACCTGGGCAACGCCGGCCAGCATGGAGCCGTCCGCGATCTTCGCCGCGATCGGGGCCGTGACCTCGCGGGTGGCGTGGGCCATCACCTTGTGGCCGACCAGGCCGAAGCTGTTGAGGGTGTCCTCGTCGGGTCCCATGGTGGTGAAGGTGACCACGCCGTTCTTCTTCACCGCGCCGAGGGGGATCTGCTCCGCGGTGTTACCGGCGAGGTTGACCAGGGCGTCGACGCCGTCGGCGTACTGCGCGAGCACCTGGTCGGTAACCGATCCGGCGTTGAAGTCGATGGTGGTCGTGGCGCCGAGGTCGCGCAGGCGCTCGGCGTCGGCAGCCGTGCCGGTGGCGACGACCTTGATCTGCTTGGCGGCCAGCAGCTGCACCACGTAGGACCCGACGCCACCCGACGCGCCGTTCACCAGGACCACGCTGCCGGCACCGACCTCGTCGCCGAGGGCGTCGACCGCAGCCGAGGCCGCGGCGGAGGCGAGCGGGATCGCCGCGGCGGTGACGAAGTCCAGGCCCTCGGGCAGGACCTCGACGCCGGCCGCGGGCAGCACGGCGTACTCGGCCACCGTGCCGGCCTGGATCGGCGGAGCCAGCAGGACGTGGCCGTAGACGTGGTCGCCGACCTCGACATGGTCGACTCCGGCGCCGACGCTCTCGACGACGCCGGCGGCATCGCGGCCCACGACGAGCGGGTACTCGTGCGGGATCATGCCGGACATGGCGCCGGCGGCCAGGATGTTGTCGATCGGGTTGAGCGCTGCTGCCTTGACGCGAATGAGGACGGCGCCCTCGCCGGCCACCGGGGCCGGGATGTCGCCGAGAGTGGGCTGGTCGCCGGCGTTGGGGACGTGCAATGCGCGCATAGTTGTTTTCTCCGGTTGTTGTGAGGTCGATCGGGCGGTGCGCTTCGTCCAGGCGACGAGTCGTCGCCACCTGGCATCATTCACGTGTGAAGCTTCACGCATGAACTAAAGGTAGCCCGGAACAGTTCATGACGCAAAGCGTTTTGGTTCACACGTGAAGGAGCTGGGGTAGCTTGGACGCATGGCGAGTGCAGAACCGAACTGGCTGAATCAGCAGGAGAAGGACGCGTGGACGGCCCTGACGAGCGTGCTGACCCGCCTGCAGCCCTCCCTCAACTCGCAGATCATGCGTGACTCGAACATCACGCACTTCGAGTACATCGTGATGTCCGGGCTCTCTGATGCCCCCGACCGCACGATGCGAATGAGTGATCTCGCCGCTGCCGCGGGCGCGGGGCTACCCCGGCTGTCCCAGGTCATCAGCCGGTTGGCGAAGCGAGGCTGGGTGACCCGCCACGCCGACCCCGGGGACGCCCGGTGCGTGCTGGCCACCCTGACCGAGGCGGGATGGGACAAAGTGGTGGCAACCGCGCCCGGACACGTCAACGAGGTGCGGCGCCTGGTGTTCGACCACCTCACCAAGGCGCAGGTCGCGCAGTTGGCCACGATCGGTCACCGGATCGCCGCCGCACACGACGGCAAATGATCCGCATGCAGGGGCGCGCCCGCGGCTCACTTTGAAATCTGAACAATATTTCGATCAAGGTCGGATGGCCGCGTTGCGCGCCTCCGGCCAGGCGACCGGTGTCGCGCGGCGCGATTCGTGCCGAGGCGGCGGCGGTGGTGGTCGCACCGCCAGGGTGCGGGAGCGTTCGGGATAGCTGTAGTTGCGCCACCCGAAGCAAATGTTCGACCGAGAAATAAAGCTTCGAAAGCGTATGGACATTTCGAGCGTCTCTTGGTTACGGTGGTCAGCACCATCACCCAGCGTCGAGGAGATGAGGGCGCTCGTGCACCCATTTCGGCTCATGGCGTACCAGGCCACGCCGCGGCGAGCCGGCCGCCCGTGGAGTTCGCCGAAGCACCTGGCGCTCGGGTGTCGGTCAGCACGCGCTCCGTGAATGCACAGGGACGACCCCCATCATCGTGCGCGGGAATCGTGTCGACGAAGCCGGCGACCGCCCGTTCAGCCCGATCCGTTGCAGGCCCTGGCCGCCGATGCCGAATTGTTCGAGCGGGGAACCTGGGTGCGCGCGGGGCCGGGCACCACACGGCCGTCTCCGGAGGATCCATCGCCTATCGAACATACGTGCGGAATGCTGATGCTCCAGTCCGGCGACCCAGTTACAGACAAAGGAGTAATCGTGAGACTCACCCTGCGCGCAGGCGCCGCCGCGAGTGCGGCGCTGCTGGCCGTCGCCGCCCTTGCCGGGTGCGGATCGAGTTCCCGGGATTCACCGGCCGCTGTCGGCTCGGATGGAAAGTGCACGAGTCCGGCGACGTTGAAGACGAACCTGGTGCCGCTCTACCCGTTGGTCAAAATCGGCAACGATGCGGGCATCTTCCAGAAGCACTGTCTGGTGGTTCAGGACACCCCGGCGCAGTCTCCGGTCGCGGCGATCCCGGCGATCGTGGGCGGGTCGCAGGACCTGACGCTGCTGCCGGCGGCCAACCTGATCAGCACGCTGAATCAGAAGGTTCCGCTCAAGATCGTCGCACCGGGCGCCAAGATTCCCGACGACGCGGACAGCTTGCCGCCGGCGAAGGTCGACGCGGCGGGTGTGTTCCTGCCGAAGGGCTCGACGATCAAGAGCCCGAAGGAGCTGGAGGGTAAATCGGTGGCGGTGCCGGGTCTGGGGACCTCGATCCAGTTCGGGGTGATGGCCGCGGTGGCCAACGCCGGCGGGGACCCGTCCAAGATCAAGTTTGTGCAGCTCGACTCGCAGACCGAGGTGCAGCAGCTGCGGGCCGGTAAGGTCGACGCCGCGGCCATCGCCACCCCGTTCTCGACTCAAGTCGAAAAAGACGGCTACACCCGAATCGCATCGCCGACCACGGCTCTCTACGGCGCCGGGCTCGCCCACACCCCCTGGGTGACCAGCCAGAAGGCACTGTCGGCCAAGCCCGACGCGTTCAAGCGTTTCCGCGAGGCGATCCTCGAGGTGCAGGCCTACTCGATGGCCCACCCGGACGAGTACTACCAGGCCATGGCCGACCAGTCCAAGATCCCGCTCGACGCGATCAAAGCGGGCCCCGGATTCTGGTTCGCCACTCAAATGGACGTCAACGCGCTGAAAGCCTTCGCGAACAAATTGAAGTCCCTCGGCATCGTCACGCAGGTTCCGGAGCTCGACAATGTCATTGCTACGTCCTAATACCGCTGCCGCGCGTCCGGGCGAGATGATTCGCGAACCGCGGAACATCACGCGCCGGATCGCGTCGGCGGTCCTCCCGATCGCGGGAATTCTGATCGCCTTCGTCGCCTGGCAGTGGCTCGCGACGGGGCCCTTGCAGCGCAGCGGCCTCCCTCGTGTTCCCGCGACTTTCGATGCCCTCGGCGGGATCCTCGGGCAGTCCGCATTCTGGAGCTCCGTCGGCGGCACGTTGCTGCAGGCGCTGGTTGGCTTCGCGCTTTCCGTCGCGATCGCGCTGCCGATCGGTCTCTACGTCGGCACGAGCTTGCTGGCGTACCACGCGACCAAGCTCGTGATCGAGATCCTCAAACCGATACCGGCGATCGTCATCCTCCCGCTCGCCGTGCTGCAATTGGGCACGACGGGAGCGCTGTCGATCTTCCTCGTCATGTTCTCGCTCATCCCGCTGCTGATCATCACGGTCGCGGCCGGTGCGCGGGACACCGACCCGGTCAGGCTGGACGCGGCCCGCTCGTACGGACTCGGCAGCATCGCGCGGACCTGGCGGATCGTGGTGCCGAGCGCCCTGCCGTTCGTCGCGACCGGCCTGCGGGTCAGTGCGGCCTTCGCCTTGATCATCGCCGTTCTCGCCGGCCTCTACGGCGGCGCTCCCGGTATGGGCCATGACCTCGATGTCTACCGGCAAGCCGGGGTGCTGGAGACGTCGTTCGCGTACGTCGTCGTCCTGGGTGTGCTCGGACTCGCGCTGAACATCCTGCTCACCGCGGGCGAGCGGAAAGTTCTCTTCTGGCACGAATCCGTCCGGAAGAACGTCGGCCGGAACGACGGTGCGGCGGGGGACACCAGCCGGTTTTCCGCGGAGCGGCGGCGACTGTGGGCGGTCCAGGACAGTGCCGGGCGATTCGTGCACCGCGTAACCGCCGTCCCGGTCGTACGAGTCGTCGGCCGGGCGCTGCGGCCACGCCGGATTCCGGTGTCCGAGCCGGCGTGGCGGTGGACGCTACGAGGTGTGCTGATCCTCGTGCCGGTCGCCCTCCTTGCGGTGTGGTGGGTCGAATCGGCGAGCTCGGAGAACCCGTTCTTCCCGCCGTTGTCGGATACGGTCAGCCGTTTCGGCGCCATTTGGTTGAACCCCGCCGCTTTCGACAACGCATTCCCGAGCCTGCGGAATCTCGTTGTCGGATTCGCCCTGGGATCGGCCGCCGGCGTTCTGGCGGGGGCCGTCATCGGTCAGGTCCGGTGGTTGTTCACCATGCTCAACCCGCCGATCTCCTTCTTCAGGGCAATTCCGAGCATCGCCTATCTCCCCATCCTCATCGCGGTCATCGGGTTCACCGCTCCGATGCGGATCACGGCGATCACCCTCGCGTCGTTCTTTCCCGTTCTGATCGCCGCGATCGACGGAGTCCGCAGCATCGACGAAACTGTCGTCGATGTGACCAGGAGCTATCGGATCCCCCGGTTGATCACGCTGTTCTCCGTCCGGCTTCCCGCGGCGACCCCGCGGATCTTCGCCGGCGCGGAGATCGGACTCGTGGCCGCACTCATCGTCATGGTCGCCTCCGAGCTCATCGGGACGTCCCAGGGCATCGGCGCTCAGGTGCTGCTCGCCCAGCAGACTTTCCAATTCTCGGACATGTGGGCCGGGATCGTTCTTCTCGCGGCGATCGGCATCCTGTCCAACCTCGTCTTCCGCTTCGTCCGGGGCCGGATCCTGGCCTGGTACGACGGCGCGCGAGCTGCCAGCAAGGCCCAGTGAACCCCGGCTCGCACATTCCATCGCACCTGAAATGAGGACTACGTGACCAACAGCATCGAGGAGCGAATCACATCGCCGGGTGATCTCGCCCCCATTGAATCGCGGCTCTCGATCAGGAGCCTGCACAAGTCCTATGGCGCCAAGCCGGTCATCGGCGACCTGTCGTTCGAGGTGGCACCAGGAGAGTTCGTCTGTGTCGTGGGCCCGTCGGGGGTCGGGAAGACGACACTGCTGAAATGTCTCTCCGGGCTCATCCCGCCGTCCGGTGGCGACGCGCTGCTCGACGGACGCCGTATCGACGGCCCGCCCCGTGAGATGGCGCTCGTGTTCCAGGACTACACGCGGTCGCTCATGCCCTGGCTGACAGTGGAGCGAAACGTCCTGCTTCCCCTGCGCGGTTCGGATCTGCCCCGTGCCGAGCGGCGCGAGCGTGTCGTGCGCGCGCTCGCCGAAGTCGGTCTGTCGGAGGCGGTTGCGAAGTACCCTTGGCAGCTCTCGGGCGGGATGCAGCAGCGCGTCGCCATCGCGCGCGCGATCGCGTATCAGCCGGAGATCATGCTCATGGACGAGCCCTTCGCGTCCCTCGACGCGCAGACCCGGTTCGACCTCGAGGATCTCCTGCTGCGTGTCCGTGACGACCTCGGTGTCACGATCCTGTTCGTCACGCACGACATCGACGAAGCCGTCTACCTGGCGGACCGGGTCATCGTCCTGGGGGAGTCCCCGTGCCGGGTCCTGGAGATCGTGGATGTCGACCTGCCCCGGCCGCGGGATCAGATCACGACGCGCTCGCTGCCCGCGTTCGCTTCACTCCGCACGCGCGTCCTGACGCTCATCCGGCACTGATCAGCCGCCCGATTTCGCAACGCCGCGCTCGTCCGGCCCCGCGACCGGCTTTGCCTCGTCCGCTTGAGTATCGGTGCTTTTCAGGTGATCGAGGAGGATGTCGGCGGTCTTCCGCAGATGCGCTCTGAGCAGACCGCTGGCCAGTGCGGCATCTCGTGCCAGCGCCGCATCTTTGATGGCGACGTGCTCAGCTGCGAAGTCGCGACGATCGCGGTCCAGGGTGACACCGCTCGACCAGCTCCAGTAGATCTGGTTGGCGTCGCGGAGCGCGGCGGCAATATCAATCAGCCGTCGAGAGGGGCAGCCCGAGATCAGCGCGACGTGGAATGCGGTGTGCTGCGCCGACCATTCGGGGCTGACGACCCGTGCGGTTTCGTCTTTCCAGACCGGAGTTCGTTCGAGTGCATAGTGACTGGCTACCACCCCTGTCTCCCACTCAAGGCCGGCACGGGCGACCGACTGCTCCAACGCGGCGCACTCGACCTCGCACCGGGCCACAGTCAGGTCGAGCAAGTCCTCGGCCGAGATGAACGGGACCCGGTAGCCGACTTGGGGTTCCGAGACCACCAAGCCGAGTTCGCCGAGCCGGGAAAGTGCCTCGCGGGTGACCCCCACACTCGCCGCGTAGCGATCGCTCAAGGACGAGAAGGCGAGTTTTGTCCCAGGCGGTAGGGCGCCGGAGAGGATATCGGCGCGCAAGCGGGCGAAGACCCCGGCAGCCCGGGTGCGCTCTGGCGGCATGGTCACGCCAAGCATTCTAGCGTATTCGAACGTGTCGGCCGCGACCCCGAGGTCCGTCCACAGTTCAACTCCGACTACTTCTTCAGATTACTGACACAATATTCGAAAACTATTCAGAGGAGTGTGCGAGTTGTCCGGAACGGCACATGAGGTGTCACGCGTCATCGCGGTGGAGGAGCACGTGTGGAGCCCTGAGCTTCGCGGGGCACTGCTCGAGCTCGGCGGTGATGACACCGTGGACGCCTTCAGTAACGACGCCACGACCAATCGCCTGCTCCTCGACGCCGGCGAGGAGCGGCTGGCCCGGATGGACGCCGCGGGCGTGGACTTCCAGGTGCTGTCCATAACCTCCCCGGGTACCCAGCAGCTGCCGGCGGCACAAGCGGTATCCGTTGCGCGGATCTCCAACGACTTCCTCGCCGACGCGGTACGGCGCCATCCCGGCCGATTCGCCGCGTTCGCCACGCTGCCCACGCCCGACCCCGCGGCAGCCGCCGACGAATTGCACCGGTGCGTCACCGAGCTCGGTTTCGTCGGAGCGATGCTGTTTCCGCGCACGGGCCCGGACTACCTCGACCACAAAAGTCATCGGCCGATCTTCGACGCCGCCGCGGAGCTCGACGTTCCCGTGTACATCCACCCCGGCGTCCCACCGGAGGCGGTGCGCGAAGCCCTGTACGGCGGCTTCGACTTCGCCACGAACCTGATGTTGTCCACGGGAGGATGGGGGTGGCACGCGGATGCGGGGTTGGCCGCGCTGCGGCTCATTCTCGCCGGCACCTTCGACCGGCATCCGGATCTCCAGATCATCCTCGGTCACTGGGGGGAGATGCTCGTGTCGTTCGCCGACCGGGCCGACGGGCTCTCGCGGGCCAGTGCCCATCTCGAACGCCGGATTCTCGACTACATCACGGGCAACGTCTATGCCACCGCCGGTGGGATTTTCAGCCACCGTATGCTGCGCCAGGTCCTCGATGTCGTGGGTCCTGATCGCATCATGTTCGCCGTGGACGACCCTTACACGGCCACGATCGGGAGCGAGAGCAAAGCCTCTCCCGGCTTCGCCCGCGCCTTCATCGAGACGGCACCCATCGGCGCGGAGGACAAGGCCAAGCTGGCGCATCGCAACGCCGAGCGGTTCCTCCTGAAGCGCGGCTAGCGACTGTTTCGAAAGTGGTTTGCGTAGCGGTGCGGGTAGCGGAACCTCAGTCCCGCCCGCCAGCCCGACCGCCACCCCTGGCGGACGCGCTTCGCGCGGCAGCGCTTCTGCACCACGTCGGCGCTGTCCTCGCGAGGAACCACCTGAGAATTCGGCAGCAGCGTGTCAGTTGACGGCCCACCGCAAGCGGCTCCGCCGCTTATGAAACACGACCTGGGCGTCACTATCCACAATGGACAATGGGTGCACGGTGGACATCGGCCGATGTCCACCGTGCACCCAAGATCAGATCCAGCCGCCGGTCGATCCGCCGTCGGCGAGCAACACCGAGCCGTTCACGGCTTCGCCGGCAGGGCCCAGTAGCTCGGCGATCAGGTGCGCGAGAGAGCCCGGGCTCAGCGGCTTTTGCCGGTACGTGGAACCGGCGATCGCGGCCTCGGCCTGCTCCACGGTCGACTGATTCTGCTCGGCCGTGGTCCGGATCAGCGTGGCCAGGCGTTCGGTCTTGGTCGGGCCCGGATTGACGCCGAACACCCGCGCCCCCTCCGGGCACCACTGCTGAGCCAGCCCACGGGTCAGGTGAACCAGCGCGGCACCAAGGCAGCCCATGGCATAGTCGGCGGTCGCGACGCTGGCGGATGCGCCGATGACATTGACCAGCGCGCCGCCCCGTGCCGCAAGCCCCGGCAAGCAGGTGCGGCAAACCCGGATATAGCCCAGCAATTTCGTCTCGATCGCGGCTGACCAGGCGTCGTCGGTCAGGGTCATGATGGAGCCGCCGGCCGAGGCGCTCGCGCAGTTGACGACCGCGTCGAGCGGCATCCGTTCGAGGATCCGGTCGTGGGTGCGGACGACGTCTGCGGAGTCACGGGTATCCACGCCGGCGAGCCACCTGCGATCGTCGACCTGCTTCACTTGCGGGCCTTCCCGGCCGCTGATGACGACCGTCCAGCCGCGCTGCCACAGTTCGTCGGCGACCGCCTGGCCGATTCCCCTTGTGCCGCCGACGATCCACGCGTTCCCGGCCTGCTCCGAGCTCACCTGGCGAGACCCAGCTGCCCGGCCCGCTGCTTGCGGTAGTCGGCGATATCGCAGAACCCCGGCTCGCCGGCGAACGCGGCGCGAGTGGTGGCCTCGATCTCTTCGTTCGAAAGGGTCAGGTCGAGCGGCTTCACCTGAGGCTGCTGCACGTGCCACGGCGTCTCGATGAAGACCTCGACGCCGTTGCCCTCCGGATCCGCGAAGTACACCGACCACGTGTTGCCGTGCGTCTTCGGCTCGATCTCGGTCACCCGCTCATCGGCCCGTAGCATCTCGTACAGGGCCCGGAGATCGTCAAGCGTGCCGGACGACACGTACGCGGTGTGGTCGATCGTGTTCGACTTCCCGACCGAATCCCGGCCGGGCACGAAGGCCAGCTGGTGATGACTGACGCCCTGGGAGATGAACACGACCTCCGGCGAGCCATCGGTCACTTCGAAACCAAGCACTTCGGTGTAGAACCGCACCATTTCGTCGAGATCGCGCACGAAGACAACGGTGTGCGACGGTGTGAGCCCCAGCTTCAATGACGGCGGCATTCTTCCTCCATGTGGTGTCCGGGAGCGATCACGTCGGCGGCATTCAACGCGTACCTCCGAGCTGATTCTGCTCCTGCTCCGCTCGGCGGGTTCTGATTTCGAGGACCTCGTTGATCGCGTGTGGATTAGTGATGGATCCGAGGCTCACCGATTCTTCCGGCGTCCTGCCCGCCAGCATTCGTTTGATCGGGACTTCGAGCCGTTTGCCGGTGAGTGTGCGGGGGAGGGCGTTGACGAACCAGATCTCGTCCGGGATGTGCCGGGGTGACAACTGGGTTTTGATCAGGGTGCGGATGGACTTTCGTAACGCGCTCTGGTCTGCCGTCGACGCGCTCGTGGCGATGATGAGCAGTAAGTGGCCGGTCGTGTCGTGGCCGCCTTCGAGGTGGACGATCACGCTGTCGGTGATGTCGGGGATCGGGTCGAGGACCCGGTAGAACTCGGCTGTGCCGAGTCGGATGCCGCCGCGGTTGAGTGTGGCGTCGGATCGTCCGGTGAGCTGGAAGGTGCCGCGGGAGGTGATGGTCAGCCAGTCTCCGTGGCGCCAGATGCCGGGGTAGGTGGCGAAGTAGGTTTCCCGGTAGAGCTTTTTGTCGCTCGTATCTCCCCACAAGAAGACCGGCATCGAGGGCATCGGTTTCGTGACGACGAGTTCGCCGGGTGTGTCCCGGACCGGTGTGCCGTTCTCGTCGAAGGAGTCGATGGCCACCCCGAGTTGGGCGCAGGCGATCTCGCCGGCGACGACGGGCAGTGCCAGGCAGGAGCCGATGAAGGAGGTGCACACATCGGTTCCGCCCGAGCCCGACCGGAGTTGCAGCGTGGTCGATACGTGCTCGTAGACCCACTGGAAGACGTCGGCGGTCAGCGTCGATCCGGTCGCGCTGATCACTCGCACCGCGGAGAGGTCGAACTTTTCGCCCGGCCGTATTCCGGCGGCCATCGATTTGCTGATCAGTGCGGCGCCGACGATGACGTTCGTTGCTTTCCAGCGCGCGATTTCCGCCCACCAGGTGTGGTCGTCGGGCCAGGTCGGGTCTCCGTCGAAGCAGACGAGCGTGGCCCCGCGGAGCAGGGTGGAGACGGCCAGGTTCCAGACGACCCAGCTGGTGGTGGCGTAGGCGAACATCACGTCGCCGGGCCCGACCTCGTGGTGCAGGGAAAGCGCTTTCTGGTGTTCGACCACGATGCGCCCGTGGCCGTGCACAATCGCTTTCGGCACTCCGGTCGTCCCGGAGGAGAACAAGATGAAAAGCGGATGGTCGGCATCGACCTGCTCGAAGCTGGGTTCTCCGCCCGGTTGGGCGGCCAGTAGCTCGTCCCACGCCAAGTGGCCGGGACGCCGGGCCGACCCGAGGTAGCCGATCACGACGATGTGGCGCACGGAGGGCAGCGCGTCGGCGAGGTGCCGCAGGTCGTCGCCGCGGTCGATATCCGTGCCCCGGAACCGGTATCCGTCGACTCCGACGAGCACCGCCGGCTCGATCTGACGCAGCCGGTCCAGTATCGCCTGAGGTCCGAACTCCGGCGCACACGAGCAGAAGACCGCACCCAGACTCGCGGCGGCGAGGAACAGGATCACGGCTTCCGGAATGTTCGGGACGACCGCTGCCACCCGGTCGCTGCGTTCGACGCCAAGGCCTGCCAGCGCGCGCTGAGCCCGGGCGACGGCGTCGCGGAGTTCCGCGTACGTCAGCGTGCTGTCCGGGCGGGTCTGGGACGACCCGCGCAAGGCGACGGCGTCGTCCTCGCCTTGCAGGGCGTTTTCCGCGTAGTTGAGCAACGCTCCGGTGAACCAGCGGGTGTCCGGCATCGGATCGTCCGATATGGACAGTTCGTAACCGCGAGAGTGCTTGACATCGAAATACTCCCACACCGACGCCCAGAACGTGCCCGGGTCGTCCACCGACCATCGCCAGAGCTCCTGGTAGTCGGCGAAGCGACGGCCCAGGCGCTGCTCCAGCCACGACCAGTACCGGCCGATGTGCGAGTTCGCCCGGACATCGGCGGGCGGCTGCCACAGCACCTGGCGGCCGCCGTCATCGGCCAGGTTCGTCACGTTGCCTCCGTCTCTGCCGGCACTTCCCTGGTGTACCACGTCGATCCGAATATGGGCAAGAAAGTTGAAAATCTTGACGAAGCTCGATCGCGGTGGCTACCGTGGCTCCATGTTCGCGGCAAGGGAACGGGCGGCACGGCCCACCTTCACGACGCCGGCGGAAGAACGCCGATACCGGAAACAGCGGTTGGCGGCGGCATTCCGGTTGTTCGGCCACTTCGGTTTCGACGAAGGCGTCGCCGGGCACATCACGGCCCGGGACCCGGAGTACACCGATCATTTCTGGGTCAATCCATTCGGGATGAGTTTCAAGCAGATCCGGGTCGGTGACCTGATTCTGGTGAACAGCCACGGTGAGGTGGTGGAAGGATCGTGGCCGGTCAACCGGGCGGCGTTCTGTATCCACTCCGCCGTGCACGACGCCCGTCCCGATGTGGTCGCCGCGGCCCACAGTCATTCGGTGTATGGCAAGACATTGTCGGCGCTCGGCGTCGAGCTGTTGCCGCTCACGCAGGATGCCTGCGCCTTCTATGAGGACCATGCGGTGTTCGCCGACTACACCGGAGTCGTCCTTGACACCGAAGAGGGACGCCGTATCGCGGAGGCGCTCGGGTCGCGTAAGGCGGTGATCCTGCGGAACCATGGGTTGCTCACGGTCGGCAGGACGGTGGACGAAGCGGCGTGGTGGTTCATCACGCTTGAGCGCAGCTGTCAGGTTCAGGTGCTGGCGATGGCCGCGGGCGGATATCGCCTGATCGAAGACAAGATGGCGCAAGTGACTTCGGAACAGGTGGGGAGCGAGAAAATGGGCTGGCGATCCTTCCAACCCTTATATGACTGGATTGTGTCGGTGCAGCCGGAGCTCCTCGATGAATAGCGGTCACGGCGACGGGCAACCCCGCACCCATTTCACGTCGATCCATGACTCGACCGCTGAGGACTGGTCGATCATCATGCGTCAGTTCGACATCACCCAAAGCCTGGTGGCGGACAACGTCCTGGCTCAGCTTCGCTTGCTGGCTCACGATGACGGTGGTTTTCCGGTGAATCGGCTGGAACACTCGCTGCAGACGGCAACGCGGGCCGAGCGTGACGGGCGGGACGAGGAATACATCCTGTGTGCTCTCTTGCACGATATCGGGGACAACCTCGCACCCCTGAATCATCCGGCCATCGCCGCGGGAATTCTCAAACCGTTCGTGTCGAAGGCCAACCACTGGATGGTCAGCCACCACGGTATTTTCCAGGGCTATTACTTCTGGCAGCACATCGGGCTCGATCCCCATCACCGCGAGCGGTTCCGGGATTCTCCGTACTTCGAGTACACCGAAGAGTTCTGCGCCAAGTACGACGATCCGTCTTTCGACGGCGACTACCGCAGCTCGCCGCTGGAGCATTTCGAGCCGCTGGTCCGATCGCTGCTCGCGCCGCTCCCTTCGCGAAATTCCCGACCATAGGAGCACGGTGGATTTCCAGCTCGATGACGACCAGCGTCTGGTCCGCGACGGTGCACGAAAACTCGCGCGCAGTTTCAGCGACGAGTACTGGGCCGAGTGTGACGACAAGCATCAGTTTCCCTGGGATTTCTACAATGCGTTCGCCCGAGGTGGCTGGCTGGGGATCGCGATCCCGGAAAAGTACGGCGGGGGCGGGCAGGGCATCTTCGAAGCGGCGTTGCTGCTGCAGGAGGTCGCCGCCTCCGGCGCCGGTATGAACGGGTGCTCGACGATGCACCTGACGATCTTCGGGCTCAACACGATCGTCAAACACGGCAGCGAGCAATTGCGCGAGGAAGTCCTGCCCGCCGCCGCGGACGGGTCGCTGCATGTTTGTTTCGGCGTCACCGAACCGGACGCGGGAACGGACACCACGCGAGTGTCCACTTTTGCCCGCCGCACCACGGGTGGCTACGTCATCAGCGGGCGGAAGGTGTGGATCACCAAGGCCGGTGACTCCCAGAAGATGGTGCTCATCGCCAGGACAACGCGGCGAGAGGAAGTCGCCAGGCCGACCGATGGCATGTCGTTGTTCCTGATCGACATCGATCCCGACCATGTTCAGCTGCAGGCGATTCCGAAGATGGGCCGTAACGCGGTCGCCTCCTACGAGGTTTTCATCGACGACTATTTCGTTCCGGAGTCGGCTCGTATCGGCGAGGAGGGCGAGGGTTTCCGGTATCTGCTCGACGGCCTGAATCCGGAGCGGATCCTGCTCGCCCACGAGGCGCTGGGAATCGGCCGGGCGGCGATCGAGCGAGCCGTCCGGTACGCGAAGGAGCGCGTCGTGTTCGATCGTCCGATCGGTCAGAACCAGGGCATCGCCTTCCCGCTGGCCGAGGCGGCCACCCGCCTGGACGCGGCCGAACTGATGGCCCGCAAAGCCGCCTGGTGTTACGACAACGGCCTCTCCTGTGGCCGCGAGGCCAACATGGCGAAGTGGTTGTGTGCCGACGCGGGGTTCGCGGCTGCCGACCGGGCGATCCAAACCCTCGGCGGCATGGGCTACGCCAAGGAATATCACGTCGAACGCTACTTCCGGGAAGCCCGCATCCTGCGGCTCGCCCCGGTCAGCCAGGAGATGGTGCTCAACTTCGTCTCCACCCACGTTCTCGGCCTGCCGAAGTCCTACTGAGTCGGCCTGCAATTTCGAAAATTCTTGTGTAATTCGACATCGATGGGTTAGTGTCCTTGTGGGCCGGTGGTTCTGGGCACCCGTGCCGGGGACAACGAAATGGAGAGCCATGCGTTTGGTCAATCTCAACAACCGGTTCGGAATCGCCGTCGAGGACGGGATTGTCGACGTGGCCGAGGCCAGCGGTGGCCGCTTCGGTCCCGACCCGCTCGGAGTCCTGTCGCAGTGGCACGAGTTCCGGGAATGGGCCGCCTCCGCCGAGCTCGGAGCGGGGAAGCCATGGACGGCGCAGGACCTGGGGTCTCCCGTGCCCAACCCCCGGCAGGTGTTCGCCATTGGCCTGAACTATCGCGCGCACGCGGCTGAAGCCGAAACCGCCGCGCCCGAGCTGCCGGCGGTGTTCACGAAGTTTCCCGCCTCCATCGCCGGGCCGGATATCACGGTGACTCTGCCGCCGGAGGGCAATGTGGACTGGGAAGTCGAACTGGTGGTCGTCATCGGCGCCGCGGCACGGCATGTCGCGCCCGAGGATGCGTGGAAGTACGTCGCCGGGTTCACGGTCGGCCAGGACATTTCAGAGCGCAAGCGGCAGTTGGTCGGCCCGGTCGCACAGTTCAGTCTCGGAAAATCGTACGAAGGTTTCTCGCCGATGGGGCCTTACCTGGTCACCCTCGACGAGGTGGCCGACCCGGCGGATCTGGCCTTGTCGTGCACCATCAACGGCGAGGAGGTCCAGTCGGGCCGCACCTCCCAGATGATCTTCGACGTGCCGGCTCTCATCGCGCATCTGTCATCGGTACTGACCCTGCATCCGGGCGACGTCATCTTCACCGGAACACCGTCGGGTGTCGGAATCGCGCGGAATCCGCCGCGCTTCATCGCGGCCGGCGACGTGCTGGAGAGCTCGGTCGAAGGGCTCGGCACCATCCGCCAGCGTTTCAAGCAGGCCTGATCGGGCGGACCGAAATCGCATCATCGATACCGGCAAAGGAGCAGGGAATCGTGACCTCGGAAGTCAGGGCGGCGCATGCCTCGGATGAACTGTCGGCGCGGTACCCCGGCAGGGACCTCACCGACGAGCAGAAGAATGCCGTCCGCGACGCGACGGCATCGATCGAGCAGCTTGTCGAGACCGAAGGACTGCTCACCTTCGCGGTCGGTGAAGCGCTCAGCTCGTTCGTGACCGGCATCCTCGAGTCGGTGGCCGAAATCGCCGGCGAGGAGGCGGCGATCGCCGCCGCGGTCCAGGTTGGGCATCGGTACGGGCGCGAGAATTACTCGAAGTATCTGCGCAACCGGGGGCTGACCTCCAGCCCGGAAGTGTTCTGTGCCTATCAGGACTACATGCACGCTGTTCGCGGACCCAGGCACGCGACCGCGCTGTGGGCGACCTACGGAGACGACTCGGTCACGGTCGAGCGTTCGGACTGCCTGTACTTCAGTGGCGAGCGCGGCACGCCGAACCGCATCGTCGCCGCGATGGAAGCGAGCATCGTCGAGGGCTACCAGCAGGTCGATCCCCAGCTGCGGATGGAGAATCCGCGCTGCCTGACCAAGGGAAATCCCGAGGGATGCCTTCACCTGTTCCGCTTCAGCCAGCCGGCGGAATGAGAGCCGATCGTGCCCGAAGCATTCATCGTCGACGCTGTCCGGAGCCCCGTCGGACGGCGTAACGGCATACTGTCCGAGGTCCACCCGGCGGACTTGTCGGGGTACGTCCTGCAGGCGCTGATCGAGCGCGTAGGTGTCGATCCGGGCGAGATCGACGACGTCGTGTGGGGCTGTGTCAACCAGTCGGGCGACCAGGCCGCGCAGATCGGCCGGTACGCCGTGCTCGCGGCCGGCTGGCCCGAATCGGTTCCCGGCACCACGGTCAACCGGGCGTGCGGTTCGAGCCAGCAAGCGATCGACTTCGCCGCCGGCATGGTCAAGGCCGGACTCTACGATCTCATTGTCGCCGGTGGTGTCGAGTCGATGTCACGGGTTCCCTTGGGCGCCAGTGCGCAGGGGGGACGGCCGTACGGTGACCGTGCCCGGCGCCGTTACGCCGAACAGCTGGCGGAGGCGGAATTCCCGGCCGGTGACTTCAACCAGGGGTTCGGGGCGGAGCTGATCGCGCGACGCTGGGGATTCGACCGCGCGCAGCTGGACGAGCTGGCGAGTGAGTCCCATGCGCGAATGGCCGCGGCCGTCGATACGGGGGCCTTCGACGGTCAGATCGTGCCGATCCCCGAGGCGCCCGGTGCTCTGGTCGACGAAGGACTGCGCCGCGGCACGTCACCGGACACGCTGAGCAAGCTCAGGCCGTCCTTCCGTGCCGACGGGGTGATCCATGCCGGCAACGCGTCGCAGATATCGGACGGCTCCGCGGCCGTGCTGATCGCGTCGGGGGAGAAGGCACGATCCCTGGGCCTGCGGCCGATCGCCCGCTACGTCGCAGGCGCCGTGGCCGGGTCGGATCCGGTCATGATGCTCACCGGACCCATCCCGGCAACGCGGAAGCTGCTGACGAGGGCCGGCGTTGCCCTCGACGAGATCGGCACGTTCGAGGTGAACGAAGCGTTCGCGCCCGTCCCGATGGCATGGATGGCCGAACTGGGCGTGGATGACAAACGGGTCAATCCGCAGGGCGGCGCGATCGCCATGGGGCATCCGCTTGGCGGGTCCGGTGCGATCCTGCTGACCAAGATGCTGCACCGCATGCGGGATCAGGGAATCCGGTATGGACTGCAGACGATGTGCGAGGGCGGTGGCACCGCCAACGCGACGCTCGTCGAATTGGCCGAGGGGGTGTTGTGAGCGATATCGATTCCCGGCCCGAGCCGGCCGGGCAGTACGACGTACTGATCGTCGGTGGCGGTGCCAGTGGCTTGCTGAGCGCGATCGAGCTGGGTCGCTGGGGCCTGCGCTGCCTGGTGATCGACGACAAGCAAGGTCCCGCCACTCATCCGCAGGCCAACGCCAATGCTTCGCGCACCATGGAGCACTACCGGCGCCTCGGCTTCGCCGCCGAGTTCCGCGAGACCGGGCTCCCGGCGGATTACCCGACCGACGTCACGTACTTCACCACGTTCGGCGGGTCCGAGATCGCCCGGTTCCGGCAACCGAGCCGAGCCGAGGCCGTGGCCATCGCCGACTCGCACGAAAGCCTTCGGTCCTGGCACACGCCCGAACTTCCGCATCGGGCCTCGCAGCTGTTCCTGGAGCCCATCCTCGCCGAGCACGCCCGAGCGCAGCGGTCGGTCGACGTCCGCTTCGATCGTCGCTGCGTGGACATCGAAGTCGTCGGCGAGCAGGTATCGGCGGTCGTCGAGGACACGAGGACCGGGGAACAGTCGAGGGTCCGCGGCAACTGGCTGCTCGGCTGTGACGGGCCACGCAGTATGGTCCGCCGACACCTGGGCGTTTCCCTGACCGGCAAGGCCGGTGTCGTGCGGGACTTTCTCGGTGGCCAGATGTACAGCATCTACCTTCGCGCGCCGCATTTCTGGCGCGACATCCAGCCCCATCGCACCTGGCAGCACTGGAGCCTCGCCGAGGGCCGGCGTTCCATCCTCACGGCCATCAATGGCATCGACACGTTCTCGGGGCATGTCCAGCTGGCGCCCGGTGAGGAAATCGAGCCCGAGGAGGCCCTCGCCAGGGTGACTCGTGCCTTCGGGCGGGACACCGAAGTCGAGCTGATCTCCGCCACCAAATGGACCGCCGGCAACCACCTCATCGCCGAGCGGTACCGGTCCGGACGGGTCATCCTTGTCGGCGACGCGGCGCACATCTTCACCCCGACCGGCGGCATGGGCTACAACACCGGCGTCGACGACGTGGCGAACCTGGCGTGGAAGCTCGCGGCCGTTCAGCAAGGCTGGGGCAGCCCCGGCCTGCTCGACACCTACGAGTCCGAGCGGCGCCCCATGGCGGAACGCACGATGCGGTTCTCCACCGAGGTGGCCGACAGCATCGGCGGCATGCCCGTCCCGGCGAACATCGACGATCCGGGTGCGGCCGGCGACCAGGCGCGCGCGGAGCTCCGGGAGAAACTGCTGGCCCACGCTCGGTTCGAATACGACATCCCGGGGATCCAGCTCGGCGTGCGGTACACCAATTCGCCGATCACCGTTCCCGACGGATCCCCGGACACGCCGGACGATCCGAACGTCTACCTCCCGACAGCCCGTCCGGGCGCTCGCCTTCCCCACTTCTGGCTCGCCGACGGCCACGCGCTGTTCGACCGCCTCGGAATCGGCTTCACCCTGCTCACGACGACCGGCGACGCTGACGTGGAGGCGTTCGCCGACGCTGCTCGACACGCCGGCATTCCGCTGGCGATCCTCGACCTCGGTCACGAGCCGGAGGCCAAGATCCTCGACGCGGCGGCTGTGCTGGTCCGGCCGGACCAGCACGTCGCCTGGCGCGGGGACCCCGCGGCCGTCGATGCGGCCGCTGTCCTGGCTGTGGCCACCGGCTGGTCGTCGCCCCACTCCACGAACTCGTGAACGGATGAACCTATGACCTCAGACTTCGCGGCCGCGGCAGACATGGCCGGCAAAATCGGGGTGGTCACGGGGGCGAGCCGGGGCATCGGCCGGACCACCACCGAGGTCCTGGTTCGCGGCGGCGCCACGGTCGTCGTGGTGGCTCGAACCGGTAGTGACCTCGATGCGCTGAAGGACGAGCTGGCGGACGCCAGGGGCGCCGTTGCGCCCCTGATAACCGACATCGGCTCCCGCGATGCGTTCGAGGACCTTGGCGCCCGGGTTGCGGCGCTCGTCGGTGACCGGCTCGACTTTCTCGTCAACAACGCGGGCGTCCTGCCCGCGGGCCCGATCGAGAGCTACAGCGCCGGCGACTGGGACGAGGCTCTCGGCATCAACGTGCGTGCGGTCGGAATGACCAGTGCCGCCCTGCTGCCGGCTCTTCGCCGCAGCCGGTCCGCCTCGATCGTGAACGTGTCGTCGATCCACGCCTTGATCGGGATGCCGGGCCGCTCGGTGTACGCCGCCGGCAAAGGCGGCGTGGCAGCACTGAGCAAGCAGCTGGCGATCGAACTGGCGGCGGACGGGGTGCGCGTCAACGCCGTCCTGCCGGGAGCCATCCGGACGTCCATGAACGAAGCCATCTTCGCGTCGGACGAGTTTCGCGCCCGAGTCGAGTCGGCGATTCCGTTGCGCCGCATCGGCGACCCGATCGACGTCGCACGGGCGATCTACTTTCTGTGCTCGGAGGCATCGAGCTATGTCACCGGACATGCGCTGGTCGTGGACGGCGGACACACCTCGGCGTAAGTGCGGGGTCAGATAAACAGCAGCTTCACCCATTGACAGGGCAGCGTGGCCCTGGAAAAGGAGCGCGAAATGCGTAAATTTCGCCGGTCACTCGTAGCCCTGATCCTGCTGGTCGCGGCCGGTCCGGTCGCCGCATGCGGGACCGCGGGCAGCGGCACACAGACCGGGGCAAAGGTGGCCAACGGTGCCCAGCAAGCTGCCGTCGACGACGCTGTCGCGACGGTCGCCGGCTACGAGAAGCCGCAGCCACCGATCGAGGTCCCGAAGCTGTCGAAACCCGCTCCGTCCAACGTGCGTCTCGCGGTGCTCACGTGCGTGGTTCCGGTATGCCGGTCGAGTACCGATCCCGCCGTGGCCGCCGCGCAAAAGCTCGGCTGGTCGGTTTATCAGACGCAAGTCCAGGTCACCCCGGCGTCCTACATCGCGGGCTGGAATGCCGTCCTGCAACAAAACCCGACGGCGATCGCCTACGTCGCGGAATTCCCCTCGGATGTGGTCGCCGGCCAGATAGCCGAAGCGCGCCGGCGGAATATCGAGCTGGTGGCGATGTCGTACAACGCACCGTCATTGGCCGCGTCCGGCGCCAGCTACGCCGTATCGGGCGCTCCCGAACTGACCCGCAGTGGCGAGTTGATGGGCAATGTGGTTGCCGCCGATGCGGGTGGTTCGACGAAGGCGCTCTTTGTCTGGGACCCGTCGCTGTCCAACACGCTCACTCCCGTCAAGAACGGGTTCACTTCGACCGCCACACCCGCCGGGGTCCAGATAGCTACGCTGGACGTAGCCATTACGGGCGTGGGTCAGGCGGTGCCGGGCCAGGTTCTCAGTTATCTGCAGCGGCATCCGGACGTCAAGTATGTGGTGATGTCCCTGGCCGATTTCAGTGCGGGCGTGCCACAGGCTCTTCGCTCGGTCGGCCTGGACAAAACGGTGAAGATCGTGAGCCGGGCACCTCAGGGTGGCGATCTGGCTCAGATCAAGTCGGGGGAGCAGTTCGCGGCCGTCGCCGAAGAGGTGGAGGCGTCGGGCTACCGTGCCGTCGACGCCATCGCCCGCCTTTCGCTGGGCGACAAGCCGGCGGACGTCGATCCCGTTGGCTGGCACCAGATCATGGTCAGCAGCAACATCACCCAGACCGCGGGACCGCAGCCGACCCCGGGTGTTCCGGACGCCTTTTATGCGGCGTGGGGCGTATCGTGAGCGCGCCGGCGGCGAGTCCGGGCGAGCGCATCCGGAAAGAATCCGTGCCATTCCTGCGCGTGCACCACTTGAGCAAGACCTTCGGTGGTCAGCGAGCTCTGGACGGGGCGTCACTGCGCCTCGAAGCCGGCGAAGTTCATGCTCTCCTGGGGCAGAACGGATGCGGTAAATCGACCCTCATCAAGATCCTGGCCGGCGTCTATACGCCGGATCCCGGGTTCCGGATCGATATCGAGGGAACCGAGCTGGACGGTTCTCTGCGCGCCATCGGACACGCCCACTTCAGGTTCGTTCACCAGGATCTCGGACTGATCGGTTCGATGAGCGCGGCCGAAAACCTCGAGATCAACGCTCGCCGGCCCCGGCTCTGGCTTTCCCAGCGGGCTTTACAAAGCCGGGCGAGCAACGTGCTCAGGGAACACGGGGTCGAGCTCGACGTGACCCGGCCCGTCCAAGAGCTCAGCCGCGCGCAGCAGAGCCTGATCGCGATCGTGCGGGCCATCGCGGATCTACCGCCCGGCAGGGGAATGCTGGTACTCGACGAGCCGACCGCTTCGCTTCCACCGGCGGAGGTCTCCCATCTGCTCGATGCGCTGAGGGCGTTGCGTGCCAAGGGGTTGGCCATCCTGTACGTGACGCACCGGATGGAAGAAGTGTTCGATATCTCGCAGCGCATCACGATCCTCCGCGACGGCCGCACCGTCATGGAGTCGCGCACGGACGAGACCGACGACGCGGGCGTCACGGCAGCAATCCTTGGCGCGCAAGAGCATGCCCGCCTCGTCGGCAAACCGGCGCAGGTAAGTCGACCGGACGACTCCGCCGCTGCCGTGCCCTCGAACGGCCCGCCCGCACTTTCCGTGGGAGGGTTGCGCGGCGGCCGGGTGAACGACGTCGGCTTCGATCTCGCACGAGGTGAGATCCTCGGGCTCACCGGCCTCGTGGGGTCCGGCTACGACGAGGCGCTGGCGTGCGTTTTCGGCATGACGTCCCGGCAGGCCGGAAGAGTCGAGGTGTACGGCGAGGCGCTGAAAGGCGATCACTGCCGGAATGCGGTGCAGGCCGGCGTCGGGTATGTCCCGAGCGATCGGGATCGCCTGGCGACGATACCCGATTGGACGCTTGCCGAGAATCTGACCCTGGCCCGGATTCCTACCCGGCGTCTGGCGCTGGACCGGCGGTTCGAGCGCCGGAGCACCCTCGAGTGGCTGCGCCGGCTCGAAGTGGTGCCCCTTGATCCGAAGCGGAAAATCGTCGAGCTGAGCGGCGGGAACCGCCAGCGAGTGGTGCTCGGCCGGTGGCTCCGCCGCGGCTGTCGCGTACTTCTGCTCGACGAGCCGACCATTGGTGTCGACGTGGCGGGCAAGGACCGGATCTACACGCTATTGCGCGATGCGGCCGATCGCGGCGTGGGCATCGTGGTTGCCTCGTCGGACCACACGGAGCTGCTGGAAATCTGCGACCGGATCGTCGTCTTCCGCGAGGGAAAGATCGCGACCACTCTCGATCCCGGCGCCGGGGTCACGCACGAGCAGCTGTTCCGTGAATGTTCGGGCCTGCCGGCCGACGGCGATCAGGCCGGCGATTCGAATCCTGGGCGGGGTTGAGAGTGAACAAATCCATGTCAGCAACGAAATCTGCCGGCGAGCGGCGTGACGCGAGCCCCGGCCCGGTTGACCCGGCCGGTGGCACCCCCGCGGCCGGAACACCCGTATTTCGGCGGATCGCAAGGTATACCCAAGTCGGCCGGCTCAGTGGTCTGTACCTATGGGTCGCGGTCATCGTCTTCTTCGCCATCGAAATTCCGGAAACGTTTCTGACCCAGACGACGGTGCAGGGAATCATCGGCAATCAGGCGGTCACCGTCATCGTGGCCACGGGCGCGCTGATCGCCCTCACGAGCGGATGCTTCGACCTGTCCGTGGGACAGAACCTCGGGATGTCAGCCGTTTTTCTCGGTTGGTTCAGTGTCAACGCGCACCTGAGCCCGGGAATCGCGATCGTGCTCACCCTGCTGATCGGCGCGGCCGTCGGTGCCGTGAACGCGATCCTGGTGGTGGTCATCGGAATAGACAGCTTCATCGTCACCCTGGGCATGAGTTCGGTGTTGTTCGCCATTACCCAGATCGTCTCCGATCAGCATTACATCGGGCCGCTGCCGAAAGCCCTGCAGGATTTCACCAATTGGCAGCAGTGGGGGTTGTCCGGATACGACTACTACGCCATCGCGTGCGCGATCATCTGCTGGATGGTGCTGGAGCACACCGCTGCCGGACGCCGGTCAGCGGCGACCGGTGCCAACAAAGCGGCTGCACGTCTCGTCGGCATTGCGACCGGCCGGCATCAGGCGATCGGCCTGATCGCGTGCGCCACTCTTGCCGGCTTCGCCGGGATCCTGGTCGCGGGCAAGGTCGGGACGATATCGCCGACCATCGGCCCGGAGTATCTGCTACCCGCGTACGCCGCGTGTTTCTTGAGCGCGACCCAGCTCAAGCCAGGGCGATTCAACGTCTGGGGCATGGTGCTGGCGCTGTTTCTCCTGGGAACCGGCGCGACAGGTCTGCAACTGCTCGGCGGACAAGGCTGGGTCGGGGACATGTTCACCGGGGTCGCACTGATCATCGCGGTCGGATTCGCGGTCGTCACCCAGCGGCGCAGGAAGTCGGCGTAAAGCGGACTCAGGTCGCGCGCGAGGCGACAAGAGCCGCGGTGTGCGCTGGTCACGACGAAGGGATCAGGCATGGGTCTGCTGGACGGGAAGACCGCACTGATCACCGGTGCCGGGCGCGGTCAGGGCCGCGCTCACGCGCTCGCGCTGGCGAGCGAGGGTGCCCGCATCGTTGCGGTCGACATTGGCGAGGGGGTCGAGAGCGTGCCGTATGCCCTGGCCACCGAACAAGATCTTGCCCGGACCGCGGAAGAGGTGGAGACGGCCGGCGGCTCGATCGTCACGGTACTGGCCGACGTCCGTGACCAAGCCTCGCTCGCCGCCGCGGTGGACGCCGGTCTGGCCCGGTTCGGGGCTATCGACATCTGCGTCGCGAACGCCGGCGTCTTCTCGGTGGCACCGATCTGGGAGATGAGCGAGCAGCAGTGGACGCAGATGATCGACATCAACCTGAGCGGAGTGTGGCGCACGGCCAAGGCGGTGCTGCCGCACATGATCGAGCGCCGCGGTGGATCACTCGTGCTGATCGCGTCGGTGAACGCGCTGGAGCCGGGCTCGGGCACCGGGCATTACACGTCGGCCAAGCACGGCATCCTCGGCCTGTGCCGGTCCATCGCGGTCGAGGTTGCTCCGTACGGGGTTCGCTGCAATGCGGTGTGCCCGGGGGCCGTGGACACCGGGATGCTGAACTGGCCCGAGATGTACAACTGGCTCAGCGGCAAGGAGAGCGGTGGGACCCACCTCGACCTGCGCAAGGCGGGGGCGCGCTATCACGCGCTCGCGCCGGCCGACGTGATGGCGCCCGGGGACATCTCCGGAGCGGTCCTGTTCCTCAGTTCGGATCTGGCTCGATCGGTGACCGGCATTGCACTGCCTGTCGACCGGGGACACCTATTGCTGCCGAAGACGAACGAGAACAGTGCGTCCTATGCCGACGGTCTGGCGTAGTCGAAGAAAAGTTCTGTTGTCGAAGATCTGTCAAAGACTTGAAATAAGGCGCGCGCCAGTCATATAGTCGGTGCCAGATAGCTGGCGAGAGGGAACACCTTGTCAAGCGAAAACAGCAGCTCCCAGCACGAACACGGCGCCGAGCCGCGTGTTCTTCCGCCGCTCGACGTACTTCTGGTCGTCGGCGGTAATCACAGCCATGATTACGATTTCGTCCGCCCGGAACTGATCCGGCTGGTCTGCGCGGGCCGTGACCTCCGAATTGACATCCGGTCCGATTTCTCGGATGTCGATGCCCTCCGTCGCACCCAGCGGCTCGTGTCGTATACGTGTGACGTGCGGCCGACGCCCGAGGAGGAGAGGGCGTTGCACGCCTTCGTCGACGGCGGTGGCCGCTGGCTGGCCCTGCACTCGACCAACGCCCTCTTCGACGTGGACCCTGTTCGGGTTGTGACAGGGCATGAACGATTCTTCGGCACCGTGGGATCGAAGTTCCTGAGTCATCCGCCCATCTGCGATTTCGGGGTACGAGTAGCGCGCAACTCAGTCGCTGAGCAATTGATGCACGGCGTCCCGGATTTCACGACTTCGGACGAGCTGTATCTGCTCGAGGAGGCTCCTGGTCTCGAAATCCTGCTCGAGGTGGACGCACCGGCCGTTGCCGGCGCTGCGGCGCCCGGGGCCCCCATCGCCTACCTGCACAACATCGGCTCAGGTCAGGTTCTCTACTGCAGCCTGGGACACGCCGGATCACCCACACATCCGCACGGGACCCACCGGTGTTCCTGGGTCGCTCCGGAATTCGGGCTGATCCTCGATCGCGCGAAGAATTGGCTCATCGAAGGCGTGCCCAGCGGAACGGAGCCGGCAGCTGCCGCGCGAAACACCACGGAAGCGAGTATTTGATGAAGCTGACAGTCGACAGGGACCGATGTGAAGGGTACGGATTCTGTGAGCAGGCCGCGCCTTCTCTCCTCCGTCTCGACGACGACGGTGAGGTCGAGCTGCTGACTGATCTGTTGCGCCCGTCGGATATTTCGAGCGCCGAAGCGGCGACGCGTGCTTGCCCGGTGGCGGCACTCCGAGTCGTGGAGCAATGAGCGACCACACAGCGCCGCGATCCGTCGTGATTGTCGGCGGCTCGGTAGCCGGGGCGACGGCAATCGACGCGCTTCGCCAGGCGGGTCATGAAGGTTCGATCACGGTGGTGACCGAGGAACGCTGGCCACCGTACGCCCGGCCACCGTTGTCGAAGGCCGTCCTCAAGGGAGTCGAAGCGCCGGAATCCGTGCTGCTGCCTCATTACGGCTCCGATGTGACCTTCCGCCAGGAAGCTCGTGCCATCGGCCTCGACATCGACCGCCGGGTCGTGCACCTTGCCGACGGCGACGAGATCCCGTATGACGCTGTCCTGCTCGCGACGGGAGAACGACCACGCCGGTTGAGCACGAACCCGGCCGAGATGGTCCTTCGAACGCTCGATGACGCGATCGCGCTGCGGGATCGGGTTCCCGCCGCCGGCTCGGTCCTGATCGTGGGTGGCGGCTTCCTGGGCATGGAGATCGCTTCCTCCGTCCGTGAGCTCGGCGCCGCTGTCACGGTCATCGACCAGGAGCCGCATCTGGAACGTCAGTTCGGCCCCGACCTCGCGCTCCGCATCCGCACCGCGGCCGGCGAACGTGGTGTCGAGCTCAGGTGTAGCCCTGGCGGGGTCGAACTGCTGGGCAGTGAGCAGATCACCGGCGTGCGAACCGCCCAGGGCACGGTATTTGAAGCCGATCTCGTCGTCAGCGCCGTGGGGTGCCTGCCGAATGTCGAGTGGCTCGAGGGAACCGGCCTGGCCACCGCGGCGGGAATTGCCGTGGACAGCCGATGCCTCGTCCGCCCGGATATCGCCGCCGCCGGAGACGTCGTCGCACGTGGTGATGCGCAAGGAAAATTGCGGCGAACACCGCACTGGGCGAACGCGCTGGATCAAGCGCGTGTCGCCGCGGCGGCGTTGGTCCGTGGGCCCGAGGCCCCGGCCTACCGGCCCCGTCCGTACTTCTGGACCGAACAGTTCGGGTTCGAAGTGAAGATCGCCGGCGAAATTGCCACCGGTGCGCGGTTGTCCGAAGTGGACGGTGGGCTGCTCGATCGGGAGGCCCTGCTTCAGTGGACGGTGAACGGCCGGGCGGTGGCCGCGGCGTCGATCAACCGGCGCATCGCCGTCCGCAAACTGCACCAGCTGGCCGGTGCCGGCCTGATCTAAGGGATGAGCGTGACCGTGGCTTCACTTGAGATCGATCTGTTCAGTGATGGGGCGTTGCTGGATCCGTGGCCGTTGTATCGGCGGATTCGGGATGCGGGGCCGGTGGTGTTTCTGAGTCGGCTCGGGGTGTGGGCGATGGGTCGGTATGGGCCGGTGCGGGCGGCGTTGCGTGATTGGGAGACGTATTCGTCGGCGCAGGGGATTGCGTTGAATCCGGTTGCGAATGGGACGACGGAGGGCCGGTTGCTGACG
Organism: Amycolatopsis pithecellobii; assembly: GCF_009707865.1. Lineage (GTDB taxonomy): Bacteria > Actinomycetota > Actinomycetes > Mycobacteriales > Pseudonocardiaceae > Amycolatopsis_E > Amycolatopsis_E pithecellobii. The sequence goes on from NZ_WMBA01000009.1 coordinate 27,226, forward strand.
TCGGATCCGCCGGAGCACGACACGTTGCGTAGTGTGCTGGCTCATCGGTTGTTGCCGCGGCAGCTTCGGGATGTCGGGCAGACTGTGGCTCGGCGGGCGGAGGAGTTGGTCGAGGGTGTTGTCGCGGCGGGTGAGTTTGATGCGGTGTCGGATCTGGCGCAGGCGTTGCCGCTGGGCATCGTGTTGGATTTGATCGGGTTACCGCAGGACGGTCGTGACGAGATCCTGCGCTGGGCGGATGGGGCGTTTTCCGCGAGTGGGCCCGAAGGTCCCCGGACTGCACGGGGGCTTGCGTTGCTGGAGGAGCAGTTCCAGTATCTGATCACCCGGGCGACCAGGGACCAGCTCGCTCCCGGCAGTATGGGCTGGGCTATTTATCAGGCTGCTGATGAGGGCAGGATTGATGCGAAGTCCACCCTGCCGTTGATGTCGGCGTATTTGACTGCTGGTCTTGACACGACCGTGAATGCGATTGGCAACGCGGTTTACTATTTTGCCCACAATCCGGGGCAGTGGGATCTGGTGCGGCAGAATCCGGAAATCGTGGCTAATGCGTTCAATGAGGTTCTGCGTGTTGAGTCGCCGGTTCAGTTCTTCACGCGTGTGACGACGCGTGAGGTGGATGTTGAGGGTGTGCGGCTGCCGGAGGGTGCCAGGGTGATGATGATGTACGCGTCGGCTAATCGTGATGAGCGTCGGTGGGAGAATCCCGCGACGTTCGATGTCAGGCGTAACGCGGCTGAGCACATCGCGTTCGGTCATGGTGTGCATGGCTGCGCCGGACAGGCCCTGGCCCGCATCGAAGGACACGCGATTTTGCAGTCCCTCGCGAAACGTGTGGCCCGCTTCGAAGTCTCGGCACCGGAACGGCGGATCAACCAACTGATCCGCGGCTTCAAATCGTTGCCGACCGTCGTCCAGGCCGGCTGATACCAGGCGCATGCGGCCCTTCGGGAATGCCCGCGATATCTTCCCGGCCCAGGATCTGCGGGAATGATCCTGACAGCCGGCCCCCGGCACGGTCCGGCGGCGCGTTCGACGCGGTTGGCCTTCTCTGTCAGGTCGTCAGCCGGCGAAATGGGTCAGGCTCAGTGCGAGGAGTCTCTGCTGGGTGGTGGCGTCGTGGGATACCGGCGGAGTGCTTGATTCCTTGTCACGGTTGAAGTAGCGGCCGGTGACACCGGCCATGGCGGGGTCGGTCGCGATGCGTGTGGCGCTTTTCGCTCCTTCGGCAGGGGTGAGCAGGGTGCGGCGGATCAGGGTGCGCATGGGGCGTAGCAGTGGGGGCACGAGGTCGTCGATGATGTCGGTGGCAACGATGCCCGGGTGCAGAGCGTTGACCGTCACACCGTCGGCGGCGAGGTTGCGGGCGAGGGCGTAGCCGGCGGTGACGGTCATGAGCTTGGCGCGTGCGTAGGCCTCGAATGGCGCGAACCCAGAAGCGGGATTGAGTTCTGCGAGGTCATCGATGCCTGCCAGCTCGAGGGTCGCCGGACGAGGCCTCCCTGCGAGCTTGATCTGCCGGGTGTCGTTGAGGGTGTCGCTGGCGACGTTCACCACGCGGGCGTGGCCGCGTCGCAGCGGCACGTCCAGCAGGGTGGTGAGGCCGTAGGCGGCGAGGTAGTCGAGGGCGATGTGCATCTCGATGCCGTCGGCCGAGACGCGGTGTTCGGAGAAGTGCGCGCCGGCGTTGTTGATCAGGATGTGGATCCGGTCGTGATGGTCCCGGATGGTTTTCGCCGCGGTCACGACGTCCTTGCGCTGGGAGAGGTCCCCGAGGATGACGTCGAGCCGGTTTGCTGCCTGTGGGCCGATGCGTGCGCGCAGAGCGTCCGCACGAGCGGGATTGCGGGCGATGGTGACCACGTGCGCACCTGCGTGGATGAGGTCGGCGGCGATGATCTGGCCCATGCCGCCGGTCGCGCCGGTGACGACGGCGACTTTCCGCGTCAGGTCGGGGATAGCGGCGTTCACCGGACGATCCGCGGGTAGGCGTGGGAGTACTGCGGGGTTTCGGCCTCGTCGAGCAGGAACGCGGCGAGATCGGCGCGCCCGATGGAACTCCACAGCCGGATTGGCAGGTCGGTACCAGCCCGGTACTTCCCGATCGCGGCGTGGTCCGACAGCTTCGGCGGCCGCACAATCGTCCAAGTCAGGCCGGCCGCGGTGATGAGCGGCTCCATCGTTTCCTTGTCGTGCATTCGCTCGGCCACATTCGCCCACACCGCCAAGGAGTACAACGATTTGTCGTGCGTCTCCAGCACGCCGTGCGCGCTGACGGCTATCAGGCGCGCCACCCCGGCTGCTTTCATCGCTGTGACCGCCGAGCGGATGCCCTCGGTGCACACTGTCGTCGGTCCCTTGTCAGCTCCGCCCAGCGTGCTGATCACCACGCTGGTGCCCGGTAGGGCACGCGTCAGGGTCGAGACGTCGGTGACTTCGGGCCAGCTCACTTCGGTGAGCCCTTCCCTCGGTGCGAACGTTCCTGTCCGGCGGACCGGCGCGACCACGTGGTGCCCGCGTTGAAGCGCCGTGGACACCACATGACGTCCGGTGGCACCGGTCGCCCCCAGGACCGCCACGGTCATTTGTGATACGGAATGTCTCATAACCTGATGATGCGCACTCGCCGCGCTGCGAGTCAAGTTGTCTCATAGAATTGGTTCGTGGCCAGTGAGACAGACCCACGCTCCATGCGAAGTCGCGAAGCGATCTTGAACGCCGCCCGTGAGCTGCTGCTGGAGGGTGGCCCGACCGCGGTGACGCATGTGCACGTCGCCGACCGCGCGGGAGTGGGACGCGCGACCGTTTATCGCCACTGGCCCCAGGCCGAACCCCTCCTCGTCGAGGCAATGGCCACCGTCCCCATGCCGTTCCTCGACAAACCCACCACTCCCACCCGGGACTGGCTACGACGGGAACTGACCGCGATCGCCCGCCAACTCGAACTCGACGACGTACGTGCCGTGTCCACGACCCTGGCGAACACCGCGCTATGGGACGAGAACATGGACGCCCGCCGCGCGCAGTTCGCCGGCATCCTCGCCGACCGACTCGCCGCCGCCCTCGACGACGCCCAAGCGCGCGGTGAGATCACCCTCGCACTCACCAGCCGGGACGCCGCCGCCTTGGCCATCGGGCCGATGTACTACCGCAGCACCATCGAGCACGCTACGGCCGACTCCGCCCTCATCGAAGCCATCATCGCCGCCTTGGGTACCTGGTCCACCGACTAGAGAACCTCCCGGAACGGAGCGAATACCCCGGCCCGTCCGGTTGCCCGATCATGCGATCGGCGTATGCTGCGAGCATATATCAACAGTTGTGGATATCTGCTCGGAGGGATCTTGTCATGTCCGACGACCAGAGGATCTACATGCCGTCCCGGCCCCTCGAGGCCGGCAGTGCACGGTATGGCGTCCTCAGTGACTTCGCGCCCGGGAAGCGCACCCTCGAGGCTGGAACGCGCCTCGCTGAGCCGTTCTGCGCTCTGCCGGTCGACATCGTGCATGACAGGGACCTCGAAGTGACCTTGCGCGACGGCACTGTGACGCATGTGGATGTGTTTCGGCCAGCCGGAACCGAGAAGGTTCCGGTGATCGTGGCGTTCAGCCCCTACGGCAAAGGGCAGGGCACGTCACCGAGCGCGAAGGGCGTGTTCGATCTGGTCGGCCTCGATAACTCGAAGGTTTCTGGCCTGCACAAGTTCGAGGGGCCGGACCCGGCGTACTGGTGTGCGCAGGGTTACGCCATCTGCAACCCGGACATCCGGGGAGTGGTCGAGTCCGGAGGCGACAGTGTGCTCTGGGACCGGCAGGAGGGCCGCGATGCCTATGACCTGATCGAGTGGCTCGGCGTTCAGGACTGGTGCAGTGGCAAGGTCGCGATGAGCGGTACGTCCTACCTGGCTGCGTCGCAGTGGTTCACCGCAGCCGAGCAGCCGCCGCACCTCGCCGCGATCAACCCCTGGGAGGGGATGAGCGACACCTATCGCGACCTGGTCCTGCGTGGCGGGATACCGGACAGCGGGTTCGCCCGGCAGCTTCGCGACTTTTCCTTCTGGGGCCACGGCCGGAAGGAGGACATCATCGCCGAGGCGGATCGCTACCCGCTCATGAACGATCTCTGGGAGAACAAGATCCCACGGTACGAGGAGATCATCGTTCCGGCTTACGTGGTCGCCAGCTACTCGAACACGCTTCACACCCAGGGCACGTTCCGCGCGTGGCGGCGGATGTCCTCTCCGGACAAGTGGCTGCGCATCCACAACAGCCAGGAATGGCCGGACTATTACGACGAGGCCAACCGGGAAGACCTCCGCCGCTTCTTCGACCACTTCCTGAAAGGCGTGGACAACGGCTGGGAGGACACCCCTCGCGTCCGGTACTCCCTGCTGGATCTGGAAGGTGGCGACCAGGTCGCGCTCGGCGCGGACTCGTTCCCGCCGCGCGGGGTCGTCTCCACGAAGTACTACCTCGACGCCCGCACGCGCACGTTGGGCACGGAAGCCCCGGCCGAGGAGGCGAGCGCCCAGTACGTCGTCGGGTCGAACTCACCTGCCGTCTCGTTCCTGACCCGCTTCGAAGACAAGACCGTTCTCGTCGGCTATCCGAAGGCGCATCTGTGGGTGGAAGTCGACGGCGACGACGACATGGACCTGTTCGTCTTGGTGCAGAAGCTCGATGCCCACGGAACGCCGCTCGCGCAATTCACCGTGCCGAACCAGACCGCGAGGGTCCACGACGCGACGGAGTACGGCGGCTCGATCCTGCGCTACCGCGGGTCGGACGGCAGGCTCCGGGTGTCGATGCGTCACCTCGACGACACTCTCTCCACCGAAGAGGTGCCCGCTCACACCTTCGACCGGGTCGAGAAACTCTCCGCCGGCGAGGTGGTCGAGATCGAGATCGACCTGCTCCCCGTCGGGCTGGTTTTCTACCCTCGTGAGCAGCTCCGGTTCATCGTGAGTGGTCGCAGCTTGCTCGGCTCGATGATGCCCGGCATGCCCGAGTACACCTCGCCATACCAAGGCACCCACATCGTGCACACGGGCGGCGAACACGCCTCCTACCTGCAGCTGCCGGTTCAGAACTCCTGAGGAGCACCCACACGACGCACACCGGTTTCCGTGGAACTGAATCCAGGCGTACGGATGGTGGTTGCCGCACGTCTGCGCCGGGCCACTATATCAACAGATGTTGATATAGTGGCGATCGTAGACTGTCGAGGTGAAAACGCAACCCGAAGTTTCCGCGCCACGAACCCGGCGTGGCCGCAGGCCAGGGCAGAACACGACCCGGCAGGCTGTGCTCGACGCTGCGCGCCGGCGCTTCGCAGCGGACGGGTTCAAAGCGACGACCATCCGCGCGATCGCCGAGGACGCCGACGTCGACGCCGCGCTGGTCATGCAGTTCTTCCGCTCCAAGGACGAATTGTTCGGCGCGGTGATGTCGATCTCGCCGGATGCGCTTTCCCGGATCGCGAACGCGTTCGGTGGACCTGTCGAGTCGATCGGCGAAAGGCTTGTCCGGGAGTACCTCGCCGTCTGGGAGGGCGACCAGTCTGACGCCGACGCGTTGCGTGCGATGCTTCGCGGGGCGATCGCGAACGAGAAGGCGAAATCCCTGCTCCGGGACTTCATCGAAGCGCGCCTGTCCGAGAACCTCCGCCAGACCGCTTCGGATAGTCACGACGCCGCGGTCCGTGTCGCCCTCGCGGCTTCCATGTTGATCGGTGTCACCGTCGGTCGGCAGCTCGTCCAGGTTGCGGTACTCGCCGACGAGGAGGCCGAGGCGATCGTGCGGCACGTCGGCCCGGCGCTGCAGGCGATCCTCGCGCCGACGCCGGCGACAGGTCACGAAGACCGGTCCTGACCGCCGGACCCGTCCGGCGTTGTGGGGTGCCTTTCGGTGATGACGAGCCGGCACCACCGGAAGATCCCTGACGATCACCGCCGACGCGAACGGGGCCTCGGCGGTCAGTTGATGAAGCCCTTGGCGGCCATCCAGCCCCTGGCCACCTGACCGGCGTCCTTCCCGTCGACGTCGACCTGCTTGCAGAGTTCGATCATCTGCTCGTTGTCGAGCGCCTTCGCGACCGGCTCGAGCACCCCGCGCACCGCGGGGTGTGCGTCCAGGAACTCTTTCTTCATCGTGACTGCAGCGTTGTACTGCGGGAAGAACCGCTTGTCGTCGTGCAGGACGCGCAGGTTCAGGCCCTTGATGCGGCCGTCGGTCGTGAAGATCTCGCCGAAGTTGCACGTACCGCTCGCGACCGCGGCGTAGACCGCGCCGGTGCCGAACGTCTTGATGTCCGTGGCCGGGAACCCGTACGTCTTCTGCACTCCCGGCATCCCGTCCTGGCGGCTCGCGAACTCCGTCTCCACACAGAAGATCCCCTGCTCGGGGTGCTGCTTCAGGAAGTCCGTCAAGTTCGAATCGGACCGGAGGTTGTGCTGCGCGGCGTACGCCTCGGTGGTCGCGAAGGCGTAGGTGTCGTTCACCGGCGAGTAGTCCAGCCACGTGATGCCGAACTTCTGCTCGTCGGCGGACTTCGCCGCGTCGAACTGCGCCTTCTCGTCGGGGATGGGATCCGTTCTGCCCTGATAGGAGATCCACGCGGTGCCGGTGTACTCCCAGTAGGCGTCGATCTGGCCGTTGATCAGCGCCTGCCGCGCGGAGTTCGACCCGCTGATGTGGGTCAGGTCGGTGATGTCGGCCCCGGCGGCGGACAACGCCAGCTCCGCGATGTAACCCAGGATGGTGTTCTCGGTGTAGTCCTTCGACCCCACCGCGATGTGCACGCCTCCCAGGCCCGGCACTGGCCGGATCGAACCGGGCTTCACCTGGTACGGCAGCGATGCGTTGACATCCAGGCCGCACGCGGTGAGCGAGGTCGTCAGCAGCGCGGCACCGAGGACCGCTTTCAGCCGGTGCTTCACGACAGCCCCCTGGGTCCGAAGACTCGTTCCATGATCGCGCCGATCCAGTCGATCAGGAGCGCGAGGCCGACCGCCAGGATCGCACTGGTGACCAGCACCGGAACCCGGTTGAGCTTGTAACCGGTGTCGATCAGCTCACCGAGACCGCCGCCGTTGACGAAGAACGCCAGCGTCGCCGTGCCGACGGCCAGCACCAGCGAGGTGCGCAGACCGGCCAGGATCAATGGCACCGCGAGCGGCAGCTCGATCCGGAACAGCACCGCACGCCCGGACATACCGATCCCGCGGCCGGCGTCGATCAGCGCCGGGTCGACCGAGTTGATGCCGACGATCGTGTTCCGCAGCACCGGCAGCAGCGAGTAGAACGTGATCGGCAGCACCGCGCACCGGAAGCTCCCAGCCGGTCGACAGGAAGAACAGCACGATCACACCGAGAGCGGGCGCGGCTTGCCCGATGTTGGCGATCGTCAGGAACACCGGCGCGACCGGCCGGGCCCAGGACCGGGTGAGCACGGCGCCCAGCGGCACCGCGGCACACACCACGATCACCGCCACGGTGAGCGTGATCAGCAGGTGCTGCCAGGTCGCGCTCAGCAGCCGGGCCGCATTCAGGTTCTGCGCCTCGATCGCATCGTTGTTCCTGGTCAGCGCCCAGATGACGACTGCGGCGACGACCACCACGACCACTGCGGGCTGCAGCAGCAGCCGGGTTCGTTCCGCTCGTCGTGAGCCGGATTCGGTGGTGAAACCTTTCTCGACGGTCGTGGTCACGCCGGACCCCCGTCGTCGCAGTGCTCCTCACGCAACCGCTGAATGGTGCTCATGACCGTGTCCAGCTCGATCATGCCCGCGTACTCGCCGCGGGAACCGGTGACCGGCACGCCGCCGCCCTCGACCAGCATCGCCTCGAGCGCGTCCTGCAGCGTCGACTGCAGGCTGACGAAGTCGCCGATCGGCTTGCCCGCGGTCTCCAGCGAGGTGGCGGCACCGAGGTCGCGGATGTGCACCCAGCGGACCGGCCGGCGACGGCGGTCGAGCACCAGCCCGTAGGTCCGGCGCTGGTCGGTCAGCTTCCGCCGCAGGTCGGCGACCGAGTCGTCGAACGTCGCGGTGGTCGCGTCCTGCTTGAGCTCGACGTCGCGCACCCGCAGCAGCGTGAGTTGCTTGAGCGATGCGCCCGCGCCGACGAACCCGGCGACCGTGTCGTCGGCCGGGTTGGCGAGGATCGCGTCCGGGGTGTCGTACTGGAGGATCTTCGACTGGTTGCCGAGCACCGCGATCTTGTCGCCGAGCTTCACGGCCTCGTCGAAGTCATGGGTCACGAACACGATGGTCTTGCCGAGCTCGGACTGTAGCCGCAACAGCTCGTCCTGCAAATTGCCGCGGGTGATCGGGTCGACGGCGCCGAACGGCTCGTCCATCAGCAGCACGGGCGGGTCCGCGGCAAGCGCACGGGCCACGCCGACGCGCTGCTGCTGACCGCCGGAGAGCTGGCGCGGGAACCGGTCGCGGAACAGCGCCGGGTCGAGCCCGACCAGGTCGAGCATCTCGTCGACGCGATCGGTGATCTTCTTCTTGTGCCAGCCGAGCAGCCCGGGTACGACCGCGACGTTCTGCGCGACGGTGAAGTGCGGGAAGAGACCGACCTGCTGGATCGCGTAGCCGACCTTGCGGCGCAGGCGGTCCGGGTTCAGGCTCAGGGTGTCCTCGCCGCCGTTCGTGATGCGCCCCGAGGTGGGCTCGATCAGCCGGTTGATCATGCGCATCGTCGTGGTCTTGCCGCAGCCGGACGGGCCGACCAATATCACGATCTTGCCGGCCGGGATCGTCATCGTGACGTCGTCGACCGCGGGCTGGCGGGTACCGGGATAGCGCTTGGTGACGTGCTCGAGCTGGATCTCGACGCCGGAGACGGCGCCGGATTCAGCCTGGGTGGGCGATTCGATGGGCGATTCGATGGTTTCAGACACGGATACCCCTGGGAACGGAGAGTCGGGCGATCAGGACGTAGATGCCGTCGAGGATCAGCGCGAGGACGACCACGCCGATCGTGCCGGTGAGGGCCTGGTTCATGGAGTTGGTGCTGCCGGCGTTGGTGAGACCGGAGAACACCTCGGACCCGAGGCCTGGGCCCTTGGCGTAGGCGGCGATCACCGCGATACCCATCAGCATCTGGGTGGCGACGCGCATGCCGGCGAGGATCGCGGGCCAGGCCAGGCGCAGCTCGACGCGCGTGAGCACGCCGAATCGGCTCATCCCGATCCCCTTGGCGGCGTCCGCGACGGCTGGATCGACCCCGGCAAGCCCGACGATCGTGTTCCGCACGATAGGCAGGAGCGCGTAAAGCACCAGCGGGATCACGCTCGGCGCGACGCCGAGGCCGACGACCGGGATCAGCAACCCGATCAGCGCGAACGACGGAATGGTGAGGATCGTGCTGGCCAGCGCCGTGGCCAGGGTCGATCCGATGGGGCTGCGGTAGACCGCGACGCCGATCAGCACACCGATGACGGCGGCGATGATCGTGCACTGCACCACGGCACTCACGTGGAGCCAGGCCTGCAGCCCCAGCCTGCTCCAGCGTTCGTCCACGTACTCGAAGAGGTTCATCCTGGGCGGCCGCCTCCTCCCGTTCCTGTCGGTCGTTGGGCCGGATAGCCCGTCCGCCGTTGCCAAAAAAACCTGAAAGTCTCAACTACCGGGCACGGTCCAACCGTCCTTTTTGGACCCGCTCGAATGCCGGCTGAACTGCGTAAATATCCATTCGCCAGCTTTTGGCGGATGTCCCGATCCGGTTCCCCGCTCCGCGTTGGGGGTTCCGAACAGTAGTTCGATACCGACTGGGCAGACGCGCCATGTCGGCCGGCCGGCGTGAGAGGAATATCACTCCGCCGTGGGCAACGGACAAAAAGTAGACCAAGCGTCTCCGCGGTGTCAAGACTCGGTGCCGGTGTCAAACGTGTGGGCCTGCTCAAGGGGTCCGATGGAGCCGGCGGAGCTTCCGTGCGGTTGTGCAATGTGGCTTGATTCAGGTCCGGCAGCGAGCCCGCATATGCATACCGGTGGGCCTCGAGACCGGGTTCGGTGCCGTCGCGCACTTCAACTTGCCTCGCGTATCCGCACACCCGTCGTTCTCAGCCGTGCAGCCTCCGGCCCTTGCGCAAAGTCTTGCGGGACCGTACTTTGACCCCCGCGACCATCTTGGTCTAAAAATTTCCCAATGACCACTTGCGGTGCTGCCGGCGGAATCAACTGCCGCGGTCGTCGCGACATAGCGATTGGAACATCATGGTGAACCGTTGGGTGACGTTCGACTGCTACGGCACGCTGGTCGACTGGCTGTCGGGCATGCGCACCGCGCTGGATGCGGTCGGGGTCAACGAAGACGATCGTGAGGAACTGCTCGCGGTCTACCAGGTCCAGGAGATGGTGGTCAAGGCACGTGGCTGGCAGACCTATCGAGAGATCCTGGAGGTAGGACTCAACCAGGCGTCGAAGATCACCGGTGTCCACCTCGGTCCGAACGACGCGGCCACGGTCGCCGAGGCGTGGGGCGACTGGCCCGTGTTCCCTGACGTACCTGACGCGATGCAGGCTCTTCGCGACAACGGCTGGAAGCCTGTCATCCTCACCGATGGGGACGACGAGTTCTGGGAGCGCACCAAGCTTGAGCTCACCTTCGACTTCGACAAGGTGATCACTTCGAACGGTGCCGGTGGTTTCAAGCCGGACCTTGCGCCCTACCACCGGTTCCGTAAGGAGATCGACGGTTCGGACATCTGGGTACACGCGGCCAACAGCTGGATTCACGACATGCTGCCGACGGCGCGCCTCGGCATTCCCAGCGTTTGGCTGGACCGCGATCAGACCGGCCACCCCGATGGCCTCGCCGACCGCCACATCTACGACGCGACGTCGCTGCCGGCGGCGCTGGCCGATCTCATGGAGGCCGGTCCGAAGGCGAAGCGGTAATCGCCTTCCCCGGCACCGCCACGTGTGGGCCGGGATTTTTACCCGTCCCGGCCCACACCATCGGACTCCCAGAAAGGCACGACGTGCAGAACGCAGACAACGACTGCCCGGATGCGTTGCAACGCCTGTCCCGATTCGGAACTGCTGCCGTTTCGGACGCGCTGACCGAGCTCGGCCTTCCCGATCACATGGTCTCCGAAGGCATTCCGCCGATCGGTCCCACTCATGCCTGCGCAGGGGTTGCGAGGACCGCGCAGTTCGGCCCCGACGAGAGCGGCGAGCGGGACTTCGGCCCCCTCGCGCGGTTCGTGGACTCCACCCGAACCGGCGATGTCCTGATTCTGGCTGGACTGGCAGACAGACCCGGCGCTCTGTGGGGTGACTTGTGCGCTGCCGCCGCGGAAAACAGAGGAGCGTCCGGGGTGGTGCTCGACGGCGCCGCTCGCGACCTGGCTGAGCTGCGCGACGGCGACCTTCCCGTGTTCGCACGGGGAGGCTTCTCTCAGGATGCTCTGATCTCGAGCAATATCGTGGAGGTCGACGGCGAGGTGACGATCGGCGGACTCCCGATCCGCGCCGGTCAGGTGGTCGTCGCCGACGCGGATGGCATCATCGCATTCGATGGCGATCTGACAAACCGGGTCCTCGAGCTCTGCACAGGCTCACTTGAGCAAGAAGAAGTCCTGCGCGGGCTGTTGAGCGAGGGACTGTCTCTGCACGAAGCGATGTCACGCGTGGGCACGATGTGACTTCCCATCACGAGCAATCACGTGAGGCGGAGGCGTCCGTTCACGGTCGCACCTATCTCGTCTGCGGCGCATCCAGCGGATTGGGTCGAGCCGTGGCAGACGAGATCTTGGCACGGGGCGGCCGTGTGTGGGCTGTCGCGCGCCGGCCTGCGCTGGCCGACAACGACAGCAGCAAGATCACCAGGACCCGAGCGGACCTGACCACCGCCGCCGGCGTTGAGTCCGTGGCGCAGCAGATCGTCGATGCCGGCCAGATGCTCGACGGCGTTCTGATCAACGGCCCGGGACCCAGACCCGGCGAGCTGTTCGGCCTGACCGGCAGCGATTGGCACGAAGCGCTCGAATCGCTGCTGATCCAACCACTGCACCTCATCAGCCTACTTGCCGATCGGCTGGCGCCGGGCTCCTCAATCGTGTTCGTGACGTCGTCGACGGTCCGCGAGCCGATCCCACGCCTGGATGCCTCCAATGTGCTTCGTCCCGCGGTTGCGGCCGCAGTCAACGTCTTGTCGAAGGCTCTCGCACCCCGCGTTCGCGTCAACTCCATTGCGCCTGGACGCATCGCGACATCCCGGCTTGTGGAGGTCGAGCATGCCCAGGCGGCCGGCGCACACGCCTCGGTCGCCGACGTGCGGGCCGGCATCGTGAAGGACATCCCGCTGGGCCGGTACGGCACCTCCGCGGAGTTCGCGGCCGCCGCCGTTTTCCTCCTGTCGCCCGAATCGGCATACATCACGGGCGCCGCCCTCCAGGTCGACGGCGGCCTCGTCCGCGGAGCCTGAAATCCCGTCCCACCAGAAAGGTTCGCGATGTCAACCAAGGAGCGGAAGCCAGGAGATTCCCGACCCGGGTCGCCGGGTCCGAGCAGGCCGGTGGTCGTATCCGGTCGCGGCGAGTTCACGGTGAAGGTGTTCGCTGACGTGCCTCCGGAGCACGACATCGAACTGCGTTCGGGCAGTCTGGCGACCCCGGAGGATGTCCGGGCCTCGACGCAAGGCGCCGACGCTGTCGTCGTCGACTACGAGTTCCTGAGTGCCGACCACATCGCGGCGATGTCGGACTCGGTCAAGATCATCGGATACTCGGGAACAGGACTCGACGTGGTCGATCTGGAAGCGGCTCGCGCGCGCAACATCGCCGTGCTGTATTTGCCGGGCTTCGCGACGGAGGAGGTCGCCGAACATACCGTCGCTCTCATGCTGGCCGGCGTACGCCGGCTGCGTAGGGCGGACCAGGTGGCACGAACCGGGTGGGGTGAGTGGCGATCCGCAGGCCCACTGAGAACCCTGAACGGAGCCACGGTCGGCCTGATTGGCCTCGGCCGCATCGGATCGGGCGTGCTGCGACGGGTTCGCGCGTTCGGCGCGGAGGTGGTGGCGTATGACCCGGATGCGACAGAGCTACCCGAAGGGTGCCGCCGAGCAGGCTCGCTCGATGAACTGCTGCGAGCCGCAGATGTCATCTCCCTCCAAGTTCCCCTGACGGAGCAGACACGAGGACTTCTTGGAGAGCGTGAGTTCCAGCTCATGAAGCCGGACAGCCTTCTTGTGAACGCGTCGCGCGGCGGTGTGATCGATGAACGCGCTTTGGTGGACGCCCTGGAACGGGGAGACATCTCCGGTGCCTGCCTCGACGTCGTGGAGCAGGAGCCCCTGGATCCAGCGGCGCCTATCACACGTGCTCCGAACACTCTGCTCACCCCCCACGTCGCGTGGTACTCGCCGGCGGCCGAGCGACGGTCCAGGGACCACACCCTCAATGGTGTCGCTGCGTTCGTGCGGGGTGAACCGGTACGGTTCGGTGTTTTGGCCTGAGCCCTGAGTCTTTGCCCATCTCCGAGCCTGGCCGGCCGCACCACAGCGAGCCAGAGGTGATGCCGAATAACATGGCGGGCATGAGCGAGCCACCCGTCGCGACTTCGTATGACGGATTCACCCCGATTGGGCCCCGCCGAGCGTTCGAAGGGGCTGTCGAGCAGATCGCTGACAGGATCCGCGTCGGCGATCTGGGTAAGGGCGATCGACTCCCGAGCGAGCGGGATCTCGCGGGCCAGATGCGCATCAGCCGCCCCACCTTGAGAGAAGCTGTGCGGGTGCTGACCAAGGCCGGCGTGGTCGAGGTGCGTCCAGGACCAGCGGGCGGAATCTTCGTGCTCACCGACTACGTCCCCATCGAATTCATCCGTGCCGAGCAGAACATCAGGCTGGCGGAGATGGGGGCAGACCTCGAAGCGCGACGAGTGTTGGAGCCGAGTGTGGCGAAGTTCGCGGCCCGCACCGCGATCGACTGGGACTTCGACCGCATGCAGGAGACGATCCATGCCGAGGAAGCCTTGTTGTTGAAGGGCGGCGCTCTCGAACGTGAAGATCGGCTCCTCCAGCTGGACACCCAATTTCATCTCAGGATGGCTCACGCCACGGGTAACGCGAGCATCGTCACCCTGATGCGCGGACTTCTCAAGCGCTTGGGGATCGGACAAGACCTTGCGCTACGAATGCCGGCAGCCGCCGAATGGACGATCGAAGCTCACAAGCGAACCCTGGCGGCCATCCGCGCGCGTGATGACTCATTGATCGACGCGGTCGTCGACGAGAGTCTCCGCAAAATGGAGGACGCCTGGGAAGAGGCCACCGCGCGGAAGCTCCGCCGGCCCATGGGCCCCCTCGAGCAGGCCCGCACACTCGACATCACCGGCACCGAGTCTTGACACCGCGCAGACGCCGAACCCCTGCACGGGACCCCCAGAGCTGGCGCGTCAGCCAGGCTTGGGGTATCCGTTGCGCTCGGAAATCGTTGCGGCGGCCGCGATAACGGCCGGAGCGATGTCCATCATGGTGCCCGCGTTGATGCGGAAGATCGGTCCCGAGACCGTCAACGCGGCAACGACGTCTCCGTCGAGATCTCGAATGGGTGCGGCGACCGACACGAGCCCCACCTCGAGCTCCTCGATCGTGTAGCCGTAGCCCTCGCGGGTCACGGTGCTGACCTGGGCCTCGAGTGCTTCACGGTCGACCAAGGTGTGTTCGGTGTATCGCGTGAGGGGTTTGGCCATCAGCGAGTCGCGCTCGGTGGCCGGCATGGCGGCGAGAAAGACCTTGCCCGCGGCTGTCGCATGCACAGGAGATCGTTGTCCGGCCCAGTTCATCGTCGTCACAGCAGCACTCCCGATTACCTGATCGACGGTGAGTACTTCCTGGCCGTCGCGGATCACGATGTTCACAGTCTCGCCGACGCGCTCCGCAAGCTCCTGGCAAGTAGCCCGGCTTACGATGGCGATGTCGTGGCGGCGCGTGACTCCGGCAGCGAGCTGCACGACGCCGTAGCCGAGCTGGTATTGCCCGCGGTCGGCGACCTGCTCGACCAGTCCGCGCGCTTCCAACGTGGCGATCAGACGAAAGACGGTGGACTTGTGGACATCGAGCTGTGCCGCGATGTCGCTCACCCCGGAAGTGCCGTCGCGAGCCAGAACCTGCAGGATGGAGACGGCGCGCTGGACTGATTGCACAGCGTTGCTGCGCACCTCGCTGTTGTTGCTCATGGCGAGACAGTAGGGCCCGCGCGGCTCCTGCCAGGCGTGGAGGGCACCTACGAGCGCTGGGCCAGTCGCGTGTCGTGAGGCGCCTTGCTCAGCACCTCGGGGCCGGCGTCAGTGATGAGTACCTGTTCCTCGAGTTTCATTCCCTCAGCGTCGCCAACCTCTCCGACGTAAGCCTCGATGCAGAAGACCATGCCGGGTTGCACCGTTACCCCGGTGTCGTGGTTGTCGAAGACGATGGTCGGGAACTCGTCGCTGAGGCCGGCGGAGTGAGCGATGAACGGGTAGCGCTGGGCGTGGTACTTGGCTGGGAACTTCTTGCACAGGCTGCGGCCCAGGTCGGCAGTGTCGGCGCCGGGGCGCAGCTCGTCCAGGATGTTCTGGAGGAACTCCTCGGCGTCGCCATAGAGCCGTCGCTGGCGCTCGGTGGATCGCACGTCACCGGTGAGGTAGGCGCGAGAGACATCGGCCAGGTATCCGGATGGACCCACCAGGTCGGTGTCGAAGGAGACCACGTCGCCAGGGCCGATGCGCCGCGCCGTCGCCTCCTGGAACCAGGGATTGGTCCGAGGGCCGGACGAGAGAAGGCGACACTCGACGTACTCGGCGCCGTTGATGAAGGCGTGCGCCGAGAAGAGCGACCACGCCTCGAGCTCGGTCATGCCGGGACGGAGGTTTTCGTAGAGGTGAGCCACCGCGGCGTCGCACACAGCCAGCGAGCGTCGGATCAGCTCGATCTCTTCCGCGGACTTGATCGAGCGCGCGGACTCGAGTGAGAACTGAGCCGGCTGCACCGAAAGCCCCGCTGCCTGGAGTGCGAGGAAACCGTAGGCATCTGTCCGGTCGATCCCGATGCGGTCGTCCTCGATTCCCAGGGATCGCAGCGTAGCGATCAGCTCGCCGACGAATTCAGCCGCGCGTCGAGCGCTGCGCGTTCCGACGTCGAAGACCGACCAGCTTGGTGCGCTGCGCAACTCGTGCAACCGGCGCGGGTCCTCCGCCGTGCGTACCGACGGGTACTCCCACAGGACCGGCGATCCGTCCGCCGGGACGAGCAGGAACCGGTCCATGCCATGAAGGGTCCACGCGCGCATCACGGCCGTGCCGGTGAGGTAGCGGATGTTGTCGGCGTCGAAGAGCAAGGCGGCGGGCAGGTCGTGCTCCTTCATCGCGGCCTGCGTTCGCCTCAGCCCGTAGGCCGCGACGCGCTGTACGAGCGCCTCAGATGTCTGGGTCGGATCAACAGCGGCCTGGACCGATTCGATCATGGAACCTCCTTCGTGAGTGTTCCCCACAATCCCGCAGCGTGCCGCAGAGCGCAACTAAATTATTATGCGAGACAATTCGATGGCTTGGGGGCCTGGCCACCGCCTGACCCGGACCGGGCTGGCCGGTCATCGTTCGCGGCGGTGGCCCCGCTCCGGTTGCGGCGGTCCTGGCTGCGCTGGGGTTGGGTCGGTGGCGGCCCGGACTCCGGTTGATCGGCGAATGCCACCGACCGAAATCGTATCGACCTGATCACTGTCCGTTGGAAACCACAGACGGACACTACTCAATTGGCCCAGCCCTATCGCGCAGCTTGTTCAGCACCGTGGTGTGGTCGATGCCCAGGTGGTCGCCGTGCTGTCGAGGTACGCGGTGGCACCGACCGGCGCGGACCGAATGCGGCGACCAGTACGCAAGCCGCGGCGAGCGTGGGCTTGGCGTCGATCCAAGCCGATGCCGGCGCGCGCACTGCCTGGGTGTCGGGTCATGGTCGGCGGGGCCCATGGGTGCCGATGAGCGGCCAGCCCGCCATCGGGATGTCGTCGAAGCCGACGACGGTGAGGTCTTCCGGCACGCGCAAACCTCGCTCACGGGCAGCAGAGAGGATCCCGAGGGCGATCACGTCGTTGCCGCCGACGATCGCGGTCGGTGGGTCCGCGCGGTCGAGCAGTTCGCCGGCGACCGCCCTGCCGGTGTCGTGACCAAAGGTCGTGCGTAGTTTCTCGTCTCGACGCACATGGACGCCGCGCCTGCGCAGGGCGTCTCCGAGCGCCTTGGCTCGCTCCCGGCCGGTCGAGGTGGAGACGGGCCCCTGGACCATGGCCACCCGTTGATGTCCGAGCTCGGCGAGCAACTCGGCGATTTTGCGGGCACCTGAGGCGTTGTCCACCGAGCATGAGGGCGACTCGGGGTGGTCGAGTATCCGGTTGGTGAGGACGTGCGGGATGCCCCGCGCGGTCAGATCACGGGGGAGAGCGGAGGTGCGCAGGGTCGTGATGCTCGGAGTCTGTGATGACCACAGTGCGCAGGTCGTGGTCGGCGAGGTGGCGGCGCAGCGGTTCGACCAGCTCAGGATAGTAGGGGTTGGTCAGCTCCTCGGAAACAACTGCGATGCGTCGGCTGCGCGTCGTGGACAGCGAGCGCGCCGAGTCGCTCGGGATATAGGTCAGCTGTTCGGCCGCCCATCGCACTTTCTGCCGTGTGTGTGGCGAGGTTCCGGGCATGTTGCGCAGAGCCCGCGAAACTGTCGGCTGGGAGACTCCCGCGAGTTTCGCGACGTCGAAGCTGGTCACTCTTTTCACCACGGGTATCGCGCTCCTTGGTCGCCGAAGTCTCAATTGACAAGTATACGTATGCGATTGAGTGTCTGAGGCTCGAGCGAAGGAGCCCAACAATGGTGAACTATCTGAAGACGTCGTCGGCGAAGCAGCAGGACAGCGCTCGCGAGCAGGCCGTGTGCGAGACCGTTCTCGGCGTCATCGCCGATGTCCGCGCTCGTGGCGATGTCGCGGTCCGCGAGTACTCCGAAAAGTTCGACAGGTGGTCGCCCGAGCGGTTCCTTCTCTCCGACGAGCAGATCGCGAAGATCGTCGCGACTGTGCTTCTCAGCCCAGGCGACCGGGCCCTCCAACGCCGCGAAAAGCTCTTCAGAAGCTGCGCTGAGCTGGTACGAGGACACCGGCGGGAACACCAGCTCATCGCGCGTATGCTCGACCATTTCGGCCATCTCCAACCGCAGCAGGGTGCGCTGCATAACCGTGTCCGCGAGGTTCCTGGTATCGCTGTTCGACCAGCCGTTCGGCACCCGCGTCGACCGAATCTTCTCCAGCAGTTCCCCGCGACGCAGAGGCCCTGACGACAGGGCTACCAAAACGTCGGGAATCCACTCTCCATTCAAGAGGTTGCGCAGATCCCACAACCGCTGTAGAGACCTTTCGTCCCCCATTTTCATATCGCACTCCTGGCCGCTCGGTGCGCGCCTCCCCAAGCGCGACTAGGCTTTCTTGAAAATACGAGCCAAACTCCGACACCGTCAGGACCATTCACCGTATGCCGATCTCCGCAGGTCGTGTAGCGCGTTTCTGCCTTTTCAACTTCCTCGGCGGAGTCCATTTAGACGGGGAGGGTGGTCCACACGCCGGGCCGTCCTGGGGCACGCAAAGACGCCTGGTCAACTAGCACGTAACGGTTCGGCTATGCCTGGCGCCATTTCGAGCAGGGGTGGGGAGCCTGGGGCATCTCCCGCCAAACCGACATCGGATCCGGCACGCGAAGCGGCAATGACGCCGTTTAAACCAGGTGGGTGACAGCGACGGCCAGAATCAGCACCTCGCCGACGACCACGACGAACAACAGGCGTTTACGGAGCCATGCCATGACCGCCGGTGTCTGCCGTTGTGCGCGAAGTATCGGCCCAAGCGCAATCACGAGCACGGCAAGGTGGATCACGGCCGCACATGCCCACCAAGGTCCGTAACGCCAGGCAAATCCTGCTGCCAATCCGAGCGAGCCGGCAAACATGATCAGAGTGGATCGGGCTATGGTTCGCGCAACCCCGTGTTGCCCGGAAGGCGTGCCGGCGCCGGCCGCACGGTCTGCTTCGATGTCCGGCACAGACCACCACGCTGTGCGCCCCGTGGAGTAGACCCCCAAGCTCACGAAAATCAACCAGACGCTTGCCGGGAGGGTCGACGGGAGTGCTCCAGCGGCAAGTAAACAGGGCAGCGTTCCCGTGGCGGTCCCAAAAACTGCCGCGCCGAAGAAGCCTCGGTGTTTGAATCCCCGATGTCGAGGCGGCGGCCCCCAGTTGTATGACCAATGCGCTCCAGCGGTGAGAAGAGCCGCCGCTGCTGGTAGCCAACGACCAGTAATTGCCGTGACGGCGCCCGCCAGGGCCAGTCCAGTGACGCCCTCGATGATGACCCACTGCCACAGACGCACGGGGCCGACTCGCACCGCCGCGCCCACTAGGGCGGTCTTGTCGTTGTCGTTCCGGTCACCGTCGAGGTCGATCACTGTGTTGAGCGCGAGCCCGGCCACGAGAAGCAGCGCATTCGCGATGGCAGTCGCGATAACTGGCGCCGCAGCCAAATCGCGCAATTGGGGTGCCGCGTACGCGGCACCCCATACGGAGTAACAGAGATACGCAACAATCAGCGGACCCTGGAGGCGATGAACGGCAGCGATGTCGCGTCTGCGATAGGTCACTTGACCGCTCACCGGAGCCTCCTCGCCTCATTCAGGTTCCATAGAAAACGATTCCGCAGGTCGCGGCGGCACGGCAGTCGAAGTGCACCGCAAGTTCAGTGGCGACCTCTCCGGCGAGTGTTCACAGTTACTTGACTTTCGGCTAAGGTATTGCCCAACTTAGTGGACCGGTCAACCAACAAGGGACTGCCTGTGGTGACCGAGTCTGTAAGGGGTGCCTGTGGCGGACGAGGAGCTCGACCAGACATCAGCGTCGATTGTGTCGTATCGCCTCAGTAGGTTGATTGCGCTCGACGAAGAGCGACGCGGGCCTGACAAGCAGCCACGCAATCAGGTTGAGTTCGCCCGACACCTGGAGAAGCAGCTCAAGAGGTACACGAAGCAACATGTCAACGCGGTCGTCAACTATTGGAAACGACCTGGTGAGCGGAACCCTCGGATCAGTTTCGAGCTCGTCGATGAGGCTGGCGCTTTTGGAATGTCCCGATTGAGGTCTTTAGCAGGCGCTACAAATGGGACGATGCCGAAATGGGTCGTCGGCTCGATTTGAATCGTGCGTTGAGGCGTGAACAGAGTCGGAATATCATCTGCCGTCGCGTCGATTTCATTGTGCGTTGCCTTGCCGGCAAGGTCCGCGCCGATGGAACGCCCTACACCGTCACAGGCCTTGCCGATTACGTCTCGGCGAAGACTGCGGCCAAATACGGCGGAGCTGACGTTGAGAATCTGCTCAACGAGTCGTCCGACGTGGGTTGGCTTCCGGCTTTTGATCTGTTGGAAGCCGTTGTGGAGTGGGCCGACGTGCCGGTCGAATGGCTCGATCTCGACTATCCATGGTCGGACAACGACATCTGGGAGAGGCTCGAGCTTCGTGAACTGCTCCGTGATGGAGAACTGCGACTCTTCGCTGCGCGACAGGGCGATGACATCAGCCGCCGCGGCCTGATACAGGGTCTCCGCAACATCCAGGACTTTCGCGCGCATCTGCAGTCGACGCAACCCCCGTCGTCGCGGACTATGCAAAGTTCACCGGGCGATGGAGGGCGGGGGAGATGACTGGTAGGGAGAGTGGCCACGCTAGCCGGAATCGACCGGTCTCTGTCGATGGGCTTTTCAAGCTACTCGAGATACGCCGCGACTATCGCCGCGTCGCCTTTATTGAGGCTGAGATCGGCCAACGGGCGACCTGCGGACTACTCCTGTCAGACAAAAGATTGCCTGTCGACTACATCCTCTACAACCTCACCGCGCCCCTGGAGCTTCAAATAGAAGTTTGGTTGCATGAGTGGACACGTTTGTGGTACGACGACAAGGGAATCAACAAAGCCGCAATTGACGGCAACAGGGATATCTTGCGGCGGCATCTGGGTGATCTCGCGCCCACTGTGGCGCCGGCCAAGAGCGATTACAAGAAGCCAGCAGAGGCACGCGCGGAGTCGCTCGCGACTTTCCTGCACAACGAGATCAGTAGTCCTCACGCCATGCTCAGCAGAGTTGGTGACAACGACCCGCTCGCAGTTCTGTTTGGCGTAGGGCGTCGTCGGCGGCGGCGGTAACGTGTACGAATTGTTGGTGCTGCTTCTGATGATCGGCGCCGTCGGCGGTGCTATCGCTCGCGGCGTCCGGTCGGCAGACTCCGGCTTCGGCTTCTTCCTGTCGATCTTCGTTGCCGGCGGTCTCGGTGCTATCTTCTCCACGCGCACTACCGTCAATTTGATCTCGCGCACAGGTTTAGAGCCATTTCCTCAGAGCACCTACTTGCTCGGTTGCCTTCTTGGGGATGCTGCCGCGTTCTTCGTGGCATCATTGCTGTCTGCCTCCACTGCGACAGACAAGGGCACAGTACGTTCGAGGACGCTGCGGCGCTCCTTGGCATTGCCTTGCTGCGCCGCGGCCCAATACGTGTTACTACGCAGCCTCAACCCAATACCGAACGTTGAGATTCTGACTGCCTACAGCCGGGATTGGCGTCTAGCTGTGTTTCAGATCGTCTTCACCGGGTTCATCGCAGGATGCGCCATCGAATTTCTCATGATCTCGCGGCGGTACAGACGGCGTACGTCAACGTCGCTCGCTGTTCGGATCAGCCTTCTGTTCGAAGAGATAGGCGGGGCGCTTGCTCTCGTGTGGTGGGCATGGTGCACCGCTCTTGCCTTGCTGGATCTCGCTGGTTTCAACACTTTTCTCGACAATCTCACCATCACCCAGCTCTTCTCGGCAGGCATCTTCACATCAATGTGTATCGGTGCGATCGGCATCCAATGGCAGCGCCCCATTGTCAACAGCGCGTTTCAGATATGGAGATGGTATTTCGTCCGCAAGGTCGCACCTCTCCACGAAATGGTCAAGGCGGCTGGCGAACCATGCATCCTTACTCGCCCGCATTTACATTTGGACCCAATCGAGGCCGAGGGCGATATTGAAGAGAATATGCTGCCGCGCAGGGCAAGCATCGACCGCAACATCTCGTGGCGATGGAAGCGGATGAAACTCGAAATCAGTGAAATTCAACTACGGTTGACGAACCTTGTTCATCCGAACATTGGCGACATGGCGCGGCGCGAAGCGCATCAACGAAAACTGTCGCCTCAAAGCGTTCCGACGAGGCGCATTTCAACTTCTCAAATCTCCAACGGGAATTTGGTGAGGTGTCACGGGCTCCGACGGCGTCCAACCCGACCTCGCCGCCCTCGTTCCGCATGCCCTCGCTGGGAGAGCGTTGAACCGGCACCACTAGTGGACCCGCCCATCAACCCAAGGACTGCTTGACTCCCGAACCCCCAGGAAGCGAGGCACATTGTGCGCACGAACCTTCAACGCCACCGTACTGCTCGCTTGCCGCAAGGGGTCACATCATGAATCGCACTGAGCTGCAGCTGATGTTCAGAACGCTCCCGTTCCTGGACGCACACGCTGACGAGGCCTCAGGCTTGGTGCAAGTACGAGCGAGTCCTGAACAAAGATTTCTTATCTGGCACCCGCGCTGGATTGAAGCCGTTTTCGGCAATGATCAGAGATTCCGCCACCCTGGCAGTCGTTCCTTCCGGCCGCTACTCGGCCAGCGTTCCTTGCTGTGGCAAGAAGATTCACGGCATGCCGCTTACCGTCGCGTACTGGGTGCTCCGCTGCGAGGGCGCCAACTGGAGAGTTATCGCGGCATCATCGCTGATGCAACCAACGCGGCGATCGACGCCTTGCCCGTCGGAACTGAATTCTCCGTGGCGGATTGGACCCGTGAACTAACGCTGCGGATCATGGCAACGATCACCCTTGGCCGCGCTGACGCCGACATCGTCGGGCCGTACGGCCAGTGGATCCAGCACGCCCTCGGCTCACGGACACGCATGCTGATCCACCGCTCGCTGCGTGGAGGGCTGCCCACGCCGGATGCGCGGCTCGAGGAACTCCTGATTCACCGGGCGCGGTCGATCGCAACGGAGAACGAAGACGCCCTCTCCACCCATCTGCTGGGAAGCGCCGAGTTCGCTGACCTGGATGACGGCGAACTGAAGGATCAACTGGTCTCACTCCTGTTCGCCGGCCACGAAACCTCTGCATCTGCTCTGGCGTGGACGCTGTATTGGCTACATCGCTACGGCACCATTCGGGAACGCGTGCAGGACGACCTGGACCGTACCAACGACGACGGCTTCACTGCCGGCGAAATGCCATTCCTCCAGGCCGTCATATCCGAATCACTACGCCTCACACCTCCAGTCCCCGAGGCCGGAAAGAGGATGCTGACGACAGCGTGCACCCTCGGCGGACGCCGTTTTGCCCCTCGCGCCATGCTCACTCCGAATATCTATGCGGCGCACCGCAGGCATGCGTCGTTTCCCCATGCGCGGACCTTCGATCCGGATCGCTTCTACGATCCCGTTCGTCGAGCGGTCCGGCGTCTGCCGTCTCATCAATTTTTCCCTTTTGGCGGCGGAAAACGATACTGCCTCGGGAGTCAACTCGCCATGACGGAAGTTCGGATGATCACCGTGGCATTACTGCGGCGGTGCAGTTTCCGGGTCGTCAATCCCCGGGCCGGCCGCGCACACCTACGTGGCCATACCGTGGCGCCCTCACCACGGCTGCGGATGAAGGTAGTCGTCAACCGACACTGAACGTCAGGATTTACTCGCGAGCTACACGCCGAGCGGGAATGAGCGGCCGAGTGACGCCTGCATCCCGACGGTCGGCTTCGTCTGGAGGTCCTTGAACCACGCCGGATCGTGGTCAGCGCCGCCCTTCGAGGCGACGACGAAGTCCTCACCGAAGGCGCTGTAGATCAGGCGGGTGCGACTTGGCTTAGCCACGGCCATCACGCCGCTCCTGTCCGCATTAGCCGAGCTTCTCGGCCAGGGCCACCATGATGCCCTCGGGGCCGCGGACGTAGCAGAGCCGGTAGCCGCCCTCGTACTGCACCACCTCGCCCAGGAGGTCGGCACCTTGCGCGCGCAGCCGGCCCAGGACGGCCTCCACGTCGTCGACGGCGAACATGATGCGGCGGAGGCCGGGGGTGTTGATCGGAGCGTTCGGCTCAGCGGCGGGCGCCGCAGGCGAGTGGAACTTCATCAGCTCCAGCCGCCCGTGGCCGTCCGGGGTCCGCACCACCGCCAGCTCGCACCGGACGTCTTCGAGCCCGACGAGGCGGTCCACGTCCGGCCCCCCGACCTGCGCCTCCCCTTCGAGCTCCAGGCCGAGGTCGAGGAAGAACGCGACAGCAGCTCCGAGATCCTCGACAACGACCCCGACGTTGTCCATCCGCTGGATGGTCATGATGCCCTCCCACACCTCGCGGTCCCTCGTGGCCGCTCGTGCTCTGGGACGGAGCCGATGCCACGTTCTCGACGTCGGCACCCTAGCCGGAGCACCTGCGGCGTCACGGGTTGAAGTACGGGTCCTTCGCCATCCGGGCGTAGGCCGTGAGTGAAGCCGCCGACGAGTTGATCTGCCAGTGCCGTTCTTTGTCGACGTCGAACCACACGACGGCCTTGATCAGCGGGAAATCGCTCTTCAAGGTGGGCACGACGTCGTCGATCCACTGTGCCTTGTCGCCGCCCACCTCGTCGGACGCCATCTCGCCGATGATGACCGGCTTGCCCACAACGGCGAGTTTCGCGTAGATCCCCGCGAAGACCTCGCGAAAACTCTGCCACTCGAAATCCTCGTCGGACGTTCCCCAGTTGTAGCCGTCGATCCCCGTCCAGTCGACGTATTCGTCGCCCGGGTAGTAGGCCATCGCCGGCGGGGCGTCCGGGCTGTCGGTGTTGTTCGGGCACCAGGTCCAGACCACGTTCGTCGCACCGCGTGCCACGAAGATGTCGTGGATGTGGCGGTAGGCGGCGACGTACTTGTCCGGCACGTGCCCGCCCCAGCCTTCCGCCTCGTTCATTTCCGCGGCGAAATCGAGGAAGAACTTCTGCCCCAATGCTTTCGCACCCTCCGCCCGCGCCTCGATCGTCTGGTCGAGTTTCCCGTTGATGATGTCGTCGAAGGACACGTCGAACGGTTCCCAGTTGATCAACGGCGTGCGCCCGTCAGCAAAATCCGCCAGCGTGACCGGGTCTGCGGCCCAGTCGTCCGACCAGCCGTGATACGTCAGGTGGATCGCGGGCTTCCGGCCGTCCCGCGCGTCAGTCTCCTCCACTGTGCCGGCGCCGTAGTAGTGCCCGAGCAGCGCGCCGTGCGCCGGAAGCAGGATGTTGCGCTCCTGCGCGGAAGTCGGGACACCGGGCAGGGCGGACGGACGATCCGGGGCACCGCCGACCGAACAAGCGACGGTGGATGACAACAGCAACGCGACGATTCCCGCGACACCGCAGATTTTGCTCATCCTGCGCAGCTCCTCCGGACCGCTCTGACTGGCACAAAAGAGGCGCAGTACTTCACTTGGGGCATTGCGGATTCTATCTCGGCGCGCCGTACCCACCCGGGAACGAGGTGTGTGCGGACGCGGGAAACTGCCCGGACACCCGCTCTTCGCCCGAAAAGCGCTCAACCGGCGAGCTCAGCCACGCGTTACTCGTGGTCGGTGACGGCCGCCATGAAGGACGCGACGCGGGGACCGGGCGGGTCTGAGGAGCAACGGTGCCTGTAGATCCCCAGGGGCGGGACGAGGCGCACGCGCCGGGATCGGCGCCCACCTCGATCAGGACATTGAGCAGGGTCCCGCCGTCGGCCCGTGAAGGACCCGGTTCCGGTTGCCCGAACGCGGATGTGATCGGGGTCGTACCTCGGCGTATCGTCCTCGCGAGCGGGCAACCGCAAAGCGGCGGGAGCCAGGTCGGCGAGCGCCATGACCGGGCGGGACGCCAGCGGGTGCTCCTTCGAAATCGCGACCAGCAAAGGCTCGGACCAGGCACGCATGCCCCGGATTCCGTCCGGGGTGACGGCGCCGTGCACGGGTGCCAGGTCCACGGGTGCGCTTAAGACGGGGCCAGCTTGGATCAGTGCCGGGACGTCGGAGCAGACGGAGGTGCTGAGTATGAGGATCCGCCGCCCGCAGTGGACTGAGGCCGATATCGGCGACCAGACAGGCCGCACGGCCGTCATCACCGGAGCCAACAGCGGAATCGGTTACGCGGTCAGCCGCATGCTCGCTCGTCACGGTGCCACGGTTGTCCTCGCCTGTCGGGATGGCAGCAAGGCTGCTGAAGCCGCGGCCCGCCTCCACACCTACGCACCGCAGTCCTCGATCCACACCGTTTCCCTGGACCTGGCCTCGACACGTTCCATCCGCACGGCCGCCACGCGATTGAAGGCCGAGTACCCGCGCATTGACCTGCTCATCCACAACGCCGGCTGTATGCGGCTTCAGCACGAACTGACTGAAGATGGCTTCGAGCGGACTCTGGCGACCAACTGTCTCGGCCCCTTTCTGCTCACTCATCTGATGCTTGATCACATCAGCAACGTTCCAGGTTCGCGGGTCGTCACCGTCACCAGCAGCGCGCACCGCTTTGTCACCATCGATTTCGATGATCTCCATGGCCACAACGGCTATCATCCGCTACGTGCTTATGCTCGGTCGAAGCTCGCAATTCTGCTAACCGCCTATCAATTACAACGCCGCTTGTGGGCCGCCGGCGCACCCACACTGGCGGTCGCTGCCCACCCCGGCAACTGCCGCACCGCCTTCGGCGACGAGCTGCACCCCCTCATCAGGGGCATCGCAAGTCCCCGCCTGGGCTGGCTTGGCTTGTTCCAGGCCGCGGACCTGGGCGCCCTCGCCGTCCTGCGCGCGGCCCTCGATCCCACGGCCTGCGGCGGCGACTACTACGGTCCTGCTGGTCTCATGCAGTTCATCGGCCACCCCGAGCGTTTACGTTCTTCTGCCGCGTCCTATGACCTCCACGCACAGCACCGACTGTGGGAAGAGGCCGAGCGTTTGACGGGCGCACGCTACCCCCGTATCAAGGCGTGACTGCGTGCCGCCAGAAGGCAAGCGCCGTCCGCGAGCCGCGCAAATAACCGCCGCTGGCAGCCGCGACCTCCGATCTGTCCGCTGCGGTGGAATCGCTCTACAATCGCTGGGTGATCTTGCCACTACGGCAATCGGGCGAACCTGACGGAGGTGTTCCCACCGTGGCGTCACCTGCTGCACCGGGCCGGAGCGGCTTGGACGCTAGCGTGATCGCGCGGGCCAACCACGTATGGCTGACAGGACTGCGCGATCAACCAGAAGTCGCCGTGGACTTCGCCGACAACGTCGCTCTGGTGGCTCCGCATATACCTCACCTGATCCGCACCCAGCGCCACATGCTCGGCCGCATGGTTCGCTACCTCGTCGGGCAAGGTATTCGCCAGTTCCTCGACCTCGGTTCTGGACTTCCTACGGGAAATCACGTGCATCAGGTCGCGCAGGCTGTGGACCCGAACTGCCGCGTCGTCTATGTCGACAACGAGCCAGGACTGGCCAAAGATGGTCAAAAACTAGTCGCCGGCAACGATCGCGTGGGTTATCTGTGTCTCGATATACGCCGCGTTGACAGCGTGCTGGGCGATCGCGAGACCCATCGCCTCATCGACTTCGATCAGCCGGTCGCCGTGCTGCTGATCGCGACCCTGCTCCACATCCCTGACGAGGACGACCCGAACCAATTGGTCTCCCGCTACGTCAACGCTGTCCCATCGGGCAGTTACCTCGGCATCTCGCATTTCGACGACAGCCCCGCAATCCAAGCCGGCTACACCATGTTCGAGCGAATGCGACTGGGCGAAAGGCCGCAACCCTACCTACGAGGACCCGATCGCCAGAAAGCGCTCTTCGAGGGCCTCGACCTGATTGAGCCCGGAATTGTGCCGCTTCCCTTGTGGCGGCCGAACCCCGACGACGTCACCGATCGCAATCCTGATCGCGCTCATGCTTACGCGGGACTCGGCCGCAAACGATGACCGTCGGAAGCCGCCAGCGCGCGTCAGGAAGAATACCCATCCCGACGGGGAGATCTTCCGCTCCTTCCCTTGTGCGGGCACGATAAACGCCGGCCAGATCCTCGCCGAATGGGGCGATGCCCGTGAGGTCTTCGACCGCCCGGACGCGATTGCCGCACTGGCCGGGACCACCCCAGTCACCAAGGCATCCGGCAAACACCGCAGCGTGTCCTTTCGCTGGGCCTGCAACAAACGCCTCCGCGTCGCGATCACGACCTTCGCCGCGAACTCCCGCTTCTCCAGCCCCTGGGCCGCAGACATCTACAACCGCGCCCGCGCCAGCGGAAGGACCACCCCCACGCCACTCGTATCCTGGCGCGAGCCTGGGTTCGGATCATGTGGCGCTGCTGGCAGAGCGGCACACCCTACAGGCCCGCCCTGCACGGCGGCGCCAACACAACCCCAATCAGCAGGTCGCCGCCTGATTCTGAGCTAGACGTCGACACAAGGGGTGTCATCGGACACGCACCGCCGCCCACGACCCCAGCCCGACGGCGGCCACCAGCACCGCGAACGCGCCCAGCGTCGCCGCGTCCGGGTGCACGATCGACTGCGCCCGAAGCGCCTGCCAGGTGACCAGCGCGGTCAGCCCCGCGTACCCGGCCGCGCCGACCAGGACGAGCCGCGTGCGGACGACGCCGTCGCGCAGCCGGGCGAAGCGCGGGGCCAGCGCCGTCAGCGCGAGGGCCAGCAACGGCAGCAGCTGCAGCGCGTGCATCCCGACGAAGTGCGGGATGCGCAGGTCGCCGGCGACCGTGCTCCAGCCGAGGATCGGCAGGCCGGGACCGCCGTCGGCGAGCCCGACGGTGTGCGCGCCGACCATGTCCCGGGTGCCGCCCATCTCCCACTGCGCGAGCTGCTGCGCGGTCGGGCTCGTCATCAGTGTGCCCAGCGAGAGCCCCGCCAGCGACAGGACGGCGCCGGCGCGCACGGCCCAGAAGCTCGCCCGGTCCTCGATCTTCGTGAACATCACCAGCACGGTCAGCACCAGCGTCGCGCCGAACAGGCCGATGACCATCTTGGCCATGACGTCGTAGATCGCGGCGTCCGCCCGCGTCGCGTTGTTGAAGTGGCTGGCGCGCCCGCGCGCCGCCTGAAACACGAGCAGGACGTACTCGGCGGCGAAGACGAGCACCAGGAAGTTGGTCAGCCAGCTCGCCGTGCGCCGGAACCTCGGCAGCAGCGAGACGAGCCAGCTCCAGGTGGCGAAGTAAAGCGCGCCGGAGACGGCGAACTTGAACGGCTTCGCCCAGATCGGGGCGCCGGCCAGGGTCCGCTGGTCGACGAGCAGCGCCGCGACGCACAGCACCGCCACTACCCCCAGGGTGGCGGCCGCCAGCGCGGACGGCCGGTGCCACCCGCGCGTTCTGCTCCCGACGTCGGCAAGGATGGTCATGGTTCCTCTCCTAATAGATAGTCATACTCTCCGTTATGAGAAGTTAAACTATCCATACTGAGAATTCTTTCAGGGTTGTTCCCGAGGTCGACCCTGGGATCGGAGCGGATGCGCATGCGGATGGCCGAACTGAGCGCCGAGTCGGGAGTGCCGGTGGCGACCGTCAAGTACTACCTGCGCGAAGGCCTGCTCCCGCCCGGCGAGCGCACGAGCCCCAACCAGGCCCGGTACTCCGCGTCGCACGTCCAGCGGCTCCGGCTGGTCAAAGCGCTCACCGAGGTCGGTGGGCTGTCGCTCGCGTCGGTCGGCGCGGTCCTCGAGGCCGTCGACGGCGACGCCACCCCGCACGAGACGATAGGCGTCGTCCAGGAGGAGCTGGCCGGCCCGCCGCCGAAGGTGTCCGACGAAGCCGCCGAGTGGGCGACCGGGCTCCTCCAGGACCTCGCCCACCGGCACGGCTGGAAGTGGCACGGGGCGGAGAACCGGGCGGTCGCCAACCTGATCGCCGCCCTCGCGACGGCGAAGGAGCTCGGGCACGAGCAGCTTGCCGAACGCCTGGACGAGTACGTCGCGCTGGCGCTGCGCGTGGCGAAGCTGGACGTCGAGGTCGTCACTGGCCTGACGTCGTTCGACAAGATCATCGAGGCCGGCCTGGTCGTCACGGTCCTGGGCGACCGGATCTTCACGGGCCTGCGCCACCTCGCGCAGGAGTACGTGTCCTTCGAGGTGCTGAACCGGGCGCCCGGCGACTAGTACGGCAGCAGCACTTGGGTGATCTTGGCTGGTCAGGGGCTTGGTTGCCCCCGCTGGTCATGAGGGCAGCCGCCTCAAGATCCTCTTGTTGTGACGCAAGAGATCGGTGAGGCGGCTGCGGCTGCCATGGTCGAGGGTGAGCGGGCGGTGGCGAACCTGGGCGTGCTGCACGGCCGGCTGCGGCCCTGGTTCGCGCGGGTGGAGCCGTTTGGGCCGGCCAGGAAGTACTTGACCGGGTTGATGAGTGATCGGCCGCGGAAGAACGGGTGGACCATTGCCGAGCACGCGGGTGACCGCACCCCGGATCGGACGCAGCGGCTGCTCAACCACGCGGTCTGGGACCACGATCAGGCTCAGGGTGTGATCCGACGGTTCGTGGTTGAGCAACTCGGCTCGCAGCCGTTGCGGGTGGGGGCACTGGACGAGTCCGGCCAGGAGAAGCACGGCGACGCGACGGCCGGGGTCAAACGGCAGTACATGGGCTGCGCGGGCCGGGTCGCCAACGGGGTGAACACGGTCTATTGCTCGTACGCGGCTCCGGGTGGGCACGCGCTGGTCGGTGCCCGCATCGATGTGCCGGAAGAGCAACTCGCCGACCCCGGGCACCGCACTGTGCTCGGCATCGGCGCAGGACATTCTCGCCGACGCTGCCGTGACCACGCATCTGACCGGCCGCAGGCACCGGCGGCGGTGGCAGGTCTGCTCGGTGACCGGCTCGAAAGGTGAACGTGCCTACGCCTGGGCCTGGCTGGCCACCACCAGTCCGCAGCATTTTCTGCCGATCCGCAAGCACCTGGTCACCGGCGAGCCGGCTTACCGCTCCTGCCCCGTCCCGTCCGGGCGGCCGGTCGCGTTGATGGCCCTGGTCCGGGTCGCGGGCCTGCGCTGGCCGATCGAGGAGGGTTTCGAGTTCGGCAAGGACCACTTCGGGCTCGACCATTCCCAGGTCCGGCTCTACACCGCGTTGCTGCGGCACATCGTTCTGACCCTGGCCGCACTCACGGTCTGCGCAGTCACCGCCGCCCAAGCCAAAACCCATGCGCCAGCACCGATCCTGCCCACCACACCCGACCAGAACCCTCCAGACGACATTGGCCTGATCGCGTTCACCGTCGCCGAAGTCAAACGCCTCTTCATCCTGGCCACCCGCCGCCTGCTACCCGAAACCCATCACCTGCACTGGACCTGGTGGCGCCGACGCCACCAAGCCCGCGCTCGCCGGTACCACCACGTACTAGACCAGCCGACAGAAGCAATGACGACGTGATCGCATCACTGCAGGAGCCGGACGGCACCCGCGTACTCGCCCAGGTCGACCGGCTGGACCCGGACCACGGTGCCGGATTCGTAGGCGTTGATCATCTGACCGTTGCCGAGGTAAATCCCGACGTGGCGGATTGACCCAGGGCTGCAGAAGACGAGGTCGGCCGGTTTCAACGCGGCCAAGCCAGCGGACTGGGGGATTCGGGTGCCCAGGCCGAATTGTGCTTCGCTCTGATGAGGCAAGGAAATACCGGCCTGGGCATAAGCGAAGAGGACGAGTCCGCTGCAGTCGAAACCAATCTTGGCGTAATCGCCATGTTGGTCAGCGACACCGCTGTCTCGGATGCCGCGGCTCGGCCCCGTCGCGGTGCCACCGCCCCAGGCGTAGGGGGCTCCGAGCTGCGACCGGGCCGCGTCAATGACCTGTTCTGCCCCGCCGGTCACCGGAACCTGCGCCGCGTCTCTGGCATCGCAGGTCGCGCCTTGCACGGCCCCGACGATCTGGCGGGCAGCCTGCTCGTATTTCGCGTAGCGATCGGGAAACCCGGAGGGTTGCACGGCCTGGGCTGCCTGGGTGAGCGGCATCGTCTGCCAGTTCAACAGCGCCATGAGGCGTGTGTAGAACTGTGCGCTGCTGTAGGCCGGGTCCATGATCTGGGCGACGGTTCCCCAGCCTTGCGAGGGCCGCTGCTGGAACAGGCCGACGCTGTCCCGGTCACCATGGTCGAGGTTCTGCAACTGGGATTCGGTGATCGCCGTCGCGACCGCGACGACCCAGCCCTGTTCAGGGACGTTCATGCGCTTCCCGACCACGACGATCGTCGCCGCATTGGTCATCTCCTGCGGGCCGTACCCGGCTGCGGAGGTCGCGGTTGCTCCGGCGGGAGCACAGTTCACGCTGCCGCCCCAGCTGCCGAAGACGGCTTGCACGATGGCAATCGCGCCGGCCCCGATGAGCAGGATGAGCACGACGACGAACGCGGCCCCGGCCGCGGCGATCCTGGCCATCACCGCGTCACCCGCCCAGGCGCGCGGGATCGGGCGGGGGCATCGGCGACGGCGGCGCCAGCTCCACACGTGCGTTGGCCGGTATGGCGGACGCCGGGCGGTGCCCGACACCGCGTGGCGCTGACGCAGGCAGGTCTGGCCACAGCGTCGGCAGCTCGGCCAGTGCCACTCGCCCGACCGCATCGGATGCGCCGACTCGGCGCCAGCGGCGCGCGGCCATGTCAAGTGGGTCGCCGGTGGCCTCACCATTGGTGGTGGCGACTGGTACGCGTGCGGGCCGGTCGAGCCCGCGCAGGGCCTCGGCCAGGACGCGGCGCGTGTTGGCCTCCCGGGCGGCGCTGGGCAACCACACCAGCAGCGGAGTGGTGATGCCGGTGGCGTCGGCCAGGCGCTCGTAGCGGGCCAGTTTGCCTGCCAGCCGCGACAGGGTTTCGGTGCCGAAGTCGAACTCGACGAACCACTCGCGCGAAGCGCTCGGACAACGCAGAAACTCCTGCGGCAGTATGGATTGCCCACGCTCGCCGCCCGCAACACCGCGATGATCGAGGCGGTCGGCGAGTTTCCGCCGATCGTGATCGCCGACCTGTTCGGCGTCCACCCGGAACAGCTCACGCCTGGGCCAAGTTCGCCCAAACCAGCTGGACCGACTACCTCGCTGCGAGCACCGCTATCGAGCCGGCCGCCGGTACCTGCAACAACTGACCATCCGGCGAGGCAGATGACCGACATCGTCAGAACGCGGAAGGTGGAGTCAGGCTTCAGAGGTGCCTACATACGCTTAGGCCCTGCACCGGCAAAGGCCGCTGATCGCGTTAATCGCGGCCGGGTGCCGACACGTGCTGCTGGTGGACTGCCCACATCACGCGGCTCGGAACTACCGCAGCAGTATGGGCCAGCACCGCGGTGCTGGCATCATCCATGCCTAGCCAGATGCCTTGGAGTGGCGGCTCCGCGGGTTCGTCCGCCGGACGGCGATGGTCACGCCGCTGCGATGGTCGCTGTGGCAAGGGCGCGGAACCGGCTGCCGTGGAACACCAGTGGCGGTTCGTCCGATGTAGACGAAAGGCCGATGATCTCCAGCAGTACCAGCAGATGGTCACCGGCCGGGATCTCCTCGTGTATCCGGTAGTCCAGAAACGCGGCGGCGCCGTGGACGAACACGCTCCCGTCCGGGGTCGCCTCCCGTTCGACGCCCGCGAACCGGTCGCCTTCCCGGTAGGACAGCCGCAGCGCCACCTCGCCCTGCCCTTCGGCCAGCACACTCAACCCGACTCGAGCGGCGGCCCGCAGCCGGGGCCAGGTCCGCGAGCCGCGCTGGACACAGACGGATACCAGCGCGGGCGTGACCGACACCGACGTGAACGAGGCCATCGCTATGCCCGCCGGTTCGCCGCCGTCCATCGCCGCCACCGCCACCACACCGGACGGGAAGCACCCGAACGCACCAGGCAGCCGTTGTGGGTCCGGACCAACCGCTTCGATCTCGATCATGCGCGTGCTCAGTTCTGAGGCGTGCGCGGCCGGTGGAAGTTTTCCAGGTTGGCCTTGGCAACCTGCTTGCGGAACTCGCCGCGATAGGAGGCGTCACCGGAGTCGTGCATCGCGTCGGTCATCGAGACGGCGGACGCCTGACGCTCCCAGACATGGGCCAGGCAGGTGTCCGAGTAGCTCTCCAGCAGACTCGAATCGGCCTTCTCGACCTGATGCACGACCGCGCGGGCGAGCACCTCGGCGTCGTACAGCGCGAGGCTCATTCCCTCCGCGCTCATCGGGGAGATCAGGTGCGCCGCGTCCCCGAGGAGATACAGCCTGCCGTAGCCCATGGGACTGAACACCACACCGCGCAGCGGCACGACCTGTTTGCTGGTGACCGGCCCGGTCCGCACGGGCGCGCCGAACCGCTCTCCCAGCTCGCGCCAGATACGCTCGTCCGGCCAGTCCTCGATGGTGTCGGTGACCGGGCACTGCAGGTAGACGCGGCTCGCGTTCGGCCCGCGGGTGATCTGTGCGGCGAAGCCACGGGAGTGCACCGCCAGCACGGCCAGTGGATCGGCCGGGACATCGGTCATGACGGTCAGCCATGCGTACCCGAACTCGTGGGTGTGGCAGGCGAGGAAGCCGTCGGGAACGGCCGTCCTGCTGACGCCCTGGTAACCATCGCTGCCCGCGACGAAGTCACAGCCGATCACCTTGGCCGAGCCCGACGCGTCCCGGTAACGCACCATCGGGCGCTCGGTGTCGAGGTCGTCCAGCGCGATGTCCTCCGCCTCGAAGCGGAGGTCGCCACCGTCACGCAGGAATGTCCTGATGAGGTTGCGGACGAGGACCTGCTGCGGCACGAAAGCGCCCTCGGCGTCCTCGTAGTCGTCCATGTTCCATTCGCGCTTTTCGCCGTCGATGATCAACAGCATCGCCGCGTCCGAGGAGTCCTGGCTGGGTCCTTCGACCACTTCTCCCACTCCCCACTCGCGCAGCATACGCACGCCGCCGGCGTCCAGCGCCCCAGCCCGCTGCCGGTTTTCGACGTAGTCGCGACTGTGCTTTTCCAAGATGACGCACCCGATTCCGCTGCGCAGGAGGAAGGTGCCGAGCGCGAGCCCGGCGACTCCGCCGCCCACGACGACCACGGTGGTGCTCTCGTCTGCCTGAGTCATGTGCACCACTGTGCGGCCCGCCGATGATTGCTGTCTCCCGATAACTGGACGTGCCGTAACGGAAACCCGCCAATCTTGCGGCGCCGGGGTCTTCTACTCGCCGCGGTCGCGTAGCTCGGCCTGGTAGCGCCCGGGGGTCTGCCCGACGACGGCGGTGAACGCCTCGATGAAGGTCGACGGGTTCGACCACCCGCAGATGATCGCGGTGTCGGTGACGGAGTCGCCGGAGGTGAGCCGGATCAGTGCGTGGTGGATGCGCAGGATGGTGCGCCAGCGGTGGAAGCTCATGCCGAGGTCGGTGTGGAACAGCCTGCTGAGGGTGCGTTCGCTCGCCCCGACGGTCTGTCCCAGCTCGGTCAGCGTCATGTTCCGGCCGGGATCGGCATGCAGGAGCTCGGTGACGGCACGCAGCCGGTCGTCGCGGGGTTCGGGCAGATGCAACGACTGCTCGGGAATCTCACCGAGTTCGTCGAGCACCACCGCGCGCAGCCGCCGGTCGGCGTCGGCGGATTTCGCCCTGCGGCCGGTCAGCGCCAGAATGCCTTCTCGCAACAGCGGGGACACCGCGAACACACACGGGTACCCCACCAGGTCGCCGCACTCGTCGGCCGGGACAGCCAGCAGGCGGGCGTCGGTCCGGCCGTAGAAACGGTGCGAGTGCTCGAAACCGGGCGGCGTCCAGGTGACCCGGTTGGCGGGAGCCACCCACGTGCCGTACGCGGTCGTGGTGGCGAAGGCCCCGGCTGCCGCATACACCAGCTGCCCGTGCGGGTGGGTGTGCTTTTCCAGGTGAAAGCCGTGCGGGATCCAGCCCGCACCCTGCGGCGTCATCCCGCCCGGTTTCCCGGACGAAAAGGAAGGTTGGCGGGTTTCCTGCATCAGGTGTCAGGTTACCGGTGGTACCGCACCTACGGGAACGGAAATGATCGCCGTATGAGCAACAACTCACCGGCCGGGGAGAACTCGTGAGCGGGTACCGGCGACCGCGCCACCGGCGGATGTTGTCGCTGACCGTCAGTGGGCGCGAACGGTCAGCCCCCACTTCGTGTCGATCACGTTGGCGGGCAAGGACTTTCAGCACCTGGAGCAGGTCGGGTACGACCAGTGGGGCCGCCTCTTCTTCGCCGGTCCCGGTCAACGCGAGGTCGCGCTGCCCAGCAGCGAGAGGTGGATGCTCCAGCAGGCGGTGCAGTCGGGCAAACGGCGCGCCCGTGTGCGGTCCTACTCGATCAGACGCTTTCGACCGGAGATGTCCGCGTTCGACATCGAGATCTCCGTGCACGAAGAGCACGACGC
This sequence comes from Amycolatopsis pithecellobii, assembly GCF_009707865.1. GTDB lineage: Bacteria > Actinomycetota > Actinomycetes > Mycobacteriales > Pseudonocardiaceae > Amycolatopsis_E > Amycolatopsis_E pithecellobii. The sequence continues at coordinate 63,692 of NZ_WMBA01000009.1, forward strand.
CGGCCCCGGAGCGGCCTGGGCACAGGCTGCCGAGCCCGGCGATGTGGTCGCCTTCCTCGACGAGGGATGCGGCTACCTGCCCACGACCGACGCCGCCTGGCAGCTTCTCGTCGGCGACGAGAGCGCGTTACCGGCGGTGCTGGCGATCGCGGAGCAGTCCGCCGGCGCACTGTCCACAGAGGTCTTCCTCGAAGTGCCCGACAGTGAGGACGTACGCGACATCGCCGCGCCACCGAACACGAAGATCCATTGGTTGCCGCGCAACGATTCCGCGATGAAGCCGGGGACGCTCGCGCTGCGCGCGGTGCGTGACGCGGAGCTGTCTGGAGGGCCCTTCTACACCTGGGTCGCCGGCGAGTCGGCGCTCGCCACCGGCGTCCGCAGGCATCTGGTCAACGACCGCGGCGTCCCCAAGCCCGACATCACGTTCCGCGGCTACTGGCGCCACGGCAGGGCCAGCCTCGGCTGATCACCTCATGACGACGTACCAACGGGAGGAACACGCGTGAAACTCAGTCTGATGGACCTCGGTGACCGGATCGCCGATCCGGTCACCGGTGCCGACCCCACCCCAGCCGAACGCCACCGCGCGATTGTCGAAGCGGCCGCGGTCGCCGACGAGGCCGGATTCCACGGTGTGCACATCGGCGAGCACCACGGCCTCGACTACATCTATTCGGCACCACCGGTGATCCTCGCCGCGATCGCGGAGCGGACCAGGAACCTGCGACTGTCCACAGCGGTCACACTGGCCGCGAACCTCGACCCGGTCCGTGCCGCGGAGGACTACGCCACCGTGGACGTGCTCTCCGGCGGGCGCTGTGAGGTCGTCGTCGGACGAGGGAACATCTTCGCCGCCACCTTCACCCTGTTCGGTCAGCGAGTGGAGGATTCGGCTGAGCTGTTCGCCGAGCGGGTGGAGCTGCTCATCCGGCTCTGGAGCGGCGAAACCGTGAACTGGCCCGGCTCACGGCACCGCGCCGCGATCACCGGGTTCGAGCTGCAGCCCCCGCCGACCGGCGGCGTGCCGCTGTGGGTGGGCGGCGGCTCCTCGGTGGCGACGATCGAGCTGGCCGCCCGGCTCGGTCTGGACCTGATGCTGCCCAGCGTGTTCGGCAACCCCGCGAACTTCAAGCCGATGGTCGAGTCCTACCGCGAGAAGTTCGCCGCCTACGGGCATGCCAGGGAGCCGAAGGTGGGGGCGGCCTGGCTTGTGAACGTCGGCGAGACCAGCCAAGGCGCCCGCGCCCGCTGGGAACCCCGGTACCGCACCTACTTCGAAAGCATGGCGCGGATGCTGACCCGGGCGAACCCCGAAACGCCACCGTTCGCCGGGTTCGACTTCGAGCACGTCACCACCCACGGGCCCGCGCTCGTCGGCAGCCCGGACGAACTCGCCGACCGGTTGAACCGTGGGGCCGAGCTGCTCACCGCCGACACCAACCTGATCTCTCTCAACGTGGGTGGCCTGCCCACCGGGGAATTTCTCGACATGATCGAACTCATCGGTGAGAAGGTGATTCCACAGCTGCACTGAAGCCGTTCCGTGGCGGAGAGGCGGTGGCACATCCATGTACGTCAAGGTGGCGAGGACTCCGGCGCGGCCCGAGCCGAGCGTCGAGGAGAACGACGACTGCACACGCCTGCACGTCGTGACCGAAGGCCTCGACGAGGCGGCCGTGGGAGCCGTGCTCGCCGGCGGCGGACTCGGGCGGCCGGGCACACCCGGCCAGGTGTGGCTCGACGTCGCCGCCCTCCGCGCACGAAGCCGCGGCGCCGCACGCGACTGGCCCGAGCGCTTCGCCGCCATGATCGCCTACGCAAGGCGCTGCGGCTGGTTGAGCCCCGACGGGGGTCTGGCCGCCGCCCACATTGCCGCCAACAGCGAGTAGCGCAGCTCGTTACCCCGCTCCTGCCGCGGACTTCGAGGGGACAAGAGTGGACTGCACGATCAGTGGAAACCTGGCGGGCGGCCCCACGAGCGCGGCACCGATTATCAGTCGGCAAGCCGGACCAGCGCACCTGCCACAAGGAATAGTGCAGACTTCTAATACTGACCCTTCACCAGTACGCCCAGCGCGAGAACGCGCTACGGGCAAAGGAAAACGTGGATTTCGGGTCATGCCGCGCGGCGGGGATCGATGACCGCGGGCCGGTTGCTCGGGGCTGACTCCGGCGCGACCGGGGGCGTGGTATTCACCCGCGCCAACCGTCGGATCTCTTTGGCACGCCCCGGAATTGCGGGCGAGAGTTTCTCGGTGACGGCGGTGAACGCGGGTGCTTCCTCGCTGTCGAGCACCAGCCGCGCAGCGACGTGGAAACGGCCCAGGTTCGCCAGATCGTGCTCGGAGAGCCGGGGCGTGGTGTGCCGGGCCAGATCCCGAGCGTCCTCGGGCGAGGCGGAGAAAATCACCGTGCTGCGGGCGTTGGTGGAAATGCCCTCTTCCAGCTCACGGGGCAACTGCCGCAGATACTGATGGGCCAGTGTCATCGACATCCGATAACCCCGTGCTTCGGCGAGCATGTCCTCCATCGGATAGGCCAAATTCAGGAAGTTGTGGCACTCGTCGATGTAGAGCGAGGCATCGCGCCGGTCGCGTTGCGGTATCCGTGCCCGCCGGGTGGCGGCCTGCCAGGTGCGTGCCACCACGATCGATCCGATCAACCGCGCGGTATCCATCCCGAGCGCGTCCTTGCCCAGCCGCGCCAGGCAGATGCCGCCGTCGAGCACCGCGTCCATGTCCACTGTGGACTCGCCACCGGCGAGCGAGGCTCGCACGAACGGCCGCAGCAACAGGCCGCGGAGCTTGTTCATCAACGGCGCTACAACTTGCGCCCGGCTGGCCTCGGAGAGGTCGTCGTACCAATGCCAGAAACCGGTGAGGACGCGCAGGGTCAACAGCCCCAGCGGCCGGAGAGAGCGATGCACGAAGAACTCGCCACGCAACGGTTTCCCCGGGCGGTCACCAGCCCGCCGTACTGGCGGCTGCGCGACTACGCTGTGCCGTGGCTGCGTCAGGTGGCGCGACTGCTCATGGTGGGCACCGTTGTCGCCAACGCGGCTGCGGCGTGGCCGGACGCCGTGGCGGTCGGCCTGCATTGCGCCGCCCCGGTGATGCTGTTGGCGATGGTGGAGGCGGGCCGAGCGGTGCTCCTGCGCCGATTCACGCCCGCCAACACCGTTGCCAGGGACGCGATTCCCTGGGAGAGGTGGGTTCTCTCGCCGTGGCCAACATTGGTGCTGTGGCGCCGGCTGGTGTTGTGGCGGATTCTCAACTACGACACGGCCATTGAGACCGAACTTGCGGTTCGCCGCACCGTTGCCATACTCCGCGCCCGCGACGGTCGACGCCGGCGACGCGAAGCGCCTCTGGACATCGTCTGGATGTTGCGCACGGGCGAACGGATAAATGAGGCATGCTCAAGGGTTGAAGGCCGCAGTAACCACATCGACCAACTGCCCATTGTCGACCCACATCACCACGATGACCGGCGGGTTTCGGATCCTGGTGTGGGTTCCGAAGCCGATGTGACCGACGACAAACTGGATCAGGCGAAGGAACTGAATCGCCGGCACTGGTTCGAAACAGGCCGTCCGGTCTTGGCGGAAACAGTCCGGAAAGCCCTCCACGTCAGCGCGGCACGCTCGCGCGACCTTGCTCGAGCGGTCCGCGACTCGGATCGCCTCGCACTGTGGGACCGGCAACCAGGGGAACGTGCCGCCTCAGACATTCCATCAAGGACAGGCGAAATCAGGAGCGAGTATGAATGCCAAGCCTGACAACGTTCGGCACCTCACCGAACCCATGACGGTGCCCGAGATTCTGGCGGCTCTTGGTGGTCGCGTTTCCCGTGACACCTTCTACAAGTGGCGGCAGACCGGAAAAGCGCCGCGCTGCTTCTCACTGCCGAACGGAGAACTGCGTTGCCACCGCAAAGATTTCAATGCCTGGCTGGAGTCTCTTGAGGACCAGGCGGCATGAACACGACTTTCAACGTCTGCTTTGGACAGATCCAGAAAAAGCCCGGCTGACGGCGCCCGTACGGCGTCCGCTGGGTGACAGACAAGAAGGAACACTCGTCTTGGTTTGCCAACAAGACACCAGCAGAGTTCCGGCGCACAGAGTTGATGCGAGCAGCGCGCCGGGGACAGGAATTCGACATCGACAGCGGACTCCCTCTGTCCGAACTCAAGCGACAGAATTCGGTGCCCTTGCTGGGGGTGAGCAAGTCGTATCTGGATATGAAATGGCCGCGGGTCGCGGCGACCTCGCGCTCGGGCATCGTCGACGGCCTGGCCTCGGCATGTGCGGCATTTGTGAAACCAGACCGCGGGCAGCCGGAGCTGCGGATGCTGCGACGCGCCCTGGTCTGTCAGCTACTTCCCCCCTCGGCACGGGCGCAGCCAATATCGCCGGAACACCAGGAAGCGGTGTCATGGCTCGAACGTCACTCCCGCCCAATTTACGACCTTACGGACTTGTCAGTGGTCCGTGAGTTGCTCGATGCGCTCACCGTCAAGTTCGACGGAACTCCCGTCGCGGCGAAGTTGTATAGGCGCAAGAGGTCGGCTGTGTTCAACATGCTCGACTATGCGGTGGAGGAGAGCTTGTTGCCCGACAACCCCATCCGCCGTGTCAAGCACTCGGTGCCAAAACCCATCGGGCAGGTCGATCCGGGTGTGGTGGTGAGTTCCCGGCAGGCGCGAGAGCTCTTGGCAGCTGTCTCGTACTCTGGTCGGCGCGACCCGGAAACGCGGCGCGCGGCTGGTGGCGTTCTTCGCCACCTTGTACTACACGGCGGCACGTCCCGCCGAGGCGATGGCGCTCCGCGACACACGCTCGGGGCGGGGCGAACTTGCCCTGGGGGAGAGCCGGCCCTCCGCGGGCAAGAGGTGGACCGACTCCGGCGACGTACACGATCGCCGTGGCCTGAAGCACCCCCCTCCGAACGAGATACGGTATGTGCCGATCCCGCCGATGCACGTCGCGCTCCTGCCGGGTGCCACCGACGGAAGTCGCCGCGCGGGCGGGGCGCTCGGTCGATGTGCTGCTGAAGGTCTACGCGAAGTGCATCCACGGGCAGCGCGATCGTCTTAATTCCCTCATCGACGCGGCGCTGGAGGGCGAGTGGTGATCTCCGATCTGTCCCGTGACTGTCCCGCGAACGCTGACAGACGCCGAGGGACAGCGACTGACAGTCACCGTCCACGAGATCAGCGATCGTGAGCTTATGGCCAGGTCAGAGTGCATTTTCTGGCATCTATCCAGGTGGGCCGGGCGGGGCTCGAACCCGCGGCCAAGGGATTATGAGGCATCCGTCCAGTGAGACGTGTGGCGACTACCTGGGATAACGCTCGACTTGGGGTCGTGTTTGGGTGCGAAAGAGGCGCTGTTCGACCCTGGTTCGCACCCAAACTCGCACCCACGGACATCGACTTCCGGGTGACTCGTTGGCAGGATGTAACGTTTGCGGGACGCACGGCGACCCTGACCTGCTGGGGGTCGACAGAGGGAGTCGCTAGAGTTGCCTGCTGTGATTACGGGTACGTTGAAGAGCAAGATCGACCGGGTCTGGGACGCGTTCTGGTCTGGGGGAATTTCCAACCCGCTCGAGGTGATCGAACAGATCACTTACCTGCTGTTCTTGCGGCGGCTGGACGACCTGCAGACCTTGAAGGAGCGCAAGGCGCAGCGCACGCGCGAGCCGGTCGAGAACCCGATCTTCCTGCGCAAGGACGAGCACCTGCGCTGGAGTCGGTTCAAGAACGACGACCCCGACGTGATGTACAAGGTGGTCTCCGAGGAGGTCTTCCCGTTCCTGCGCGGCCTCGGCAACGCGCTCGGCGGGGACAGCTCCACGTACTCCGAGCACATGAAGGACGCCCGATTCACCGTCCCGACGCCCGCGCTGCTGGCGAAGGTCGTCGACATGCTCGGCGACATCCCAATGGAGGACCGCGACACTAACGGCGACCTCTACGAGTACCTGCTCTCCAAACTTGCGACCTCCGGGACGAACGGTCAGTTCCGGACGCCGCGCCACATCATCAAGACGATGGTCGAGATGATGGCGCCGAATCCTGGCGACGAGATCTGCGACCCGGCCTGCGGCACGGCCGGCTTCCTGGTGGCCGCCGCGGAGTACGTCCGAGAGCGGCACTCCGACGCGCTGCTCAAGGAAAGTCAGCGCAAGCACTTCCACCGGTCGATGTTCCACGGCTACGACTTCGACTCCACCATGCTCCGCATCGGCAGTATGAACATGCTGCTGCACGGCATCGAGTCACCGGACATCCGCTACCGCGACTCGCTGTCTGAAGGTGCCAGCGAGGACAGCGCGAAGTACTCCCTGATCCTGGCCAATCCTCCGTTCGCGGGATCGCTGGACTACGAGACCACCTCGAAGGACCTGCAGCGGGCCGTGAAGACCAAGAAGACGGAGCTGCTGTTCCTCGCACTGTTCCTCAAACTGCTCAAGATCGGCGGCAGGGCCGCGGTGATCGTCCCCGACGGAGTGCTGACCGGTTCCTCGAAGGCACACAAGGACCTGCGGAAAACGCTGGTCGAGGACCAGAAGCTCGACGCTGTGGTGAAGCTGCCGTCGGGGGTGTTCAAGCCGTACGCTGGCGTGTCGACGGCGATCCTCTGCTTCACCAAGACCAACGACGGCGGCACCGACGAGGTCTGGTTCTACGACGTTCAGGCCGACGGCCTTTCGTTGGACGACAAGCGAAATCCGGTGGAGGCCAACGACCTCCCCGACGTCCTTGAACGCTGGAAGGCCCACGCCACCACCGAACGAGCCCGCGCACGCACGGAGAAGTCCTTCACTGTCCCGAAGGAAGAGATCGCCGCCCAGGGCTACGACCTGTCGATCAACCGCTATAAGGAGATTGTCCACGACGAGGTAGAACATCGACCCCCGGTGGGCATCATCGCCGAAATAGAGACGCTGAACGACGCGATCGCGAAAGGCATGGCCGAACTGAAGGCGAGGCTGTCATGAATAGCGCTCAACTTGGTGACGTCGCGTTGATCAACCCACGTGGTGACGCGGTCGCCGCCCATGAGCGTGTCTCTTTCGTTGGTATGGCGCAGCTCGATGCCGAGCAAGCTGTAGCGAGGCCATTGGAGACCAGACTGTTCGCAGAGGTGTCAAAGGGCTACACGATCTTCCGGGACGGCGATGTGCTCGCTGCGAAGATCACGCCGTGCTGGGAAAACGGCAAGATTGGCCAAGCCAGACTGGACAATAAGATCGGAGTCGGATCCACCGAATTTCACGTGGTTCGTCCGGGTGTAGAACTAGACGAACGTTATCTACTGCACTTTCTACGGCAGCCGGCGATCCGCGCCAGTGGTGAATTGCGAATGACCGGCAGCGCTGGCCAGCGGCGAGTACCCGCGGCCTTCCTGCGGGACTTGAGGGTTCCGGTGCCGAGTCTTGATGAGCAACGGCGGATTGCTGGGATTCTTGATCAGGCCGATGCCATCCGCGCCAAGCGCCGCCAGGTCCTCGCCCACCTCGACGCCCTAACCCAGTCCATCTTCCGAGGCATGTTCGCAGAGGCGCCTGTGACTACGACTGTCGAACACATAGCCATCCGCATGCGGACAGGGCCTTTTGGAAGCCAACTGCTCCACAGCGAGTTTGTCGACGACGGTGCCGTCGCCGTACTTGGGTTGGATAACGTAGTCGCCAACGAATTCAGGTGGGCTCAGCGTCGCTACATCACCGATGCGAAGTACGAGAAACTCAAACGTTACACAGTACTTCCCGGTGATGTACTGATCAGCATCATGGGAACCACGGGTCGGTGTGTCGTAGTTCCCGAGAACATAACCACGGCGATAAACACAAAGCACATCTGCGCTGTCACTGTTGATCGCGAGAATTTTGATCCGATCTTTCTTCGGGGATGTTTCTTGTGGCACCCAGAGTCCCGCGTCCATCTGCATCGGCAGACCAAGGGATCAGTCATGGATGGACTGAACATGGGCATCATCAAGGAGATGCCTGTGCCGGTGCCGCCTCTGGGGTCCCAGCGGGAGTTCGCTGCTCGCGCCTATCAGGTCGAGGTTCAACGGGCGCTTGTGCGGCGGGCGTTGGACGCAGACAATGAACTCTTCGCGTCTTTGCAGGGTCGGGCGTTTCAGGGGGAGCTTTAGACGATGGGGAACTTCGACTTCGTCGGGGCTGCTCTGCCGGTTGTGCGCGACGACTGTGCCAAGGCGGAGTCGTATCTGGCTACCGATCCGCGTTCGGCGTGTTTCTACAGCCGCCGGGCGGTCGAGCGGCTGGTCAAGTATCTCTTCGATGTGGTCGGCCTCAAGGAGCCGTACAAGAAGGATCTCAACGCGCACATTCACGACGCGGCGTTCAAGGCGGTCACCGGGCCGGCGATTACCAAGAAACTCAACCTCATCCGCCTGGCCGGGAACACGGCGGTGCACGAAACCCGCGCGGTTCGCCCGGACGTGGCGACCGCCGTGCTGCGGGAGTTGCACCATGTGCTGATCTGGGCTGCCTTCCACCACTCCCCGAATCCGCAATCGGTCCCGGTCGAGGCCGCGTTCGACCCGGAGCTGGCAGGCACCTCAGCGCCGCTGTCGCACGATCAGGTCAAGCGGCTCGAAGAGAAGTTCGCTGCACAGGACACGGCGCGTGCGAAGGAACTGTCCGAGAAGGATGAACTGCTTCGCGCGCACGAGGCCGAGATCGCCAAGCTCCGGGAGCAGATCGAGGCCGCGCAGGCGGCCAAGACCGCCACCGACGACCGAGACTACAACGAGGCCGACACCCGAAACCTGATCATCGACGTATTGCTGGGCGAGGCAGGCTGGTCACTTGACGCCGACCGCGACCGAGAGTATCCGGTCACCGGGATGCCCCCGGACGGCGGGCTGGGCTACGTCGACTACGTGTTGTGGGGCGCGGACGGCCTGCCGCTAGGGGTCGTCGAGGCAAAGCGCACCAACAAGAGCGCTGAAGTTGGTCGCACCCAGGCCAAGCTCTACGCCGACTGCCTGGAAAACCAGTTCGGCCGCCGCCCGGTAATCTTTTACACCAATGGCTACGAACACTGGATTTGGGACGATTCGGCCGGGTACCCGCCACGCGAAATCCAAGGCTTCTACACGCGAGACGAGCTGGAACTGCTTATCCAGCGCAGACTGACCCGGCAGCCGCTATCCACCGCACCGATCAACCGCGACATCGCCGGGCGGCCCTACCAGGAAAGCGCGATCAAGGCTGTCGGGGCCGCGTTCGAGGCCAAGCAGCGTCAGGCTCTGCTTGTGATGGCCACCGGATCCGGGAAGACCCGTACCGTGGTCGCACTGGTCGACCAGCTGATGAAAGCCAACTGGGCCAAGCGGGTTCTGTTCCTCGCCGATCGCACTGCGCTGGTCAACCAGACCGTCAACGTGTTCAAGCAGCAACTGCCGTCGGTGCCCGTCGTGAACCTCGTGACGGAGAAGAACGTCGACGCGCGGGTATGCGTGTCCACGTATCCGACCATGCTGAACCTGATCAACGAGCTGGACGGTGTCCGGAAGTATGGGCCGGGCTACTTCGACCTGGTCGTGATCGACGAGGCGCACCGGTCCGTGTTCGCGAAGTACGGCGCCATCTTCGATTTGTTCGACAGCCCGCTGCTGGGCCTCACCGCCACGCCGAAGGACGACGTCAACCGCAGCACTTACCGGCTGTTCAACCTTGAGGACGGCGTGCCCACCGACAGTTACTCGCTGGAGGACGCCGTCAACGACGGCTGGCTCGTGCCACCGAAAGGCGTGTCCATCGGAACCAAGTTCCTCCGCCAGGGCATCCGGTACGCGGACCTCTCCGAGGAGGAGAAGGACGAGTGGGACGCGCTCGACTGGGGCGAGGAGACACCAACCCCCACCGAGATCGACGCCCAGGAGATCAACCGCTTCCTGTTCAACAAGGACACCGTGGACAAAGTCCTCGCCACCCTCATGGAGAGCGGCTACAAAGTTGCCGGTGGCGACCGTCTCGGCAAGACGATCATCTTTGCGATCAGCCAGCGGCACGCCGAGTTCATCCAAAAGCGCTTCGACGAACAATGGCCCGAGTACGGCGGCACTTTCGCGCGCACAATCACGCACGGCACGCCGTATGCGCAAAGCCTTATCGACGACTTCTCACAAGCCGACAAGGCACCGCACATCGCAATCTCCGTGGACATGCTCGACACCGGCATCGACGTGCCCGAGGTCGTCAACCTAGTGTTCTTCAAGCCGGTATGGACCACGTCGAAGTTCTGGCAGATGATTGGACGTGGCACCCGGCTACGCCCCGATCTCTTCGGGCCGGGCAAGAACAAGACGGACTTCCTCGTCTTCGACTTCTGCGGCAACCTCGAGTTCTTCAGCCATGGCATGCCGACCGTCGAAGGGGCGGTGCAGAAGTCATTGTCGCAGAGGCTGTTCGAGGCGCGGCTTGACGTCGTAACTGCGCTCGACCATCACGGGCTTGAGGCCGGACTCCGGGAGAGCACGGCGGCAACGCTGCACGAGTTCGTTGCCGGGATGAACCTCGACAATGTGCTGGTGCGGCCGCACCGCCACGCCGTCGAGCGGTTCGCCGATCGGGACGCGTGGATATCGCCGTTGTCCGACGAGCGCACCGTAGCGGTGCGCGAACTCGCCGGCCTGCCCTCGGCGAACAGGGATGAGGATGAAGACGCGAAGAGATTCGACCTGCTCATTCTGCGCCGCCAGCTTGCCCAGGTCGAAGGAGACGTCGCGACTGCCGAAAGGGTGCGAGAGAAAGTCCAGGACGTTGCCGACGCGCTCTTGCGCATGGTCCCGTCCATCCCGTCCGTGACGGAACATCGCGAACTCATCGAGGCCGTTGCCGGTGATCAGTGGTGGGTCGATGTCACCCTGTCGATGCTCGAACACGCACGGCTGCGGTTGCGGGCCCTCGTACGGCTGGTCGAGCCAGGCAAGCGCGATCCGGTGTACGCCGATTTCACCGACGAACTCGTCGCGCCGACCGAGGTCACATTGCCCGGAACTGCTCCCGGCATCAACCTAGAACGTTTCCGCGTCAAGGTGATGGCGTGTCTCGAGCAGCACACCGATCATGTCGCGCTGCAGCGGCTGCGCCGCAACAAGCAGCTCACACCCGAGGATCTGATGTCGCTCGAGGACATGCTGCTGTCCTGCGGGGTAGGGCAGCGTGACGAGCTGGAGTCTGCCGCTGAGCGAACCGGGGGCCTCGGCTTGTTCATCCGCTCGTTGGTCGGGCTCGACCGTGCGGCCGCCAAAGAAGCATTTGCCGACTACCTCGACGGTGGGCGGTTCACCGCGGACCAGATCCGCATCGTCAACATGATCATCGACGAGCTGACGTCGAACGGGGTCGTAGAGCCGCGACGGCTTTACGAGTCGCCATACACCGACTACGCGCCCACCGGGATCGACGTCGTCTTCCCCATCGAGCACGTGGAAATCATTGTCGACACGCTCCAGTGGATCAGGCGCACAGCCCTCCCGGCTAACGTTGCCTAACGCATAACATTATTGTCGCTTGCAGCACCCTCTGGCCGATAACGGCGCTCGAATTTAGGTGCTCCGGACAAACCGGCGCGCAGAGCCGATGGCGGCGGCGAGTGAGCCCCCGGTTCGACGGTGGCTAAATGCTGCCTTGCTTCGTTATGTCCGCCGCAGCGCAGCTGCTTTCATTTAAAGATCAAATGCGCGAACTGTGAGAACCTGTCTCCCGAAATCAACCTCGTGCGCCGGGCTGGGCTCGAGGCTGCGGTCAAGGGATTATGGCACCCGTCCAGCGGGGCGTGGGGCGACTACCTGCGTCGATGCTCGACCGAGGGTCGTGGTTGGGTGCGAAAGAGGCGTCAAGTGAGGGGTTCGCACCCAAAGTCACGCCCACAGCATGCTGTAGTGGTTGGTGACGAGCATGATCCAGCTTCGGCGGTGAGTGCAGGATCTCAGCCGCTAGTCTTGGCGGTCGTCCGATCCGTCGTGGTCCTCGTTAAGGCCGGGCGAGATCATTTTGCGGATCGCTGGCCCAAGGTCATGCTCGCGGTCGACGGCGACAGACAGGGCTCCCTCGTAGACGTCATGATGACCGCGCGCAGTAGCCCTCCAAGTGGCTTCGATGCGCTTCAGCGTCGGATCGTCGACCACGAGAACCAGGCCGTTGCTGCTTTCAAAAGTTCCCTCAGGTCGCAGTTCTCTGAGCGGCAACGTGAGATCGACGGATCCGCCGTTGGTGAAGGAAACCGAGCCGTTGCCGTCATTCGCAACTGGTGGAAAGTACGGCATCTGAACAACGTTTGACGGATCTCTCCACAGTAGACTTTCCGCGAGCGCCTGTGGTCCCCAAGTACGTGGCTGTGCTGGGAGTTTTCGTATACCTGCGTCGTCGGTCTGTACTCGGTGTAGCCCGCGCACCTCGCCGTTAAGGTGGATGGTCAACTCGACGCCTTCGAGGAAGGTACGTCGCAAATTCTGGATGCGCACTCGAACACATGGCCACACTCGACTGACGACGTCATCCACGGCTTCCGGCCACGACTCGCCGAGTTGTTCTTCCCAGCGTTCGATTTCGGCCACGTACTTGTCGTATGTTCGTGGCTCGGGCCGCATAGTTGCGGCGACAATTTGGGAAACTATGATGTCGCTGTAGCCGGAAGCCTTACGGTGAGCATCGCGGTAGGCGTCGAGCAGTTGTTGTTTGCGTGCGCCTCGATATTGATCTAGTGCAGCCGACGCGTCTGGAGCGGCAATTGCAGAACCGACAATGGTCACAGCAAGATCCGCGGTGTGCCGGACTTGACGGGCGCGGTTGAGCAGGACGCGCACCTCGTCACCTTTGGCCTCGCGGGTCTCGCCATCCGTACGGACGTAGATTCCACCATCCTTTAGGTTTTCAGGGCCATCCTTGTGGCACGTCCACACCGGATCGCCGTGCCGGGGCGGGTCGACGACGACCACGATAACGTCGTGAACGGCATCGACACGAATACGCTCGAAGTCCCAGCCAGGGGCATCCGCGCTGGCAAACTTCCTGACAGTCCGTTCCAGGTCTTTGGCCTCGAAGAAGGGAATTCCGGTCACCGCGTCTTTTGCCACACCCAGCACGAGCAAGGCGTGACCGCCGAAGCGACGTGCAGCACGCTCTGGTAGGCGGTTGGCGGCACCGAGGATGAACTTCGCTACTTTCGCTCGGCCGGGCTCGGTGGTCAGGTCGACGTCGGATTTCAGTTCCAAAAAGTAGCGTTCGGCGCGGTCGTCCACCATGCCGAGTGCCGCGATGAACTCGGCCCACTCGCGCTGGCCCTTGGGAAGACGAGTCAGATCGAGTTCGGTCATGAGATCGACTCTAGCTGAACGACCCAACTCCTTGGGCATACGGCCGGGTTCCTGGTCATGCTTGTCGGCGCGTTCTCAGATCGAACCAGCGTTACGAGACTTTGCGAGGTCGTTGCGCCAACCCGAAGCTGTCCCGGCGAACGAGGCAAAAGCTCAGTTTCCTGTTCGGCTACGACGAGGTGTCATTTCCGGTGCGGCGTCGTTCATCACCGCCGACTTCCACCTCTCCGCCATACTCAGCAGTCTTAAGACTGGACACTCGGCGGGCTACGCAAGGATAGGTACGGGGCCTGCGTCGACCACAATGGATGATCACGACCCACACGCGCTCAAGATCCAAATGAGACGCGCCCTTACTGTAATGATGAAGGTTGCTACAATCTGTTACCCGTTGAGTTGTCAGTCGGACTGCCGTGCGTTGCCGTGACCTTCGCGTGCAAGCGGCCAATCCTCCGAGCCTGTCTCACCGAGCCGATCCCATCCGTGAGGTCGTTTGCTATTGCGATCTGCTGCGCCGCTTGCTGGTACTCGTTTTGAGCGCCTAGCGCAGTTGCGAGGTCTACACGGAGGCTTGTCTCGGCTCGCGTGAAGGAACGGTCCATGTTGCCGAGGGCTGTTGTTAGCACCTCGACCGCCTCCGCGTCACCCATGCGCGCGAGAGCATGTCCTCGCCATCGGGCGAGGTGGATGTCGTCTAAAACGACGTATGGACCGGCGTTGGTGGGGCCATCGGCGGGTAGAAGGTGGCTGGCGTGATCAAATGCGCGGAGACTTGCTGAGTGTTGGCCACGTGCCGCAAGGACTTCGCCGTGTGCGGCGGCCAACCATGCGCGTAATAACCGGCTTGCTGATTTCTCGACTCTGGCGCGAGTGGTTGAGAGCAGGTCGTCAGCTATATCAGCCTTCCCGAGATCGACTAGGACAAAGGCTTGCTCTGCTTCCGTGTGGGCCTTGAACTCATCATCGCCCGATTCATTCACCGCTGCTTTGGCGCTTTCGTACTGTCGCCACGATTCGTGTAGGCGCCCAAGATCGAGGGTTTGCCAGCCTGCCAGCGTGCCCAGTTCGGCGCGGATCGTAGCGAGTTGTTGGCGAGTTCCCGGCGTGAGACTTGATGACAGAAGAAGGGCGACCTGCCGAATCTTCGCGTCGACTTCTTCGCGAGTGACCGGCGCGCCGAGTTGTCTGTCCATTCGGCGAATCGCATCAAGCTGATCATGAAGCAACGCAAGGATTGATGCATCCACTCGTCGGCCGTGCTGAGCATGCGGTGTAGCTCCTGCTCTCCTTCCCTGTACGGCTCGTCCGATGTGGACGCAAGTGGGGACAGGAGTTCGTGGATGCTGACGCCAAAAAGGCGCTCAAGTAGGCGTGAGGTTGCTGCGCCCGGGGTCCCGATACGAGATCCGTCTGGCTTACGCCCTGCAATCAACCGTTTGAGGTTTCGCTCGCTCAGTGTCCCGCGTTCGCCGACCTGACGGGCGAACCGTTCGGCGTACTCGACGAACTCCGCGAGCGTCTCTTCCCGCTCCCAGATCTTTTGTTCGAGTACCGTGCGGGGCGCGCGCCCGCGGTTGCGTCCGTTCGTCACCGTCGGTCCTCTCCTCCCCGCGGCGTGCCGCGATCTGTCCCCGTGTTGGCCCGCTGTTGGCCTTCCGCACCGGTGCGCTGATTGGCAAGCTGATATTGGTTCTCATGTAACTATAGTCGCTGCTAGACATGCATTGTCGACAGTGACTACGTCGGCTGATTGAACCTTGGCGGGGAGAGGTGAGGGGCCTATGAGTTTGACTCGACTGCTGCTGGCACGGCCGGTTGAGGGCACTGTCGGGGAGCGACAACGCGTGACGCACCTTGTGTACGTGCCGGAGGCGCGGAATCGGGCTTTACTCGCGCGGGCGTGCTGTGGGCAAGCGTTCGGTCCGGGCGACCTGGAGTTGCTCGACGGGGTCGCGGGCATGCCATGTGAGGCGTGCTTGCGTCACGCTCCCATCAATAACGCTGAAGGGGTGCTCACAGACGGGGACCTGATCGTGAGCCGTCTGACTGGCCTAGAGGCGCAGGTTGAGCTTCTTGCTGAATTGGTTGACCGGGTGGGTAAGCGTCTTTCACAGGCGACGATCACCTTTCCTGGCGAGCAGTCCAATGTGGAGGGTTGAGAGATGGCGGATGTGTCCGCGTTGAAGTCGATCTATCAACTCGACGGTCCGCCCGGCTATCTCTACGAAGTGATGGCGCAGCATCTGGCTGCTCGTATTGAAGCTGGCGAGTTGTCACCCAACACGCTGCTTCCGTCCGAGCGGCGTTTGGCGGCTGAGTATGGCGTTGCGCTCGGTACGGCTCGGCATGCCACGCGCCTGCTCCGTGTCCGTGGGCTTGTTGTGACCATCCCGTCGAAGGGAACGTATGTCGCCCAGCGACAAGGAAGGTTGGACGGTGATTGATCTGCCCAAACACATGTACCGACTGGGCAAAGTGCTGGAGAAGGAGCACCACACGCTCGCCGAACGCCAGGATGACGGCCACGAGGCCATAGATCAGTTCGCCCGGCTCGGTGACTACCTCCTGGAGACCGGTGTCAATGTCCTGAGCGAAGTCCCCGAGCTTGACACAAGGAACCTGGAAGACGCCGCGCTGGCCGTCAGGTCCGTTCTCGCTGATCGACTGCGGGAACCACCATCTCGCGCATACGAGATCCGGCGAAAGGCTCGTACCTGGCGCTTGGGCGGAATCACTGTTTCGGTTTTCGCCGAGCGACGCGTCCCGGCTGTATCGGAGGGCCAGTCATGACGCTGGAGTTGGAACATCTGGAGACCGTGATCGATACCGTCGTTCTTCCGCTGACCAAGCGGCAGGACGTTGCCGAGGAGGCGACGACGGATTTACGACGGCTCGGCTGTTTCCTGCTGACGGTGGGTCAGAACATTCTCCGTGCGGGTGGCTTGAGCCGGACTGACCTCGCAGCGGCCATTGTGACCGTGGAAACGATGATCGAGGGGGAAGCGCCGGACGGGTCGACTCCCGCGTTGAGCCCGATCATTGACACTCAGCTCAAGCAGTTGCACGACGTGCGGTCGACCATTGTCGACAGCGCTACGGCGCTCGACCACGGCACACCTCGCTATGCGGCGGTTCTCGCGTCGTTGGATGGTGTCATCGCCGCAGCGACAGGGTTGCAGGCGCTCTTGGGTTTCGCCCCGGCTCTGATACCCACCGATACCTAAGGAGACTTCCGGCCCTTCTCCGATGAAGGGCCGGAAGCCCGGGGCCAGCCCGCCGTGTGGGTATTCCGGTGTGAATCGGCGGGCTGACTTCGCCATCCTGGGGCATACCTGACGGGGCCTCTTTGGACGGTGGCGCCTTGCCGCGTCAGGTCGTTCAGGGCCGCGACCGGCCGCGTTCCGTAACCACGCGCATGTTCTCCGAGTGCCGTTCTGGGCTTCCCCAAGGGCTGTTATGCCGGGAGCGCCGACAACCCGTCCCACCCGTCACGAGGCGTGTTCGTGCAGGTGGGAAGCCGCAGTGGCCCGTCACGCTGGATGTCTTGGTGTGACGGGCCACTGTGCCGGGTGAGACGGGTCATGGGTCGCCGGAATCCGCGTCCGCGTCGGGCCGGTTTCCGCCCCGCCATGCATCGATCGCCGATCGAAGGTCGGCCGTGGCGTAGCCGCGTACCTGCCGGGTCATCCCATCGGCGCCCGGGATGCGTCGTCGATCGGGACGGCAGCCGAGGTCACCCATCTGCCGCCCAAACGCGGTCGGCTCGATTCCGAGCGCCTCGGTCAACTCGGCGGTGGGCACGAACTCCCGCTCGTCGAGGTCATCCCCGAGATAGTCCACAACGGACGCGAGCGGCTCCGGTAACGGTTCGGCCGTTTCCCGAGGTGCGGCAGCGCCGAGCGCGCGGGCAGCGGCCGCCTGATCGAGCTGCGGCGGGGGCATTTGACCGGCCGCGTGCCCGGACAGGGTTCCGGCTGCCTCGCGGAGTCCCCGGCCTTGTTCGCAGATCGTTCGCCAGTCCTCGTTGGGCATGTAGTAGGTCCGGACCGTTATCGCGAGCGAGTCGTCCCCGGCGGCCGTGTCGCCGTCCGGGCGGAGGATGCCGACGCCTTTGTGCGACGGCAGGAGGCGGCTGCTGTCGTAGCCTCGGGTGTTCATTTGTTCGCCGAGCACGATGTTGCTGTCTCGCCAGTCCATCACCCGTAGCGCGAACCGTGATCCGAGCACGGCACGTAGCCCGGACGGGATGGTTTTCGAGTCGGGTCGTTGGGTGGCCAGCACGAGCACGATGCCGGCGGCTGGTCCTTTCTTCGCCAGCCAGGTGAGTAGTTCGCCGATGTACTCGCCCGCTGTGAGTTTCTTTCCTTGTATGTCAACGGGTGTGCGGTCTTCGAGCGGTACTTGTACTTCGTCGATGAAGATCGCGGTGATGGGCATGTTCAGGTTCGTGTCGCGGGAGATCGCGGGAGTGATCTTCGATTCCGGGCACACGATGTCGTCGAGGTCGCGCATGCGGCGGTACCGGCCTTGAACCTCGCCGACCAGTTCGACAAGCCAGTCCTTGAGCGCGAGGACATGTTCGGGTTCATCGCCGGACATGAACCGGTAGGCGACTTGTCCGGCCGCGTCCCAGTCCTTTCCAGCCTTGAAATCGGCTACGTACAGCCGCGTCCACGCATCGAGGATCAGCCCGGCAGCAGCCAGCCTGGCGGCGAACGTCTTGCCCTGTCGTGGAATCGCGCCGACGAGGAGCGATGTCCACACCAGTGGCAAGTCGATTCGTCGATTCCTCGCGTCGCGTCCAAAAGGGACTGGTTGCCATGCGTCCCACTGTTCGACTCCAAGGAGTGGGGTCGGCAGGGGAGGGGACGAGTACGGGTCCTCGTCCGCGACCCACATTGCGACCCGTCCGGCATGGCCGCGGTTGCCGCGTACCCGCTCGACGATCAACTGCACCTCATCGACGGCAAGTGCCGAGGCAAGTGCCTCGCGGTTCTTCACCACGTCGGCGGCTTTGCGGGTAGCGGGCAAGTCCACGGTGACCGCCCATCCATCCCCGACACGCGTCGCGCGTTCGACCAGCCGCAGCACCTCGTCCTTGCCGATCAATTTCGCGTCCCGGAACGCATCGACCAGCACTTGCGGGTCCATCGTCCATGTGAGCGTGCGAGGTCCGGCGAGTGTCGGTTTCCGTCCGGGGCTCCCATCCTTACGCCTGCCCAGGATCGCGAACGTCGCCGAGATCACTCCTGCGGCGATCCATAGTGGACGGTAGCCCCATAAGACAACCAAGACTACTCCTGCCACGAGTGCGATGGAGGCAAGCGCAACGGTTACGCGCCAACGGAACAGCGTCAGTTCACGAATTTCGATAAACTTGTCGGCGAACTTCTCCTGTAACTCGGCGGCTTCTCGGTAGTCCCGCACGGTGACCCAGCGCCGCCACCCGCGCGCCGCGAGCACCACGCCGCGAACGACCGCGCCGAGGTAACGCCACGGCAGCTTGAGCGTCGCCACAACGAGATCCTTCGAAGCTTGCCGCGCTTGAGCCCTGTCCCGCAGCACGCGGGGAACTCGGGGTGATCGTTGCCAGCGCCGGACAAGCCGCTCCCATCTCGTGCGCCGACGAGGTTGATGCAACGTGTCGTCGACCAGTTCGGCGTCATACACCGGCTCGGCCTTCTCGACCGCGCGTTCAGTCGCGTTCATGAACGACCTCCCGAAGTTCGGCCGCAAGCCGTGAAGACAGGCCACGTGAACAGGAGGTCACCTCACGGACCCAGGCGGGCGTGATCTTCACATCCGGTGTCCAAGCCCGTCCCGCCTCGGCAAGGTAGTCCTCGAACGACTTCCGCGGCATTGGCTGTCGCGGTTCATGAACGGCGGGCTCCGACGACACCACAACGGCTGCCTCGGTGAGCTTGTCCCGCAGATCGGTGATCGCCTCGGCCGCAGCGAACACGACCAACGGCGGCACCGAATGCAGCACCACGCCCGAGAGTGACCCGGCCGCATACGAAGACCACGTGTTCATCACGTACGTTGCCGCGATGGTCAGCCACTTGGCGCACCGCACCCACCGTCCTGTTTGGACCCGGTACCGGGCGGTGACTTGCTCGGCGCGGAGAACAGCAAGCAGCACAAGCGAAACGGTGGGGTCGAGTAGCCACGCTGTCAGCCACGGCAGCGACCACGGCGCCGAATCCGCTGCTGCGAAGTGCTGAACGTTGGCCATCGTGAACGCCAGTCCGAGCCCGATTCCGGTCCAGCACAACCGGTCCACTTGCGTCCGGACTCGCTCGACGTACAGGGCAGCCACATCCGGACGGGCACGATGTCGACGAACCTCTGCCGCCTCGGCGGCTTCTTGGGCGAGCTGTTGCGCACGCGTGGTCATCGCCGCCTCCTCGTGGTGCCCAACTCCGTCACCGTCAAAGCCCGGGTGAGGACATAGGCGGCTACCAGGTCGGGAAGCGCGAGCACCCCGAGCCGCAACGTCAGGTCCGCCGTGTGCGTGACGACGAGCCACTGAACGCCGACCATGCCCGCCGCCACCAACAGCACCCGACCGGCCAGCGACACCACACGAGCACTCGCCCGCGCGGTCTCGGCCGCCCGGCGAGCCCGACGAGCACCAGACCGCCACACCACTACAAGCGCCAGCAGTCCACCGACACCGATCGCGACCTCTGTAGGCGTCACGTTCACCGCGCACCCCCTTCCGGCCGATTCCGGCGCCAACGCCAAAGTCGGTGCACTGCGCGCCGGTCGGTGTCGGCCAAGGCGCCCCACACGCCGACGGTGTGCTCACCGGCCGTGCGCAATTCGAGTTCCAGGCACTCATCGATCACGGGGCAGCCCGCGCACATCCACGCGGCCAACTCCCGGTCTGGCACGTCCTCCCCGGACAGTTCGGGTATCTCGTCCCGATCGAACATCCAGAAGCACAAGCCCTCACGGGTAACCACGTCGGCGAGCACTTCGTCCGGTACGGGGGCCAGGCGGTCAAGCCGCTTGGCGATCTCGGCGTAATCGTCGGGGGTCATGCCGCACCCCCGGTCAGGCGTTCGACCTCGCGCGCGGTGCGACGCTCGGCAGCCAGCCGCGCGACATCGACACACCCGCCCGACTCGGCAGCCTCGTTGATCAGCTTCTTCAGAGCGGCGGCCGGTACGACGTATCGAGTGCGGACCCGGACTGCCGGGAACGCGTCATCACGGATCGCTCGGTAGAGGGTGGCGGCGTCGACACGCAGAATGCGCGCCGCTTCCTTGACTGTGTAGAACGCCGGTCGCCCGGCGTCGGGCATAGCGGTACTCATCGAAGAATTCCTTTGATCAGAAGAGCCTATATCGGCTAAATAATGAGCCGATATCAGCGCAAATTGGCATATGAAAGGTCCAAAAGCGCGACGCTGCGTGCTGGCTGCGCCGCGGAAAGCGATTAGGCGCTAATCTCGGCTCCTAGGCGGAGCACGGAGGAATAGGTGACGGAGAATTGGGCGGCGGTCTCGAAGGCCATCAACGAGCGCGTTGCCGAGCTCGGATGGAAGCAGCGAGAGCTTGCCGAGTATTCGCACGTCTCGCAGGCCATCGTTCGGGAGATCCAGCACCACACCGTGGAACGTCAGCGCAGCGCGCGAACGCTCGAAGCCCTGTCGCTTGCGCTCGGCTGGCACCGCGGCCATCTCGCCGCCGTGCTGCATGGGCGTAAACCCCTTGCACCAGGCCAAACCGGCGACGAACCGATCGATCAGATCAACTCGCGGCTCGGCGCCATCGAAGATCGCCTGAGCGAGATCACCGACCGCCTCGACACGATCAGCGAGAGGCTGACGATCTTGGCCCGAGCGAACGGCCGGCCGGGCGGGGGATAGGCGCTGGATGACTTCCCGCCGCTGCGGTGCTGGTGCGTTGATTCCGTTTCCGTCCATGCTCCAAGGAAACGGCAGATCAAGCCTTTTCCGCAGGTGGCTCGGGTTAACTCGGTTACCATTAACTCCAATTAACTTCGCAGTTCAGCACGGTTATTCAGGGGCTGGCTGATGGCTGCCACAAAGCTGCAAGCGACTCGGAAACTGCTCGGGTACAAAGCCGAGGACGTCATCCGGCAGCTGACCGCGCGCGCCGACCAACTGAACATCCCTGTCATGACGCGAACGAGCTTGAAGACGAAGCTGTCTGAGTGGGAGAACGGGCATTCAGCGGTCAGCGAGCCGTACCAAAAGCTGTTCCGGGACGTCTATGGCCGGACCAACGAGGAACTCGGCTTCCCACCCGAACTTGAAGACGGCGACGCGGCGGAACTGCGCGCCCGCCTTGCTGTTGCCCGCAGTGTCGACGCTGAGACGATCGAGCGTTTTCGTCAGCAAGTTGACGATGCCCGCCACGTCGACCGCAAGTACGGCGGCGTCATTCTCCTCGACCAACTCCGCAGCCTGATCAAACAGCTCGAACAGCTTCTCGGCTACAGCACGGTTCATGAACACCGCGCCGCACTGTCACGCGTGCTCACCGAAGCGTCCACTTTGGCCGGATGGATCTCGCTCGACCGCAACGCCATCGTGCAAGCCTGGAACCACTACGAACGCGCCAAATCCGCCGCACGCGAAGCAAACGATCAGCCCGCACTCGCCCACGCCACCGCTGAGCAAGCGTTCGTGTTGGTCGACCTCGGCGAGAACATTCAAGCCGCCGAACAGCTCGCCCACGCCCGCGCGGTTGGTTTAGGTGCTGTGCCGCCTCTCCTGCAGTCCTGGCTGGCCGCTGCCTACGGTGAAGGGAACGCAGTTGTCGGCCAACGCGACGAAGCGTTGCGCGCGTTCGATGATGCCGTCGACGGGTTGCCGGCTGATCCCGTCGACCCGGCCCTGCCGTTCCTGTTCCTCGGTGACTCACACCTCGACCGCTGGCGCGGCAACGCTCTCGCTCGGCTCGGAGACCCGGACGCGATTGACCAGCTCACAGAAGCGTTGCCGCGCCTGCCTGCCGCGTTCGTCCGCGCGAAGGTAGGCATGCTGGTCGACCTCGCGTACGCGCACGGCGCCGCAGACGACAGAGACGGCGCGCTGCGCTACTCGCGCGAGGCGCGCCGCCTCGGGATGCAGATCAAGTCAGACCGACATCTGCGCCGCCTGCAAGGCCTGGTCCTGCCCGGCGGGCCGTCAAGCCTCACGTGAGGCCAGGTAATACAGCAGCGCAACCAGGGTGCCGGACCCGAGCAACTCCTGACGCTGGGCCAGCTCCGTGACGCGCGACAGCGGCACCCACTCGACCCGGCCCACCTCCTCAGTGTCAGTCGGGTCACCAATGTGCTTCGCCTCGCGCCATAAGTACACGTCAACCGGAGCCGTCACCTGCCCAGGCAACGGCTCGAAGCTGACCAGATGCTGCGCCTCACCGACCGGCTCCCAACCGCTCTCCTCAGCCGCCTCACGCGCCGCCGTCGCCGCCGCGTTCTCGCCGTCGTCGACCATCCCACCAAGCAGCTCATACCCCCACTGCTCCGTGGCAAAGCGATAGCGCCACAACATCAACGCATGGTCCCGCTCATTCACAATCAACGCGATCGCGATCCGCGCCAGATGAACGACGTGGTAATCCCAGCGCTGCCCGTTCGGTGCCTCGACGTCTGTCAGCCCGACCTTGACCCACCTGTTGTCGTAGACCAGCCGCTCCCCGAACGTCCGCCACGACCCATGCTCCTCAGCCACGGGTGGAAGCGTACGACGGGCCGCGCGCAAGAGTTGCTATGCCTAGGACAGCGGGCAAGCTCACGAAACAGGCGGTGCAGAATCGAGCATCTGTGCTTCCCAACCCTGCCAATCGAGCATCTTGCCAGATGCGACGAGTGTCACAGCCTTGAGAGCGGCAGCACGTATGAACGCGTCCAAGTTATTTACGAATTGCTTCACGCTCTCGGGTCGTTTTCCATCGCGCATCCGTAGGACCTTCACATCGAGGGCTCCTCCGTGAGCTACGGCGCTTCTTGCGTCGTAGGCTGATTGAATAAAGCGACGTATCTGTGGCTTGTCGGGATCGTCGGAAAACAAGGCCGCGCGCTGGGATGCGCGATGTCGCAATTCGCTTCTATCCTTGGGTTGATCGTTCAGATAAAGGGCTTCCGCTGCTATGACAAGGTCCACCAGCTGATCTTCTGGTTCTGTGCGTAGCGGGCTGTCTCGAATCCGGCGCAGTGCTGTCTTGAGTGCCTGACTTCTCTTGGTGTTCAAACGTTGAAGTGCATTGAATAGGGAGCCTAATTCATTAATATTACCGATCTCGATGGTCCTTGTATCATCGCTGAATGGTAGCGTGACTCCGGTTCGAAATAGTCCGGTCGCGACCGAGTGTAGGATCGAGTTATTCCCCTGGCGACAAGGAAGGGTGCACCATATGCCTCCTTGCAGGCGGTCAGTGCGGCCGTAGTGAAACTTAGGAAAGCCTCGTGCAGCGCCTTTCGCTCGTCGCCTTCGTTTTCGGTACCTTCACGTTCTGTCATCGCCGGGTGTCCGCTCGATCGATTCGAGGCATACGTGAACCAAGGAGTTCGGCCGCCTTGCGGTCGCTGGCCGCGACCCAGGCCGCGTAGACACGAAGGGTCGTTGCGCCGCCGCCCCCGTGGCCCAGCCGACCGGCAACCGTTCGCAAGTCAACGCCAGCTGTCAGGAGTTCAGTTGCCGAGAAGTGACGTAACGCGTGGATATGGGTCTTGATCGGTGGGTTCAACCGCTCGGCCATCTTCTTGTACCGACGTGAAATGGCATCAGGGGAGTACGGCACTGACGCGTCGGCCTTCCTGGCGCTCATGAAAACGAACATGTCGTCTGTCAGTCTCACGTCGACCTTGGCGAGTTCCTCCCGGCAATGCTCCTTGTGTGCGCGAAGGAGGGCAACCGTCTCGGAGTCGAGGGCTATGCGACGCATCTGGTGCGTCTTTGTGTCCTTCTCCTTGCCCTTTCCCTTGCTTTGAACGTACGTGCGGCGGATCTCGAGGACCTCGGCCTCAAGGTCGACTCGCGACCAGCGGAGGCCAGTGACCTCGGCGCGGCGCATGCCGGTCGTCATCACCAGCCACACGAGGGTGCCCCAGTCCTCGCTCATTTCGAAAGCAGCCTCGACAAGACGCGCAGCGTCGGCGGGTGATGGGGGATCGGGCTCAGGCGCCTTCTGCTTTGGCCGCTTGGCGATTTTGGCCGGGTTGGACGAAATCCATTCCCATCGGACGGCGGCGTCAAGAACACCGCTTATGATCGAGTGGATTTGGCGGACCGTGGATGCCGCCATTGGCTTGCATTTGTGAGGCTCGCACTTTGAAACAACGCAGTCGTGTTCGCTGTCGGCTTTGTGCTTCTCGATGAAGGGCTTGCCGTCGCAGCGCTTCCGGCAACGGCGTAGCTGGGAGTAGAGATTTTCGAGGTCGCGGGCGCCGATCTTGCTCACCGACGTATTGCCGAGAATTGGCTTGATGACGCGATCGATATATCCCATGTATCCGTCGCGAGTGCTTTGCTCGATATCGGCCGTGCGCAGCCACTCATCGATTGCGTAACTCAGTTTCACCGACGACGCGGTGGAACGTTGCTTGATGACGTGCGCCCGGAACTCCGTCAGTTTGTTCTCGGCGCGGCGCCAGGCGGCATCATCGGTCCCGTTGATCGTCTCGCGCAGGTACGACCGGCGGTTGGTGACCGGATCAGTCCCGGCGTAGAGGACCACGCGGAGGCTGTTGCCGCGCTGCTCGATGCGGCCGCGCTGGCGGGATTCAGGGCGTGTTCGAGCCATCACCCTAGGATACTCGCACCCAGGGCCGCACCCAATGATCAACTTAGTCGATCCATATGAACGTGTCTGTGCAGGTCAACCAAGGTGGGCCGGGCGGGGCTCGAACCCGCGGCCAAGGGATTATGAGTCCCCTGCTCTGACCAACTGAGCTACCGGCCCCAGGGCGCAGGACACTATCTCGCCCTGGCCGTACGAGTCGTCAACATACCGCACCGCCGGGGAGGCGGGGACCTCCTGCCCCTGCCGTATCGTGCCCAGGCGGTTCTGGCGCCGAGTGGGAAGGGCATCGGGTGGGCAAGGTCGTGGTGCTGTCGACGGGCGGGACGATCGCCTCGCGGCGGAATGGGCGTGGCGCGAGCGTCGCCACCGATGAGGTGGGCGCGTTGCTCGGGCGCCTGCCCTTCGATACCGGCGTGGCCGTGGAGGGCCGGGATCTGCTCAGCGTCGGAAGTTACCTCCTCACCCCCGCCGACATGGCCGGCATCGCCCGTGCGATCCGCCGCGCGCTCGATGACCCCGGCGTGCTCGGCGTCGTCGTCACGCACGGCACGGACACCATGGAGGAAACCGCTTTCCTCGCCGACCTCGTGCATTCCGACCCCCGTCCCGTCGTCTTCACCGGCGCCCAGCGTCCCGCCGACCTGCCCGACACCGACGGGCCACGCAACCTCGCCGACGCCATCACCGTCGCCGCGAACGAGCAGGCCCACCACCATGGCGCGCTCATCGTGTTCGACGGCGCGGTCTTCGCCGCCCGCGGCACCCGCAAGACGCAAACCCTTGCCCCAGCGGCGTTTTCCACCCCGGACGGCGGCCCGATCGGGCTGGTCCGCACGGGTGGCGTCCGGTTGACCGCCGCCCCGGCCCCACGCGTGCCCATCAAACTGTCCGAAATGGACGCACAAGTGGACATCGTCGCGCTGTACCCGGGCGCCGGCACCGCCGCGCTCGAGGCCGTGGTCACCGACGGCGCCACCGGTGTCGTACTGGAAGCCACCGGCGCGGGCAACGCGAACCCGCGCATCTCCGAGGCCGTCGCCCGCCTCACCGCGACCGGTGTCGTGATCGCCCTCTCCACCCGCGTGCATGCCGGGCCCATCGCCGCCCTCTACGGCAACGGCGGCGGCGCTGATCTCGTCGAAGCCGGCGCCATTCCCGCCGGCCTGCTCCGCCCGTCGCAAGCCCGGATCTTGCTCACCGCGCTCCTGGCGAGCGACCCGGCACACGCCGCCGAAAACTTCGCCCTGCACACCTGATCTCCGCACTGACGCGGCAGGCGCAATACTGTCGTCGGTCTATCGGCACTCCGGAACGGTGATCATGGGCGTGAACCAGCGGGCACAGATCCGCATGACCGACGACGAGATCGCGCGGTTCGTGACGCGCAGCCGCACCGCCACGATGGCGACGCTCGGGCCGGACGGCACGCCGCACCTGATCGCGATGTGGTACGCGGTGCTGGACGGGCAGCTCTGGTTCGAGACGAAAGCCAAGTCGCAGAAGGTGATCAATCTTCGCCGGGACGACCGGATCACCGTGCTGATCGAGGACGGCCAGACCTACGACAAGCTACGCGGCGTGTCGATCGAGGGCCATGGGGTGATCAGCGACGACCCGGACGACATCTGGCGCGTCGGGGTCAACGTGTGGGAGCGCTACAACGGGCCGTACAGCGAAGACGTCAAACCGGCCGTCGAGGCGATGATGAACAAGCGCGTGGTCGTCCGCGTCGAGGAAAAGCGGACCCGCTCGTGGGACCACCGGAAGCTGGGCCTGCCGGAGGTTCCGATCGCCGGCACGACGGCGGAATTCCTCGGCTGAGCAAGGCTCACACGACGAGCTTGGTGCGCAGCCGTTCGACGTCGTCCGCGCCGAAGCCGTGCGTTTTGAGCCACGGCAGCACGCCGCCGTGGCGCCGGTCGATCTCGCTCAGGAACGCGTGCATCGTCTCCGGCCGCGGCCGGTGCACGTCGTCGCTGGTGTGCCGCGCCAGATCCCCGGCGTACGTGGGTGACGCCCGCAGCCGCGCGAGGACACCGGCGATCCGGTCTGCGCTCGTGGCGTAGTCCTCGATCACGGCGTCCCGTTCCACCCCGACCGCGGTCAGCGAAAGTGCGACCACGACGCCGGTGCGGTCCTTGCCCGCGGCACAGTGCACCAGCGTCGCGTTCGGCGAACCGGTGATCGCCCGCAGCGCGGCGACCACGTTTTCCGGGCGGTCCTCCAGATAACCCAGGTACAGCGCGCACATCGGGTCGTCCGGGTACCGCGCAAGCGCTTTCTCGCGCCGCGTGTACAGCGCGTCCGCCGCCGCGTCCGTCATCTGACCGCGCTCGGGCAGCATCGACAGGTGCAGGTGCCGCACCCCGCCGACCGACCGCAGCGGCCCCGGCCCTTCCGCCTCGACTTCGTTGGTACTGCGCAGATCCACCACCGTGCGCAGGCCGAGTTCGTCCACGAGCAGCTTGACGTCGGCGGGCGTCAGGCCCTGCAGGTTGTCCGAACGCAGGAGCCGTCGCTCGCCGATCGTCCGGCCGTCGTCGGTGGGCAGACCGCCCACGTCACGGGCGTTCGCCGCCCCTTCGAGTTCGAGCCACCGCATGCCCACATCGTCTATCGCACGGCGGAACCGGCCAAGCGAGCGTCCGGGCGAACCGGGGTCGGCGCGGCGGGCCGGCGCAGCCGCAACGTGCCCGCCAGCCCACGCCGCCGCAACCACGGCGACCAGGCCAGCATCCCGATATGCGCGGCGATCGCGTGCCCCGCGACGGTCACCACCGACAGCAGCGACGCCGGGTCGTCGGTGAGGTAAATCACCACGATGACGAGCTCGATCACGGCCACCGCCGCGAGCCGCAGCCGGGGCGCCATGATCGGCACCAGCGCACCGGCCGTCGCGAAGAACCCGTAGCTGACCCCGATGTCGAGCCAGTGCGCGTCGCTCAGCGGCAGCCAGCCCTGCCGCAGCGCCACGAGCACCGGCAGTTCCGTCACGAGCGTGGCGATCACATGCCCGCTGGCGAACACCGCGAACGTCCAGCCCGCGCCGATCCGGCGCTCCAGGGGAGCGACCGCGAGCGCGAAGATCAGCACGTACACCAGCCAGCCGGAGCCGTCGATCCACAGCGCGCTGCCGATCAGGCTCACCACCGGCCGGTGCCACAGGTTGTGCGCGTCCGTACTGGCCCAGGCGAGCAGCCGCGCGGACACCGACTCACCGACGGCACGCTGCAGGATTGTCGTCGCCAGCAGCACTATGAGGTACCAGAAGGTGAACGGCGTCGCCGACGGGCCGGGCAGCAGTCCCGCCGCCCGAGCCGTCCACGACCGACGATCAGGGTGCACGATCCCAGTCTGCTGGGCTCATCCTGATAACGGACTGAGAGTCGGCATAGTGATTGCTATGCGTCTCGCGTTCGGAGCCCGGTTCGATGTCGGTGCGGGTTACGTCAACACACCCAGCATCGGCGTCCCACCCGCCCAGGTCGCCGACGCCGTCGCAGCCGCGGTGGACGTGTGGCGTCGCGGCGGGGCCGTGCCCGCGGACTTCGACGAACCCATCGCCACAGCCCGCGCCGGCTTCGGGGACCTGATCGGTGTGCCCAGGGACCGGGTCGCGATCGGTGCTTCGGTGTCACAGCTGCTGAGCGTCGTCGCGGCCGGATTGCCCGCGGGCGCGCGCGTGCTCGTCGCCGAGGGCGAGTACACGAGCGTCACCTTCCCGTTCGCGACGGTGCCGGGCGTGACCGTCACCGAGGTGCCACCGGCGGAGCTGGCGTCCACTGTGGACGGACACGATCTGGTGGCGGTGAGCGTCGTGCAGTCGGCCGACGGCGCACTGGCCGACCTCGGCGCGCTGCGGGCGGCGAGCGAAGCCGCGAACGTGCCGGTCGTGCTCGACGCGAGTCAGGCGGCGGGATGGCTGCCGCTGCGGCTCGACTGGGCCGACTGGGTGGTCGCCGCCGGGTACAAATGGCTGCTGTCCCCGCGTGGCTCGGCCTGGCTCGCCGTGCATCCCCGGGTGCTCGAGCGCGGCAGGCCCGTCAGCGCGGGCTGGTACGCGGGCGAGGATCCGTGGCAGTCGTTGTACGGACTGCCGGTGCGGCTGGCCGCGGGCGCCCGCCGGTACGACTTGTCGCCGGTCTGGCTCGCGCACGTCGGGGCCGCGGTCGCGTTGCCCTACCTGGCTTCGCTGGACCTCGAAGCGGTCCGGGCGCACTGCGTGCGGCTCGGTGACGCGCTGCTCGACGGGCTGGGCCTGCCCCCGCGTGGCTCGGCGATCGTGTCCTTCGACGCGGATGTCGCACGGCTGGCGGCCGCCGGGGTGGTCGCGAGTGCCCGTGCGGGCAAGGTGCGCGCCGGTTTTCACCTCCACAACACGCTCGACGACGTGGCACGGATACTGCGTGCGGTGACCTGAGCCCGATTCCCGCACCTTCGCCGGGGCGTTCCAGTACGGTGTTCCCTCGTGGTTGCTCCGCAGTATCCGCCGGCGCACGGCGGCACCGCGCCGATGCCGCGGATCCCGGCGGATCCGGTCCGTGGCCGTGCCTGGCTGTTCAGGTCGCTCGGCCTGGTCGCCGTCGCCGTGGTGGCCGGGCTCGTCTGGTGGCTGGTCCGGCACGAGTCCGCGGCGCCGCTCGCGCAGCCGCCGGCCAAGGAATTCGCCTTCACCGCGGCCAAAGGGCCGGTCGCCAGCACCGACTGCGCCGCGAAATCCACCGACGACGTGAAGAAGTGGTTCGGCACCCACCCGTGCCTCGGCCTGTCCCGCGCGCTGTATACGACGAGCGCGTCCGGCGCGAAGGCACTGGTGTCGGTCGTGGCCGTGACCATGCCGACGGCCGGTGACGCGAACCAGCTCAAGGCACTGGCCGACCGCGACGGCACGGGCAATGTCACCGACCTCGTCCGCGACGGCACGGCGAAGATCTCCGGCGCGCCCAAACTCCTCGACGGGCAGTACGCCTCCCGCGTCACCGGCAACCGGGTGACGATCGTGCTGTCCGCGTTCTTCGACGGCCACCAGGACGAGGCCACCCTGACCCGGGTCAGTACCGAAGCCCTGAACCTGGCGCCGAACTAGCCGGCAGGCACCCCGATCAACGCCACGGCGGCGGGGGATTCGCCCGCCGCCTGGCGCCATCGGGTGCCGCGCCGTGCCGAACCCAGCAGCGCCGTGAGCGCGACCGCCCGCAGCGCGGTGTCGTCGGTGCGCGCCAGCACACCGGCCCACGCCACCGCCGTGTCGGACTCCGCGGTCGCCACCACGCTCTTCGCCGACGTCGCGTCCGTGACCGGTTTCGGTGTCACATAAGCGGGTTGGGGCCCGTTGGGGGTGGCACCGGCGGCGTCGAGCATCCGCACGCACGCGTCGCGGCGGTCGTGATGCTCGTTCGCGCCGTCCGCGACACCCGGGCCGTAGTTGGCCGGCAGGAACGCGCTGACCAGCCCGTACACCCAGACCGCGGCGTGCTCGGCGTCCAGTGCCTGCTGCAGCGGGCCGATCGCTTCTTCCGGCACGGACCCCACGGGCGTGACGGCCCCCGGGTCGGCGCCAGGGCCGAGCCGGTCGTCCAGCTGCTGCAGGCCCGCGCATCCGGCCGCGACCGCGGCCACCAGACCGGCGCGGTAACCGTCCGAACCGGGCACCAGGCGCTCGGCCTGTTCACGCGCTGTCGCCAGCCGCTGCTTGAGTGCCGAGAGCCCGCCGCCGTCCGGAGTGATCACCGGTGCGGTGGCGCTCGGCCGGTTGAGCCGGTCCACCTCCGCCTGTAGCACCCGCGCGTGCTCCCCGCGCGCCGTCGCGACCTGCCGGGCCAGTGCCGCTTCCGCGGACGATCCGGTGGCCAGCGCGTTCGCCGCCGCGGCGTCCGCCGCCGCGGCGTCCGCCGCCGCCTGCCCGGCCAGCGGCGCGAGGGGGTCCGGCTCGTCGGAATAGCCGGTTCTGCACGCGGCGAGCGGTACGGCCATGGCCGCCAGCGCGCTCAGCCGCAGGACGTCGCGACGGGTACGGGGGCTCACGTCGCGCCATCCTGCCAGCACCGCCCCCGACCACGGGCGGTGACCGGGCCCTACAAGTTAAGCTGGTCGCTCATCGACAACAGATTCAACAGGAGAGAGAGCGCCAAGGTGCCAGGAGAACTCGCCGGCAAACTCGAGCCCATCGTGGCCGAGGCGGTGGCCGGTGCTGGTTTCGACCTCGACGCGCTCGAAATCCAGCAGGCGGGGCGGCGCAAGCTGGTGAAGGTCGTGGTGGACGCCGACGACGGCGTCGGACTCGACGAGGTGGCCGAGTGCAGCCGCACGGTGTCGGCAGTGTTGGATTCCCATGATCACCTGATCGCGGGCGCCTACACGCTCGAAGTGACCTCGCCGGGTGTGGACCGACCGCTCACCAGGCAACGGCACTGGCGACGCGCGAAGTTCCGGCTGGTGAAGATCACTCCGCACGAGGGCTCCGCGGTCGTCGGCCGGGTCGGGTACGCCGGGCCCGAGGCGGCGCGGGTGCTCGTCGACGGGCGGATCCGCGACGTGGCCTACCGCGACGTGGCCAAGGCGGTCATCGAAATCGAGTTCAAGCAACCGCCGACGGAGGACCTGAAACTGCTGGAACAAGACGCCGCGGAGCAGACCGGGGCCGCCGGGACGGAGGAGGAGCCGAAGTGAACGTGGACATCGCCGCGCTGCGCGCGATCGAGCGGGACAAGGACATCCCCTTCGACACCGTCATCGAAGCCATCGAGACCGCGCTGCTGACCGCGTACAAGCACACCGAAGGGCATCAGCCGCATGCCCGCATCGATATCGACCGCAAGACCGGGTACGTGCGCGTCCTCGCGCATACAGTGAGTGAGGGCGGTGACATCGAGGAAGAGTGGGACGACACGCCTGAGGGTTTCGGCCGGATCGCCGCCACCACCGCCCGCCAGGTCATCCTGCAGCGTTTGCGCGACGCCGAGCACGAGAAGACCTACGGCGAGTTCTCCGCGAAGGAGGGCGAGATCGTCGCGGGGGTCATCCAGCGCGACGCTCGTGCCAACGCCCGCGGCATGGTGATCGTCCAGGTCGGGGACATCGAGGGCGTGCTGCCGCAAGCCGAGCAGGTGCCCGGTGAGTCGTATCAGCACGGCAGCCGGATCAAGGCCTATGTGGTGACCGTGTCGCGCGGCAGCCGGGGCCCGCAGATCACGTTGTCGCGCACACACCCCAACCTCGTGCGCAGGCTGTTCGCGCTCGAGGTGCCCGAAATCGCCGACGGCACAGTGGAAATCGCCGCCGTCGCGCGTGAGGCGGGGCATCGGTCCAAGATCGCCGTCCGCTCGACGGTGCCCGGCGTCAACGCCAAGGGCGCGTGCATCGGGCCGGTCGGCGCGCGCGTGCGCAACGTGATGAGCGAGCTGGCCGGGGAGAAGATTGACATCATCGACTACTCCGAGGATCCGGCCCGCTTCGTAGGGAATGCATTGTCACCGGCGAAGGTTGTATCGGTGACCGTGGTGGACGAGCGTGCGAAGACGGCCCGAGTCGTGGTGCCCGATTTCCAGCTGTCACTCGCGATCGGCAAGGAAGGGCAGAACGCCCGCCTCGCCGCGCGGCTGACCGGCTGGCGAATCGACATCCGCAGCGACGCGGCCGGCGAGTCCGACCCGTCACCACGGCCTGCGACAACCGGTTCGGCTGAGTGACAGGCCAGGAGCTAGACTCGACCATGGTTGCTGGCCCGGATTCGGGTAACGCGCGCAAAGAACACCGGGAGGCACCGGTCCGCATGTGCGTGGGATGCCGGAAACGGGCCTCGGCCGGTGCGTTGCTCCGAGTTGTCGTGCGGGACAGGCAGGTGGTCGTCGACGAACGTCGGCGGCTTCCGGGCCGGGGTGCCTGGTTGCATCCCGAACCGGCTTGCCTGGCCAAGGCCGAGCGGCGCCGGGCGTTTCCCAGAGCGTTACGAAGCTCTGGAACACTCGACGTGACGGCCGTGCGGCGGTATCTCGGGCGCACGCCGGAGGAATGGGCAGGGGATGTTCCCCCGCCCGGACGAACGAAGGAAGCAGGTCGACCCGTCATGAGTCAGCCGTGAAGCTGAAGCCATGAACGCGCGACGATAGGACGAGGTCAGCGGGTCCCTTACCGCCGGCTGGCCTCACCAGTTGAGGAGAGCAGTGGCAGGCAAGGCCCGCGTGCACGAGCTCGCGAAAGAGCTCGGTGTCACCAGTAAGGAAGTTCTCGCCAAGCTCAAGGAGCAGGGCGAGTTCGTCAAATCCGCGTCTTCCACCGTCGAGGCACCCGTTGCCCGGCGGTTGCGGGACGCGTTCACCGCCGGAGGCAAATCCGGTGGGAAGGGCGGGGGCCGTAAACCGGTTCCCGGTCCCTCGAACGGCAACGGCGGCGCGCCCGCGCCGTCCCGTATCCCGGACAACCGGCAGGACCGGCCGCGCCCGAACGCGGTGCCTGGTCCTCGTCCCGGCCCGCGGCCCGCTCCCGCGCCGCAGCAGGACAAACCGCGCCCGCAGCCGCAAGAGCAGCAGCAGCCGGAGGTCCCGGCCGCCAAGGCGGAGCCGCAGTCGAAGCCGCAGGGTCCGCGGCCCAGCCCGGCACCATCGTCCGGTGGTTCGGTCGTACCCCCCAAGCCACAGGGCCCCAAGCCCGGTGGCCCCAAGCCCGGTCCGCGCACCCCGCGGGTCGGCAACAACCCGTTCGGCGTCGGCTCCGGTGCTCCCGCGCCGCGGCCCGCCGCGCCGCGTCCCGGTGGTGGTCCTGGCAGTGACCGTGGTCCGCGTCCCGGTGACCGGCCCGGTGGCGAGCGTTCCGGTGGCGACAGGCCCGCGTCGGCGCCGCGTCCCGGCGGCGGCAATCGGCCGAACCCCGGCAACATGCCGCCGCGGCCGAACCCGGGCATGATGCCCGGCCGCACGCAGCGTCCGTCCGGTCCCGGTGGTGGCCGGGGTGGTCCTGGCGGCGGTCGTGGCGGTGCCGGAGCCGGTCGTGGTGGACCCGGTGGCGCCGGTCGTGGCGGTCCCGGTGGTGGCGGCGGCGGTGGTTACCGCGGCGGCGGTCCCGGTGGTGGCGGTGGCGGTGGCTTCCGGGGTGGTCCCGGTGGCGGCGCGCCCGCCGGCGGCGGTGGTTTCCGTGGCGGTGGCGGCGGCGGTGGTCCGCGTGGCGGCGGTGGCCGCGGCGGCGCGGCGGGTGCCTTCGGCCGTCCCGGTGGTCCCTCGCGCAAGGGCCGCAAGTCGAAGCGGCAGAAGCGCCAGGAGTACATGGACAACATGCAGGCGCCCAGCGTCGGCGGCGTGCGGTTGCCCAAGGGCAGCGGCGAGACGATCCGCCTGCCGCGTGGTGCCTCGCTGACCGATTTCGCGGAGAAGATCGACGCGAACCCGGCTTCGCTGGTGCAGGTGCTGTTCCACCTCGGTGAGATGGTGACGGCCACGCAGTCGGTGTCCGACGAGGTCCTCGAGCTGCTCGGCTCGGAAATGAACTACGACGTGCAGGTGGTCTCCCCCGAGGAGGAGGACCGCGAGCTGCTCGGCACCTTCGACATCACCTACGGCGAGGACGCCGGTGACGAGGAGGACCTGCAGGTCCGGCCGCCGGTCGTGACCGTCATGGGTCACGTCGACCACGGTAAGACCCGCCTGCTGGACACCATCCGGAAGACGAAGGTGCGCGAGGGTGAGGCCGGCGGCATCACCCAGCACATCGGCGCCTACCAGGTGGCGACCGAGCTGGAAGGCAACGAGCGCCTGATCACGTTCATCGACACCCCGGGTCACGAGTCGTTCACCGCTATGCGTGCGCGTGGTGCGAGCTCCTCGGACATCGCGGTGCTCGTGGTCGCCGCCGACGACGGCGTCATGCCGCAGACGGTGGAGGCGATCAACCACGCCCAGGCGGCCAAGGCGCCGATCGTGGTCGCGGTGAACAAGATCGACAAGGAAGGCGCGAACCCGCAGAAGATCCGCCAGCAGCTCACCGAGTACGGGCTCGTGGCCGAGGAGTACGGCGGCGACACCATGTTCGTCGACATCTCCGCCCGCGAGAACATCAACATCGAAGGGCTGCTGGAGGCGATCCTGCTGACCGCGGACGCGGCGCTGGATCTGCGGGCCAACCCCGACATGGAGGCGCAGGGCGTCGCGATCGAGGCGCACCTGGACCGTGGCCGCGGTCCCGTGGCCACCGTGCTGGTGCAGCGCGGCACGCTGCGGGTCGGCGACTCGGTCGTCGCCGGGGACGCCTACGGGCGCGTCCGGCGGATGGTCGACGAGTACAACGAGGACGTCACCGAGGCGCTGCCCTCGCGTCCGGTGCAGGTCATCGGGTTCACCTCGGTGCCAGGCGCCGGTGACACGTTCCTGGTCGTGGAGGAGGACCGCGTCGCCCGCCAGATCGCCGAGCGGCGGCAGGCCCGGATCCGCAACGCCCAGAACGCGGCGCGGCGCAAGAGGGTCAGCCTGGAGGACCTGGACTCCGCGTTGAAGGAGACCTCGACCCTCAACCTGATCATCAAGGGTGACAACTCGGGTACCGTCGAGGCGCTCGAGGCGGCGCTACTGCAGCTGGACGTCGGTGACGAGGTCGAGCTGAACGTGGTGCACCGCGGCGTCGGTGGGGTGACCGAGTCGGACATCGACCTGGCCACCGCGTCCGACGCGATCGTGCTCGGGTTCAACGTGCGGGCCCAGGGCAAGGCGACCGAGCGGGCCAACCGTGAGGGCGTCGACGTCCGGTACTACACGGTGATCTACCAGGCGATCGAGGAGATCGAGCAGGCACTCAAGGGCATGCTCAAGCCGGAGTTCGAGGAGGTCGAACTCGGCAAGGCGGAGGTCCGCGAGGTCTTCAAGTCCTCGAAGTTCGGCACCATCGCCGGTTGCCTTGTCACCTCCGGTGAGATCCGGCGCAACGCCAAGGCCCGCCTCCTGCGTGACGACGTGGTCGTCGCGCAGAACCTGCCGGTCAGCTCGCTGCGGCGGTTCAAGGACGACGTGGTCGAGGTCCGCGACGGCTACGAATGTGGTCTGACTTTGGGGTCCTACAGCGACATCAAGGTCGGCGACGTGGTCGAGACCTACGAGCAGCGCGAAAAGCCGCGCGCGTAAGTAGTCGGTAGTACCCGGGGCCGGTTTCCACCGGCCCCGGGTCGTACCTTGGGGAAACCGTTGTTCGTTGGAGCGCTCGAATTCGACCTGCTGCTGGGCGATATCCGGTCGCTGAAGCAGAAACGCTCGGTCGTGCGGCCGCTGGTGGCCGAGCTGCGCAAGCGGTTCGAGGTGGCGGTCGCCGAGGCCGGGCACCTGGATCTGCACCGGCGCGCCCTGCTCGGCGTCGCCGTGGTCGCGGCCGACAGCGAGCATGTTCGTGACGTGCTCGACGAGTGCGAGCGGTTCGTGGCGGGCAGGCCCGAGCTGGAGTTGCTGTCCACGCACCGGCGCCTGCTCGGGCCCGAAGACTAGAGAAAGAGGAGATGATGGCCGATCCGGCGCGTGCGCGGAGGCTGTCCAAGCGGATCTCGCAGATCGTGGCCTCGGCCATCGAGCACGAGATCAAGGACCCGCGGCTGAACAACGTCACGATCACCGACACCAGGGTGACCGCGGACCTGCACGACGCGACCGTGTACTACACGGTGCTGGGGGAGAACCTCGAGTCCACTCCGGACTTCGCGGGCGCGGCCGCGGCGCTGGAGTCGGCTCGCGGTGTGTTGCGCAGCAAGGTCGGCCAGGGCACCGGCGTGCGGTTCACCCCGACGCTGACGTTCGTCGCGGACAAGATTCCCGAGACGGCGCAACAGATCGAGGACCTGCTGGCCAAGGCACGCGAGGCGGACGCGGAAGTGGCGCGCCGGTCGGCGGGTGCCCGCCACGCGGGGGACCCCGACCCCTATCGAGTTCCCCGCGAAGACGAAGACGACGAGGACTGACGGTGTGAGTCAGGGCTTGCGGGCCACCATCAGGTCACGCAGGATCGCCTGATCCACCCGGTGCGCGAAGTCGCCGAGTTCCCGTACTTCCAGCCCGGCCCGGGTGAGGATCTCGGCGACCTCTTCGCGTTTGGTGACGTGCGTGTTCCACGAGATGCCGAGCGCCCCGCCCGAGCGCAACGTGCGGACCCACGCCGGGACGGCCGCGCTGAGCAGCTCGCGCGGGCTGCGTTCCAGCTCGCCGGTGCGATGGCTGCCGTGCTGGACGCCGTACGGCGCGTCGGTGACGATCACGTCCACCGAACCGGCTTTGAGCAGCTTCGCGCCGGTGATGGTGTCGCAGTTGTAGTAGGTGATCCGCCGGATGTCGCCCGCTTTGTAGTCTTCCTTGGTCAGACCGAAACCGAGCTCGAGTCGCTGCCCCAGCTTCACCTTGTCCCGCCGCAGCTGCCCGGAGTCGGCGGTGTGCTTGATCCGCTTCGTGCGCAGCCAGGTCTTGATGAACTGCTCGTAGGCTTCGAAATCGCGCCTGTCGAGCTCGATGCCGGTCGCGTCGAGCCCGTAGTTCATCGCCTGGTTGAGCGTGGTTCCCCTGCCGCACAACGGATCCAGCACGTGCACCGGTCCACTGAGGAATGTCCGTGGGTCCGAAGTGGACAGCAGGGTGACGTTCAGCAGCAGCTTCGTGAACAGCTCGTTGGTCTTGCCGGCGTACTTCTGGATCGTGAGCAGGTCCGAGCCGAACTTGTCGAGCGGGGCGATTCCGGCCGGACGCAGCAGATCCCCGGTCAGCTCGAACAATGCGTAGAGCGCGGAGAGGTTCGACAGCAACGCGATGTCCTCTTCGGACAGTCGTTCGGTGGTGGAGAACGTCACGTAGCTGACGCCGCCGAGGCGTCGCTCGCTGATCTCGTGGAGCGCGGTGCTGAGCGCCTCACCGAACACGGCGAGTTCGGCGCGCAGGAGCGCGGCCGAGGAGTCGGCGTAGACCCGGTTGGCCGAGGGGTAGAGGAGGATCCCGTAGTCGAACATCGCAGAGGAGAATATCGGGCCCCGCGGTGCGGGCAGCGGTGGGAGACCGGTGGGGGTAGCTTGCCGTCATGCGCTCTTCGCCGCTCGACCTTCTGCGCGCCGCCACCGACGTCACCTTGCTCGCCCACGTCCGCCCCGATGCCGATGCGCTCGGCAGTGCACTGGCGCTCGGCCGTGCCCTGCATCAGCGTGGCGCCAAGGTGCGGGTGTCGTTCGCCATGCCCGCCGAGGTCCCGGAAAGCCTGCGTGGGCTGGACGCGGGCAGTCTCGTGGTGCCGGCCGCGGAAGTCCCTGTGTCGGGCCCGCTGCTGATCTGCTGTGACACGCCCGTGCCGCAACGACTCGGTTCGCTCGCCGACCGGGTCGAGGCGACGAAATCCGCCGGCGGGGCGGTGCTGGTGGTCGATCACCATGCGTCGAACACCCGCTACGGCACGCATCATGTCGTCGACGAGACCGCCGAGGCGACCGCCGTGCTGGTGCTGGACCTGCTCGACGAGCTCGGGGC
Organism: Amycolatopsis pithecellobii; assembly: GCF_009707865.1. Lineage (GTDB taxonomy): Bacteria > Actinomycetota > Actinomycetes > Mycobacteriales > Pseudonocardiaceae > Amycolatopsis_E > Amycolatopsis_E pithecellobii. The sequence continues at coordinate 102,305 of NZ_WMBA01000009.1, forward strand.
GCCGCTCGACGAACCGATCGCGCGGTGTCTCTACGCGGGGCTGATGACGGACACGAGTGGTTTCCGCCGTGCGAAGCCCTCGACGCACCGGGCTGCCGCGCGTCTGCTCGAGGCGGGCGTGGACCCCGAGCGGCTCGCCCGGGAGATCGTCGACGATCACCCGTTCGCATGGCTGCCGATGCTGGCGAAGGCGCTGGACACCGCCCGGCTGGACCCGGCCGCGGCGCAGGGATACGGGCTGGCGTATGCGTTCGTGACCCTGGATGCGGCGGCGGACGTGCGGCTGGAAGAGGTCGAAGCGGTCGTCGACGTGGTCCGGTCGGTCCGGGACGCCGAGGTCGCGGCGGTGTTCAAGCAGCAGGGCCCGCGAGAGTGGACGGTGTCGCTGCGCGCGATCGGAAAGATCGACGTCTCCGCCGCGGCACGCACCCTCGGCGGCGGCGGCCACCGCCTGGCCGCAGGCTGCACCGTCCACGGCACGGACGCCGAGGTACTCGCCGCGGTGCGCAACGCACTAGCAGCCGCCCCGCTGCTGTAACCAGCGCCGGGCACACAGCGCTTACCCCGGTGTGCTGCCCTTGCGCGAGTTGCACGTTGCGTGCGCGCGAGTCGCACGTTGTATGCGCGCGAGTTGCACGTTGTATGCGCGCGAGTTGCACGTTGTATGCGCGCGAGTTGCACGTTGCGTGCGGCCGAGTTGTGCGTTCCGTGCGACGGGAACGCGCAACTCGCGTGGCAGGAACGTACAACTCGCGCATCCGGAACGCGCAACTCGCGCTACCGGAACGCGCAACTCGCGGTGGGGGCGTGGCGGTTAACCTGCTCTGGTGCAGATGATCGCCGAGCGGGCGCCGGCCAAGAAGGTTTTCGCGCTCGCGATTCCCGCGCTCGGGGTGTTGTGCGCCGAACCGCTGTACGTACTCGTGGACACCGCCGTCGTCGGGCACCTGGGAGCGCTGCCGCTCGCGGGGCTGGCGCTCGGCGGGGTCATCCTGTCGCAGATCTCCACCCAGCTGACCTTCCTGTCCTACGGCACCACCTCGCGCACCGCCCGGCTACACGGCGCGGGCCGCCGCGAGGAGGCCGTCAGCGAAGGTGTGCAGGCCACCTGGCTCGCCATCGCCGTCGGACTCGTGCTGGTGCTCGCCGGGCAACTGCTGGCCGCGCCGATCGCGAAGGCGCTTTCGGGCAGCGACGACATCGCCGCCGCATCGGTGTCCTGGTTGCGGATCGCGCTCTGCGGGGCGCCGCTGATCCTGGTCACGATGGCCGGCAACGGCTGGATGCGCGGCGTGCAGGACGCCGCCCGCCCGCTGCGCTACGTGTTGCTGGGCAACGGGATTTCCGCCGTCCTGTGCCCGGTGCTGGTGTACGCGGCCGGCTGGGGGCTCGAAGGGTCCGCGGCGGCGAACGTCGTCGCGCAGGTGATCTCGGCCAGCCTGTTCCTGCGGGCACTGGCCGCCGAGCGGGTACCGCTGCGGCCGCGCCCCGCGGTGATGCGCGCGCAACTGAGCCTCGGACGAGACCTCGTGCTGCGGTCACTGGCATTCCAGGCCTGCTTCATCTCGGCCGCCGCGGTCGCCGCCCGCACCTCGACCGCGGCGGTCGGCGCGCACCAGATCGTGTTGCAGCTGTGGACTTTCCTGTCGCTGGTGCTGGACTCGGTCGCGATCGCGGCGCAGTCACTGGTCGGCGCCGCACTGGGCGGCGGCCGCCGGCACCAGGCGAAGGGGGTGGCCGCACAGATCACCGGTTACGGTCTGATCTTCGGCTGCGTATTGTGTGCCGTGTTCGCCGTCGTGTCACAGGTTTTGCCGCACGCCTTCACATCAGATCCCGGTGTACTGCGGGAAATCCCGAATGCTTGGTGGTTTTTCGTTGCGCTGCAACCGATCGCGGGCGTGGTGTTCGCGCTCGACGGGGTCCTGCTCGGCGCCGGTGACGCCGCGTTCCTGCGCACCGCGACGCTCGTCAGTGCCGCGATCGGGTTCCTGCCGCTGATCTGGATTTCGCTCGCGTTCGGCTGGGGGCTCGCCGGGATCTGGACCGGGCTGTCGGCGTTCATGGTGCTGCGGCTGGCGGCCGTGCTCGCGCGATGGCGTTCGGGCCATTGGGCTGTCGTCGGCGCGGTGCGCTGAAAGTGCAGTGCGCCAAGTCATTCGGGCCGTCCCTCACCCGGAAACCCTGCCGGCGCCGGTAAATTCTCCGTGGCGCAGGCGATCACAGCCCCGTACCCGACTCCGCTGGGAGGCCCGATGGTGGCGTCCACGCAGGCACCCGTGACCGGCAAGGCAAGCCGCCGGTCGTGGCTGGTCTGGTTCGTCGCGGCGCTCGTCTACCTCCTCGCCGTGTTCCACCGCACCTCGTTCGGGGTCGCGGGACTCGAGGCCGCGGACCGGTTCGGTGTCGGCGCCGCCGCACTCAGCGCATTCACCGTCCTGCAGGTCGGCGTCTACGCGGTCATGCAAATCCCCACCGGCGTGCTGGTGGACCGCTACGGCCCCCGCCGGATCCTCATCGCGGCGCTGTTGTGCCTGGCGCTGGGCCAGGTACTCACGGCGTTCGCGACCTCCTACGGTCTTGCCCTGCTCGGCCGGGGCGTGCTCGGGTTCGGGGACGCGATCACGTTCGTCAGTGTGCTGCGCCTCAGTGCGGCCCACTTTCCAGGCCGCCAGTACACCGTCGTCATGTCGCTCACGTCCGCCATCGGGTTCGTCGGCAACCTGGCCGCGACCGTACCGCTCACCCTGCTGCTCGACGGTCCCGGCTGGCTGCCGACGTTCCTGGTGGCCGGCCTCGTGACCGCGCTGTACTCGGCCGTAGTCGCGGCACGCGTCAGGGACACCCCGGCCGGGCACCCCGCCACACCGGTGCCGGTGGACCGGCGCGAGCTGCTGCGGCAGATCCGCTCCGCGTGGCGCGTGCCCGGCACCCGGCTCGGGTTCTGGGTGCATTTCTCGACGGGTTTCGCGCCGACCGTGCTCACCCTGCTGTGGGGCGTGCCGTTTCTCGTGCGAGGAGAGGGGATCGCACCGGCGACGGCGAGCGCGCTGCTGACGGTGTTCGTGTTCGGTGCGATGTTCGTCGGCCCGGTGGTCGGTGGCCTCGTCGCGGCGCGGCCGGGGCTGCGGATGCCGTTGGTGGCCGCGTATCTCGGCGGCGCGACGGCCGTTTGGTCGCTGCTGCTGAGCCTGCCCGGCCCGCTGCCCGTCGCGATCCTGTTGCCCTGCTTCGCTTTCCTGGCGCTCGGCGTGCCGGCCTCGACGATCGCGTTCGCCCTCGCGCGCGACTACAACCCGCTGCACCGGGTCGGCACCGCGACGGGTCTGGTGAACGTCGGCGGGTTCAGTGCGACGACTGTCGCCGCGCTGCTGGTGGGGGTGCTGTTGCAGTACACCGGCAGTTTCCGGATCGCGCTGCTGGCCGTGGTCGCGGTGCTGGTCTACGGCACGTTCCGGCTGCTGGTGTGGTGGCGCCGGGCCCGGGCCGAGCTGTTCGCGGCGCAGGCACGCGGGGAACAGGTGCCGGTGCAGGTGCGCCGCCATGCGTGGGACACCCCCGCAGGGCGCCCGGCCTCGGCCGCCGCCTGAAGCACCCCGATAAAGTGTGCGGTCGTGCCCCCGAAGACCCCACCCCCGCCGCCTGGTCTGCTCGTCGTCGACAAGCCGCCGGGGATGACCTCGCATGACGTCGTCGCCAGGGTGCGGCGGATCATGGGCACGCGCAAGGTCGGCCACGCCGGCACGCTCGACCCGATGGCGACCGGGGTGCTGGTGCTGGGCATCGAGCGGGCGACGAAGCTGCTCGGTCATCTGGCGCTGGACCGCAAGACGTATCTGGCCACGCTGTCCGTCGGGGTCTCGACCACCACCGACGACGCGGAAGGCGAGCAACTGTCCACTGTGGACATCGATGCGCTCGCGGCGATCACCGACGAGCGCATCGCCGCCGGGATTGCCGCGCTCACCGGCGAAATCGAGCAGGTGCCCAGCGCGGTGAGTGCGGTCAAGGTCGCGGGCAAGCGCGCCTACGCCCGGGTGCGTGCGGGGGAGGACGTGGCGCTGTCGCCACGCAAGGTGACCGTGTACCGCTTCGATCTGCTGGCCACCCGCCGCGAGGCGGACCGCATCGAGCTCGACGCGGTGGTCGAATGCTCGTCGGGCACCTATGTCCGCGCGCTCGCCAGGGATCTTGGCGCCGCGCTCGGTGCCGGCGGGCACCTCGCGGCACTGCGGCGGACCACGGTCGGCCCGTTCACCCTCGCCACCGCCAGGACGCTCGAACAACTCGAAGCGAAACCCGAGCTGTCCCACGACCTGAGCGCCGCCGTCGCCGCGGCCTTCCCGCGCTACGACGTCGACGCCGCCACCGCCCGTGCCGTCCAATATGGACAGCAGGTCCGGGCGTCCGGTCTGGACGGCACCTACGGGGTCTTCGGTCCCGACGGACAAGCGGTGGCGCTCGCTGTCGACGCCGGTGGTGTGGCCCGCTCGGTGGTGGTCCTCGACCCCGCCTAGAGTGGCGCCGTGCAGAGGTACCGAGGCTTGGCGGATCTGCCCGGTGGCTGGGGCCGGTGCGTGGTCACGATCGGCGTGTTCGACGGGGTGCATCGCGGGCATCAGGCGCTCATCGGCAAGACGGTCGAGATCGCCAAGACCCGTAACCTGCCCAGTGTCGTGCTCACCTTCGACCCGCACCCGTCCGAGGTGATCCGTCCCGGCAGCCATCCGGCGCAGCTGACCACCTTGCGGCGCAAGGCCGAACTGGTCGAGCAGCTGGGGATCGACGTGTTCACGGTGCTGCCGTTCACCGCCGAGCTGATGCGGCTGCCCGCCGAGGAGTTCGTACACGAGCTCCTGGTCGACCAGCTGCACGTGGCCGCCGTCGTGGTCGGGGACAACTTCACGTTCGGCGCCGGGGCCGTGGGCACCGTGCCGCTGCTGCGCGAGCTCGGCAAGCGGTTCGGGTTCGCCGCCTTCGGCACCGATCTGCAGGGTGAGCGTGACGACGACACCGAGATCACCTTCTCCTCCACCTACGTTCGCTCGTGCATCGACGCCGGTGACGTGGCGGCCGCCGCCGAGGCGCTCGGGCGCCCGCACCGGCTGGAGGGCATCGTCGTCCGCGGGGCCGGGCGCGGCCACGACCTCGGTTATCCCACCGCGAACCTGTCCACTCCGCGGTTCGCCGCCGTGCCTGCCGACGGGGTCTACGCGTGCCGGCTGGTCCGGGCGGCCGAGCCGCACCGGCGACTTGCCGCCGCGGTCTCGGTCGGCACCAACCCGACGTTCTCCGGCCGCGAGCGCACGGTCGAGGCGTTCGTGCTCGACGTCGACGAGGACTTCTACGGCCAGCATGTGGGCCTGGACTTCGTCGGCCGCCTCCGCGACCAGATTCGCTTCGCCACCCCACCCGACCTGGCGGAGCAGATCGCCGACGACGTCATCCGTACGAGGGAAATTCTCGGTCTGCACCCGGAGTGAGTGCTTTTGCGAAGCACTCGGTGAAAATGCACTGCCGGATCGGGCACTTTTGGCAAGATGCGGGGGACACCGGGGGCCACCGGGTGTGCGAGGGGAGTAAAGGGGAGAGCAGCCAGCGTGGAGGACCACAAAATCGTCCAGCGCAATATCGCATTGCAGCGGCAGTGGTATGGGGAGCCACTGGGGGACAGAGTGCGCCGGCTCGTGGTCGCCTTCGATGTCTCGCAGGCGTACCTGGCCGAGGTGCTGGGGATCAGCGCGCCGATGCTCAGCCAGGTGATGAGCGGCAGACGGGCGAAGATCGGCAATCCGGTCGTGCTGGCCAAGATGATCATGCTCGAGCGCAAATGCCTGATCCCCGACGTCGCGGCGGGCCGCAAGGAAGCCCTGCTCGCCGCGCTCGAGGACGTCAAGGCCGCGCGGCCGACGGTCGGCCGTGACAACATCCCGGTCGCGGCGGTCACCGACGACCGGCTGGCGCTGGCCGCGTTACGGGAGGTCGCCGAAGACGAGGACCTGACCGAGGCCGCCAAGCGACTCGACGAGGACTTCCCGGCGATCGCGGATCTGCTGCGCCGGGCAGGCCAGCAGGGCTGACCCGTGGCGTTGTTCTCCGCGGTGCTGCCGCCGCCCCAGGTCGCCGAGTCGCTGCGGATGTACCTGGAACCGCTGTGGGCCGAAGACCCTGCGCCGCGCTGGGTGCCGCCGGCTCAGTGGCATGTCACGCTCGGCTTCTACGGCCAGGACGACCCGGCGACCCGCATCCCGTGGCTGACCTCGGCGCTGACCGGCCGACGCGCACCGATGGTGCGGCTGGAAGGGGCGGGCACCTTCGCCCACGTGCTGTATGTGGGCGTGGCCGGCGACGAGTTGACTGAACTGGCGGCCGCGGCGGGCGCGGGTGACGAGCGCCCGTACCTGCCACACCTGACGGTCGCGCGCACCCGCGAGGAGGCTCCGGCGGAGCTCGAGCGGCGGTTGTCCGGTTTCGTCAGCGAGCCATGGACGGCAACCGAGGTCGTGCTGATGCGCAGCGACCGCACCCGCGCCGGCGCGCGGTATTCGGTGCTCGCGCGCGTTCCCCTCGTGTCCCGTCAGGCCTGCTGAGAGGCTGCCTGTTACCCTGGACAACTGGGTCCGGCTGCAGTCCGTGGCGGCCGTGACCGACTCACCCGGCGCGGTCGCGCGTCCGGGCCGCACGGCACAGGAAAATCCAAGGAGAACCCAGCGTGGCGCTGTCCACCGACGAGAAGAAGTCGATCCTCACCGAGTACGGCCTGCACGACTCGGACACCGGATCCCCCGAGGCCCAGGTGGCTCTGCTGACCAAGCGGATCATCGGCCTCACCGAGCACCTCAAGGAGCACAAGCACGACCACCACTCGCGTCGTGGGCTCCTGCTGCTGGTCGGCCGTCGCCGCCGGCTGCTCGACTACGTGAAGAAGGTCGACATCGAACGGTACCGGTCGCTGATCCAGCGACTCGGCCTCCGCCGATAGCACCGCCCCGAGGGGGAGTGACCGCCCGGTCGCTCCCCCTCGCCACATAACCGCAAGAAAGAGGAAGGCGAACCGCACGAGGGCAAGTCCGCCGGTCCTCGGTAGTGGCTTCCGGGAGTCGTTCCCGGGGGCTTCGATCGAAGACCGGCCTCGTTCCTCGGGCGCTGCCCCGGACGGATGGGGCACATGTTCGCCGCATGAACGAGGAGAAACACAGAAAATGACCGAAGCAGGCGGACACTCGGTGCACGAAACCGAAGCCGTCATCGACAATGGCAAGTTCGGCACCCGCACGATCCGCTTCGAGACCGGAAGGCTCGCGCGCCAGGCTGCCGGCGCCGTCGTGGCCTACCTCGACGAAGAAACCATGCTGCTGTCGGCGACGACGGCGTCGAAGCACCCGAAGGAACACTTCGACTTCTTCCCGCTGACGGTGGACGTCGAGGAGCGGATGTACGCCGCGGGCCGGATCCCGGGCGCGTTCTTCCGCCGCGAGGGCCGTCCGTCCACGGACGCGATCCTGACCGCGCGGCTGATCGACCGGCCGCTGCGCCCGTCGTTCACCGACGGCCTGCGCAACGAGATCCAGGTCGTGGTCACGGTGCAGAGCCTGCACCCCGAGGACCCGTACGACGTGCTGGCGATCAACGCCGCGTCCGCGTCCACCCAGATCGGCGGGCTGCCGTTCTCGGGTCCCATCGGCGGCGTGCGCGTCGCGCTGATCGAGGGCCAGTGGGTCGCGTTCCCGACCTGGAAGCAGCTGGAGACGGCCACCTTCAACATGGTGGTCGCGGGCCGGGTCGTCGGTGACGACGTGGCGATCATGATGGTCGAGGCCGAGGGTACCGAGCACACGCTCGACCTGATCGCCGCCGGTGCCACCGCGCCGGACGAGCAGACCGTCGCGGACGGCCTGAACGCGGCGAAGCCGTTCATCCGGGTGCTGTGCGAGGCCCAGCAGAAGCTCGCCGAGGTGGCCGCGAAGCCCACCGGTGACTTCCCGGTGTTCCCCGCCTACCAGCAGGACGCCTACGACGCCGTCGCCGCGATCGCGACCGACGACCTCGCGAAGGCGCTGACGATCGGCGGCAAGCAGGACCGTGACAACGCCACCGACGAGGTCAAGGCCGCGGTGCTGGCCAAGGTCGGCGTCGGCGAGGGCGAAGCTTTCGCCGGGCGTGACAAGGAGATCGGCGCGGCGTTCCGTGCGCTGACCAAGAAGCTGATCCGCCAGCGGATCCTGCGCGACAAGGTCCGCATCGACGGCCGTGGCCTGACCGACATCCGCAGCCTGTCGGCCGAGGTCGGGCTTGTCCCGCGGGCACACGGCTCGGCGCTGTTCGAGCGCGGCGAGACCCAGATCCTGGGCATCACCACGCTGAACATGCTCCGCATGGAACAGCAGATCGACTCGCTGTCCCCGGAGACCACCAAGCGCTACCTGCACCACTACAATTTCCCGCCGTTCTCGACCGGGGAGACCGGCCGGGTCGGCTCGCCGAAGCGGCGGGAGATCGGGCACGGCATGCTCGCCGAGCGCGCGCTGGTGCCGGTGCTGCCGAAGCGGGACGAGTTCCCGTACGCGATCCGGCAGGTGTCCGAGGCGCTGGGTTCAAACGGGTCCACCTCGATGGGCTCGGTCTGCGCCTCGACGATGGGCCTGTTCAACGCGGGTGTGCCACTCAAGGCGCCGGTCGCGGGCATCGCGATGGGGCTGGTGTCCGATGAGGTGGACGGCAAGACCGAGTACGTCGCGTTGACCGACATCCTCGGCGCCGAGGATGCCTTCGGTGACATGGACTTCAAGGTCGCCGGCACCAAGGACATCATCACCGCGCTGCAGCTGGACACGAAGCTCGACGGCATCCCGTCGGAGGTTCTCGGGGCCGCGCTCAAGCAGGCGAAGGACGCGCGCCTGACGATCCTCGAGGTCATCGCCGAGGCCATCGACGGACCCGACGAGATGAGCCCGTACGCCCCGCGCGTGACGAGCGTGAAGATCCCGGTCGACAAGATCGGCGAGGTCATCGGGCCGAAGGGCAAGATGATCAACTCGATCACCGAGGAGACCGGCGCCGACATCTCGATCGAGGACGACGGCACGATCTACGTCGGTGCGGCAGACGGCCCCTCGGCGGAGGCGGCGATCGGCAAGATCAACGCCATCGCGAACCCGCAGCTGCCGAAGGTGGGCGAGCGGTTCCTCGGCACCGTGGTGAAGACGGCCGCGTTCGGCGCGTTCGTGTCGCTGCTGCCGGGCAAGGACGGCCTGATCCACATTTCCAAGCTGGGCAACGGAAAGCGCATCGGCAAGGTCGAGGACGTGGTCAACGTGGGCGACAAGCTCCGCGTCGAGATCGCCGACATCGACAACCGCGGCAAGATCAGCCTCGTGCTCGTCAAGGACGAAGAGGACGCGAAGGCCGAGAAGCCGGCCGAGGCCGAAGCGGCTCAGTAAGGCAACCCGAGTACGGCCCGTCCGAGCATGTCTCGGACGGGCCTTCTCCGCGCGAGTTGAGCGTTGGGAGCGCGCGAGTTGAGCGTTGCGTGCGGCGGGAACGCGCAACTCGTGCGTCGGGAACGCTCAACTCGCGCGGCGGGAAAGGTCAACTCGCGCGGATATTCGCAAGCCGATCCGGACTGTTTAATGAAGGAACCATGGCGCGTCAGATTCCTGGATACGAGCAGGCTCCTGGGACCACCCGGACGCTGGACGGCTCGGTGAAGCGGACCGTGCTGCCCGGTGGCCTGCGGGTGATCACCGAGCACGTGCCCGGCGTTCGCTCGGCCACTGTCGGCCTCTGGGTCGGCATCGGTTCCCGTGACGAGCCGTCCGCGGTCGCGGGGGCCGCGCACTACCTGGAACACCTGCTGTTCAAGGGCACCCGCAACCGCGGCGCGACGCAGATCGCCGAGGAGATCGACGCGGTCGGCGGCGAGTTCAACGCGTTCACCGCCAAGGAACACACCTGCTACTACGCGCAGGTGCTGGACGAGGATCTGCCGCTGGCCCTCGATCTGGTCACCGACGTCGTGTTCGAGGCACTGTGCGCCGAGTCCGATGTGGACACCGAACGCAGCGTGGTACTCGAGGAAATCGCGATGCGCGACGACGATCCCGAGGACTTGCTGCACGAGACGTTCGTCAGCTCGGTGCTGGCCGGTCATCCGCTGGCGAAACCCGTGCTGGGCACCGAAGAATCGATCCGGGGCATGTCCGCGACGGCGTTGCGTGGTTTCTACCGCCGCCGGTACCGGCTGCCGCGGATGGTGCTCGCCGTCGCCGGCAATATCGAGCACGCGCAGGTGCTTCGCTTGGCGCGCAAGGCTTTGCGGAACCGTCTGTCCGGTTCGGACAGTCCGGTGCCGCCCCGCCGCGGCCGGGCCCGCATCACCGCGGGGCCGAGCCTGGCGCTGCACACCGACGACACCGAGCAGGCGCATGTCATGCTCGGCCTGCGTGCCTTGTCGCGGCACGACGAACGCCGCTACGCCCTCAACGTGCTCAACGCGGCACTTGGTGGCGGCATGAGTTCCCGGCTGTTCCAGGAGATCCGGGAGCAGCGCGGGCTGGCGTACCAGGTGTACTCGTCGGTCGCCGGATACGCCGACACCGGTCACCTGTCGGTCTACGCGGGCTGCCTGCCCGAGCGGCTCGGCGAGGTCGCCAACGTGCTCCGTGACGTGCTCGGCCAGGTCGGCAAGGAAGGCTTCACCGACGCCGAAGTGGCCAGGGCGAAGGGCCAGTTGCGCGGCGGCCTCGTGCTGGGCCTGGAGGACACCGCGTCCCGGATGTCGCGGATCGGCAAGCAGGAACTCAACTTCGGGCTGTACCAAAGCGTCGATGACACCGTGGCGAGAATCGACGCGGTGACCACCGACGAGGTGTACGACCTGGCCCGCAGTCTGCTGCGGGCACCGGGAGGGGTCTCCGTGGCCGCGGTGGTCGGGCCGTACGCTCATGCCGACGACCTGCCGGATGATCTGCACGAGGTGATCGCACAATGAGCCCGATCCGAGTCGGCGTACTGGGCGCCCAGGGCCGCATGGGTGCCACGGTGGTACAGGCCGTCGAGGGTGCCGCCGGGATGGAGATCGCCGCGACGGTCGACGCGGGGGAGTCGCTGTCCGCGCTCGCCGGCGCCGAGGTGGTCGTCGATTTCACCCACCCCGACGCGGTGATGGACAACCTGCGTTTCCTTGTGGAGCAAGGCATCCATGCGGTGGTCGGCACGACCGGGTTCACCGGGGAGCGGCTCGAAACCGTTCGGGAGTGGCTGCGCTCCAAGCCGGAGGTCGGAGTGCTGATCGCGCCGAACTTCGCGCTGGGCGCTGTGCTTGCGATGCGGTTCGCCCAGCAGGCGGCGCGCTTCTACGCCTCGGCCGAGATCATCGAACTGCACCACAACCGCAAGGCCGACGCCCCTTCCGGTACCGCGGCGCACACGGCAGAGCTGATCGCGCAGGCCCGGCGTGAGGCCGGCGTGCAACCCGGCACCGACGCCACGACGTCCGAAGTGGACGGTGCACGCGGCGCGCTGATCGAGGACGTGCGCGTGCACTCCGTCCGGCTGCCCGGGCTCGTCGCGCACGAGGAGATCCTGTTCGGCGGCGAAGGGGAGACGCTGAGCATCCGCCACGACTCGCTGGACCGTGTCTCGTTCATGGCTGGTGTCCTGCTCGGCGTGCGGGAGGTGCGGACGCGGCCGGGGCTGACGGTCGGGCTCGAGAACGTGCTGGACCTGTGAAAGCCCGCAACGTCGCGCTGCTGATGACCGCCGCGCTGGCGGTGTATCTGGTGCTGCTCGCGCAACGGGCGGTGCAGCTGCTGCGCACCGGCACCCCCGCCGGGATCGCGCTGGGCATCGCGGTGTTCGTGCTGCCGTTGCTCGGTGCCTGGATGGTGATCGTGACCTGGCGCTCGGGCGTGCGCATCCAGCGGCTCGGGCAGCGGCTCGACGCCGAAGGTGCGCTGCCTGATGCGGGCGACCTGCCGCGCCGCCCGTCGGGCCGGGTCGACCGCGCCGCCGCGGACGCGTGGTTCGAGGAGCGCAGGGCCGAGCTGGAGCAGCATCCCGACGACTGGCGGTACTGGTACCGGCTGGCCTACGCCTACGACCTCGCCGGTGACCGCCGTCGCGCCCGCGCCACCATGCGCCGCGCCATCGACCTGGAAGCCGCCGACCGCTGACCCGGGTCGGGGCTAGCGACTGTTTCGAATGTGGTTTGCGTGGCGGTGCGGGTGGCGGACCCTCAGTCCCGCCCGCCAGCCCGACCGCCACCCCTGGCGGACGCGCTTCGCGCGGCAGCGCTTCTGCACCACGTCGGCGCTGTCCTCGCGAGGAACCACCTGAGAACTCGGCAGCAGAGTGTCAGCTGACGGCCCACAGCAAGCGGCTCCGCCGCTGCTGAAACACGAGCTAGGTGTGTATCCAGTGCGCGAAGACGGCGGGAAACGCCGCGAGCACGCAGTACCGCACGAACCGCCCGGCCAGGCCCAGCGTCACGAACGTCGGCATCGGCATTTTCACCAGTCCCGCGAGCACGGTGGTCGCCATGAACGGCGGGAGCCCGAGGACCGAGCTGACCCCGTAGGTGCCGGCCATCCACTTCGGATGCCGGTGACACCGCTCGCGGATCAGGTCCACCTTCGCCCGCAGCCATTTCGTCCGCGCGTGCCAGCGCTCGCGCAGCCGGCTCGGCGGGCGCTGCCGGTGCAGCCGGTCGTGCAGGAACGGTGGCAGTTTGATGGACCCCCGCGCGGCCAGGTAGTACAGCAGTTTCCCGGCGATCTGCCCGATCGCGACCGCGGCGCCGATCAGGTACCACGGCGCGGCCGGTTCGCTGGACACCAGCCCGAGCACGAACACCTCGATGCTGATCACCGGGATCAGGGCGGACCCGAGCGCGACACCCAGCGTCAGGCAGAACCAGCCGAGCATCGCGCCTCCCAGGGATGTCACTCGAACAAACGTTAAGGGGACACGGCGGCGTGCACAGGGGGGTTCACCGTACTCTTGGCTTCCTGTTGACCACCGGGTGGTCATCTTCCGGCCATCTGATCCTGGAAACCTGGCGCGGTGCGTGCCGAAGACAAGGGAATACCCACCCGGTTCGCGGCCTTCTGCGCCGCCGTGGTCCGGCCGTTGCCGGTGCCGGTCCCGCCCAGTTTCGTCGGTTACGCGATCATCAACGGCTTCACCTTCGGGGTGGATCTGGCCATTCTGACGTTCACCCGATCGGGGCTCGGGCTGCCACTACCGGTTTGTGTCACCGCCGGTTATCTGATCGCTTTCGGGTTGAGTTTCGTCCTCAACCGCGGTCTCAACTTCCGCTCCCATGCCCCGGTCGGCGGGCAGACCCTCAAATACGCCGTCGCGGTGGGCATCAACTACCTGGTCTTCATCCTCGGTGTCGGCGCCGGCCTCGGCCTGCTCGGCATCGAATACCACCTGTCCCGCCTGCTCGCCGGCGCCGGTGAGGCCGTTTTCATGTATTGCGTGATGCGCTGGGTGGTGTTCGCCGACGCGAAAGAGGGGACCCGATCGCGAGCCGTGTCACGCGGGCAACCAAGATAGGGGGCGCCGCGTCAGTTTCCTGGATACTTCTCGTGGCTTTGGGACCTGGGAGAAGAGTGTTGAATTCTGTCGTCTCGACCTGGAGGCACGGGAGTACCGGTGCGCGGCTGCGCCTCGGGCTCCAGCTGGCGCTCGCGCTCGGCCTGTTCTGCGCGCTGGCGTACTACGCGCACGGCATCGTCAAGTGGCCCACCGATGTCGACGTGTACCGCCTCGGCGCGGACACGTTCCTCAAGGGACAGTCGATCTACACGCAGCTCCCGGTGTCGCCGGTCGGTGGTGCCCTGCCTTACACCTACCCGCCGTTCTCGGCGGTCATGTTCGTCCCGCTGGCGATCGTCCCGCCCGCGATCGGCTACCCGCTGCTGACCGGGCTGACCTGCCTGTGCCTGTTCCCGATCGTGCTGGCCTACCGCAAGAGCTCGCCGGAGCTGAGCGGTCTGCTTACGAAGCCGTGGATGGTCGTGGCGGGTGCCTGCGTCCTGGTCGTCGCGCACCCGGTCGCGAACACGATCTTCTGGGGCCAGATCAACGTCATCCTGATGATGCTGGTCGCTCTGGATGTGCTGTGGCCCAACCCGAAGTGGCCGCGGGGCGCGCTGATCGGCATCGCGGCCGCGATCAAGCTGACTCCCGCCGGGTTCGTGTTGATCTTCTTGCTGCGCAAGGACTTCCGCGCGGTGGTGACGAGTTTCCTGAGCTTCTGCGCGTGCACCGCGATCGCGTTCGTGCTGATGCCGCACGATTCGTGGCTGTACTGGACCGACCGGGTCTTCCACGCCACCGGTATGAACATCGGCCCGATTCACGCGAACGAGGCCGTCATGTCCAGCTACGAGAAGCTGGGCCTCGCCGGGCACACACTGACCCTCGTCGGCGGGGCCAGCGTGCTGGCCGTCGTGGTGATGACGTGGCTGGGCACACGGCGTGCGCTCGACGACGGCAACCTGCCGATGGCGCTCGGCGTGACCGCGACCGGGGTGCTGCTGGTGTCGCCGATTTCCTGGTCGCACCACTGGGTTCTCGCGCTGCCCACGGCCGCGCTGATCATGGTCATGGGATACCAGCGGCACAAGTTCTGGCTGCTGTTCTCGGGCTGGGCCGGCGTGCTGATCCTCTGGCTGGCGCCGCACTACCAGGTGCCGCTGGAGTACCAGATCTGGAGTTTCGCGCAGAAGGTCGCAGGGTCGAGCTACCAGATCATCGCGGTGATCTTCCTGGTGGTGATGACGGTGCGGTGGTTCCGGGGCAGGCGGTCAGCCGGCCAGCTCGAGGTCGAGCTGCCCCGTCAGACGGAGCTCGCGGAGCCGGCGCTCGCCGGTGTCGAGGGTGCGCACCGTCCCGTCCGGACGCCAGCCGGCGCGGCGGAAGAAGGACAGTGACGCCGAGTCCGACTCGGCGACCCAGCTGATGCCGCGTTCGGCGCCGCGCTGACGGAGTCCCCGCGCGGCGTCCGCGAGCAGGCGCCCGCCGTGACCGCGGCGGCCCCAGCGGGGTTCCACGAGCAGCGTCGCGATCAGGCCGGTGCGGTCGGCGTCCTCGGGGAGCGTGCCCGACGCGTTCGCCACCTCGTCCTCGGGCGCGGGCCCGGCCACGCAGAAACCGACCGTGAACTCGCCTTCCGTCGCGACGTACACCGTCGTGGCGGGATGTGCGATCGCCTCCGCCCAGTGCTGTTCGATGCTCTCGTCGAGGGCGGCGATGGCCTGCTCACCCAGCAGATCGGCGTAGGCAGTGCGCCAGGTGACACGCTGGATGCGGGCGATCTCCGGCGCGTCGGCGACGACGGCGGCTCGGACTCGGGCGGTGCTCATGCCAGAACGGTAGCTGTCACGCGAAGCGTGTCCGTTGAGGGTGGCGGTGGGTGAGGGGCCGGCGCATAGCGGCCCCATTTTCTGTCGGTGGGTACTGGCACGATGACTCCCGATGGACACGATGAGCATCGCGGTGGCGCGCCGGATCGCGCTGGCCGCACAGGGGTTCGCGGACGCCCGGCCCGAAGTGGTGACGCGGCGGCATCTCAAGCGGGTGCTGTCGCGGGTGCAGCTGATCCAGCTGGACTCGGTGAACGTCGCGGTGCGGGCGCACTACGCGCCGCTGTTCTCGCGGCTCGGCGCCTACGACCGCACCCTGATCGACGAGGCGGCGTGGACGCACAGCGCGCGCAAGCCGCGGATGCTGGTGGAGACGTGGGCGCACGAAGCCAGCCTGATCCCCGTCGAGGACTGGCCGCTGTTGCGCTCAGGCGCCAAGCGCCCCGGCTGGTGGCGCAACTACGCGCGGCTCGCGGACCAAACCCCCGGCCTGGTGGACGACATCCTCGCCGTTGTCAAGGAGCAGGGCCCGATCGGTGCGGGCGGGATCGAGCGCGAGGTCGCAGGGGAGTCGAAGCGCACGCCCGGACCGTGGTGGGACCGGTCGGAGGTGAAGAAGGTCTGCGAATGGCTTTTCGGCATGGGGCAGCTGACCACCGGGACGAGGCGGTCGTTCGAGCGGTTGTACGACCTGACCGAGCGGGTGGTCCCCGCGGAAATCCTGGCGCGCCAGGTGTCGCCGGAGGAGGGCGCGCGCGAGCTGATCGCCCGCTCGGCCGCGGCGCTCGGCGTGGCCACCGAACCGGATCTGCGCGACTACTACCGCCTGGGCCCGGACGTCAGTCATCAGGCGGTCGCGGACCTGGTGGAGTCCGGCGTGCTGGAGCCCGTCCGGGTCCGCACCTGGCGGGCGCCGGCGTACCGGTTCTCCGGCGCGCGGTCGCCACGCAAGGTCGCCGGACGGGCCCTGCTGTGCCCGTTCGACCCGCTGATCTGGGAGCGCGGGCGGACGGAGCGGCTGTTCGACTTCCGGTACCGCATCGAGATCTACGTGCCGGAGCCGAAGCGGGAGTACGGGTACTACGTCTTCCCGTTCCTGCTGGACGGTGAGCTGGTCGCGCGCGTGGACCTGAAATCCGACCGGGAAGCAGGCCTACTGCGGGTGCACGGCGCCTTCGGCGAACCGGACATCGACCGGCCGCGGGTGGCCGCGGAACTCGCCCGGGAGCTGCGCGTGATGGCGGAGTGGCTGAGCCTGGACGGCGTCGTGGCCGGGGAGCGAGGTGATCTGGCGGCGGCGCTGCGCAAGGCCTGAGGCCGGGGACTTTCGTGCGGAACAGGGTCGCGATCGGGCAGTCGTGCCGGGCGTCCGGGCCGGCCGCGACGAGACTGCTGCCGCAAGCGTGAACGCGCTTGCGGAAGGAGGAGATCCGAAATGAACTCCGCACAACTGACGCGCCGCAGGATCCGGGTTGTGGCCGGTTCCGTGCTCGCCGGGGCGCTCGCCGCGACGAGCCTGGGCCTGGGCTTGGTACCCGCCACGCTGGCGGGCCAGGGCCCTGGCGTGCTACTGGGTGCTGGTCTGCCTGGGGGCAATTTCCGCGTCGACGGGCTGCCGCCGGGGAATTTCCGCGTCGACGGGCTGCCGGCGGGCAATGAGCGGGCGGTTGCGATCGGCACGGTCAGTCCGCTGTCGATCAACCCCACGCCGGGCCGTACGGGCTGAACGAACGATGCGGGGGACGCCCGGCCAGGCGTCCCCCGCATCCCCCGGAAACGTATGCCGATACACCACGTCGGCGCTGTCCTCGCGAGGAACCACCTGAGAATTCGGCAGCAGCGTGTCAGTTGACGGCCCACAGCAAGCGGCTCCGCCGCTTATGAAACACAAGCTATTCGGTCGCGCGGGTGATCACGGCCGCGCCCATCCCCGTGCGGGCGCGGACTTTCAACGGAACGTCGCCTTCCGGCTGCTCCATACCGACCTCCAGCTCGCTGGACACCTTCCCGGAGCCGGACGACAGGTCGACCTCCGCGGCCACCCCTGGCCGCACCCCGACGCGGATTTCGCCGGAGCCGGTGATCAGCTCGAGTGAGCCGTCCGCCGCGCCGGCCACGGACAGGTCGCCGCTGCCACTGCGGGCCATGATCTCGCCCGACGCGGCGCCGACCCACACGTTCCCGGTTCCCGTCACCACCGTCGCCGAACCGGACAGTGACGCCACCTCGACGCTCCCGCTGCCGGTCCGCAGCTGCAACCCGGCGAGCGTCGGCCCGAGCTGGATCCCGCCGGACCCGGTGCGCACGATCGCCGCCCCCTCGGTCTGGTCCAGCTTCACCTCGCCGGCTCCGGTCAGCACATCGGCCCGTCCGGACGTGCCGGTGACCGTCACGTCCGCCGACCCGGCGCGGATCTCCAGCGACGAGCCGGCCGGTGCCCGTACCTTCACCGCGATCGGAGTGTTCCGCAGTGGCAACGCTTTCGGCGCCCGCACGACGAGCCGCTTGCCGGTCAGCTCGATACGCGTCTGCTCCACCGCCTCGGCCGGCGTTCCGCGCAGCTCCCCGCCGAACTGGTCACCGAACCGCTCGTTCACCCAGTTCAGCAGGGTCGTCACGCCCTGCGCCCACGGCTCGCCGGCCTGCGGCGCATGCCGCAGCTCCACGAACGTCTCGCCCTCCTCGGCGGTCAGCTCGATCTCGATCTTCCCGAGCGTGACACTGACGTCGAGATCGAGCGGCCCTTCCGCGGCGAACGTCTCGGTGCGAATGACGTCTTCCGCCTGTGCTCCGGTCACGATTATCCCTTCACCCAGCCGTGCAAGTGCGAGGCGGTCTGCCTACCCGGCTTGCTCTTGCGCTCGCCCTGCGGGAGTCCGGCGCCGTGCAGCGCGCCCTGGACCGCCTGCGAGATGAACGTGTTGAGCGAGACCCCCTGTGCGGCCGCGGCCTGCTCGGCCTGCCCCTTGATCTGCTCCACCATGCGCAGCGTCATGCGCGCGATGTTGTCGCTGCCCTCGCCCGGTGCGGGTGGGGGCGGCGGAGGTGGCGGGGCGGTCTCTTCGCCCGAGCCGGCGCCGGTGACCACGACGCGCACGTCGCGGCCGTCGAGACGCACCTCGACGACATGGTCGGGCAGTTGCGTGGTGACTTCGGCGGCGAGGTCGGCGAGCGCGTTCATCAGCGCCAGCCGGACCGCCGGTTCCAGCGCTGCCGAGAGCACCGCCGCCGCCCGCCGGGTCTGCTCGTCCCCTGCGGACGCCGTCGCGGTCAGGTCCTCACGGAGGCCGGCGATGTACGGCGACAAATCCATGACACCACTATGACGTCACAGATGGTGTCAGTCAAGGTGTCACGTGGCGTCGTCCCGGAACTGTCGTCCCCGCCGGTTACGCTGCGAGAGCCGAACGAGGGGAAGGAGTGCGAACGTGGCAGAGACCGTTTCGCCGAAGGTGCAGTTGATCGCGAAGACCGAGTTCTTCCCGCCGGACGACGTGCCGTGGTCCACCGATGCCGACGGCGGCCAGGCGCTGGCCGAGTTCGCCGGCCGCGCGTGCTACCAGTCGTGGAAGAAGCCCAACCCGAAGACGGCGACCAACGCCGGCTACATCGACCACATCATCGAGGTTGGGCACCTGTCGGTGCTCGAGCACGGCACGGTCACCTTCTACATCACCGGGATCTCCCGCTCGCTCACCCACGAGCTGATCCGCCACCGGCATTTCTCCTACTCGCAGCTTTCCCAGCGCTACGTCCCCGAGCGCGACGCCGCCTTCGTCGAGCCCGACGTGATCGCCGACGACCCGGTGCTGCACGAGAAGTTCCTCGCCGCCGCGCAGAAGAGCGTCGAGGCCTACAACGAGCTGCTCGCCGGCCTGGAGGAGAAGTTCGCCGACGCGCCGAGCGCCACCTTGCGCCGCAAACAGGCCCGGCAGGCGGCGCGGTCGGTGCTGCCGAACGCCACCGAGACCCGCATCGTCGTCACCGGTAACTACCGCGCGTGGCGGCATTTCATCGCGATGCGCGCGACCGAGCACGCCGACGTCGAGATCCGCGCGCTGGCCGTGGAATGCTTGCGGCAGCTGCAAAAGGCCGCCGGGAACGTGTTCGCGGACTTCACCATCTCGACCCTGCCGGACGGCACGGAGGTCGCCTCCAGCCCCAAGGTTCTCGAAGGGTGAAGCGGCTTGCGATCGACGTCGAGCCCGCGGAGTACGCGGTCGCCCGCCTCGCCGCGGACGCCCCGGTGCCCACCGGCCTGCTGGCGCCCGACGGGGACGGTCTGGTCTCGGTGACCCGGACCGGCGGCGAGCTGTCGGTGATCTGCGCCGCCGCGGACGCACCGGAGGGTGCGCGGGTGGAGGCCGGCTGGCGCCTGCTGACCGTGCGGGGCCCGCTCGCCTTCACCCTGACCGGCGTCATCGCGGCGCTGGCGAACGAGCTCGCCTCGGCCGGGATAGCCCTGGTCACGCTCTCCACCTTCGACACCGACCACGTGCTGGTTAAGCAGCGGGACCTGACGCGTGCCGTGGAGGCCCTCACCGCGGCCGGCCACGAGGTGCACCTGCCTGCGTAACCTCCATCTCAGCGTGCTTGAACTTTGAAGTTCGGGGTACCTAAACTTCAAGTTTGGGCGACGAGGGGTGCGGGCATGGCGCTGACGGAAACGGTCCGGCCGCGACTGGCGCGGATGCGGGCCGGGTCGATGCTGCTGGGGCCGGCGTTCGTCGCGGCCATCGCGTATGTCGACCCCGGCAACGTCGCGTCGAACATCAGCGCCGGCGCGCAGTTCGGCTACCTGCTGGTCTGGGTGATCGTCGCGGCGAACCTGATGGCCGCGGTCGTGCAGTACCTGTCGGCGAAACTGGGCCTGGTCACCGGGATGTCCTTGCCCGAGGCGGTGCGCGAGCGGACGCCGCGCGCGGGCAGGCTCGCCTACTGGGCACAGGCCGAACTGGTCGCCATCGCCACCGACCTGGCCGAGGTCGTCGGCGGGGCGATCGCGCTGAACCTGCTGTTCCGGCTGCCGTTGCTGGCCGGCGGGGTGATCACCGGCGTGGTGTCGATGGGCCTGCTGCTGGTGCAGGACCGGCGCGGCCAACGCCCGTTCGAGCGGGTCGTCACGGGGCTGCTGGCCGTCATCGCGATCGGCTTCCTGGCCAGCGTGTTCGTCGAACCGCCGTCCGGGCCCGGGGTGCTCGGCGGTCTGGTGCCGCGATTCGACGGTGCGGAGAGCGTGCTGATCGCGGCGGCGATGCTGGGCGCGACCGTCATGCCGCACGCGGTGTACCTGCATTCGGGGCTGGCCCGTGACCGCCACGGCCATCCGTCCGGACGGCTGCTCGCCCGGCTGCTGCGGGTGACCCGGTTCGACGTCGGCCTCGCGATGTTGCTGGCCGGCGCGGTGAACCTGTCCATGGTGCTGCTCGCTGCCACGGTGCTGCGCGGGCAGACGGGCGTCGACTCGATCGCGGGCGCGCACACCGCGATCGGCGAGCTGCTCGGTGGTGGGATCGCGCTGCTGTTCGCCGTCGGGCTGCTCGCCTCGGGGCTCGCGTCCACCTCGGTCGGTGCGTATGCCGGCGCGATGATCATGCAAGGCTTGCTGCGCAAGCGAATTCCGTTGCTGCTGCGGCGGTTGATCACGCTCACGCCGGCGATCCTGGTGCTCGCCGCCGGGGCGGACCCGTCGCGCGCGCTCGTGGTCTCGCAGGTGGTGCTGTCGTTCGGGATCCCGTTCGCGCTGGTGCCACTGGTGCGCATCACCAGCGACCGGGCGGTGATGGGCGAGCATGCCAACCATCGGATCACCGCGGCCGCCGCCTGGGGCATCGCCGGCGTCATCATCGTGCTGAATCTCGTGCTGATCTACCTGACCTTCGCCCGCTGAGGCGGGGAACCGGCGTCGCGCCGGGCGGGTCGGAATAGCATCTCGCTGTCCGACCCCGGAGAAAGGCCGCGTACGTGACCAACGAGCAGCTGACCCAGGCGACTCAGCCGGCACCCCGCGTGATCGCCGGAAGGTACGTGCTGCTGGGTGAGCTCGGACGGGGCGGCATGGGCATCGTGTGGCGCGCGGAGGACCAGGTCATCGGGCGCCGGGTCGCGATCAAGGAGCTGCGGCTGGCGTCGGGTGCCGAGGACACCGTGCACAGCGAACGTGTACTGCGTGAGGTCCGCACCGGCGGCAGGCTCAACGATCCGGCCGTGGTCACGGTCTACGACGTGGTCTCCGAGTTCGGCGCCACGTACATCGTGATGGAGCTCGTCGAGGCGCCGACGCTCGCGGAGCTGGTGAGCCGGCACGGTCCGCTGCCGCCGACGCAGGTCGCGTCGATCGCGCAGCAGGTGCTCACCGCGCTGCAGGCCGCGCACGACGCCGGGATCGTGCACCGCGATGTCAAGCCCAGCAACATCATGGTCGCGCCGAACGGCCGGGTGAAGCTCACCGACTTCGGGATCGCGCAGACGGCGGACGATCCGCGGCTGACCGTCAGCGGAACCATCATCGGTTCGCCCGCTTTCATGGCTCCCGAGCGGGTCGCGGGCAAGGAGGCCGTGCCCGCGTCGGACTTGTGGTCGCTGGGCGTGACGCTGTTCTACGCGGTCGAGGGCACGCTGGCGTTCGAGCGCCCCACCACCGCGGCGACCCTGCACGCGATCATGAACGAGGTGCCGTACCTGTCGCGGACCCAGGGCCCGCTGGCCTCGGTGATCATGGGCATGCTGATCGCCAGCCCGGAGGCCCGGATCTCCTCCACCCAGGCGCAGCACCTGCTCACGATGGCCGCGAACGCCCATACCCCGCCCGCCGCCTGGCCGGCACCGACTCGGGTCGCCGCCGAGCCCGCCAGGACGCGCACTCCGCTGTGGATCGCGGTGTCGGTGGCGGCCGCGGTCGCTTTGCTGGTCGGCGGTTTCCTCGCCGGGGCACAGTGGGCGCGGCCGGTCATCGATCCGGCGCTGCGCCCGACGCTCACCTACGGCGCGGGCGGGGACCTGCCGGACTTCCAGCTCGGCAGCTACCCGTGTGTCACGGTCGTCGTGCAGGGCCAGCAGAGCATTCCCAACGACTCCTGGGTGACCTGCGCCGATCTGCACTACGCGGAGTTCTTCGACAGCGCCACGGCTTACGACGGCAGCGGTTCCGACGCGGTGGAGGCGGCGTACCCGTCGAACCTGCGGGCCTGGGCCGAGACGCGGTGTGCGATGACGTTCCATTCGAACGCGATCCCGGACCAGGTCAGGGAAAGCTTCGTCTACCGGGCGCTCATCCCGTCCCCGCAGGCCTGGCGGACCCAGAAGGACGACCAGTACGCGACCGCGCCCATCCGCAAGGTCTACTGCATGCTCGCCAAGGCCGACGGCTCGGCGTGGACGGGGCAGACCGCGGGCGAGCTGAAATAGCAGCAGAAGTTACGGCATCGCGGGTCCGGCACCGGCGATTCTCCGGTACCGCACCCGGGGCGCCTGCTGATCGTGCCGAATCGGCAGGTCGTCGCGGAGAACGTCACCCTGAGGAGGTACCGTCACGATATGTCCACTCCTCCTACCGCAGCGCCCGGCAGGCCATTCGGGCGCGTGCTCACCGCGATGGTCACCCCGTTCGACGCCGACGGTGGCCTTGACCTCAAGCGGGCGCAGGAGCTCGCCGAGCACCTGGTGGAGCTGGGCAACGACGGCTTGGTGCTCAACGGCACCACCGGCGAGAGCCCGACCACCAGTGATGCCGAGAAGGCCGACCTGATCCGCGCCGTGGTCGAGGCCGTCGGGGACCGCGCGACCGTGGTGGCCGGGGGCGGCACTTACAACACCGCGCACAGCGTCGAGCTGACCCAGCAGGCGGAAAAGGCGGGCGCGCACGGGATTCTGCTCGTCACGCCGTACTACTCGCGCCCGTCGCAGGCCGGGCTCCAGGCACACTTCACCACCGTCGCCGACGCGACCGATCTGCCGGTGATGCTCTACGACATCCCGCCGCGGTCGAACGTGCCGATCGAGATCGACACGTTGCGCCGACTCGCCGAGCACCCGCGCATCCTCGCGGTCAAGGACGCCAAGGGTGATCTGCTGGCGGGCAGCGAGGTCATCGCGAACACCCAGCTGGCCTACTACTCCGGCGACGACGCGCTGAACCTGCCGTGGTTCTCGGTCGGCGCCTGCGGGGTGGTCAGCGTGATCGGGCATGTCGTGGCGGGCCGGATCCGCGCGATGCTCGACGCCTACGAGGACGGGGACACGTCCACCGCGCGCACGAACCACCGCGGCATGCTGCCGGTCTACCGGGCGATGTCGCGGGTCGGCGGGGTGGTCTTCGTCAAGACCGCGCTGCGGATGCGGGGCCGCGAGGTCGGCGGCCCGCGGCTGCCGCTCGTGCCGGCCTCGGCCGAGCAGGTGGAGGCGATCGCGGCCGACCTGACCCAGGCAGGGGTCCCCCTCGACGAGGCGCGTGAGCGGGACTGGCACAGTTCCAGGGTCGCGCAAGCGGACTCGGCGGCGGCCTACGTCGCCCCGACCACTCACACCAGCGTTGGGACCATGCCTCGGTGACCTCGATCTTCCCGCCCAGCGGACCCGGACCGACGAACAACCCGCCCGATCTTCCCGAAGGTGCCCTGCGTGTCGTCGCGCTGGGCGGCATCGGTGAGGTCGGCCGCAACATGACCGTTTTCGAGTACGCCGGCCGGCTGCTCGTCGTCGACTGCGGCGTGCTCTTCCCCGAGGACGCCCAGCCCGGCGTGGACCTCATCCTCCCGGACTTCCGGGCGATCGAGGACCGGCTCGACGACATCGACGCGCTCGTGCTGACCCACGGGCACGAAGACCACATCGGCGCCGTGCCGTTCCTCCTGCGGATGCGGCCGGACCTGCCGGTGTACGGGTCCCGGTTCACCCTCGCCCTGCTCGAGGCGAAATGCCGCGAACACCGGCAGCGGCCGAAGCTGATCGAGGTGACCGAGTCCGAGCGCCGCACCGTCGGACCGTTCGAGCTGGAGTTCTTCGCGGTCAACCACTCCATCCCGGACGCGCTCGCCGTCGCGATCCGCACCTCGGCCGGGGTGGTGCTGCACACCGGGGACATCAAGCTCGACCAGTTGCCGCTGGACGGGCGGCTGACCGACCTCGCCGGGTTCTCCCGGCTCGGTGACGAAGGCGTCGACCTGCTGTGCATCGACTCGACGAACGCCGAGGTGCCGGGGTTCGTCACGCCGGAACGCGATATCGGACCGGTGCTCGACGACGTGATCGGGCGCGTGACGCAGCGGGTGATCGTGGCCTGCTTCGCCAGCCACGTGCACCGCGTGCAGCAGGTGCTCGACGCGGCGGTGCGGCATGGCAAGCGGGTGGCGTTCGTGGGTCGCTCGATGGTCCGCAACATGGGCATCGCGGCGGACCTGGGGTTGCTGAACATCCCGAACGGCCTGCTGATCGACCTCGACGAAGCGGTGAACCTGCCCGAGACCAAGGTGCTGTTCGTGTCGACGGGTTCGCAGGGCGAGCCGCTGTCGGCGCTGTCGCGGATGGCCCGCGGTGAGCATCGGCAGATCTCCATCCGCGCGGGGGACACGGTCGTGCTGGCCAGTTCGCTCATCCCGGGCAACGAGAACGCCGTCTTCGGGGTCGTCAACGGGTTGGTGCGGCTCGGCGCGACCGTCGTGCACCAGGGCAACGCGAAGGTGCACGTGTCGGGGCACGCATCCGCGGGCGAACTTTTGTTCCTGTACAACGCGATCCGCCCCAGCAACGTGATGCCGGTGCACGGCGAGTGGCGGCATCTGCGCGCCAACGGCGAACTGGCCGTGCGCACCGGGGTGGCGCCGGAGCATGTGGTGCTCGCCGAGGACGGCGTCGTGGTGGATCTCATCGACGGCCGCGCCCGCACGACGGGCCGGGTCGAGGTCGGGCACGTCTACGTCGACGGGCTTTCGGTCGGCGATGTCGGCGAGTCGACCTTGTCGGACAGGCTGATCCTCGGCGAGGGCGGGTTC
The DNA here is from genome assembly GCF_009707865.1 of Amycolatopsis pithecellobii. Lineage (GTDB taxonomy): Bacteria > Actinomycetota > Actinomycetes > Mycobacteriales > Pseudonocardiaceae > Amycolatopsis_E > Amycolatopsis_E pithecellobii. The sequence continues at coordinate 127,668 of NZ_WMBA01000009.1, forward strand.
ATCGCGATCACCGTCGTCGTGGACTCGACCACCGGGCGCGCGATGGGCACGCCGACGATCTCCGGGCGGGGTTTCTCCGACGACCCGAAGGCGCTCGACGCGGTCGTGCCGCTGGTCGAGATGGAGCTGTCCCGCACGGAGGCGGAGGGGATCACCGACACCCACCGCATCGCCCAGTCCGTCCGCCGCGTCGTCGGCCGGTGGGTGGCCGAAACCTACCGCCGCCGCCCGATGATCGTGCCCACCGTCATCCCCGTGTGAGGCCGTTCTAGGGTGCGCCGGCCGGACATTCCTGCCCGGCAACAGGTTGCGCCGAAGTGCTCCGTCTACTGTGGACGAGCTGCACGATGGTCGCACCGCCGAGCAGGACGAGCGCGCCGGCCAGTTGCACCCAGCTGAGCGACTCGCCGAGGAGGGCCCATGCGCTGGCGGTCGCGACGACCGGTTCGAGCAGGCCGACCACGGACGCGACCGAGGCGGGCAGGTGCCGCAGGGCGGTCGTGCCGAGCGCGTACGCCAGTGCGGTCGACAACAGTGCGACGGCGACCAGCAGCGTCCACACCGGTGGCCGCCACGGACCCAGCGTCGTCGGCGCGCCCAGCAGCGCGACGGGCAGCCGCCACGGCGGCGACACCACGCATACCGCGACCGCGCCGGCGACCATGCCCCAGGTGACCACGCCGAGCGGCTCGCGGGTCGTCGCGCCGTGCTCGCCGATCAGGAAATACGCGGCCGAGCACGCCGCCGCGGCCAGCCCGGCGAGGAGACCGATGGCGTCGATCGTCAGCCCGTCCCACACCTGCGCGACGAGTGCGAGGCCCAGCATGGCGAGCGCGATGCCGAGCCACATCACGCCGGGCAGCCGGACCCGGCGCACGAACCGCGTCCACAATGCGATCAGCACCGGCGAGACGAACTCCAGCAGAATCGCGATACCGACCGGAAGTCGTTGCACCATCACGAAAAAGCACAGTTGCACCCCGGCCACGCCCAGCAGTCCGTAGCCGAGCAGCAGCGGCCATTCGCCCCGGCGCACCCGTAGCAGGCGCGGGCGGACCACCGCGACACCGGCCAGCAGGACCAGTGCGGCGAGGGCGATCCGGGCCGTGGCGACCTGTTCCGGTGACAGGCCCGCCTGCATCGCCGGCTTCGCGATCGTGCCCGAAACACCGAAGCACAACGACGAGGTCAGGATGAGGGCGGTGCCCGCGCGGACTTCGATCGACACCGTCCGAGGCTAGTGGGCGAACCCGCGGCGGCGAACCGAATTTCCTGTCAGCCGGTCACCCGGCCGTCCGCAGGCCCGCGGCGACGTACCCGGTGATCGTCGCGAGCCGGTGCCCCTGGATGCGCAGCGCGCCCAGCGCTTCCTTGTCCGGCGACGCGGACTTGCGCGAGACGAACGAACCGCCGTACGGGTTGCCGGTGTCCATCAGCTGCGGGTGGGCGTAGCCGAGCGGGATCACGATCGCGCCCCAGTGGTAGAAGATGTTGTTGATCGCCAGCAGCGTGGACTCCAGCCCGCCGTGCGCGGTGGACGCCGTCGTGAACGACGTGGCGACCTTGTCCGCGAGCTTTCCCTGTGCCCACAAGCCACCCGTGGTGTCCAAAAAGGCCTTCAACTGGGCGGCCGGACCACCGAAGCGGGTCGGGCTGCCGACCGCGAGTCCGTCGGCCCACGTCAGATCCTCCAGCGTCGCCAGTTCGGCGTGCGGACCGGCGTCGACATAGGCCTGCCAGCGGGGGTTCGTCGCGATCGCCGCCGCGGGCGCGGTTTCGGCGACGGTCCGCAACCGGACTTCGGCGCCGGCGTCCCGGGCGCCTTCGGCGAGTGACGAGGCGAGTTCGGCGGTGTTGCCGGTCGCGCTGTAGAAGACCACGAGGATGCGAGTGCTCACGCGCTCACCCTAACGATCTACACCGGCGGCCTCCCAGCATCTGGAATCAGGGCCGCCACGGGCTGACGGTGTCCGTCGGCCGCGTCGGATCGTGGAAGCGTGGCCGGTCCGGTTCCGTGGCCCGCAACGGGATCAGCCCGGCGGTGATCGCCTCCATGATCTTCGTGTGTGCGCGCATCCCCGCGCCCGGCCGCGCCGGATCCACCGTGGACAGGTCCACCGGTGTCCCGAAGTGCACCTTGAACGTCGGACGGCGCAGCGGCGCGGTCAACCCCGAGCGCGCCAGCGGCAGCAGGTCCGCGATGCCCTGGACCTTCTCGGTTCCCCAGTAGACCGCCTCGTGCGCACCCCACTGGCTGACCGGGACGACGGGCACGCCGGCCGCCAGCGCGAGCCGCGCCGCTCCGGTCTTGCCGCGTTCGGGCCACAGTCCGGGATCGCGGCTGATCCGGCCCTCCGGGTAGACGATGATCGGGCTCGGCGTGGCGCGCATCGCCTCGACGGCCGCGGCGAACTGCTCGACCGCGCTCGCCTTGCCACGGTCCACCCGAAGGTGCCCGCTGGCCCGCAGTGCCGGGCCGATCACCGGCGCGTCGAGCAGCCCGCCCGCGAGCAGGAAGCGCGGCGCGAACCCCAACTGCTGGCACGCGGCTATGAGCACGAAGGCGTCGAACACGCCGATGTGGTTGGCGGCGAGCAGCAGTGGCCTGCCGCGCAGCTCGCGCGGCAGAAAGCCGCTCACCTTGAGCCGCCCGACGAGATGGACCAGACCGGTGTCCAGCGTCGTCATCGTGCGCCAGATCGCCGGTGGCCTCCGGCGTGGCGGCACGTGCTGCCGGTGTTGAGACGCGACCATGGCTAGAGCATGTCAGATGCCATCTGGGGAAGAAGTTCGCCTTGAGCCGCGAGTGGCGCATGTGACTGGTGGGCTTCTGCCGTTACCGTAGAAGTCATGGCAGGCGGCTCGGCGACCACGAGGAGAAGCACGACGGCGAAACGCAGCGGCAGCAAGAGCCCGGCGCGCGGATCGCGCGCGGGGAGCAAGCCGCGCGCGCGGACGTCGCCGGCACGCAAACCACCGGCTCGCCGCTCGTCCGGCGGCACGTTCGCCAAGGCCGTCCGTGGCGGCTGGACCCTGCTGGCGCGCGGGGCGGGCGGCATGGCCAGGACCGTCGGGCGCAGCCGCGAGCTGGAGCCCGAGCATCGCCGCGACGGCCTCGCACTCGGCCTCATCGCACTCGGCCTGATCCTCGCCGCCGCCGTGTGGTGGCGCGCTGGCGGGCCGGTCGGCGGGTACCTGGAACTGGCCGCCCGCACCGTGTTCGGCGCCGGATCGGTCACCTTGCCGCTCGTCCTGTGGGTCACCGCGATCGCGCTGATGCGTTCCGAACCGCGACCGGAAACCCGGCCGCGCATGGTGATCGGCACCCTGCTGGTCACATTGGCGCTGCTCGGGCTGCTGCACCTGTTCAGCCGCCGCCCGGAAGCCAACGACGACCGGATGTACGCGGGCGGGCAACTCGGCGCGTTGTCCGGCGGGTTGCTCGCCCGCGGGGTCACCCCGTGGGTCGCCGCCCCCTTGCTGATCCTGGCGCTCGGCTACGGGGTTCTCGTGTTCACCGGTACCCGGGTCCGCGACATTCCGCAGGCGTTGCGCGAATGGGGCCTGGACACCGAAGAACGCGAACGCATGGCCGAGGAACAGCGCGCGTTCGAGGAAGAGCAGAAGCAGATCGCCGAGGCCGACACGAAGGCCGTGCGACTGCGCAAACCGTCGCGCCGCCGCCAGGCCGCCAGCGGCGAGGGTGAGCAGCTCGACATCGAGGCCGCGCTGGCCGAGCCGCCCACCCCGGCCCGGCCGCCGAAGGTCAAACCCGCCGACGTCCCGGAGAAGAAACCGAAAAAGGCGCCCGAGCCGGCCCTGTCGGTGACCCGCACCGTCGAGGGCGACTACCGGCTCCCGTCGCCGGACCTGCTGCAGCTGGGTGACGCGCCGAAGTCCCGCAGCAAGGCCAACGACGCCATGATCGAGGCGATCACCGGCGTGCTGGAGCAGTTCAACGTCGACGCGCAGGTCACCGGGTTCACCCGGGGCCCGACCGTCACCCGGTACGAGGTCGAGCTCGGTCCCGGGGTGAAGGTCGAGAAGATCACCGCGCTGACCAAGAACATCGCCTACGCGGTCGCGACCGACAATGTGCGGCTGCTCGCGCCGATCCCCGGCAAGTCCGCGGTCGGGATCGAGGTGCCCAACTCCGACCGCGAGATGGTGCGCCTCGGTGACGTGCTCCGCTCGCCGAAGGCCGCGAAGGACAACCACCCGATGGTCATCGGGCTCGGCAAGGACATCGAGGGCCATTTCGTCACCGCGAACCTGACGAAGATGCCGCACCTGCTGGTCGCCGGGTCGACCGGTTCCGGCAAGTCGAGCTTCGTCAACTCGATGCTGGTGTCGCTGCTCGCGCGGGCGACCCCGGACGAATGCCGGATGATCCTGATCGACCCGAAGATGGTCGAGCTGACCCCGTACGAAGGCATCCCGCACCTGATCACGCCCATCATCACCCAGCCGAAGAAGGCGGCTGCCGCGCTCGCCTGGCTGGTGGAGGAGATGGAGCAGCGCTACCAGGACATGCAGGCCAACCGGGTGCGCCATATCGACGACTTCAACGCGAAGGTGCGCTCGGGGGACATCACGGCGCCGCCGGGCAGCGAGCGGGAGTACCGCCCGTACCCGTACATCATGGCGATCGTCGACGAGCTGGCCGACCTGATGATGACCGCGCCGCGTGACGTCGAGGACGCGATCGTCCGGATCACCCAGAAAGCCCGTGCGGCCGGGATCCATCTGGTGCTGGCCACGCAGCGGCCGTCCGTGGACGTCGTGACGGGCCTGATCAAGACGAACGTGCCGTCGCGGCTTGCGTTCGCGACATCCTCGCTGACCGACTCTCGGGTCATCCTCGACCAGCCGGGCGCGGAAAAGCTGATCGGCATGGGCGACGCGCTCTACCTGCCGATGGGGGCGGGCAAACCGGTCCGGGTGCAGGGGGCGTTCGTCGGCGACGACGAGATCTCCGCGATCGTGAACTTCGCCAAGGAGCAGGCGCAGCCGGAGTACACCGACGGTGTCACCGCGGCGAAGCCGGGCGAGGCCAAGGAGATCGACCCGGAGATCGGCGACGACCTCGATGTGCTGCTGCAGGCGGCGGAGCTCGTGGTGACCTCACAGTTCGGTTCCACGTCGATGCTGCAACGCAAGCTGCGCGTCGGTTTCGCCAAAGCCGGGCGGCTGATGGACCTGCTGGAAAGCCGCGGCGTGGTCGGCCCCTCGGAAGGCTCCAAGGCCCGCGACGTCCTCGTCAAACCGGACGAGCTGGACGGCGTCCTGTTCATGATCCGCGGCGGCGGTGGTGGCGGCGAGCCGGAGGACGAGGAGTAGGGCGGAAAAGTTGCCCTAGGCGATGCTTCGAGGCGTTCTGTGCGGTTTACTTGCAGAGAACGTTCCGAAACTTCGCCTGGGAGGTGCTTGGTCGTGCTGCGAAGCTTCCGGCTGAGTAACCATCGTTCATTCCGGGACGAGCAGAAGCTGCTCCTCATGCCTGCTGCCCCTGGCGACACCTGCCCGGTGGTTCCGGTCGCCGCCGTCTACGGGGGCAACGCCTCCGGCAAGTCCAACCTCCTCGACGGTTTGAACTTCATGCGGTCGGCAGTCCTGCACTCGTTCGCGCATTGGGATGTCGAAGGGTTCGTGCCCAGGCGGCCGTTCAAACCAGTGAGCGGCCGCGCCGACATTCCGTCCGTTTTCGTGGTTGAACTGATCACGGAAGGAATCCGGTACACCTACGGTTTCAGCCTCGACGATCGCGCGATCGTCGAGGAGTGGCTCTATTCCTATCCGGAAAAGCGCAAACGGGTCATCTTCGAGCGCGTGCGGCACGACATCAAACTCGGCAGCACCGTGACCGAACTGAAGAGTAAGCTCCAGGTCATGGAGGAGCTCACTCGGCCGAACGCGTTGTTTCTGAGCGCCGGCGCCCGGGTGAACCTGGAGCCGCTGTTGCCGGTGTATCGATGGTTCGCGACAGACCTGGTGATTCGATCCGGCGACGACGCCAGTGTGCGGGACATCGGTCAGTGGATCAAGGATTTCGTATCGAAGGACAGCCGCAACCAGGCCCGGCTCGTTGCGCTGCTGGCCGCCGCGGATGTGGGTGTTCGCGATCTTCGCTTGGACGAGCGCGATCCCGCGGCCGATGACCCATCGTTCACGCGCCCGCCGCCCCCGGAGTACGACCCGGATGAGCAAGATGAATCCGTCCGGCGCCGGAACTTTCTCGCGCACGCTGCCTACGTGGCGATGGGGGCGCACGTTTTTTTCGGCCCCGAGGTGGAGCTCAAGTTCCTGCATGGTCCAGCCGGCGCGGAATTCACCTTCGACGAGGAATCCGCCGGCACGAGAAACTGGCTGGCGCTGCTGCCCACAGTGCTGGAAGCGCTCGACGAAGGCCACGTGGTCGTGGTCGACGAAATCGACACCAGCCTGCATCCGTTGTTGACCGCCCGATTGGTGACACTGTTTCGAGACGAGGAAACGAACCCGAACAACGCGCAGCTCCTCTTCACGACTCATGACACCAGCCTGCTGGGCACGATGCTGGGTGATCAGGTGCTGGACCGCGACCAGATCTGGTTCGTCGAAAAACGCCGGGACGGGTCGAGTGACCTGTACCCGCTGAGCGATTTCAAGCCGCGCAAGGATCAGAACACCGAGCGGCGATACCTGGCCGGCAGCTACGGAGCCGTTCCGGTGCTCGGTGCGACGGACTTCGCCGATGCCGTGCTGGGTCGATGACCCGGCGGGAAAACCAAAGCGCTAGGCGGCCTGCTCGACGTGACCCGCGGCGATCGATACTGGTGGTTTGCGGTGGCCGGGCAACGGAGCCGGCGTACTTCGACGGCCTGAAGCGTGAGCGTCGCAACTCGGCGGTGACTGTCACCGTCAAGAAGAAGGGCGTCGACCCGGAGGCGGTGGTGCGGCACGCGATGACCTTGCGCGGACTCGCCGAACGGACATATGACGAAACCCGGTGCGTGCTCGACGTGGACGACTTCGAGTTGGCGCCGGTGATAGCGCTGGCGCGTCGCAACCGGATCAGTCTTGCCGTCTCGAATCCGTGTTTCGAGTATTGGCTGGTACTTCATTTCGAATTGTGCTCGGCCCCTTTGACCGGCTACGAGCAGGTGGTCGGCCGATTGCTGCGGTACCTCCCGCACTATCAGAAGAACGCCCTTCGGTTCCCGGACTTTTCGGCCGGTGTGGACGCGGCCGTGAAACGTGGCCAAGAGCGTCGGATCGATCTCGACGCGATACCGGACCACGCGTCGTCGACGGGGGTGTGGGCCCTCGTGGAGAAGATCATCTGAAGCTACAGCTCCAGCAGCATCCGCGCGTTGCCGAGTGTGTTCGGCTTCGCGTAGGGCAGCTCGAGGAACTCCGCGACACCGGGGTCGATCGACCGGCGCATCTCGTCGTAAACCTGTTGTGGCACAGGCGTTCCGTCGATCTCGCGGAAACCGTGGCTGGCGAAGAACGCCGTCTCGAAGGTCAGCACGAAGATGCGCCGCAGCCCCAGTTCCTTCGCCAGCTCGATGAGCCGCCGCACCAGCGCGTGCCCGATACCCTGCCCGCGTGCGGCCTTGTTCACCGCGACTGTGCGGATCTCGGCCAGGTCCTCCCACAGCACGTGCAGCGCGCCGCAGCCGAGCACCTCGCCGCCCGCTTCGGCGACCCAGAACTCCTGCACGTCCTCGTACAGCGTGACGAGTTCCTTTTCCAGGAGCACTCGCCCGGCATCGGCGTCCACGAGAGCTTTGATCTGACGGACATCGGCGATCCGGGCGCGGCGGATGCCGACCGGGGTAGCAGGATCATGCGGCACCGGCCGACGGTATCGGGGTCGCCAGCCACCTGTCGCCGTGGGTTGCCCCACTTCGGCCAGCTACCCTGAGTGCGTGTCTGCCGCTGAATCCCGCCGTGTCTCCCTGCTGACCCTGGGCTGCGCCCGCAACGAGGTCGATTCCGAGGAGCTGGCCGGCCGCCTCGCCGCGGGAGGCTGGCAGCTGAGCGATGATCCCGGCGAATCCGATGTCGTGGTGGTCAACACCTGCGGCTTCGTCGAATCGGCGAAGAAGGATTCGGTCGACACGCTACTGGCCGCCGCCGACACCGGCGCGAAGGTGGTCGCGGTCGGCTGCATGGCCGAGCGCTACGGCGCCGAGCTCGCCGACAGCCTGCCCGAAGCCGACGCGGTGCTGGGATTCGACCACTACCCGGATCTCGCGCAGCGGCTCGGCGAGATCGTCTCGGGGCAGCACATCGCGTCGCACACCCCAGGTGATCGCCGCAAGCTCCTCCCGATCAGCCCGGTCGAACGCCCCACCGCCGCGGCGGATGTCAGCGTGCCCGGGCACGGCTGGATCCCGCGCGCCCGGCTCGGTGACGGCCCGGTCGCGGCCCTCAAGATCGCCTCCGGCTGCGACCGGCGCTGCTCGTTCTGCGCGATCCCGTCGTTCCGCGGGTCCTTCGTGTCGCGCCGCCCTGCCGACATCCTCGCCGAAGCCGCCTGGCTCGCGGGCGAAGGCGTCAAGGAACTGTTCCTCGTCAGCGAGAACTCGACCTCCTACGGCAAGGACCTCAGCCGCGAAGACGGTGGCACCCGCGCACTCGAGCGGCTCCTGCCGCAGCTGGCGGCGATCGAGGGCATCGAGCGGGTGCGCGTGTCCTACCTGCAGCCCGCGGAGACCCGCCCGGACCTCGTCCGCACCATCGCGACCACCCCGGGTGTCGCCGACTATTTCGACCTGTCGTTCCAGCATTCGAGCGAGGCCGTGTTGCGGCGGATGCGCCGGTTCGGTTCCACCGACTCGTTCCTGGTGCTGATCGACCAGATCCGCGAGCTGTCACCGGCGGCGGGCATCCGCACCAACGTCATCGTCGGCTTCCCCGGCGAGACCGAAGAGGACGTCGCCGAATTGGAGCGCTTCCTGACCGGCGCGCGCCTCGACGCGGTGGGCGTGTTCGGCTACTCCGACGAGGACGGCACCGAGGCCGCGACCTTCGACGGGAAGGTCGACCCGGAGCTGGTCGCGGAGCGGGTCACCAAGATTTCCGCGCTCGTCGAGGAACTGACCGCGCAGCGCGCCGAGGACCGGGTCGGTGAGCTGGTCGACGTCCTGATCGAAGAAACGGGCGACGAGGTGTCCGGGCGCGCCGCCCACCAGGCCCCGGAGGTCGACGGTGCGTGCATCGTGCTCGACGCCGGTGACGTGGCCACCGGCGAGTTCATCCGCTGCCACGTGGTCGACAGCGAGGGCGTCGACCTGCTGGTCCGCCCCGTGCGCACGGACGGATGAGTGCCGTGCCCGACAAGACCCCGGCCCCGGTGTCCAACATCAACATCGCGAACCTCCTGACGTTGTCGCGGCTGGTGCTGGTGCCGGTGTTCGTCATCGCGCTGTTCGCCGCCGGCGGTCACGACACGACCTGGCGGATCGTGGCGACGGGGCTGTTCGCGATCGCGTCGCTGACCGATCAGGTCGACGGGTGGGTGGCCCGCCGGTACGGGCTGGTCACGGACTTCGGCAAGATCGCCGACCCGATCGCGGACAAGGCGCTGACCGGCGCCGCGCTGATCGGCCTGAGCCTGCTGGGCGAGCTGTTCTGGTGGATCACGATCGTGATCGCGGTCCGCGAGATCGGGGTGACTCTGCTGCGGTTCTGGGTGATCCGTTACGGCGTGATCGCGGCCAGTCGCGGCGGCAAGGCCAAGACGCTCAGCCAGATCGCGGCGATCGTGCTGTTCCTGCTGCCGCTGCCGGCGGCGGTCGCGCCCGTGTGCTGGGCGCTGATGAGCATCGCGCTGGTGCTCACCGTCGTCACCGGCGCCGACTACGTGTTCCGCGCCGTGCGGTTGCGCGCGGCCGGCGCCAGGACGGTCGCACCATGACCCTCGCCCGTGACGTTGTCGCGCGGCTGACCGAGCTCGGCCAGACCGTCGCGACCGCCGAATCGCTCACCGCGGGCCTGGTCTGTGTCACGCTCACCGAGGTGCCCGGCTCGAGCGCGGTCGTCCGCGGCGGGCTGGTGGTCTATGCCACCGAACTGAAAGCGAGCCTGGCCGGCGTCGATCTGGGGCTGCTGGCCGAGCACGGCGCCGTCCACCCGGAGGTCGCCGCGCAGCTCGCCATCGGCGCCCGGGAGCGCTGCGGCGCGGATTGGGGGCTGGGCCTGACCGGCGTGGCCGGGCCGGACCCGCAGGACGGCGAGCCCGTCGGCACGGTGCACATCGGGCTCTCCGGTGCCGGCGTGCGCGAGGTCAGGACCTGGCGTTTTGCCGATGACCGCGCTGGGATTCGAACCGAATCGGTCCGCGCCGCGTTGGGTTTACTGAGGGAACATCTGGCCTGAGCCAGACGTTCGCCCTTGGCGTACGACCGTGTCAATCGCTGCAGAGAAAGGCCCGGTCTGGGTAACGTGGTCGCTACCAGGAAGGGAGGCGCGTGATGACCGTGCTGTTGCGTGAGGCGATCGGTGATCGGCTCCGTCATGCCCGCACCAACCAACGTCGCACGCTGCGCGACATTTCCCGCGCCGCCAAGGTGAGCCTCGGCTACTTGTCCGAGGTGGAGCGGGGCCAGAAGGAAGCTTCGAGCGAGCTGCTGGCCTCCATCTGTGAAGCGCTGGAGCTCCCACTCGGCGAACTGCTGCACAACGTGGCCGCGGACATCTCCGCTCTCGACACGGTCGATGTCGCGGCGATGGCCGAAGGTGAGGCCGCCAAGGGTGAGGCCAAGCGCCGCGAGGCCGCTGACCAGCTCGAAGGCGGCCGAATGGTGGACGGCATGATCGGCAACGATCTCGCGGACCTGCGGGTTTCGCCGCAGCGCATGGGCCCTGCCCTGCGCACGACGATCCACGCGCCGAAGATGGTCGCGGCGTAGTCACCGGTTTTCGCGCGAGGCCACTTTCCGGGCATGCCACGTCCGGGAGGTGGCCTCGCGGTCATTCCGGAGATCGAGATCGGGGGAGTCCCTGAATTCCCCCGGGGTCGCCTGGAACCGCGGGCGCTGACCTGACACGATGGAACCCACGCCGTGGCCGGGACGTTGCTGGAGACAGGGGAGTACAGCGCCCCATGGGCCGGGCAAGTTGGACAGTGTGGGACGTGAGAAGGCAGGCGGAGCAGATGGCCAACCCGTTCGTAAAGGCCTGGAAGTACCTGATGGCGTCGTTCTCGTCGAAGATCGACGAGCACGCCGACCCGAAGGTGCAGATCCAGCAGGCCATCGAAGACGCGCAGCGCAATCATCAGGCGCTGTCGCAGCAGGCTGCGGCGGTGATCGGGAACCAGCGCCAGCTGGAGATGAAGCTGAACCGCCAGCTGGGCGAGGTCGAGAAGCTGCAGGCCTCGGCGCGGCAGGCGCTGGTGCTCGCCGATGAGGCACGCGGCAAGGGCGACGAGCAGAAGGCGACCCAGTACGAGAACGCCGCCGAGGCGTTCGCGACGCAGCTGGTCACCGCCGAGCAGGGCATCGAGGATCTCAAGACGCTGCACGACCAGTCGCTGCAGGCGGCGGCGCAGGCCAAGCAGGCGGTCGAGCGCAACGCCACGATGTTGCAGCAGAAGCTGGCCGAGCGCACGAAGCTGCTCTCGCAGCTCGAGCAGGCCAAGATGCAGGAGAAGGTGTCGGCGTCGCTCACCCAGATGTCGGAGCTGGCCGCGCCGGGCAACACCCCGTCGCTGGACGAGGTCCGCGAGAAGATCGAGCGGCGCTACACCACCGCGCTGGGTGCGGCGGAGCTGGCGCAGAACTCGGTCCAGGGCCGGATGCTCGAGATCCAGACGGCCAGCACGGAACTGGCCGGGCACTCGCGGCTGGAGCAGATCCGGGCTTCGATGAAGGGCGAGCCGGTCGCGCAGGTGACGGATGGGTCGAAGGCGGGTGCGTCCCAGGGTGGGGACATCCAGCGTGAGATCCAGGCGCGTGTGCAGGCCGAGCAGCAGAAGAACCAGGCCTGACCGGGGCCGTCATGGGGCAGGCCGGACGGGACTTCGGCGAATTCGCCGCGAAGCTGGAGAAGCACCTGGAACGCCTGCCTGACTACGCTCAGCGCGCCCAGGAGAAGCTGCAGAAGTACGTGCCGCCCGAGGCACGTGCCAATCCGCTGCGCCGCCCGGCGCCGGTGCGCCCCTCGGCGATAACCGATGTGCCGGTGATCGCCGAGGCACGGACGCGCTGGGCAGAGTGGAACGCCCCGGCGGCGAGGCTCGAGCGCCGCAAACGGCGGGCCTCGCGGGCGATGACGTTGTGGATCATCCTGACGTTGTTGTTCAGCCTGTACGCGGTGGCCGCGGGGCTGGGCCTGATCGGCGCCGGGGGAGTGACCGAGGCGGTGGGCGGGATCGCGGGCGCGATCGTGTTCGGCACGCTGGGGGTCCGGTCGGGGATGCGGCTGCGGCAGTTGAGCCGGACCGAGGTGCCGGTCAGCACCACGCCGCCGCCGTTGCCACGCCCGGCCTCGGCGGCCCGGGTCCCGATGGAACGGCTCGCCGAGTCCGAAGCATCGCTGGCCGAGCTGCTGCGGCAACTGTCCGCCCCGATATCGATGGTGCCCGATGAGTCGGTGGATGAGGCGCGGACGACGGCCGCCGAGGCGGCGTCCGCGTTGCGTGCGCTGGCCGGCCGGATCCAGGCGATCGAACGAGCCCGTGGCTCGGCCCCGGCGGGCGAGCGCAAGGCCTTGGACGCAGCGATTCGCACGCTGCGCGAGCAACTGGACGACGGCCTCGACAGTTACGGGGCGCTCGTCGCCGCAGCGGGCCATGCCGTCGCGGCCGGTGGCAGTGGTCTGCGGCAGGACGCGCTGACGGACGCGACCGATCGTCTGGCCGGCCTGGCGATCGCGCTGCGCGAAGTGTCCTGAACCGGCTGTCGGCGCGGGATTCCGTGAGCCCGCAGCGACATCTCGATACCTGTGTGTAACGCGAGACCGCTGTTGCCCGGAATATCCGGTGCTTACCGTCAATGGGATGGAGACGCTGCCGCTGCCCCCAGAACCGGCGCCCCAACCCCCGGCGCCCGTCAGTGCTCACCGTCAGGTCCTCGCCGCATACGACCGTATCGCCGAGGCCGGCCGTCCCGAATTGTGGACCACCCTTCGCCCCGCTGAAGACGTCCTCGTCGAAGCGAAAGCCATCGACGTCCGGGTCCGTGCTGGTGAGTCGCCACCCCTCGCGGGTGTGGTCACCGCCGTCGAGGGCACGGTCGACGCGGCGACCGCCGCCCGCCTCCTGACCGACGCAGGTGCCGTCGTCCTCGGCGAGACCGGCCAGGCCGCGGTCGCGGTAGTGCTCGGCCTGGTGGACATCGCGATCGGCACCACAGCCGACCCCGCCGGCTGTGTGGCTCTCAGCCCGACGCCCGGCCTCGTTCCGGTCGCTCAGCCGGCGGAGCGCGTCACCGTCTTCGCCCGCACCGTCGGCGAGGGCCAGCAGGCACTGACCGCATGCGACCCGGGCAGCTGCGGCTGGCCGTCATCGGTGCGGCTGTCGGCCGGGGAACGCCCCCGGCTGGCGATTTCCGCCGGCACAGACCCGGTGTTGCGCAAGGCCGCCGGGGATCTGCTCGCCGCCGGTGCGTGCGTCGAGACCGCCGGAACCCTCACCGGCTACGACGCGCTCCTGCTGCCGGCGACCGGCGATCTCACCGAACTGCCCGGCCTGCCCGTCGCCACCGTCGCGGGGATAAGCGTTGTCGCGAAAGCGTTCGAGGACCAGGTCGCACTCGACATCGCCGCCTTCCTCAACGGTGAGCAGCTCAGAAACCCCTACCCGGCACCTCATCGTGTTCGGTGCGCACCTGCGCGGCCAGCCGCTCAACTCGCAGCTCGTGCGGCTCGGCGCGCGGTTTCGCGACCAGGTCCTGACGGCCGAGCGATACCGGATGGTCGCGTTGCCGGCGAGCCCGCCGGAACCCGCCATCATCCCGGCCGCGGCAGGAGCCGCGCTCACCGGTGAACGGTGGACGATCTCCCCGGCCGGGCTGAGTTCCTTCCGGTCCGGGCTGGCCGCGCCACTGGCCATGGCGGAGATCGAACTCGCGGACGGCAGCACCGCGATGGGCGTGCACTGCATCGAGCCCACAGCGCCGGATGCCCGTGACATCACGGAGTTCGGCGACTGGCGGGCGTACCTGCGTTACCTCACCGCCACCCGGCCAATGTCCGGTTGATCTCCCGGATCAGCCCCGGCCCTTTCAACGCGAAACCGGTATAGACCTGGACGAGACTTGCGCCCGCGTCCAGCAACCCGCGCGCGTCGAGTCCACAAAGGACACCGCCGACGCCGATGATCGGGAGCCTGCCTTCGGTGTGGGTGTGGATGAACCGCACCACCTCGCGGGCCCGCTGGGTCAGCGGGCGCCCGGACAGGCCACCGGTCTCGGCGCCGGTGGCCGCCTCCGGCCCGGTCAAACCGTTGCGGGACAAGGTGGTGTTGGTCGCGATCACCCCGGCCACGCCGTGGGAGTCGCATACCTCGAGCAGTTCGGCGAGCGCGCTGTCGGTCAGGTCGGGTGCGACCTTCACCAGCAGCGGGGTGGTGCCGAGCTCCGCCGAGGTACGCCGGAGTTCGCTCAGCAGCTCGGAAAGCGCCGACTTGTCCTGCAGTTCGCGCAAGCCGGGTGTGTTGGGGGAGCTGACGTTCACCGCGAAGTAGTCCGCGTACGGATACAGCGTGCGCAGCGAGTACCGGTAGTCCTCGACGGCTTCGGTGAGTGGGACCACTTTGGACTTACCGATGCTGATACCCAGTGGCACAGCGGGTTTTCCCCGGGCGGCGAGCCGGGCCGCGAGCGCGTCGGCGCCGGAGTTGTTGAACCCCATCCGGTTGATCACCGCGTCGTTGTCCGCGAGGGTGAACAGGCGCGGCCTCGGGTTCCCCGGCTGGGCGAGCCGGGTGACCGTGCCCACTTCGACGAAACCGAAGCCGAGCGCCGGCCACGCGTGCAGAGCGCGGCCATCCTTGTCCATGCCGGCGGCGAGTCCCACCCGGTTGGGGAAACGCAGGCCGAACACCGTGGCCGGGTCGTCGGCGGCGTAGATGCCGCGCAGCAGCGGCGGTTTCTCCGGCAGCAGGCTCAATGCCCGCACCGTCCGCTCGTGCACGGTTTCGGGGTCGGCACCGGACAGCCGGTAGAGCGCGGGGCGGATCAGCTTCTCGAAGAGCACGTCTACATCTTCGCGCGGCTTCGCCAGTCCAGTGCCAGCAGGGAGTAGACCAGCTCGTCGGGCCACTTCCGCTCGAGCTGTTCGCGTTCGCGCAGCGCCGGGTCGGGCTGCATGCCGAGACCCTCCATGAGGGAGGCGGACGCGATGTCGCGGGTGGCGCACACGCCGAAGACCTGGTGCAGGTCGAGCCCTTCGAACCCCAGCCGCAGAATTGCGATCCCGGCCTCGGCCGCGTAGCCCTTGCCCTGATGCCGGGGATGCAGCACGATGACCAGCTCGCCGACGTCGTGCTCGGCGCGCACCCAGCCCAGTGAGGCGTCCCCGACGACCTCCCCGGTGTCGACGAGCACCATCGCCAGCGACAGCGTCTGGCCTGGCTCGGTGAGTCCGGTGCGCTGCGCCTTGCACGCCAGTAGCGCCTGGACACCGGCCCGGTCGAGCCGCCCACACGCCAGGTGCCGCACCAGCTCCGGATGGGTGTAGATCGCGTTGAACGCGGCGGTGTCCGAGGCGACGAACGGCCGCAGGTTCAGCCGGGGCGTCCTGACGGGGTATGCGGGCTGCAGCACATGGAGCAGCCTAGCCCGCAATGCCGCGTTCACCTGGGTAATTGCGGCAAGAGCCTTACGATACTGTGCCGTTCGTTACCAATCCGGCGGCAGCCACGGCAGAATCTGTTTTCTGCCAGCAGGTCTATTCGCAGCCCGAGCAACAGCCGCAGCCGGGGCCGGAGCAGCTGCCGCAGCTGTTCCCGCAGCAGCCGGGAGCCGGGACCGTCTGTTCGCTGTTCATGAGCGCACCTCCGCCGTCGGGGACCTGACTTATCGAGGATCGCGCATACATCCCGTCGAAGTCGTGGCCACTCACTGGATCGGAGCAATACCGTGCCACTCGTTACCGCGGCAGGGGACAGGAAACCCCCGGCGCATGCTCCGGCAACGTCGTCAGCCGTTGCCGGCCCGAGCCGGACCATGCTCGGGACGCCGGGGGTCCGGTGACTGCCTGGTATTCGCTCAGGCCTCCACTGTCCTGTCGCGGCCCCGGGCGCCGGCGGCGTCAACGGGGGCGCGGCACTTCGCGACGGTTTGCCGCCGTCACGAGCTTGGTGCAGCTTCGTCCGCTAGCGGACAGCCACCTCACGAGTCCTGTAAATATTCAACTCAGGACCACCTCCTTTCCCGTGTACCGCCCAAGTTATGCCGACACGGGGCGGCGCCGCAACATCATTTATTGCGAGGGGGCGGGTCCGCGTTGGCAGCGCGGGCAGTACCAGGTGGGCCGCCGGTGCACGTCGGTGCCCTGGGTGCCGACCCGTACCGGCCCGCCGCAGCGGTGGCAGCCGGCCCTCGTGCGGCCGTAGACCCAGTTCCGGCGGCCACGGGCGAGGTCGCCGGTGGTGACCTGCTCGTGCCGCCATGCGTTGGCCTGCAACAGCTTGCGCGCCAGCGCCACGGCCCGCCCGCTGTCCACTTCGGACACCGGAACCCATGGCGTGACATGGAGCAGGAAGCAGATTTCGCATTTATACAAGTTTCCGAGACCTGCCATGACCGACTGATCCAGCAAGGCGAGTCCGAGTTCGCGGCCGGGATCGGCGGCGAGTGCGGCGACGGCGCGCGCCGTGTGCTCGTCTGTCCACTGTGGATCCAGCAGATCCGGGCCGAGATGCCCGACCAGCCGGGACTCCTCGCCGGTCGGCAGCAGTTCGAGATCATGCAACCGGAAACCGACCGCCTGCACCTGTGCGTCGGCCAGCACGACCCGCACGTGGTGCGCGGGATGCCGCCACCTTGCGCCGGCCCGGTAGACCTCCCACGCACCGTCCATCTTGAGGTGGCTGTGCAGGCTCAGTTCCCCGGCGAAGCGGGTGAACAGGTGCTTGCCCACGGTTCGCACCCCCAGCACCTTGCTGCCGGTCAGGTTGGCGGTGGCGAGTGCGGGATGGCGGAAGTCGGTGCGCGACAACGTCCTTCCGGCGAGCGCGCGGTCGAGCAGCTTGCCGGTGAGGAAGACGGTGTCACCTTCGGGCATCGGTGCGGATCGGCTCGATGGGACCCGTGGTCTCGGCCGCGGTCTCGTCGCGGTCGATGCGGTGGCGGCCGGCCCGGTTGGACCGCAGGATCTTGGCCAGCACCATGTTGAACGTCAGCGCGATCTCCTGCGCGCCGGGCGAATGCCACTCGTGGATCGGGCTGCAGGCGCCCTGTGCCTGCTGGATCGCGAGCCGGTCGGGGATGGCGGTCGGCATCACCAGCGCGCCGAAGGACTCGCGCAGCTCGGCGATGCGGAACTGGTGCTCGTGCGAACGCGGACGCAGCCGGTTCACCAGCACCCCGGCCGCGCGCAGGTCCTGGTTGTGCTCGTCGCGGATCTGCTCGATCGCCTCGAGTGCCCGCTGCGCCCCGGCGACGGCGTACATCGTCGGCTCGGTGACCAGAAGCGCGCTGTCCGCCGCGACCAGCGCCGACTTCGTCAGCCGCCCCAGCGACGGCGGGCAGTCCAGGATCACCAGGTCGTACGGCTTGCCGTGGGGCGGGGCGTCCTGCAGCTCGTCGAGCGCGCGGGACAAGCTCATCAGGCGGTGCTCGTCGGGGCCGGGCTCGTTGAGCGCCTCCAGTTCCTCGGCGCCGACCAGCACTTCGACGTCCTCGCTCCACACGCTGGGGGCGATGGCGCGCGCGAGCACGTCCCGGTCCGGTGTCTCCAGCACGTCGGCGAGGGTCGCGTCGGTGAACGGCGGGTCGAGTGACGCGGTGGCGTTGCCCTGCGGATCGAGATCGGCCACCAGCGCCCGGATACCCCTGCGCATCGCGGCCGAGGCGATCCCCAGCGCGACCGTCGTTTTGCCGACGCCTCCCTTGAGGCTGAGTACGGCGACCGTGTGCACGACCCCGAGAGTAGCCGGGCGCGCTCGGCGGTCGCGCCCGCTGTCGGGGTAACCGGGCCGACCGGAAGCGCGCCGGCGCGACGGCAAAGTACGCTGTCCCACCATGCGAACGGAGATCGGGGCGGCACGCGGCTCGAACGCGGTGTGGCGCGTCCTCGAGGACGAGGTCGCGCGTGTCCGGGCGCAGGGCAAGGCCGAACCGCGCGTGGTCGACGTCGGTGGCGGGACCGGGGTGTGGGCCGTCCCCCTGGCCGCGGCGGGCTGCGCGGTGACCATGGTCGAGCCGAACCAGAACGCGCTGGCCACACTGCGGCGTCGTGCGGAGGAAACCGGCGTGTCCGACCGCATCGACGTCGTGGCCGACGACACTGACGCGCTCACCGCGCGCGTGCCGGCCGGATCGGCGGACCTGGTGCTGGCACACGGTTTGCTCGAAGTCGTCGACGACCCGGCACGGGCCGTCGCGGCGCTCGCCACGACCGTCGCCCCGGGCGGTGCGGTGTCGGTGCTGACGGCCAACCGCTTCGCCGCGGTGCTGCACCGGGCGCTCAGCGGACGCCTCGGCGAGGCGCGGCACCTGCTCACCGGCGCCGACGGCATCCTGCCCGAGGAGGCCGAGAACCTGCTGCGCCGTTTCGACAGCGCGGGCTTGCAGGCGCTGCTGGAGACCGCGGGCCTGGAGGTGGCGCTCCTGCAAGGCGACGGCGTGGTGAGCGATTCGCTCGGCGAAGCCGAAGCCGCCCAGTACAGTGCCGACGAACTGACGGATTTCGAGACGGCGGCGAGCATGGTCTCGCCGTTGCGGGACGTCGCCTCGCGGTTGCACGCCCTGGCCCGCAAGGCCCAGTGACGCGGGGCGCCGGCGCGTTCGCGTCCTTCGGCGAAACTGTCGTAGCCACGCCGTAGGCTCTGGCCTCGATGGGAAGAAACTCCGCCCTGCCCGCCGGGCATGAGCGATTCCGGGTGTCGCCGCAGCGGGCGCCGGATGACGTGGGCTGCGGTCTGCTGCATGTGGACATGGACGCCTTCTTCGCTGCGGTCGAGTTGCGCACCCGGCCGGAGCTGGCGGACAAGCCCGTGATCGTGGCGGGTAGCGGGCCGCGCTCGGTGGTCACGTCGGCGAACTACCCGGCGCGCGAGTTCGGCGTGCATGCCGCGATGCCGGCGTCGGTCGCGCGGCGGCTGTGCCCGCACGCGGTGTTCCTCCCGCCGACCCACGGCCTCTACGGCGAGGTTTCCCGTGGCGTGATGGCGATCTTCCGTGAGCTGACCCCGCTCGTCGAGCCGATGAGCCTCGACGAGGCGTTCCTCGACGTCAGCGGAGCGCTGCGCCGCCTCAAGGCAACCCCGGTGGAGCTGGCCGAGCTGGTCCGCGAACGGGTACGGGCCGAGCACGGCATCACCTGCTCGGTCGGCGTCGCCGGGGTCAAGTTCGTCGCGAAGCTCGCGTCCGGGATGGCGAAACCGGACGGCGTCGTCGTGGTGCCGGTGGCCGAAACCCTGGCATTCCTGCACCCGCTCCCGATCTCGGCGCTGTGGGGCGTCGGCAAGCGCACCGAGGAAAGCCTGCGGCGCCTCGGGCTCACTACGATCGCGGAGGTCGCCGCCGCACCGTTGCCCCGGCTGCGCCGCGCGGTCGGCAACGCCGCGGCCGAGCATCTGCACGCGCTCGCCAACGGCCGCGACGACCGTGCCGTGGTCACCGACAGCCCCGACAAGTCGATCGGCGCCGAGCACACCTTCGATACCGATCAGCGCGACCGCCGGTTGCTGGAGCGGGAGCTGCTGCGGCTGTCCGAGCGCGTCGCGGCCAGTCTCCGGTCACGGCAGGTGCGCGGCCGGACGGTGTCGATCAAGGTCCGCTTCGCCGACTTCCGCACGATCACCCGGGCCCGGACTCTCGCTTCGGCCACCGACGTCGCGCGGGTGATCCACTCGACGGCGGTCGCCTTGCTGACCGAAGCGGTTTCGGGCGCCGAAATCCGGTTACTCGGCGTACGGGTCGAGGGACTGTCCGGAGCCGACACGCCCGAGCAGCTGGCGTTCGAGGCGGGCGGGGCGCGCTGGCGTGACGCCGAGGTCGCGGCCGACGTCGCCCGATCGAAGTTCGGCGCCGCGGCCATCCGGCCGGCATCACTGCTGGCGCCGGGCCCGGCTGAACCGCAGCGCCAAGGCCCGACGTGACAGGTGAGCTTGCACGAACGACACAAGGAACCGAACGGGGCACAGCTTCCCGGTGAGATCGGGTAGTCGTCCGAGCGCGGGACTCGTATCCTGGACGGGAGACACCCCGGTCGGGGTGTGATTGTTGGGTCCAGGACGTTGCGCGGCCCGGCGCCCGTGACAGCTGTGCCGGAGGAGGAAAGCATGCCACTCTCCGAGCATGAGCAGCGGCTGCTCGATCAGATCGAGCGCGAGCTCTATGCCGAGGACCCCAAGTTCGCATCAACGGTACGGGGGGCCCGGTTCCGCCGGCCCGCGCGCCGCCGCCGAATCCAGGGGATCGCGCTGTTCGTCATCGGAGTCGCGCTGCTCGTGGTGGGCGTGATGGTGCGGGCGCTGTGGGTCGCCGAGATTCCCCTTGCGAGTGTGCTCGGGTTCCTGGTGATGTTCTTCGGCGTGGTGCTCGCCGTGATGGGCGGACGCGGCCCGGCGGGCGCCAAGGGTGCCCAGAGCGGGCAGCCGAAGGCGAAAAGCTCCTTCACCCAGCGCATGGAAGAACGCTTCCGCCAGCGCTTCGAAGACCAGTAACCGAACGATCAGGTCCTGCCTGCCGGGGTTGCAGGCAGGACCTGATCGTTCGCGCTACTTCTTCCGGCGGAAGACCGAGCGCGGGAACAGTCGGCCTCGCCACGACATGGGTGCGTTGCGTCGCAAGCTTTCCCGCACGCCTTCGAAGGCCGGGACGAATCGCGGGTCCTCACCGTCGTCAGGCGAGTACCACGACCGCTCCACCACCCCGACCACGGTGCGCAGGCTCTCCTGACCGGTCTGGTCCAGATGATGCTGCTGCGCCACCTTCTGCGCCGCCACCCGCACCGTGTCCGACGGCGGGATCGGCAGCCCGCGATCCGCGCACTCGTCGAGCAGTTCCGCCCACGCCGCGTCGGCCGCGCCCGGATCACGTGACGTGATCGCCTGCCAGCGCCGGCGCCGGTGGATCTCCCGCACGATCGCGGGCGCCAGCGCCACCGCGGCGAGCACGAGCAACACCAGCGAGAGCGACCAGTGGATCAGCCACGCGCTCAGCAACACCGCCAGCAGCCACGCCCCGGCCGCGGCGAGCGGCAGCCAGCGGATCCGGTTGCGGGCGAGCCGGGCGCCGAAGAACGCCGCGGCCGTCAGCCCGATCGCCACCAGCACGATCCCGAGTGCGATCCAGCCGGTCCAGTCCGGTGCCGAACCCGGCGCCGCCTGCGTACCGTCGCCCGAGCCGGCCGCCTCGCCCTGCGCGCTCGGCGCACCGCTCGGCGCGACGTGCGTGGTCGAGACGCTCGGCACTTCCTGACTGTCCGAAGAGGACGGACCGGTCGGCGTGCCCGTTGACTCCAGGTACGGCGGCACGTAGCCGCGCCCGTCCGAGCGGGGCGTCGGGTCGAAGCTCACCCAGCCGAGCTCGCTCCCGAAGTACACCTCGACCCAGGCGTGCGCGTCCTGTGAGGTGATCATGCGGTAGTCGCCGTCGGCGTAACCGGTGGTGAACCCCACCGCCACTCGCGACGGCAGGTGCAGTACCCGCAGCATGACCGCCATCGCCGACGCGAACTGTTCGCAGAATCCGCGCTTGCCCTTGAGCAGGAAGTCGGCGAGCGCGTCGGAATCGGTGGCCGCGGCCGTCCGCGTGTCGTAGGTGAAACCGTTCTCGGCGGTGAAGTACCGCCAGATCGCGTTGGCCTTGTCGAACGGGGTCGCCGCGTTGGCGGTGAGCTGCTGGGTCAGCGCGACCACGCGCGGGTCGACGCCGCTGATCTGGCTGTAGGCGGGCGGGGCCTGCGGGGCGCGGGACACGGCCGCCAGCTGGGCCCTCGACGGCTCGGCCAGCGAGGCGGCCTCGGTGTAGGGCTGCACATGCTGTTTGCGCTCGCTGAACACCGCGCCGCTGGCCGGGTCGTAGTACCAGCCGGGCATCACACCTTGGAGACCGCGCAGCTGGCCGTACACCGGCAGCCACACGTCCACCCAGTTCACCGGCTCGATCTGGATCTGGCGGGACTCGCCGTCCCCGTCGTCACCGGGGGCGGCCGGCAGCGTCTGGTTCGCCGGATACCCGGCCGGCATCGGCCCGTCCGGCAGGCTCCAGCCTTGGTTGGGCCGGTAGGTGTCCAACGTGAACGCCCGCAGCAGGCGCTTGTCGTTACCGAGACCCCGCACGCGGAACAGGTCGACCGCATTGCCCTGGTCGAGCATGCCGCGCAGCGACGTGAACGGGTTGACGCCGAGACCGCCGGAGCCTGAACCCTGCCCGTTGTGACCGCTGCCGGGCAGCCGTCCGACTGTGCCGACAGCGGTGATCACGGAGCCGGCCAGCAACCCGCACACCAAGGCGAGCGCGACGACGGCGACCGGCGCGGCAGCGGTCGCCGGCGAGGTGCCGAGGCCGGGTGCGTCCCGGTTGCGCCAGCGGCGGTGCCGGTGATTGCCGTCGACCGCGAGCAGCCCGGCGAACGCGGACGCGCCGAGCAGGAACGTCCACCACGGCAGCATCGAGTCGGAAAGAGAGGCCGGGACCGCGTACACGCACAGCAGTACCAGCCCGGTCGCGGCGGGGGCGGACGCGGCGACCGCGAGGGTGTCGACGAGCACCGCGACCATGCCGATCGCGATGGTGACCAGGCACAGGATCGGCGGGGTCGGGTCGACCGGTGGCAGCCCGGTGCGGATCTGATCGAACGCGGCGAGCAGCACATCGTTCAGCTCGGAGAACGCGGCCGGGCCCGGGATGATCGAGAGGATGCCGGTGCCGGTGAACACCCCGGTGATCAGCAACAGGAGCACGACGAGCTGGGCCAGCCCGACGACCGGGGTGGCGGTGCGCTGCTGACCGGCCGGTGACTGGGTGCAGGGGTGCGGCGTCGTTCGGGCCGCGGGTGTGGTGCCGAGCACGGCGATGGTGTGCTGCTGACCGGTCAGTGGCTGGGCCCGGTGGTGCGGCGCCATTCCAGGCGCGGCGGGCTTTGGCGCAGTCGCGCGCGCCTCAGGCTGTGCTGCGCCACCGGAAGTGGCGCGAGGCAGCGTTCCGATCATGGCGCACCGCCGATGAGGGCGCCGTTGCCGGCGGTTGTGCGGCATAGTTCCGCCCATACCTGGGGCATCGGCGTGGCCGGGTCCGCGATCACGACGCCCCAGCCCGCGGCGCGCAGCAGGGCGGCCGACTCCTCCGTGGCGGCGGCCCGCTTGTCCGGCGCGGTCACTCCGCTCGCGAACGCCGGGGTGTCCAGCAGCACCGCGAGACTGCGGGTGCCGCGCGGCCGGAACCTCGCCAGCTCGTTCACCGCATCGTTGCTCACCGTGCCGAGGATCGCGATCAGCTCCCGCCCCTGGGCCGGGTCATGGCCGGTCGTCAGGTCCCGCTGATGGGCGGGCTGCAGCGCGGCCAGCGCGTCCAGGATGACGTTGTCGTAACCCTCCCCGCCATCGCCCGGCGCGTCGGCCAGCACCTTGCCGTGCTCGGTGACCAGCCGCACCCGGTGCCCGGCCTTGCGCACATGCAGGCACACGCTGGCGGCCAAGGACACCGCCCACTCCAGGCTCGCCCCCGGGCCGGTGCCGTGATGCGCGGCCGCCCGGTGGTCCAGCAACACCGTCGTGCCGCCACGCCACGGGCGTTCCTCGACCCGCACCATCATCTCGTCTCGCCGCGCCGTCGAGCGCCAGTGCACCTTCCGCAGATCATCGCCCTGGCGGTACTGCCGCACGATCACGTCCGTCTCACCCTGGCCCGCGTGCAACCGGGCGCTGCCGTCCTCACCCGCACCGAGCCCGCTGCCGTTGGGCAGCCCCCGAAACCCGACGACCCTGGGCACCACGACCAGCCGGGTGTGCCCGATGAGCTCCCGGTCGAACTCGCACAGCCCGAACGGGTCGGTCAGCGTCGCGCGCAGCGGGCCGATCTGCTGGATCCCCCGCAGCATCGGCTGGATCGGGTACCGCAGCGCCACTACTTTCCCGTTCGGCAGCCGCTCCACGACGAACCGCGGCCGCGACCCGAGCGCGTACGGCACACCGTCCTCGAGGAGCACCTCGCCGGCGGGCAGTTTCCCGTTGCGCCACAAGGCAAGTTCGACCTCGCCTGCGGACCCGGCGGCGACCCGGTCCGGCAGCATCCGCCGGGACGCGCCGATCCGCACCCGCGACGCCGCGATGAACAACGCGACCACCAACGGCAGCGCCACCACGAACACCGCGACACGCAGCAGGTCGCGCTCGTTGAGCACCACCGCACACACCGCGGCCGCGACCCCGGCGGCGAGCAGGCACCGGCCCCGTGTGGTCAGCCCCGACAGCGACCGCAGCATCGCCGGCTACCGGCGGGGTTGGCCGTTGAGCGCGGGACCGCCCTGCGGCACCGGCACCCGGTGCAGCACCGACCGCACCACGTCGGTGGCCGAACGGCGCGCGGCATGGGCCTCGGTGGTCAGCACCAGCCGGTGCGCGAGCACCGGGATCGCCACCGCGTGCAGGTCGTCGGGGACCACGAAGTCCCGGCCCGACAACGCCGCCTGCGCTCGGGCGGCCCGCACGAACTGCAGGGTCGACCGTGGGGACGCGCCGAGCCGGATCTCCGGTACCTGGCGGGTCGCGGCGACCACATCCACGGCGTAGCGGCGCACCTCGGGCGCGATGTGCACCGCGCGCACCTGGCGGATCAACCGCATCACGGTCGCCGCGTCCGACACCGGCTCCAGTTCCCGCAGCGGGTTGTGGCCCGAGTGCTCGTCGACCATCGCCAGTTCGGCCTGCTGGTCGGGGTAGCCGATCGAAACGCGCGCGGTGAACCGGTCACGCTGCGCCTCCGGCAGGGCGTAGGTGCCCTCCATCTCGATCGGGTTCTGCGTCGCGATGACCATGAACGGGTCGTCGAGGGTGTAGGTCGTGGTGTCGACCGTGACCTGCTGCTCCTCCATGCATTCCAGGAGCGCCGACTGCGTCTTCGGTGAGGCACGGTTGATCTCGTCCCCGACCACGATGTTCGCGAACACCGGGCCTGGCCGGAACTCGAAGTCGCCGGTCTGCCGGTTGTAGATCGACACCCCGGTGACGTCGCTGGGCAGCAGGTCGGGCGTGAACTGGATGCGGCTGACGGTGCAGTCGATGGACCGGGCGAGCGCCTTGGCCAGCGACGTCTTGCCGACCCCGGGCACGTCCTCGACCAGCAGATGGCCCTCGGCGAGCAGCGTGACGAGCGCGACGCGCACGACGTCGGGCTTGCCGACGAGCACGCGTTCCACGTTGCCGGCGATGCGGCGCATCGTCTCGTGTAACTCGTCGAGTGAGGCGTGCCCGTTGAGGGCGGGCGCCGCTTGCGGGTAGTACGGCGCTTGTCCCGGTGAGCCCTGCTCGCCGGTGTATTCGCCAGGCGTCGCGGGCTGTGTCCTCGACGTCACTCGACCTCCTGGTGGTGAAGCCTGTTACGTGCTCGATCCGGAACGGTCCGGAGGCCACCTGGTGAGTTGGTGGCGCGCAACCGTCTCACAGCCGGGTTCCGGCGATCTTTTCGAGCCTGGTGAAGCTGCTCGGCTGACATCCAGCCTGCCATCAAGTGTGTCAAACCTGCGCCAATCTCGTGCGGGAGCCCTCGACATTGATCCCCACTTCCCACCACCCGAACCCCCGATCGGCCGCCGAACCCGCGCGGGGCTCCCCT